>CAYGTC010000033.1:0-46374 GCA_964352735.1 uncultured Alcanivoracaceae bacterium | reverse complement strand
GAATAAAAACAGCAAAAACAATATGAAACAGGAGTTTCATGCATAGCCATGATAAAAAATTGTAATGCTATAATTGAACCACAAATAAACAGCTGTTTTAACAGTGCAGGATTAAGTCAATACTTTAATGAAAGTACCACAGATTATTATTCTGTTTATTATGAGCACCCTGAGGTAATTGAAGTTTTTTTTCAATGCTTCAAGGATGAGAATGGGTACTCTGTCATGCAATAAACCCTTAACATGGTTATTATGATTGCTAACAATGGTATAATCTGACAGCTTTTAATTGTGACCCAACTGAAAAGCTCTTTTATTTATAAATGATGATGACTGGAGATTATTATATTGTTTTTTTATTGCTTTCAATTAAAAAATATTAATCTCCCTATGTCGACAATCATCTTTAATATAACAAATCATTGTTGAAGAAAAAATATGAAATTTGCATCACTAGACATGGCACCCGAACTTCTCAAAGCTTTAGATGTTTGTGGCTATAAAAAAATGACACCAGTGCAACAAAAGGCCATCATTCCTGCCCGACAGGGACGTGATTTGTTTGTGAACGCGCAAACTGGTACAGGTAAAACGGCTGCTTTTGCATTGCCTATTTTGCAAAAAATGTATGATAAGAATCAAATTGCTACAGAATCAAGTGATGTTTTTCCAAAAGCTTTGGTATTGACGCCAACCAGAGAGTTGGCTGAACAATTGGCTCAAACCATTAAAGGTTATGCACAATTCCTCACAATTAATGTCGTGGGTTTATATGGTGGAGTAAAGGTTTCTGGGCAAAGTAATAAACTAAAAACTGGCGTTGATATTTTGATTTCAACTCCAGCTCGTTTGCTTGAGCACTTGTCTCTTAATCATGTCAATTTATCACAGGTTGAATATGTGGTATTGGATGAAGCTGACAGAATGTTGGATATGGGATTTATTGCTGATGTAACACAAATAATCACCCATACAGCAAAAAAACATCAAACCATGCTTTTTTCCGCTACAACTACTCCTGCAATGAATGAACTTTCACATCAAATGCTGAAAAATCATTTAGATATCCGTGTGACAAAAACAAACAGTACGGCAGAAACAGTACAGCATGTGCTTTATCCTGTTGAAGAAAGCCGCAAAATCGATTTGTTCATGACTTTATTGGAGCAATACAATTGGTTTCAGATTTTGGTGTTTACCAGCACAAAGAGACAGGCAGATGAATTGTTAATCAGGCTCAAGAAGCATAAAATAGAAGCTGCGATTTGTCATGGTGACAAAACTCAAGGTGCTAGACGCAGAGCATTGTCAGATTTTAAATCAGCGAAATTACAAGTGCTTGTCGCCACAGAAGTTGCAGCAAGAGGCATTGATATTGTCGGTCTTGATTATGTACTGAATTACCATTTGCCATTTTTGCCCGAAGACTATATACATCGCATAGGCAGAACAGGTCGCGCAGGTCAACAAGGTCATGCCATATCTTTTGTCAGTAGAGAAGAGGAACACATGGTCAGGCGCATTGAGCGCATGATAGGTACGGAAGTTAAGCGCATTCATCAAAAAGGTTTTGAAGTCAGTGAACGCAGTCAATTGCGTAAAGCGATTGCTAAAAAGCCACTAAAAAGCCGAGCCAACAAAACTTCAGAAACCAATATTGCACCAAAGCATCAACTCGGTAAGAAAAAGGCCACAAAAAAGAAACCACAATCAAATAAGAAAAAATAAGTTGTTGTGAACCGTATTACTCTTTATCGTTTTGGTCTACTGGTAATTCGGCCATAATACCAACCAGGTTTTCATCCGGGTCACGCATAAAGCCTATCCACAAATCATGGTCAACCATTTTGGCGACCAATTGTGGTTCTTGGATGAATTCGGCACCGTTACTTTTTAATGTTTCAGTCGCTTCATTGATGTTATCAACACGGTAATAAATGACTGAAGTGCGGTGATCTTCTGCTTTACCTTGTTGAGTGGTGAGCATCAATCTGACACCCCCACAATTAAACATGGCCATACCAGATGGAACTTCAAATAACAACTCCAATCCCAATATGTGCTGATAAAAGGCCACTGATTTTTTGATGTCGCTGATGGCAATAGCAATTTGCCCGACAGAATTGATCCCAACATTTTTTGTCATATTTTTCTCCTGAATACTCATGATTAATCATACAGCCGTTTAGCAAACTGATCAACATTTATACTGATATCGTCCTCGCCAACGCCATCAAACGGGTTCTCCAAATGGCCTTGGATATTAGATAAACTGACCAACACCAGTGAAAATAATACAGGCATCACATAAGTAACATAAGGTGAATATCCAGCTGCTATGTGGGCAAAATATGGCCCATAAAGAATTGGCAGTACTGTAATGAACAAAGTGCTGAATGTTTTCAGGGTTCGTGGTGTGCGGTATTGATAAATGTGTTTGGCATCCTCAAAAGAGATCAACATTTTACTCATGTATTGATTACAGCGAGACACTTCGCCAGTGGCCAAACCATTGCCTCTGAGATCATTTTTAATGAATCGCGATAACTCTGAAAAAGCTTTATAAACCACTTCTTCATTTTCACGAGCCTTATCGAAATCATTGGTGAACAAAGTTTTGCAAGCATTGAGCAAATCAGTTAACAATTTACGTGACTTATCTATGGTCTGTTGTGATGGGTTTTCTAGCCAATCTCTGGTGGCAAAATAGATGGCTTTGCCTTGAGCCTTTAAGGCGCCATATTTGCCTAAAGCAATTTCACGTCGTTTGTAAGCGCCATTAATAGAAAAAACAATGGGGAAAATAATAGCTGTGGCAATCAGAGTAAGGGGATAGTTGGCTGTGATTTGATACCTGATACATAAATAAGTGGCTGCCACTGACAAAATCGTAATGATGAGTGTTCTTAAGTTGATGATGAGTAAAATCTTGCCCATGAATGTCTCCAAGTAGATCAGATGACTCTGATGCTTTGATAAAAACATGCATGGTATATCCGCTCATTGATGATGTCAAGTCTATCAACTGCCTGCGATCTCAAGTCAGAATGCGTTATCTCAAATGCTTGTGTCAATACAATAAAAACACACTTGACTCGAATATTTTTTCATAAAACTATTCAGGTACAAAGTGTCTTTTTAATAAAATCGTCTAACTCAATGTTTTTCATAGATAAAATCGATTTTTTTACCGATTTGATGAAATATCCGAGCTAGATATGATAACGAATAAAAAATGATTAAATCTACCAATTTTTTATTACTACTTGTCAATATTAAGCTCTTATCAACTATTACCAGCAATTTGAAACTCAATCAGGCAAATTTCCTCCATTTCTTGTTTTGTCATATAGTTAAGCTGAGGTGACATAAAGATTAAAAGTTTGATAAAATCAACACTGGTTGTGCGGACAAATAGCACAACATCGGTTAAAGTAAGCTTTTTTTTAAAACAATAAAGTTGAAACGTGAATGAGTGAAAGCCATATTAAAATTGCCATGGTAGCTGGAGAGGACTCAGGTGATTTATTGGGCGCTCATCTGATTCATGATTTAAACAAAATCAATGCCAACATCAGTTACATTGGTGTTGGTGGACAAAAGATGCACTCTCAAGGGATGGACTTGATTTGTTCTAACAAGTCTTTTGCCATCATGGGCATTGCAGAAGTATTGAAAAAATTGCCTCAATTGTTGAAATTAAGAAAACACATCATTAAAACCATCATTGAAGCCAAACCTGACTATTTTATTGGTATTGATGCACCTGATCTGAATTTTCCCATAGAAAAACAACTCAAAAAACATGGCATCAAAATCATTCATTATGTCAGTCCATCAATTTGGGCCTGGCGACCCAAAAGGGCGGTAAAAATCAGTCAACTAACCGATTTGGTTTTGACACTTTTTCCTTTTGAACCCAAATACTATCATAAAGTTGGCGGTCAAGCTGAGTTCGTAGGTCATCCGCTGGCTGAAAATATTGATATCATCATTGATAAAAAAGCAGCCAAAAAAGCGCTTGATGTGGATGCCAACAGTAAAGTTTTGGCTATTTTGCCTGGTTCTCGTAGTAATGAGCTAAAGTCTCACACAGAAACATTCATCAAAACCGCATTAAAACTGAAAAATGATGACCTCAACTGGCAGGTTATTTCTGCAAATACCAGTAAAGAAAAAATCGATTACATACAAACGTGTGCAGACCGTTATGGGTTGTCTGTTGAGATTTATGATGATGCAACAGCCGTATTAAAAGCAGCAGATTTGGCCATTTTAGCCTCTGGCACTGTCGCGTTAGAAGCGATGCTGTGCAAAACACCAATGGTGGTTGGCTATCAGATATCTGCCATAACACATTTCATTGTTAAATCATTTAATATGATGTTGTTGCCTTATTACTCATTGCCCAATGTGTTGTATGGTGGTTTTATTGTTCCGGAACTGTTACAAAAAAACATGACACCTGATAACCTCTATCAATCCTTATGTGAATTGATGGATCCTGAAAAACAGCACAACATACTCAATGCTTTTACTGATATGCATAAAAATCTTTTGGCTGGACAACATTGCGCAGCCACAGTAGTTAACAGGTTCATTACATCATGAAAGTCATTGTTGGGGTTGATGAAGCTGGCAGAGGGCCGTTAGCGGGTCCAGTAACTGTTGCAGCTGTGGTTTTAAAAAAACGCCGTCCAGAATTGGATGATTCAAAAAAACTGTCAGAATCCAAACGCAATAAACTAGAACCATGGATCATTGAGAATGCTTTGGCTTATAGTGTTGTGCACATCAGTGTAGAACAAATAGAAGAGATCAATATTTTGCAAGCCAGTTTACTTGGCATGCAACAAGCTGTGAAAAATATTACCTGTGACTTTGATGAAATCTTAGTAGATGGAAATAAATGTCCTGAATTTTCCCATCCTGCTCAGGCAATTATTGGTGGAGATGGTAAAATAGCGGAAATTTCTGCCGCATCTATATTAGCAAAAAATGCCAGAGATCGATTAATGCTGACATTACATGAGCAATACCCTCAATATGGTTTTGATCAACACAAAGGCTATGGAACAAAATATCATTTACAACAATTACAAAAGCATGGCCCCTGTGAGCACCACAGGAAAACCTATGCGCCCATCCAGAAACTGCTACAAATGGAGATGTTTGGTCAATGACCACTGAATTTATTCACTTAAATGTGCACACAGAGTACTCTGTCATTGATTCTACACTCCGTATTCCACAAGTGATGGAAGCGCTTAAATCGTCTCAATCGCCAGCGGTTGGTATCACTGACTTCAATAACATGTACGCGGCTTTAAAATTTTATAAAGCGGCTAATGCAGCAGGCATTAAACCGATTTTAGGCGCAGAAGTACTGGTATTGGATGAAGACAACGACAACCATGTTTATGCATTCAGCTTTTTGTGCATCAACAAGCAAGGTTATTTGAACTTGAGTGAGTTAATTTCCTTGGCACATCAAAAGGGTTATTACAAAGGCCGACCCATGTTGAGAGAATCATGGATTGAAGAACACCATGAGGGATTGATTGCCATCAGTTGTAATCTGCGTGGCGATATTGGCCGATTGATCCTTGATAAAAAAATGCAGAAAGCATCAGAAAAACTGGATCATTGGGTAAGGGTATTTTCTGACAGATATTACTTGAGTATTGCTAGGGTGGACCGCCCTCAGGAACAACTCCATAATGATGCGTGTATTTATCTATCGGCACATCATCAAATTCCATTGGTGGCCACCAATGATGCGCGTTTTATCAGTGCAGAAGATTTCAATGCCCATGAGGCACGGGTATGTATCAATCAAGGCAGAATTGTTGCTGATCCGAGTCGTGAAAAAGTTTATATGCGTGAGCAATTCCTCACCACCCCAGAGCAAATGCAGGCCAAATTTAAAGACCTTCCTGAGGCCATTGCCAATACTGCTGAAATAGCCAAACGTTGTAATTTTAGGTTTGAATTGGGAGAATATTTTTTACCAGCTTTTCCCATACCCGAAGGTGAAACCGAGGATCAGTATTTTAGGCGTATTAACAATGAATTATTGGCTGAATACATTAAAAAGAAAGGCGCCGCACTTCAATTCAGCGAAGAGAAGTACTATGAAAGATTGAAATTTGAAGTTGATATTATTCTTCAAATGGGTTTCCCAGGTTACTTTCTCATCGTTGCAGATTTTATCAACTGGTCGAAGAAAAACAGCATTCCAGTAGGCCCCGGTCGTGGTTCAGGTGCCGGTTCACTTGTGGCTTATGTGATGAAAATTACAGATTTGGACCCACTTGAATATGAATTGCTGTTTGAACGGTTTTTGAACCCTGAACGTGTTTCTATGCCTGACTTTGATGTCGATTTTTGTATGGATAGGCGAGATGAAGTGATTGATTATGTGATCAGAACCTATGGCAGTAATCAAGTCAGTCAAATCATCACTTTCGGTACCATGAGTGCCAAGGCTGTGGTCAGAGATGTTGGGCGAGTATTGGGATACCCCTATCCAGTAGTTGATGGAATTGCAAAATTGATTCCTAATGATTTGGGTATTACCTTAACCAAAGCTTTGAAAGAATCTCCAGAGTTGAGCCAGAAAAAAGAAAGTGATGATGAAGCCGATGAACTATTAGAAATGGCGCTTCAATTGGAAGGACTGATCAGAAATACTGGTAAACATGCGGGTGGAGTGGTCATTGCGCCCAGTAAGCTGAGTGATTTTTGCCCGGTTTATAAAGATGAGCTTTCTGATGGGATATTGAGTCAATACGATAAAGATGATGTGGAAACCATTGGTTTAGTTAAATTTGACTTTTTGGGTTTACGTACTTTGACCATTGTAGATAATGCTGTTCAGGCCATCAACAAGAGCAATAAAAACCTAAAAGAGCCCTTGGATATCAGTCAAATACCGTTAGATGATGAGGCGACTTTTGAATTGTTAAAGAGCTGCCAAACTACCGCTGTATTTCAATTAGAATCCAATGGTATGAAAGAGTTGATCGGGCGTTTGATTCCAGACTCTTTTGCAGAAATCATTGCATTGGTTGCGCTATATCGTCCTGGTCCTTTGGATTCTGGAATGGTTGACACATACGTTGAATGCAAACATGGTCGTTTGGAACCGGATTATTTGCATGATGACATAGAGGACATATTAAAACCAACCTATGGCGTTATTTTATACCAAGAACAGGTCATGAAAATTGCTCAGGTGCTTTCAGGCTATTCTTTAGGTGCAGCTGATATTTTACGTAAAGCCATGGGTAAAAAAATCCTCGAAGTCATGGAACAACAACGTAAGGTTTTTGTGGATGGTGCTGTGGCCAATGATGTCGATGGTGATTTGGCGGCACACATTTTTAGTTTGATTGAAACCTTTGCAGGCTATGGTTTTAATAAATCTCATTCAGCTGCCTATGCATTGGTGGCCTACCAGACGGCATGGCTTAAGGCGCATTATCCTGTTGAATTCATGGCATCAGTCCTTTCTGCTGATATGGACAATACTGAAAAAGTGGTGCACTTGATCCGAGATGTTAAATCAATGAACATTGCCATTTTGATGCCAGATGTCAACCAGTCTGATTACTATTTCAAAGCTGGAGATGGTGTTGAGATTGTCTATGGGTTGGGAGCGATTAAAGGGGTAGGGAAAGGGGCGATCGAAAACCTCATGGAAGAACGAGCCAATCATGGACCTTTTACTTCAATTTATGATTTTTGTGTCAGAGTGGATCTACACAAAGCCAATAAAAGAACACTGGAAGCCTTGATTCTTTCAGGTGCTTTTGACAAACTTCATCACAACAGAAAATCACTGATGCAAGGTATGGAAGGGGTCATCAAAGCGGCATTGCAGAAAAACAAGGATGAAGATGCCGGACAAGTGGATTTGTTTGGAGCCATGTCTCTAAGCACAGGCAATGAGATGCCCATGCCGTTACCCAATATTGATGAATACGAAGCGCACCAACGTTTGTTCCATGAACGCGATATGATTGGCCACTTTATGTCCGGTCACCCTGTTGCAAGTGTTCAGTCATTTTTAAAGACCGTGACCAGTCATAGCATCACTAAAGTATTGGCCTTGCGACCAGAGGAATCAGCGGCCAAAGAAGAAGATGACCAAAAACGGCGGTTTTTCAATGGACAACCAGTATTGGTCGGAGGCTTGATAAACAGTGTCAGGATAAGGAATGAAAATGCAGCCAGTATGGTGATTGTTGATCAAGATGATGAAATTGAGGCATCTTTTTTTAAAGACACATTTTTTGAAAACCAAGAAAAAATGCTCAAAGATCACATTGTTGTGATAGAAGGAGAGGCAGGGATAGATAATTTCTCCAATAAGTTCATCATCAAAGGTAAAAATGTATTGACCCTTGATGAGGCCATAGCAACTTACTGCACAAAAATAGGGTTCATCACCTCGACAGTAGATTATGACCAATTCTCAAGGCAATTGAATGAATTGTTGGAAACTTATGGTAAAGGTAAAGCTCGGATTTATATTCACCATGAACAAGAAGGCATTATTTCCAATTTAAAATTGGGTCATCAATTTAAAATCAGACCATCACATCAATTGATATTGGCCGCAAAAGATAAATCATGTATTGACAAAGTGATCATTTGATTTGAATCATCATAAAATAGACTGAGACTAACTGTGAAAATTATACATTATCTACTTAGAGAGCTAAAAAATTTGTGGGAATTTTACTTGATCCCTCTATTGGTGTTGTTTTTGCCTCGGTCTATCTATTTTCCTATTTTTAAATTTATCTGCGCTTCCACTGCACTCTATAATAAATACTGCAATGGCTCTTATGTTCCTGCCAGACAGGTACTAGAAAATGTTGTTGATGAAAAGACTTGGAGAACCCATGTCAAATTACTATATTTGACTGACATCGCTGATTTTTGGTTGGCTCGCTATAGACCGAAAAAAATGCTAAAAATGCTCAACAGAGATGGGCAATGGAGCCAAAAACAAAATTTTATGGCGCTTAGTCCGCATTGGGGACCAGGTTACGTGTCTTTACTTGATTTAAAAATCTGTGATATGAAGCCTTATTTCGTATATACTGAACCACAAGTGGATTTTGTTTTTCAGAGTTTTATGGAGAGATTGTATAGAAAAGCAAGAACCAAACACCTTGATCGCATGTCAGGGAGTGTGGCGATTACAACAGGTGGTGGTTTTAGAAAAATCAAACAAACTTTATCTGATGGTGGTGTACCCATCATCTTATTTGATGCACCACAATTTGATAAAGAAACCCAATATTATTTAAAGGTATTTGATAGAACATATAAGGTGGCCAGCGGGTTCATTCATTTGATTTGTCAACACAAAACACCTTTTCATTTGTATTACGTTATGATGGACTTTGATACAGGGATTAAAACATTATGTGTGAAACCATTGAAAAGCACTGAATCACAAGCTGTTTTAATGGATGAATTGTCGAATTTTTTTGAACAGTTACTGTTGAAAAGCCCAGAGCAGTGGTATTTTTGGCGACAAAGTCATGGGTTATTAATGGAGCAAACCAATGAATGAAGAGAATGTCTTTTTTATTTTAGGCAGTGTTAGATCTGGCACAACTTTATTGAGGGATTTGTTAAAAGCTCATCCCAATTTGGGGTGCCCTGAAGAGACACATATGTTCCGATGGGCAGAGCCATTTGCATCTGATGATTATTGCTATGTCAATAAAGAGAACGACACATTAAAAGTTCATCGCCAAATTGATGGTGTTGGCGAGGAAGATTTTAATTCCGTTCTTAAGCATTCTGCTGACAAAAAAGAGTTTATGTTGAATTATTTACAGTTGTTTGCCTCAACTCAACAAAGCACGGCCAAGCGATTTTTTGATAAAACACCACAAAATGTTTATGGCTTGCCTTTGATCAGGGCCTATTTCCCGAAAGCCAAGATCATCCATATTGTCAGAAATCCATTGAATGTGATTTCTAGTCTTAAAGAGGGTAAAGTGATGTTGCCACAAAATTTGAGTGCCGCAATAAACTTTTGGAAAGAGTCAATTATGATCATTAATGTTCTCAAACCGATTCTGGCAGATGACCTCTATGAAATAAAATATGAAGATCTGACAGAAGAACCAATAAAAGAAATGACCCATTTACTGGAATTTTTACAAGAAGATTCTTTTGATATGAGCGAAGCCGCTAGATGCGTAAACACAGCCCAAAATCGATACCTTGAATTGCTTGAGGATTTCGAAATCGCTGCTGTCAATAACCAGTTATCACAATGGATCACACATTATGGGTATGGGTCATGAAAATTCCAATTTTAACTTATCATTCAACCAATATCGATGGAAACGATTACCACAATAATGACCACGTAGCTTTTGCTGCGGATTTGGAGATTTTTGCTTCTGAAAATATAAAGATTATTTCTGCCCACAAGCTGGTTGAATGGTTAAAAGGGAAATTATCATTGGACCCGTCACAAAAATACGTGGCATTAACCTTTGATGATGGGTGTGAGCTGGATTATCTAGATTGGCATCATCCGACACATGGTTTTCAACCTTCATTTTACTCCTTGATGCAATCATACAAATCTGATATTCACGCGACATCATTTGTCATTGCTTCACCACAAGATAGGGTTATATTGCAAGATACTTGTTTGGCAGGCCATGAAATTTGGGGTCACCAATGGTGGAACATCGTTGAGGAAAGTGGTTTGATCAGCATTGAAAACCACTCATGGGATCATGTTCATATGACACTCCCAAGAGTACAACAAAAAAATAACATCAAAGGGGATTTTAAATTCGTTGATACTTTTGCTGAAGCCGATGCTCAGATTGGTCAGGCGACGACTTTTATTGAAAGCACTATCAGCGGCAAAAATGTCAGTTTATTTGCTTACCCATACGGTCATTATAATGAGTATTTAACTGATGAATATTTGCCTCATCGACAAAATAAAATCTTAGCTGCATTTTCGTGTGACGATTCATACGTCACCCCAACCAGTCATTTGTGGAATATCCCGCGATTTGTTTGTGGTTTGCATTGGCATAAAACATCACAGTTAATGGAGATTCTTAATGGTAATTATCAACAAAAATCAAATTAAAATAACAGCGTTGATTCTTGATCAATAAAAGCATCACTTTTGCATCAGGTCGAGAAATTGGGTCATTTAAGGTGTGATCAATTCATTATCCATCAAATAACGCAATAACAATTCAGTAAAAGCTTGCGTTTGACTTTGGTCAATATGTGAGCTGTCTGGTAAATCAAAGTCTCTCATACCATTAATATCATTGAAATGTATTGCTGTAATGTGAGGGTCGTTGCTGATTTTGTTCCAATAATCTGTTCTTGGGTAGTATTGCTCATCCAATTGCCAATGACCTTTGTCGGTGGGAAATCTGAATAGAATAACGCGGCCGCCTCTTTGTTCAATGCTGTTTATGTAGTTTTTTAACAAAGGTATGTTGTTTTGCCACAGCTCAAATGGAGTTGGCGGGTCATCTTGGTAATTTTTTTGTTTGCCATGGTAAAAAAACTGCAGCAATTGTTTGGTATCAGCTAATTTGTAGTTGGCAGAAATAGAACGGTCTAAATTGGCCGTTGTATAAGTTGGTTGAGGCAATTTTTTATGCCTGTCATAATAGTTGATGATTTTTTTTATGCCAAGAGATGGATGTAAAAATCTGAAGTAAGATTCACATTGTGCTGTTATATAAGCATTAAATAATTTCTCAAAAGAAGGTGAACCTTGGTAATAATCATTATAGGCTTGTTGCATGGATAAGTAGTTACTCTCTAAAGCCTGAGCATTCATTGACATCAACACAACCCCAGTAAATTCAGCATCATTTGCCAGAGCTGCCAACGTTGCCATGGGATATTGGGCATTTATGCTTAATTGTAAGATATCGTAATTGTTTAATTGTTTCTTTAAATAGGGGATGTTGAGGTTTAGTTGACTTCTTGATGCTCCAATGATGGCCAATTTATTAGGGCCGCCAATTGTTTTAGAGCGATAATAAGACCACAGTTTCTTGTTGTCAGTGACTGATGGAACAAAACCTTTATGCTTGAGAAAACTTTCATAAGTGACCATGAATAACAAGAAAATGCCAATGACAAGCGCCCAGGTTACTGCCCAGGTAGCTTTGTTATGTCGATCAGAATTGGAAATAAATAAAGGCATTCGAGTTTCCAGAAGCAATAATAATAAGAATCAGACATGTAGCAAGGAATATACCGCGAAATATGACAGGTGTATTAGCCAATACTTCGGTTATAGTACGATTCTTGAACACCCATTGAATCAAGAATAATAGAACAAATGCAACCATGACAAATTGGGTCCATAAATTCCATGCAATAATATGGGTGCCACCATTGCCGGTGAACATAACATTCATCATGTTGTGTATTTGTGAAATACTCTCGGCACGAAAAACCACAAAAGACAACATGATGAGTAAGAAAGTAATAAACATCATTACAATATTAACAGAACGCAATTTGGCTAGCATAATAGAGAAAGGTAAGTTTTTGAGTGATCTCTCAACCATCAGATAAAGACCATGAATCAACCCCCATAGTATAAATGTCCAGGCAGCCCCATGCCAGAGACCGCCCAATAACATGGTTATCATCAGGTTTCTCAATGTATTAAATTTGCCATATCGATTGCCTCCTAAAGGAATGTATAAGTAATCTCTTAACCATGAGGATAAAGAAATATGCCACCTTCTCCAAAAATCAGAAAAACCAATGGCAGAGAAAGGCGATTGAAAATTAAATGGAAAATGGAAACCTAAACACATTGCTGTGCCAATTGCACACAAGGAATAACCACTGAAATCACAAAATATTTGACCATAAAAAAATACAGCACCCAGCCAAGCAGAGGTGGCATTGGGTTCGGCCTGAGTGGCAAATACTTGATCAACTAGTGGCGCAAAAAGGGCATCGGCCAACACGGTTTTTTCAAATAACCCTATAATAAATAGGCTCAAACCCAAGGAGAAAGTGGCAAAGCCTATAGTGTTTTGTTGGTTGAGTTGTGGTAAAAAATGTTTGGCTCTGATAATTGGACCAGCCACAAGCTGAGGGAAAAAACTGACAAATAATGCATAATCTTTAAAACTGTGGTGAGGTTTTAATTTTTTATGATAAACATCAATGGTGTAAGACAGCGTTTGAAAAGTATAAAAAGAAATACCCATTGGCAGGATGATATTTGATTCAGGTAGTTTTAAATCAATAGATAACAGTTGTAACAAATCATGGAAGTTCTCCAGCAAAAAAGTACTGTATTTAAAGAATGACAATAAACTCAAGTTAAATAGTAGGCTTAACCATAGCCACTGTTTTCGTTTTTTGGGTTCTTTGATGTGATACATTTTCTTGGCTAAATGCCAATCTACCACGGTGGATAAAAGCAACAATAATACAAAAGGAGGATTCCATGCGGCATAAAAAAGATAGCTGCAAAACAATAAATGGCTTTTCTTGTGCTGCCACGATAATCCTGAGTAATGCACCATTAACGCATAAATGAAAAATATGATAAAGGTAATCGAATTGAACAGCATGAAGGGTAAACCTCTAAAAGTTAACAAAAACCTCTAAAATATATTCTCAAGGTAAATTGTTGCGGAATCAGTATTGTTTCTGAAGACTTAAAAAGCCGAACATTATTAACCATAAATCATGTCATGTCTATTGAAGTCTATAAGTTTGTTCATAGTTGGTAATTCTGAGAGATCTCTATGGTTTTTTTAAACTTTAAAAAATCTGGTTGAACCAAATAAATGTGAATTGGTCATAACTAGTGCTTAGTAGCGTTTTGATCGACCTCTGGTACATGATCAACACCACCTTCACAGCCAGGGTGGCAACGGCTGAGTCGCTTGATTCCCATCGCAATGCCTTTGATGACGCCAAAACGTTGTACTGCAATCATCATGTATTGTGAGCAACTCGGATAAAAGCGGCAATGATGACCAAGCATAGGACTGATAAAATATTTGTATGCTTTTAATAATTGAATAACGATGAATTTCATGTTTATTTCTTTATAATTGTGCTTTTTTATTGCTCTTGATCGCGCTATGAGTTATAAATAGGCGCCCAAAAAACAGGTGAAGTTTTCTATCTACTGTTAAAAACAATTTCACCACTTAAATAAAATAGAATGAATTCTAATTTAAGTGTTAAATTCCAGTTTATCATGGGATTTATGTCATATAAATACATAGGAGAATTTAATGTCAGAAAGAAGCATTAATGATTTGCCCAAAGGTTATGAACCAGAACTTGAGCTAGAGGAAGGTTACATTCCGTCAGACAGCGAAGAATACATGTGTGATGAACACATAGAATACTTCAGAAGATTATTGGTTCAATGGCAAGAGGAACTCATTTTAGAGTCTCAGGAAACCATCAATAATTTACAAGGAGAAGTCCGCGACATCGGTGATGACGCTGAGCGCGCATCTCGTGAAACTGAAAACACCTTAGAGCTCAGAACCAGAGACCGTTACAGAAAACTGTTATCGAAAATTCGCAAAACGCTGATACGTATTCAAGAAGGCGACTATGGTTACTGTGAAGAGACCGATGAAGAAATTGGCCTGAAAAGATTGATGGCAAGACCCATTGCCACAATGACGATTGATGCACAAGAGCGTTGGGAGTTAAGGCAAAAGTTATTGAAAGAGGGAAGATAGCATGGAAACTGCTGCGCAACATGCACAACTCAAAGATTTTGGTTTAAGAACCTCCGAACTCAGGAGGTTTCTTTGACTATGATGTCAAGAAAGAAAAGTTAGAAGAAGTCAGCCTTGAATTAGAAGATCCTGATGTATGGAACAAACCTGAACATGCCCAAGAATTGGGTAAAATCAGATCCAAACTAGAAGACATTATCTCAACCATAGACGAATTGGAAACAGGCATTACAGATGCCCAAGAATTCTTGGAAATGGCTGAAATGGACAATGACGAAGACACTTTTGCCAGTGTCATACAGGATTTAGCTCAATTACAAAAAACACTTGAACAACTTGAATTCAAAAAAATGTTTTCTCATGATATGGACCCAAATAATGCATTTATTGACATTCAGTCTGGGTCAGGTGGTACAGAAGCTCAAGATTGGGCAGAAATGATTTTGCGAATGTATCTGCGTTGGTGTGAAAAGAAAGGCTTTAAAACAGACTTGATTGAGTGTTCTGCTGGAGATGTTGCCGGGATTAAATCTGCCACAATAAAAGTCGATGGTGAGTATGCCTATGGTTGGTTGCGGACCGAAATTGGTGTTCATCGATTGGTCAGAAAGTCGCCATTTGATTCAAGTAATAAAAGACACACCAGTTTCGCAGCGGTATTTGTTTCGCCAGAAATAGATGATGATGTAGATATTGAAATTAATCCAGCCGATTTGCGTATTGATGTTTACCGTGCATCTGGTGCTGGTGGTCAACATGTTAATAGAACAGAATCAGCTGTTCGTATTACTCATTTACCAACCAATACTGTTGTGCAATGTCAAAATGACCGTTCTCAACATAAAAATAAAGCAACGGCTATGAAACAGTTGAAGGCTAAGTTATATGAGTTGGAAATGATGAAACGACGTGAAGACTCTCAAAGTACTGAGGATTCTAAATCAGACATTGGTTGGGGGTCACAAATACGTTCTTATGTATTAGACCAATCTCGTATTAAGGATTTACGCACTGGGGTAGAAAACACCAGCACACAATCCGTATTGGATGGTGATTTGGACAAATTCATAGAAGCGAGTCTTAAACAAGGTCTATAACAGATCAACTCAGTCAATACTTATACACCGCTGATTAAAAATTTGACTGTTATTTATTTTACTGACAACTGGTAAAAAACTTTAAATAACAGTCAATTATTATTGCCACTGTTGGGCAACAACTATAGAATTAAACTTTCAAATAAAAATAAAATCAGGAAACACCCTCATGTCAGATGAAAACCACTTGATCACTGAAAGACGACAAAAGTTACAAGCCATTCGCGATGAAAAAGGCATCGCTTTTCCTAATGATTTCAGACGAACGCATGAGGCCAAAGCATTGCACCTAGAATATGCTGAAACAGAAAAGGAAGCTTTGGCTGACCTTGCTGTTGAAGTGTCTGTGGTTGGTAGAATGATGAGTGTTAGGGACTTTGGTAAATCGAGTTTTGTGGTAATAAAAGATACCTCGGATACCATTCAATTGTATGTGATGCAGAAAAAATTGGATGAACAAAATTTTGCTGAATACAAAACATGGGATATCGGAGACATTGTTGCTGGTATTGGTGTATTGTTTAAAACCAAAACTGGAGAACTTTCTGTCAAAGTATCTGAGATCAGATTGATTACCAAATCATTAAGACCTTTACCTGAAAAATTTCACGGTTTAACTGATCAAGAAACTCGGTATCGTCAAAGATACGTCGATTTAATCATGAACAATGACAGTCGCGATACTTTTAGAACGCGTTCCATGATCATTGCACATACTCGACAGTTTATGGAGAAAAAAGCATTTTTAGAAGTAGAAACGCCAATGATGCATGTTATTCCAGGTGGTGCAGCAGCAAAACCATTTGAAACTCATCACAATGCATTGAATATCCCGTTGTACTTGAGGGTCGCTCCTGAACTGTTTTTAAAACGTTTGGTTGTTGGTGGCTTTGAAAGGGTCTATGAGATTAATCGTAATTTTAGAAATGAAGGCGTTTCAACTAAGCATAACCCAGAATTTACCATGATGGAATTCTATTGGGCTTATGCTGATTACAATGAATTAATGGATTTAACTGAAGAGTTGTTTACTGAATTAGCACAAGTGGCAACTGGAAGTACAACAGTGACATATGGCGAACATGAGCTTGATTTTTCTGGTCAGTTTTTACGCATCAGTATGAAAGATTTGGTCAAAAAATATAATCCTGAAATCTCTGAAGAAGAATGTGATAACCGTGATGCATTAGCTAAACACTGTAAGCGTTTGGGTATTCACACAGAGAAAAATTGGGGGCAAGGCAAACTTTTGACGGAAATATTTGAGGAAACGGCAGAGTCGAAATTAATACAGCCGACTTTTGTTATTGAGTATCCGACTGAAATATCGCCTTTATCAAGAAGAAACGATAACAATCCAAATTATACGGACAGATTTGAATTATTCGTCGCTGGAAATGAAATTGCCAATGGGTTTTCTGAATTAAATGACCCGGAAGATCAAGAACAACGTTTTAAAGAACAAGTGCTTAACAAAGAGGCTGGTGATGATGAAGCAATGCATTTTGATGCAGATTATATTCGAGCTTTAGAATATGGTATGCCCCCAACAGCAGGTGAAGGAATTGGTATAGATCGATTAGTTATGTTGCTAACCAATTCAACTTCTATCAGAGATGTGTTATTATTTCCATACATGCGGCCTGAAATATAAACAATTATAAGAGGTATAATTGAATATTATGAACAGTGCTGGAGATATTAGAGACAAATTTATGAATGCAAATAGCAAAATTAGGTATGCCCGAAAGCCCATCACCACATCATGTTTCTTGGTAATGAAAGGACAGTCTATTGTCATGGAAGTCAAGAACATCTCTGCATCAGGTATTCTATTGAAATACGATGAAAACAGTGATATTAACCTTCAATTGAATGATTTCTGTGTTTTAGAAATTATACTCAATGAAGAATTTAATCTTCATGTTGAAGCAGAAGTGACCAGAATCAGTGATGAGGGAGTGGCCCTTAAATTTATAAAAATACCAGAAGAAAAACAAATTCCATTATGGGAGTTGTTAGGTGAACATGTTGACAAGATAGAAAAATAACCTTGTCAATATCTGACGCATTGGCCTTTTTATTGGCCTCTACTATACTGGCTTTTACTCCTGGGCCAGACAATATTTTTGTGCTTGTGACTAGCCTAGGTCACGGCTTTAGGACTGCTTTTCGATTTATATTGGGTCTATGTACAGGAGTTGTTCTTCACACTTTACTGATTGTTCTGGGGGTTTCTACCTTGGTTAGTCAATCTAAATACGGTTTATTGATTCTAAAATATTTCGCTGCTTTTTATCTTTTATGGTTGGCATATAAGAGTTACCTACACAGAAAAGATACCATTCAATTGACTGTTGATCAAAACAAACATAACTTTTTCATTCGTGGTTTTATAATGAACATCAGCAACCCAAAAGTGTTGTTGTTCTTTTTGGCCTTTTTTCCTCAATTTGCAGATTTGGCAACGGTAGGGTACCAGATAAGGTTGATAATGTTAGGTGGTTTATTTATTGTTGTAACCCTTGTGGCCTTTTCTATCATTGCTTGGATAGGTGCAAAAGGCAGTGAAAAAATTCTGAACAACCCTCAATACAATTTGGCCATTAATTGGTTGTCTATTTGTGTTTTCCTTGCAGTTGCGGTGCTTTTACTGTTGTCATGATGAGCTGAATTCACATTGATGAAGTTGACATAATCCGTCAAAGCTCATGAGTTCCCAATATTTTTTTCATTTTTATTTACTCTTTTCTCAATTCAGTGTTTTAAATTGAATACAGGTCACAGGAAATTTTTACCACTTATAGTATATTATGGATTGATTGATTACTTTCTCAAATCATATGAAAATAAAGCAACAGTTGTATTTTAACTTCTTTAAGTTGAATGAAAAATATAAGACAATTGGTTTAATGGCTTGTCTTTTATTGTTGGTATTCAGTTCAAGTGTGTTATCGAAACAAGAAATTCCGATCATTGAAACAGTAATTTTTAGTAATGGTTTTCAATTGCCTTCAGTACCACAGCCTGTCATATTAAACTCAGATGAACTTGGTTATGTGCCTGGTGATGATTATAATGCCATCATTGCTTGGAATTCATACAGTTGGATTAATCATGATGATCCCGCTTTCGATCAAGAGAAACAATTGGGTATATATGGCTATAAGATAGAATGGGGGCCTCTTTCTGAAGGCTTTATTAATTCTGCCATTACTGTAAACCGCAGTTATCAACTCCAGCCATTGGTGCCCGGAATTATCTACATAGCAAGAGTTTATGCGATCAGTGCATATGGAGAACTGTCACTGCCATCAATGACCATAAAAACAGCTCATGATGCCAATAGGGTTAATGGCATGAGGGAACGGTTGAATGGTTTTTTTGATGATTTCAACGCTTCTGCTGGTGGTTTTGATGAATTAAAGTGGAATCAAGCTTATTCGGGTTGTGTTGCTCAGGGAACCGGTGGACAACACATTAATGCCCAATTTCATGGGCATAACTTACTTGCTACTGGAGGATGTGATCGTGGCGTCGCTGTTTCCAGGGCCAGAAAAATATTTGATATTACAAACAGAACTGGTCATATTGAGTTTGATTTAGATGGAGCAAAAGGCTCTCGGCAATTTTGGTATCTTGACTTTAATCCAGTTGATCAACCATGGGGACATAAAAGAGACTTGTCTGGACATGTTTCACTGGGTGAAAGTGGAAATGCAGCTGATCCTATGGGGTTATTGCGCATAGTACAATCTGGGCATACAGTTGGTTTACAAATGGCTGATGAAACGGGTGTTTTATTCACGCTTGATGACCAATATCAAAATGGAGCCTGTGGAAATGACTTGAGATTTTGTAGCAATGCACAAGGAGGCTATAACCTATTGCCTCAAACTAACGTCCGACATCATTGGAGGATTGCAATATCGCAAACTCATATCTCAATTTTTATTGAAGACATCTTGGTCGTTGATGCCAGTCTTGCGCAATTGAATTGGCCGCAAGGGTTGCCATGGGCAAGAATGCAAGTGGCATGGACTTATTTTTCTTATAATACAGCTAAAGAGAACATTGTTAGGGGATTATTGCATTGGGATAATTTTGGGTTTGACGCTCCACAAGCTGATGATTCGCCTGAAGTTGTTGTTCATAATTATTCTGATGGTAATATTGGCCCACAAAACTATGTAACCAATAATTGTTGTGCGCCAAGGGCTCAATTGAATAAGCCTCTTTCGATACAAGTTCCTATTGTTGATGCTGTGGTTGATACTGATGGTAATTTACCATTAAAGGCAGAGTTAATGTTTACCCTTCAAGGTGGCTATGAATGGAGTCAAGCAGATCATGTGTTTGTTAATGGGCAGCATTATGATATGCCTCAACCACAAGCAACGGTGGTTAATATGGATCAAGAAAATTTAATCGGGTCCATTATTCCATATTCGGCAAGTCTGAATATTGATCCATCAATCATCATTACAGGTTCAAATTTATTGTCCTTTCATCTCAATAATATTGCCATATTTAATGTACATATAGAATTAACTTTTGCACAGAAAAATGCGCCAATTTTTACTCAGCCAATTGATATCTTTGGTTCTGAAGAATATTTACCAAAAATTATGCCGAACCCTGGTCCAGTTGGGGTGGGTATATTGATTGATAAGATTGCGGGGGTACCTGCGTATCAGTATGAATCATTACCTGACCGCAGTTATCGACTCAATGAATCTATTTCAGGCGTGGTAGCATTTGATGTGAGAGGCAACAGTAAAGCACAAATGCTTGCAAGTGGCAACTTGACGGGAATAACGCATTATCAAATTTGGCAAGACGGTGTGCCAGGAGTTATAGTTCCGGTGAATATGCACACGCCAAGTCCTGCTTTCTTACACCTAGATAATCTTTGGGATACAACAGGGTTATGTAACGGCGAACACAGTCTCTTTGTTAAGGCTTTTACTCCAGAAGGTACCGCCTCCTTTTTTGACTATTTCTTAGCCCATTCAGAAATGGGTGAATATAGGCCGATCAGAGTAACTACTGTTAATGCCGATAGTAGTAGTTGTGAGTAAATTGCTTAATTTGAATTTTACGAGTTGGTGATTTTTTTGTTTATTAATTAACGCCATTCGGTTTTTCTGATGCAAACCGAATGGCGTTTCAATAAAGCGTTTACTTTTTGACTTTCTTAAATTTCATGGTCCAACGATCAGTATTGCCAGTGACAGATTTTCTGCCAACTTCATAACGCAACTCGTCATCCGCTCTGTAATGTAAATCAGAGTAGCCAACGAACTCAAAGCCAGCAGCTTGAATTTCTAATATGGCTTTAACTGGGTCAAAACGTCTTCTATTTTCATCGTTTTCACCTTCCATATGTCTTGCAGTATGATCAACTACCCCATAAACTCCGCCCATTTTTAATGCTTTCCAGGCTAAATTATTCATGGCTTTACGACCGTCTTGTGCAAAATTATGATAGTTTCTAAAAGTAAGAACCATGTCTGCATTTTTAGTGTTTAGGTTAGCATTCTCCAAAGAGTAAAAACGCGCTCCATCTTTGCGGTAAACTTTTGTATCTTCGGCATCCACTTTAACTGCGGATAACTCGTCATTTTCTTCAATCATCTGTGCAACTCTTGATGAGCCTATGGCGACAGTTAATTGTCCTTTGTCTTTCAATACAGGCGCTAAAATTTTTGTATACCAACCACCGCCAGGTAATAATTCAACAACTTTCATATCATGTTCAAAACCAAAAAATTCAAGAGTTTGTACAGGAAGTCTGTTGCGATCACGTTTGACTTCTGCTTCAGTTCTGATTTCAGACTTCATGGCGTTTTTAATTTTGTCTGCTGTAGTTTGAGCTGTGGCAGTAAAACCCAAGCCTGTGAATAACAATGCGGCTATAATTTTTTTCATGATGTTTCCTAGCTGATTATAAAGCGTCGATTTTATCATTAATCTGTGAAGTTAGTGTGAAAAATACGGCAATTAATTTTTCAAGTATTTCAATGTTCTAATCAGAATTGAGGCAAAAAAATGGGCATTAGTGATTAATGCCCATTTGCCAGTAATGAGTAAGTGTTTACTGTTGTCTATTGGTCATAAATGAACGGTATGCAAAGATCAGTAGTATCAGAGATAAAATACCCAGTGTTAACCAGCTATTAATCATCGGTATTATCCTAAGGGCTCCATTGATTATTAAATTTGTTGAAGCTGCACTCGAAGCACTGCCATTAACGGTTGTGCCGTTGAAATCTGCATCAACAGGGCTGGTAACATTGATGTAATCACCTTGAATCGTGTTCTCGGGAATCATTACAGTAACACTGAACTGGCAACTTGAGTTGGGTGCTAGAGAGCCATCTGATAATGTTAATAGCGAAGAACCTGTTAAAGTGGACCCTGCTCCACAGACATCATTCTGTGGTAAATCCGTGGCAATTGACCCTGATACAAAAGAATTGAGATCATCGCTGAAAGTAATGTCTGATGCTGAAATATCTGAATTATTATTGATGGTAAAATCTAGAACTATAGTTTGACCAGCAAATACGGTGTTGCTGGTAAATGATTTACTGGCAGAGATTCCTGGTTGAACTGTCAATGTGGCAGTGGCGTTGCCACTGTTACCAAGATTTGAAGTCAGGTCCTCTGTGATATTTTCATAGACTCCACTGGTCATTGCTGTGATATCAACGGTGATTGTGCAAACACTTAAAGCATCCATTCTACCAAGGCTAAAATCAATAACTGAGCTTCCGGGTAAACCAGAGAAGACACCGTTTAATTCACCAATGTTACAATTGATTGTGGGAAAAGGACTTGTGGTAATACTCAGCCCTGTAGGTAAGTTGTCAGTAAAACTTAAATCAGTGATTGCCAGATTATTAGCACTATTGTTTATGGTAAATACCAGTTGACTGACACCCCCTTCAACAATCATATCTGGCATGAAAGCTTTGCTGAATATTGGTGCTGAACTGATGGTTAAATCAGCAATCGCCTGATTGCTGGCTCCCAATGAAGTTGATAATATTGAAGTGGTATTGGTAAATTGACCAGTCACTGTGGCAACGGTGTCAACTGTGATTGTACAAGTAGAAGAGGCATTAACTGCGCCACCTGAATAACTAATATTTGATGAACCTGTCACAGCAGTTAAAGTGCCACCATTACAGGTTGTGCTGGCATTGGCTGGATTAGCCACTTGTAGCCCAGCAGGCAATGGGTCATTGAAGGTCAAGTTACTAACATCAATGCCATTCATGCTGTTATCAATAGTGAAAACCAGTGGGTTTGCCTGATTAATCACATGTGGGTTAATGGTGAATACTTTAGCCAAGGTAGGAGCATTAGTGACCAACAAGTCTGCAGTTGCTGTTCCGCTATTGCCATGACTTGATGTTAAATCTCCTGTGAGATTGGTATAGGTATTTGCCAAGGCTGCGGTGACTTCAAGACTGATGGTACAGTTTGATCCAGCTGGAGTTGACCCACCTGAATAACTGATGGTATCTGTACCTTGCACAGCTGACAAGATGCCGCCAATACATGTGTTTGATGTATTAGAAGGTGTTGCAATCACTAAGCCATTTGGTAAAACATCGGTGAAATCCAGATTGTTCACATCAAGTGTGCTACCTGAGTTATCAATGGTTAACTGTAATATACTGATGCCATTAGGAGTTATGGCATTAGGCATAAATCCTTTACTAAATATAGGTGCTGGGTCGATTGTCAAATCAGCAATAGCACTATTACTGTTGCCAAGACTGGTAGACAATACAGATGTGGTGTTGGTTAATGTTCCAAATACAGATGTCACAATATCAACAGTAATTGTACAACTTGAAGTTGCTGTTACAGTACCACCTGAGTAATCAATCATATTCGAGCCATCAACTGCGTTTAACACACCTCCGGTACAAGTGGTGCTGGCGTTGGCAGGTGTGTTCACTAACATTCCTGCTGGTAGTGGGTCATTGAAAGTTAAGCCCGTTACATCTATTGTGTTCATGCTGTTATCAATGGTAAATGTCAATGTGTTGACATTATTAATCAGTTGAGGATTCGTTGTGAACGCCTTACTAATGGTAGGAGCATTAGTGATCAATAAACTGGCCATTGCAGGGCCGCTGTTGCCATGACTTGAGGTTAAATCACCAGAAGTATTTACTAATGATCCAAGTACGGAAGAAGTGACATCAACACTGACAGTACAGCTGCTTAATCCGGCAATGCTGCCATTGGTATAAGCAATGCTGTTGCTCCCATCAGGAGCACTCATAGTGCCTCCACTACATGTTGTACTGGCATTGGCGGGTGTGGCAATGACCAGATTTGTTGGTAGATTATCAACAAAATCCAACGCTGTTGCGGTTATTGTGCTGAGTGAATTATCAATGGTGAATATCAACTGACTGATGCCATTGGGTGCGATGGCATCTGGTGTAAAAGTCTTACTGAATACCGGAGGGAGATCAACATTCAGTGTAGCACTGGCCATGTTGCTGTCTCCTAAATCGGTTATAAGTACAGAAGATGTATTGTCCAAAGCGCCAGATGTAGTCGCTATCACATCCACTGATACTGTACAGACATCATTCATGCTAACTGTTCCACCGCTGTAGCTGAATAAGAAGCTATTAGGTATGGCCGTGAAAATACCACCAGTACAATTTGTGCTGGCATTGGGTGTGGCTGCCAATTGCATGCCTGTAGGTAGATTGTCGGTAAATACCAAACCACTGACATCGGATAACCCTAAGGCGTTATTGATAGCAAAGGTCAAAGTTATTGGTGTATTGATTATAGTTGGGTTGGTCATAAAGACTTTGCTGAATGTTGGCAAAGGTGTCACCGTTAATGTATCTATGGCAATGCCACTGTTGCCTAAAGATGAAGTTAAGTCTCCTGTTTGGTTGAGTAACATGCCATTTTGAGTGGAGGTGACATCAACTGAGAACACACAGCTTTGACCAGCAAAAGCGATGCCGCTGTTTATGGTGAAACTGGCGTCACCAGGATTCGAGGTAAATGTTAGGCCTGCACATCCCGCATTGAGGTTGACATTTCCTGAAACTATGGTTACGCCCATGGGGAGATTATCTGTAAAGGAAAAACCGTTTGCATCCACAGTACTACCCGTGTTATCAATGGTGAATGTCAAAGTAGATGTTCCTCCAGTGGCAATCACGTCTGGAGCAAAAGCCTTACTGAACAATGGTGCAGGATTGACCAATAAGTTGTCAGTTGCTGTACCACTGTTGCCCAAAGAGGATGTTAAGTCTGAAGTGATATTCATGAATGTGTCACTGGTATTGGCTGTGATATCAACCGATAAGGTACAAGAAGCGGCAGCGGCAACTGAGCCGTCAGTGAAATCGATCACATTTGCGCCATCAGTCGCTGTAAGCGTGCCGCCACAGGTGTTGGCAGCATTGGCCGGTGTAGCAATGACAAGGTTGGTTGGTAAATTATCAATAAAATCCAATGCTGTTGTGGTGACAGTGCTGAGGCTGTTATCAATGGTAAAGGTCAGGGTAGTGACGCCTCCAACGATAATCAGGTCAGGATTGAAAACTTTGCTAAACAACGGCTGTGGATTAACAGTTAAGGTGTCTGTTGCGGTGCCACTGTTGCCTGAAGAGGAGGTTAAGTCTCCTGTCAGGTTAACCAAATCACCTGTGTTGTTGCCTTGTACATCCATTTGGATGATACAGGCAGCACCAGAACCAACGCTTGCTCCGGTTAAGCTGATCACTCCAGTGCCTGCCGTTGCAGTGAGCGTGCCACCACAGGTGTTATTTGTTATTGATGGTGTAGCAATGATTATGCCTGCAGGCAAATTGTCTGTAAAGTTAAGGTTCGTTGCGGCAATAGTGCTTGAAGTGTTGTCTATGGAAAAGGTCAGGGTGCTGGTTAATTCCTGGCCAATGGCATCTGGCGTAAAAGATTTGGCAAAAGACGGTGCCGGCTCAATGGTTAGATCGGCAGTGGCGGGATCTGCCACAGTTAGCCCAGAAGCAAATAAATCACTGGTGGTATTTGGGAATGTGCCAGCCGTTGCGGTGATTGGTACTGTGACCTCAACATCAAAACTACATGTGCCACCCAACGGGGCCAATTCTCCGCCGCTAAATGTGAGCAGCGAGGTGCCGCTGATACTGGAGCTAATGCCACAAGGTGTGGCTGGTAAATTGGTGGCGATCAGTCCTGATATTACAGCATCTAAATCATCAGAAAATGAAATGCCAGTTGCCAGTGAAGTGCCTGGATTGGTGATGGTGAATGTTAGAATGGCGGTACCTGTTGCAGTGGTCGAGCCATCAAAAGACTTGCTGAATACCAATAACTCTACAACGTCTAATTGATCTGTTGCTGCTTCGCCATTAACGGGTAAGCCGTTGATCATACCGGTAACTGTGCTGGTGGTATTGGTGTAAACTCCTGATGCAGTGCCACCGGGTACAGTCAAATTGACCACAATGGTACATGACCCACCAGCAGTCAATGATGCGTTATCTACAGTGATTAATGTAGTGCCAACGCCTGTGACTGTTGCTGCACAATCATTAGATGCTAAAGAGTCAAAGCTAAGACCTGCTAGTCCAGCTGCCAGATTGTCGGTAAAATCTATATCACTTGCAGCATTAACCATGTCCAGATTGGTGAGTACAAATTCCAGTGATACAGGACCACCCGCTGCAGCTGGGTCATTGGTAAAAGATTTCGTCAATTGTAATAAATTTGAATCAACCACAAGAGTATCTTGTGCTGGGTCAATATTGACTGATCCAATTTGGTTGGCAAGTAAAATACTGGTTAGATTAGAATAATTGCCATCGGCGGTACTAGATGGGACCAATACGTCGACTTCTATGACACAACTTGTGCCAGAGAAAACGGAACCACCTACGTAAACCAGAAAGTTGGTGCCGGATAATGATCCTCCGCAAGTATCAAAGGTGGCTGGTCCCAAAGCCGCCAAGCCAGTCAAATTGCTGCCAAGGTTATCGGTAAAGGATGTGATGGTGGCATTTTCTGTTGGGTGAACATTATCTATAGTGAATCTCAGTGTTGTATTTGAGCCAGCAACCACAGGATTGGATAAAAACTCTTTAGTGAAGATAAGACCTGCAATATTTAAATCATCGCTTGAAGCCAGTGAAGTTGCCATTTGCCCAGAAACTGTAGCATTGACAGCGCTGGTGGTATTGCTAAAGGCACCAGCAGGGGCTGCGGCTGGAATGTCCAGCGTCACAGAAAAGGTGCAAGAATCACCTGGAGACAGTGTTCCGCCTGCAAAAGTCAATAATGTATCACCAGCCGAAGATGTTAAACTTGAGCCAGGGCCACAAGGTGGATTAGGTGTTGGTGGTACATTGGCTGTTAAGCCGGCAAGCACTGTATTGAGATCGTCTGTGAAAGTGATGTTTGTGGCATCAGTAGGGGCGTTAAAACTGTGTTCTAAAGTGAATTCCAGCGTCACGGTTCCGCCTGGTGCTACAGGATCATCGGTGAATGCTTTAGTTAATGTTGGTGCGGCTATAACAGTGAGGGTGTCACTGGCAGAATCACCCAAGCGTGTTGCGCCATCAACTGTGGCCATGATGTTGCCAGTGGTATTGGCGTAAGTGCCAGCAGGGAAATCACTTGGAATTGTCAATGTAACATCAAATGTACAGGTGCTGCCTGCAGCTGGTGCGGCAGCAAGTGTTCCTGTTGTTAATCTCAAACCTTGTCTGTCCGTACCTGGAAAATAGAAAGCCAACATTGAACCGGCTCCACAAGGTGGATTTGGTACTGGAGGCAGACCGCCTATAATTGGGAAAGGCAAAAAACCGGTGCCAGGACCACCATCAGTGAGTTCATCATCAAAAGTGATGTCTGTAGCCATTGAAGTTGTACTGGTATTGGTGATGGTGAATCTCACTACCACATCATCACCCGGTTTAACCACAGGATCTGGTGTCAATGTGCCAACTGTTAAAAATTCTTTGGTTAAAATTGGAGAGGGTTCAACAAACAAATCAGCTGTGGCTGGATTGTCTGTGATGAAATCTCCATCAATGACCCCTGTGATATTACTGGTAACATTGGTATAGCTGCCAACTGCGGCTGCAGCAGGTACTGACAAGGAAACCTCAACGGTGCAAGAAGCTTCTGGTGGTAATGTACCGCCGCTAAAACTGATGGTGGTACCGCCCACCCCAGTGACAGATGAGCCGCTACAGTCATTGCTGGAAATGGAATTGAATGTTAAGCCCGCAAGTGTAGCAGACAAATCATCAGTGAAGGCAATATTATTGGCGCTGAAATCTCTGTTGGCATTAAATACAGTGAAAAGTAAGGTGGCATTGTCGCCTGGCGGAACAGGGTCGTCGGTAAATTCTTTGGTCAATATCAATTGACTTGGTGAGACATTTAATGTGTCTACAGCAAAACCAGCAGGTACGAAATCAGCCAATATGAGGCTGGATTGGTTGATTAAGCTTCCTGTTGAATTGTTGATTACATCAACAGTAACCGTGCAAATGGCACCAGCAGCAAGTACTTCAAAACCAGGAAAACTATTGATGCCATTGGCATCTATAGAAATTTGGTTGGTGCCAGGAGTAGCTATGATCGAAGTGTCAGGTGCACCGGCACTGATACAATCTGTAAATGCATTGGCCGGTGATGCTATGGTTATGCCTGATGGTAAGGTATCAGTAAAATCTAAATTACCTATCCTGTTTGCATTGAGCATATTATCAATGGTAAATGTTAAGGTTGATGTTGAACCAAATGTGACGGTACTTGGTGTGAAATTTTTACTGAATCCAGGCAATGTATCAACAACAGTCAGATCGACTGGTAAACTCATACTGCTACCAGCACTTGAAGTTAAAGTGACCGCTGGGTTGGGGTGTACTCCTGGTGTCGATGCCGTGACATTCACTTCAATAATACATGATTGGTTTGCACCAAGCCTGGCTTGTGAAACGGTGATTGTTGAACCATCATCAGGGGCAAAAATAGAACCCGTAACGCCTAAATCACAATTGCTGTTAACATTGGCCGAATTAGATATATTCATTGGTCCAGGAACTGTGGGCAGGATATTAGAGAAATTGATGTCTGTGACTGTGGCATTTGATGCGTTGATTATGGTATAAACTATTTGAGTGTTGGAACCTGGGCCAATAGTAGCCGGTGAGAATGCAACATTGAGTGTAGGTTGTGCAAATACAGCAACAACAAAAAATTGCAATAAAATAATTAAAATAAAACGACGAATTTCGATATTCAACTTGGTTTCCCCTTCCACAAATATAAACAGTTCTATTATTGTAACTGATCTTTAAAGGCTATTATATCTGTTGATTGATTTGGGTGTATATAATGATGAAATTTGGATAAGTTGGAGTATTTGGGAATCATTATGAGTTGAATGCCAAGCAAGTCAAAAAAATGGATCAACCACTGGGTTTAAAAATGTGTTTATGGTGTTGTTAAGACATTGGGTTATTTTAATGGCTTAACAATCGGCTTGCAGTTGAGGCCAATCTCCCTTGTTTTTGAGGTGAATAAAATTTATGATGAAAGCTATGACTCAATTATTGGAATTAAGTCTGAATGATTTAATCTTATTTTTAATGGTAGCCAAATTGATAAGGTTACCATGGTTGGATATTTGGGCTGTCAAATAGGCTATGTAAAATAAGAGGTATCAGGATAAAATATTTTTAGATGGTGTATTGGATAAGTTATTGAATATTAAGATGTTTTAAATGGTGCCCGGGGCCAGAGCCACAAATAGGAATCATTACAGTTCATAAGGTGTCGTTTTCTAATTTAAGTTATTGATTATTAATGATTTAAATATTCATAAGCTTTCAAGAGACTTCTTTACAACTCACTCTTTGTGTTGGTATAATTGTTGGTACATTTAAAGATATTAGGCCATGAAACTCACCGATACGGTAATAAAATCACTAAAGCCCGAAAAAAAACTGTATAAAATTACAGATGGAAAGGGCTTAAATATTACAGTTCATCCAAATGGCGGCAAATATTGGCGTTTAAGTTATCGTTTTGGCGGCAAACAAAAGACATTAGCCCTAGGTGTCTATCCTTATATCACATTGGCACAGGCAAGGCTTAAAGCATTTGAGGCAAAATCATTGATTGCTAATGATATTGACCCCGGAGAAGTGCGGAAAAAAGAAAAGCAAACGTTAAAAGGCACCAATTCATTCAAAAATGTTGCGCAATCATGGTTTGATACCAAAAAATTAAAATGGAAAGAAAAACACGCCGCCAGTGTTTGGAAGTCACTCGAAGATAATATTTTTAATGAAATTGGTGACAAATCAATTGATAAAATCACTTCTAAGCAAGTTATGAAGCCATTAAAAGCAATTGAAAAACGCGGTTCATTGGAACAACTCAACAAAATAAGACAAAGATGCCATAATATTTTTGTTTTTGCCAAGGCTCAAGAGTTGGTTAATGATAACCCAGTTGAAGGATTAGAAATTTTACTTAAGGAACATACATCAAGCAATTTTAATCACATCAAAATTGATGAGTTGCCGGAACTGGTCACCGATATCAAGTCATTAGATGGAGAAATCACAACCAGAGTAGGGTTAGAATTGGCTTTACATACTTTTTTGCGCACACGTGAGTTACGTTTTTTAACATGGAACTGTGTTGACTTTGAAAATAGAATGATTACCGTCAAAAAAGAGTTCATGAAGATGAAGCGTGAACACTTGGTGCCGATGAGTGATAGAGTTGTAGATCTATTAACAGAGCTAAAGCCTTTTACTGGACAATATGATTATGTTTTTGCATCATCACGTAAACCTGAAAAGCCATTCAGCGAAAATGCCATGCTTTACGCGTTATATGGAAAGGGCTGGAAGGGCAGAGCAACGGTTCACGGTTTTAGGCACCTAGCCAGCACAACATTACGTAAATTGGGCCATAAGCGACAAGTGGTTGAAAAACAATTAAGCCATGAGACGGGCAATAAAGTTGAAGCTCGTTACAACAAAGCCGAGTATCTTGATGATCGAGCCAAAATGATGAAACATTGGAGTTCAATTATTGAAAATAATCAGGGCAAGATAATACCTATACACAGTAAAAAAACAAATGTTGGTGATTAAATAAGGCTGGTTATAAAGAATTAATCATCAAATAAAAATAATCAAGTCATAGGCTCGCTACCGACAAGGCGGGACACTTTCACCCGCTTTGACTTGGTTTCATTATTGAAAGTTATCATATGAAAGAGTGGTTATGCAGAAATACCGCGGTAATGCGCCAGATTGGTTTAAACTAAGCAAGTATTTGCCATTAAAAGAATATAATTCAAAACAACTTTGTATCGAAATGGCAATTAGAATGATGCAGTTAGAGAGGGTGAAATACCCAACAAAAATTATTGAAGGTAAATCAATTTTAAATTATTTGAAGTATGATAATGAACAAATATTAAAGTTAACAAAGAAAACTCTATTCAGTGCAACTAGGGAAAAGTGCTTATTAAGGGAAACGCTTATAGATTGGAATAATGATGTATTGGATTATTATGACTTAAGCCACAAAGAGAGATTACTCGATAAGCGTACATTAATTCATGATGAATTATTTTGGTCTGAATATCCTTTTATGAAAAATTACACCAGAGATATCTGTTTATTTGGAAATGCTGAAAAAAGCGAACATCCATTAAGCCCACTTAAATCATATAATATTGCGCAGCATTATTTTGTACCAGAGGAAGTGCTCAATATTTATAATAAAGCAATAAGAGAGACTGGCGAAATTAATTTACGAAATAAAAACAAACTAAAAAAGTATATTGAGAGCGAATCATCAAAGTATAAAGTAGAAAACTACTATCCAAAAAATAATGTTCTTATGGATAGTACGTATCTAGGTGAATTATCCTTAGATGATGAAATGTTTTTGATAGTAGAATTATTTTCAAATACTGTCTTTGATCAATTTATTCCAAAAATATCTAGTGATTCTTTAATAACATTAATTGATGTTACTAAGCCAAATGATGTTTTGATTAGAGACTTACTAAAATTGGTTGATGAACGAAGAAAGTTAAACCCAAATTTGAACAAGTTTGTTGAAATTAAAGAACAAAATAAAAAAAATGGTGGAATGGGTGAAATCAAAACATTAATTGAACAAAGGGTGTTTCAGTATTTAGATTTGTATATGTGGAATATGGAAAACTGCCAAGAATCTACTAACTCATGGTACATTAGCAAAATATTTTCGGATATTCCCAGATCAGAACCGATACCAGATGGAAAATTAAATGAAACAATTAAACCTTGCGCAAAAAGGTGGTCAAATGATAATTGGTTGAACTCGTTTTACCATTTTGATATTCCTGCTTATAATGAGTTCAAGAATAATTAATTAATTTCATTAACAAGAATAATATTTTATTTTTAATCTTGTGAACTATTTCTTTAAAAATCAGTTAATTACAACTGATTACGTCTGACATAAAATGAAGCCTCATTCAACAATGAGATTCAAATGACAGTAATAACAAATCAAGTCCACCGCCCAAAGGTGGCATCAAAAATTCTTGATGTATCAGAAAGTACGCTTTGGCGTATGGTGCAACAAGGTAAATTAAAAAAGCCAATTAAAATATCTTCGCGTTCTGTCGGTTTCTTAGCTTCCGATCTCCAAGACTTCATAAATTCAAAGATAAAGGAGCGTGACAATGATAAATAAAGCCATTTCTACGGCACCGAGAGGCCGTGGTGATACTCCCAGAGAAATAACACGGTTAACCCATACCCAACATGCACTTGGCAATAAATCAAGTCTTAGAAAGGCCGTGAATGCCAAATGTTGGGATTGTTGCGGAGAAGGGTTAACATTTCCAGAAAGTAAAGGCGTAAGAGTTGAAATTAAAAACTGTCAGATTACAAACTGTAGTTTATACAATTTCAGACCTTACAAAAACAACAACAATAAAAAAACCACGGTTAGATTGCACCCTGCCCGTGGTTTTCATTCTTCTAAAAGAACTAACGAGGTAAATTAATTATGAGTAATCAACAAACCCCGCCACCAAGTAATGATAATACTGCACAGGCACAAAAGCAACGAATAAAAAATCATTTAAACAAACATGGCAGTTTTACAACAGCCTTTGCAAGAGATTATTTAGACATTCCAAGCCCTGCACCTAGGGTATATGAACTCAGACATGAGGAAAAGTTAAATATTGAATCTATATGGACAACTGACGTTACTGCTCAAGGAAAAAAGCATAGATTTGTCAGGTATGTATTGAGGTCTGGCGAGTTTCAAAATACTAAAAGTGCCAGTGCTGAGGTGATGAATGTCTAATATTATCAATCTCAATAATTCTGAAAACAACGCCAAAAGGCAGCATATGCATAGGGTTAGGGAAATCATGGACGGTTTCCACCCTCACATACCATGTGGTGATTATGAGGCAACTTTAACTAACTGGTACACTGCGAATATTTGTGGAGTACCAAAAGTGGTTTTGTTATTTACGATAATCGAAAGTGGCAGCTATTATGAAACAGTAGTTGCCCGATTCTACGCGGTTAAGAGATTTAAAAGTAAGCAAGGTTTAAATGGGTGCTTCGTGGCTAAACCGCGTGGTGCATTTGCAGATGATTACCACACCATGAACCCATATGCTAAGCGTTTAAGACCGGATAGAGTGCCAATGACCCAATTGCAAGATAAAATATATATGATCAGTGTTGGAGATGTATCGACCAATCACAAACAAAAAGATCATGGCGAACAACAAAAATATTCAGTTGTCCGCAAGATTAAGATAATTTGAAATGCTAAATAGTTTTTGTTCTTGTTTTTGCTTTTGTTATTGTTACTGCTAGTGCAATTGCAACTGCTACTTTAAAATAGTAATAAAAAAAGGCTTAAAGTCAATAAAATCAAGGGCTGGAGGCATATAAAAAAACATGAATCAATGGCAACGATTTAAACGAACAACCATGGCTTAAAGTAGGGTTGTATTACATAGCAATAAATCTACGGCGGGGTGAAATTGTGCCCCGCTTCCAAAAATAAACAGTTTACCTGTAATATAAATCACATATTTTTGTGCGACTGTAAAAGGAATTATGTAACACGCTAAGACTTTGAGTTTTCCTGTACGTTAGAAACATTAGTTTTTGTACACTATAAAAAGAGTTTTGTCATACGTTAGAGCAATGATTAATTATCCACCTGATAACGTTGGCCTAATATGAGTTTACTTACACCTTAAAAAGGCTTTGTATAACCATTGCATTAATTGAAAACCAAATTTAAAATTCCGGGACTGTAAAAATTTGCCTGTGTGCTGCGGTCGCGGTGTTTAATCAATTCTACTTTCATAAACCCCCGTAGGTAGCTGCTGAGGGCGTTTAACTGGTTAATATATACGATAGTGGCTTTGAAAGTATCGCGACTTACAACGCTTTAAATTGGCTCGTGTTCATTGGTGTTCTATTGATGAGTTTTTACACGCGTTAAGAGCCTAATTAAATCATGAGTTTTGTCGGTCTCATAAAAAAGTAAAATAGCGACAAAAAGTCTTTTATAGACTCTGAAAATTGAATTTTTACAAGTCATTACGTGTGCGAGGGTAAATTGATCTTTTTGAATTTTCGGAGGCAGTCTACGCGCGCGTACTTGTGGCGAAAGTCTTACATTAAATTTGTTCTTTTTAGGGGATGAAAAAACTCAATTGTAAATAGTTGGTAAAGTTTTTAAAGCGGCACAGGCACCAATAAATGCCCGTGCCATTAAAGTAACGGTTAGTTATGGCTTTGCCTTGTTTAATTGATAATTGGCTTCTGAGCGTACAAAATCAGCCTTTAAAATCAATTCTGATACTGAGGTGATGAGTAAACCAGCATGACCAAGACAATCATTCATTGGTTCATCAATTTGGCATGACCAGTAAATCAATTGACCAACAGCACCAATACCCTTGAGTGATTCGGTTATTGTATTATCCGCACATGATTCAAGTTGTTTGAGTTTATCGGCTGTAAGAGCTTGTATTGCTGCTTTATTGCCGTGTTGGCTAAGTATTTCGATAAATGTATCATTCATGATGATTTACTCTTTTCTTTGGGGCATAGTTCCGCATTAGATAATATGCTCGCTCATTCTCGAACTTTAGTGCACTATGCGATACTGTTAACAGGGCGTGAATAGATTCTTGGTCGTTACTGTCCAGTTCCAATGTTGCGTTGCGCTCTTCTGTAACCAAAAAGTTCATAAGGAATATCATTGTTGATTGTATGTGCTCCATGCTATCGCATATATGACCATCAATAAGTGGGTTGTGATTTAGTTGACTTTCGATACCTTCCTTTAATCGGCCTGTTTCAGGGTTAATGTATTTCTTGATTTCGTTGTGGTCAATCATAGCGTTACCTCCTGAAATGTACTTGCTATCCTTTGAGATTCATAATCTATGGCCTCTTTTGAAAGTTTTTTTAATGCCTCTCTAGCAACGACAAAATGCATATTGTGTGTAGTATCTTGGATATGGCCCTCTAAATACTCATTGGCCGTCAGTAGATAATCCATTATGCTTGATACATTTGCCAGTGTGATTTCTGGCTCATCATATATCAATGGGTTGATTGTCTGTTTATTGTGTACGTGCTTGGTATTGGGTATGTGGTTATTTATTTGGCCGTTCATGATGTTACCTCGTTAAAAGTTGACACCATTCGTTATTGAAAGGTGTCGGGATGTTCAAAACACTACGTAGAGTGCTGGTTTATTCCCCTAAGGTATTTTATTCGCCACATCCCGACATACTTACAGATGCACCAGTGCACATTGCACAGGCACAAAAATACCGCTAATCTATCGGGTGCGGTTTTCCGCTACGTAAAGAGTTTTGAAGCTCCGTAACATAAATGTACCAAACAATCAGGATAAATACAAATGCTAAAATCGCAAAAAGGCCATTTTGGCAATAACCAACCTTTTTGCAAATAATAACTGATATAAAATAAATCATAATAAAAACATACACCTAGAATGGTTGTCCAAATTAACACATTAAAAATTACAATTACGTATTAAAATAAACGACATGTGCGGTGCTTACTCAACAATTTATCAATGCAGCCATGCAAGGACTTGCGGGTATTTACAAAGAAGGTTTTGGTTATAAAAAAGCAGGCATTGTGCTCAATAACATTTCAGATGACGACATGGTTCAACCAGACATGTTTATGCAGTTACCACAGTACAACGACAATTTAATGACGGTTCTTGATCAGATTAACAATCGATTTGGCAAAGGCACCTTAAGAAGTGGTCAAGAGGGGTTTGGTGATGGTTGGGTGATGAGGTCACAAATTAAGACACCAGCCTATACCACCCGCTTTGATGACGTGATACGCGTTAGGTGACTTTTTAGACAAGTACGTGAAAGATATAAAGTGGATTTTTCGGATATGTACGCGTAAGTAAAATAGATACTTTATGCAGTTTACGGAGTCTATTAAAAAGAGCGTTTGTTAACCTATCATTTAAGTTGATTATTTGCCAATAATAAAGACTTCGATTACAAGTACATGCGTAAGAAATACAATTTTCTATGGGGTAACCATTATTGATTGATGATTTATAGTTGCAAATAGATGCTTAAATATTCTTTAATGGTCATGACAATGGTTTAATGACTTGAAAATACCGTCATACAATCCTATAATTAAGGCACTACTTACCTTTAGGTGATAATCCTTGTAGATTATGACTCTAAGGCGAAAAGACCGCAAAGCTTAGGCTGATGCGGTTTTTTCAATTATAGGCCCAATAAAATAACTACATGGACAATTGACTGATGAAAACAGCCCTATACATTGATGGATATAATCTATATTATGGGTTAATTAAGAAAAGTCCATTCAAGTGGCTTGATCTACATGGTCTCTGTTCTGAAATCGTAAAGGTTCAAAACCCACAATCTGAAATTCAATCGATTAAATATTTTACTGCGCCAATCATAACCAAATTTTCTGAGCATAAAGAAATGGCTCAACAGTCACAAAATTATTACCATAAAGCGTTGTGCGCTCACAGTAAAGGCTGTATTGAAATTATTAATGGTTATTTTGATGTTGGTATCAATACGCCCGTGATCTATCAGAAACCCATTGATTTGTCTGACAGGGTTAAAACTTGGAAACTTGAAGAAAAGCAAACCGATGTTAATATAGCGCTTGAGATGTATCGAGATGCAAGTCTTGGTGGTGTAGATCAACAGATATTAATTTCAAGTGATTCAGATTTGGTGCCAGCACTGAACTATATCAAAGGTGATTTTGAGAATATTGTATTGGGGCTGATATTACCAAGAAACAACCAAAACAGGCGAAGGAATAACGCATTGAGTGATTGTGTCAATTGGACAAGACGTTATATTTCAGAGGGTGAATTAAAAAAGCATCAATTGCCTGATATGGTGCCAACCAATAAGAAGCCTGTTTATAAACCAAAATACTGGTAAAGATTTAGATTTGAGTTTCACCGACTTTGATAGTATTAGAAATCGCTTTTAGCAACAAGATTATGTTGGTACAAATGTTGGCATATTTAAAATGAATGTCGATTAAGTTGTTTTAAAACAAAGAGTTATAAATATTAATGGTGCCCGGGGCCGGAGTCGAACCGGCACGGTGTTACCACCGAGGGATTTTAAGTCCCTTGCGTCTACCAGTTTCGCCACCCGGGCAGGGTATGCATTAAGCTAAAATGGAGGCTGGAACCAGATTCGAACTGGTGTCCACGGTTTTGCAAACCGCTGTATAACCACTCTACCATCCAGCCTTTAAATTTTTTAATATCACTGGTAGTTGACAGTAAAAAATCAATATCCGTGTTGGTGAGGATATTTAAATTTGGAGCGGGAAACGAGACTCGAACTCGCGACCCCAACCTTGGCAAGGTTGTGCTCTACCAACTGAGCTATTCCCGCTGAAGAGGTTGCACATTTTAGCTGCACTAAAAAAATTGTCAACACTTTATTTCTAAAAAACTCATTTAATTTTATTTTTTTTAAAGTTGTTTATTGTTCAATGGTTTCTTTCATCATGGGCCATGCGGCTTTCATATAGACAAACATTGACCAGAGGGTTAATACGGCAGCAATGTAAAGTAATGCTAGGCCGATTTTATAAATGGGTAAACCCAGTAGGTTGTGTTCATACAATAAGAAACCAATCGCTGTCATCTGAAAAATGGTTTTCATTTTACCGATCATGGCAACATTGACTGCTGCCCTTTCACCCAACTCTGCCATCCATTCGCGAAGTGCTGAAATGGTGAGCTCTCTTCCGATGATGATGGCTGTTGCAATCATCATTAACATTGTAGGGTGATCTTGTAGTAGGATGACCAAAGCAGTGGTAACTGTGAGTTTATCTGCTACAGGGTCTAAAAATGCACCAAACCTTGAAAAGGTTTTGTGTCTTCTGGCGAAGTAGCCATCCAAAAAATCCGTGATGCTTGCGATTACAAAAATAGCGCAAGCTGCTGTCCTGTTCCATTGAAACGGTAAATAGAAAAATAACAACATCACTGGTATCAGTGCTATTCTTGCTATAGTCAGCGTATTGGGTAAGTTTTTAGTCACTTTTGTGGCTCTGAAGTACAAGAGGTATTAGAATAAACGAGCTCAACTAATTTATCAATGATAGATCAAAAAACAACTTCAATTTAGGTTTATTTACCCAATGAAAAAAGCATTCTGGTTGCGAAAATGGCAAGATAATCACATTGGATTTCATCAAAATACAGTTCACCCATTGCTGGCTAAATTTATTGATGGCTTATCTATTGATCGTGGCAGTCGTATTTTTGTGCCATTGTGTGGGAAATCTCTTGATCTACTTTACTTAAACAAATTAGGTTACAAAGTTATGGGGGTTGAATTAAGTGAATTGGCTGTCAAACAGTTTTTTGTTGAGAATAAACTGACATATCAGGTTGAAAAATTGGGCGCTTTTAATATCTACAGCAGTGACGGTATTACCATTTATCAAGGGGATTTTTTTGATTTAACGCCAGATGACTGCATTGGTATTGCTGCGGTTTATGATAGAGCTGCTTTGATTGCGCTTCCAGATCAAATGGTCGAGTGTTACGTGTCTCACTTGCTGGCATTATTGAAACACAAGTTTTTGATGTTATTGATTACATTGGATTATGGAGATACAAAACGCAGCAATGGCCCGCCATTTTCTACCAATTTACCAACAGTTAAAAAGCTATTGGAACCATACGGATCAGTAGAGCGAATGTATCAAGTTGATATCCTTGAGCAGGAACCTAGATTTAAATCTAAAGGGTGTGAGTATTTATTTGAAAGCGTTTATGTCATTTCATCCCATGAGTGATGAAATACACATCACTCATGGGGTATTTAAGAGTATTTATTGCTTTTAAGTATTAATTTTATGTTTGTGTACTGATTCCTTCTGGGGAAGCAATAATGGTGGTGGTGGCTTTTTGTAGGGCAAATATACCATTACATACGACACCTGCAATGTTGTTGATTTGTTTCTCGAGTGAAAGTGGATCTGTGATGCTTAAATTGTGAACATCAATAATTACATTACCATTATCGGTAGTGAACCCTTGGCGTAAAATTGGTTGGCCACCTAAAACGGCCAATGCTCTACCAACATGTGATTGTGCCATCGGAATCACTTCAACAGGCAATGGGAAGTTGCCTAAAACATCCACTTTTTTGGTTTGATCGACGATACAAATGAATTTTTCACTGGCTGCGGCAATGATTTTTTCTCGAGTCAATGCTCCGCCCCCACCTTTGATTAAACGATTATGACCATCACATTCATCTGCTCCATCTACATAAAGAGATAAAGGACCTGTTTGATTGAGGTCTTTAACGTCAAAACCCAGCTTATATAATCTTTTGGTGGTTTCCTCTGAGCTTGAAACACATGCTTTGATTTTGTAATCTATTTTTGGTAAGACATCGATCAGGCAGTTAACAGTTGAACCTGTTCCAATACCGACGACCATGTCATAATCATCAAAGTATTCGAGTGCAGCTAATGCAGCTTGTTGTTTTAGTGTTTGTTGTGTGCTCATATTTCTATTGTTTCGTGATTGGTGAAAATAATATCCAAAGGAATATCCCAGGTCTCAGATGGGATTGTATCATTTTCTTGGAAGTCATAGGCTACACCAGCCAATATCGTTGGTTTTTTTTGAAATTTATTGAGCTCAAAATACCGATCATAGTAACCAGCGCCCATGCCCAATCTTTGACCAGTGCGATCAAAGCTGGTCAGAGGCAGCAGGCATAAATCAATGTCTTTGTGTTGAACAACCTCTCCATTTTTTGGTTCAAGAATGCCATATTGATTGGCTTGGAGTTGGTCCTTGCTGCTATCGAAATGTTTGAACTGCATTCTGTGGTGACTGAGAGTCACTGGTAACACAAAGTGCTTATTGTGCTTAAGTAATGACAACAGGGTAACCTCATTAGCAAACGGGTGGTAAATGGCAATTATTTTGCTGCTCTTGAAACAGTTGTGGTTGATGATCTTTAGACAAATTTCATCGCTGAATTTGCGAACTTGAGTATGCTTGAGTTTTTTACGAAGGCCAATGGATCTTTGCCTGATGGTATCTTTCATATGAGTGGTCGAAATATGATCGTTATTGTGATGATAAAGAGGTGATAAGTGGAAATTTAATAGGATGTAAACCACATATGCCGATACACCAAAGGCGGCCTTGGAACCAAAGGTTCAAGGCGGGAGACTCTCAGAACATTAGGCTTTCTGTTCACAATGACAGACCTGCGCACAGATAATGATTATGTCACCCTAAGTATAAAAATTAAGGACCAAGGAATATGCTTTGTCGTTGTCGCACATTGCAGTTCACATCTTAGACAAATTATAAAACTTTTATGGTATCAGAACAAGCAATTTTTATTATGCATTCAAATCACGTGTCAACAGTGAAAAAATAAACGAAATATTAATATCAGTTGAACGATAATTTAACTTTCTTGGTGTTTTTTTTAACCTTTCAATTCAACCCTTAAGTAAAGTGTCGAGTTTAGTATGAAGTTCTACTACTTTTTCATGGGCGTGTTTTAGCTGTATCATTTCATGACTGATGTTCAATGCAGCCATGATTGCAACTTTGTCCACAGGTAATGTGGTGTTGTCTTTTTTGATGTTACGCATGGTGGCATCTAATTGGTCAGCTGCTGTCAGTAATGCGTGTCTTTCTTCATCTGTTGCAGCGAATTGATAATCTCTGTTCAGGATGCGAACAGTCACTTTTTGTTGATTCATGCGGATTGTTGCTCTAGTGATTTGAGTCGAGAAATCATTGATTCAAGGCGGCTTTTAGCTTGATCATTTTTTTGCAAAAGTAATGACTTTTCTTGAATGAGCGATTCCATTTTTTGTTTCAGTGCGGCATTTTCGGTTTCATATCTATTGATTAATTCAAGGGCTGAATTAATCTTATCTTCCAAAGAGGACATTTCCTCCAAATAAATGTTTCTGCTGTTATCCATGCGTAAATATTAAATGGCAAAAGCAAAAAGGTCAACTAAGTTGTTAGATTTTCCTTTCAAGATAATGAAAAATCAGGGAAAATAGCGTTTTTATCGATAATATGAGATGTTATGATACCTTATAGAGCTTTTGCAAAACATTTGATGGAAAATAATGTCATCGCAACACCATCAGAATTGCACGGACATGCCAGTGGGATGATCGCTGTTAATAATGATATAGGTGTTAAGGAGTGGACTGTGCTTATTTTAGAAGATTATTGTTTTGAAGGCAGTGATTCAATTAAGCTCGCACCTGTCTTTAAGGCGCTTTTTGATTATGCAAAAGATAAATTAGCAGTAGATAATTACACTTTTAATCCCTTATTACCTGATGACGACGACCCATTGTCTGATCGATTGGAAGCATTATCATCCTGGTGTTCCAGTTTTCTTACTGGGCTGGCTTTTGCTGGTCTCGAGGCGGATGTAAATATGCACGAAGATGTGCATGAATTCATTGTTGATTTAGAAAAAATTTCGAAAGTGGATACTTTTGCTGAAGATTCACAAGGTGAAGAGGCTGATTATATTGAATTGGTTGAATATGTTAAAGCAGGTGCAATACTTGTTTATCAAGAATTTCTGACTGATGGTGCTTCATCAACAGTCCAATGATATTTTTTAATCAGTTTTCATAATACCTTGATCACTAGAATGAAAAAATACCCTAATAAACTTAATGCTATTAGGGTGCTCTTTTTCAATACTGCTGAATAAAATATAAAATAAAACATAACCAAATTTCTTGCGCTGCGTTTAAGCTAGTATGATGCAAGAACTCGAAGAAAAAATACTGATACTCGCAAGTCAAGGCGACAAAATGGCTTTTAGAAGTATTGTTTTACATTACGGTAAGGCGGTTAATCTTTTGGCGTTTCGTTTTGTTGCTAACAAGGCTTGTGCAGAAGACATAACACAAGATACTTTTATCAAAGCTTATAAGGCCATTTCCAGGTATCGTTCTCAAGCAAAATTTTCAACTTGGTTGTTTCGCATTACCAGTAATGCGGCAATTGATTACATTCGCAAACATAAAAAGCTTAAAAATGTAGACTCATTTGATCAACTTAATGATGTGAAAAGCGAACACATTATGCCTGATGATCAACTTGATATCAGTCGACAAATAAACAAAGCCATGACAGGTTTGTCTGATATGGAACGATTGGCATTTACATTAAAACATCAGCAAGGCTATTCCATAGCTGAAACCGCAAAGCGTCTTAATATCAACAATAATGCTTGTAAACAGACCATATTTCGAGCTGTACAAAAACTCAGATTAAAACTCAACCCAGTGGTGAATGCATGAGTGATAAAAATAATAAACACAATTTCAGTGAATTTGACATCTTTTTGGCTTACCTAAATGAATCAGAAGATAAAGCCTTGACAGAGCAAGTGTTGTTGTCTGATGAGGCATGTGAACAATTATCGGAGTTGCAAAATGATATGAAACACATCAACATCAACGAAAATCAATATGATTACGATCATGAATACGGTGTTCAGTTATGGAATAACATTGCAGGCCAATTAGAGAATGCACCTAGATCATCATGGTTACAGAGGTTGTTTGTTGAGTGGCATCAGCCTCGGTTTTCAGTACTTGGATTGATGTTGATGTTTGTTATGGCCATTAATTTTTATTTTTTAGGAAAAAACTCCAATGATTCGGCAGGCCTTTCATCTCAAGCGGCCTATAACACAATGTTGACTCAAAATGTTAGTTTACATCTTGCTCAAACTGATGTGTTTTTAACACAAATTAGTAATATGAGTGATTCACAAGACGGGCCTCTTTTAGTCAATGCTGCTGAAAGTTTATTGGTCACCAATAGGATTTACAAAAACGCATTTGCCAATTCGAATAATAATAGATTACAGTCACTGTTATCGGAATTGGAAAAAGTATTGATAGAAGTGTCCAATGGTCACTCACCACTTAAGCAAAATCATTTGCAAAATTACACCAAAGATCAATTGTTGTTTAAAGTGAAAAGCATTAGACAACAACTGACTTCACAATCAACACCAACCATGAGTATTTAGGAGCACAGTCATGAACTTTAAAAGAACTCAATTAACATTGGCTTTAACATTGTTACTGCAATTCCCTACATTGATTGAAGCACAAAGCACCAGTTACGAGGCAGGTCATGAGGCTATGCACAAACAACAATATCAAAAAGCCTATGAACAATTCAAAGAGGCAGAAGCCGATGAAAACTATACAGATTCCTCTTTATATTGGCAGTCCTATGCATTGTTTAAAATGAACCAAGGTGCTGTTGCCAGAAGAACTTTGAAAAAGCTGGTAGAAAATTATCCCAATAGTAGGTGGATTGATGATGCTGAAATATTAGCTGTGGAATATGATAGCAAAAAAGAGCATGTGAAAAATTTGCAAAAAAGCACTGGAAAACAATTGAAAGAGCTACAGGTTAATGAAGAGCTGCGCTTGTTCACCATACAACAATTGATGTTTAAGGATGCAGTTAAAGGTTTGGATTTAGTCAAAGAATTATTGGAGAAGTCTGAAGATCATAAAATCAAGAGCAATGCACTTCAGTTAATGGGTATCAGTGAAGCAGATGATGCCAGTCGCTACCTGTATGAGTTTATCATTGAACAAGATCATAAGGGATTACAACAGAACCTTGAGCATATTACTGAACAAGCGATGGACTTAAAAAGGCAGGCCATACAAATGTTAGGTATGCGTGATAACTTGAAAAGTAATGGTATGCTTGAGGATTTGTATGATAAAAGCAACAACAAACAAATAAAATCTTCAATCATCGATAGTTTTATACATGCTTCGAATCATAAGCAGCTTGTTAAAATGATGGCAAAAGAAAAAGATCAGGAACTCAATGAAAAAATGATACGATTGTTGGGTGTTATAGGTGCCAAAGATGAGCTTAAAAAAGTAGCTAAAAGCCTTTCAGGACAGAAAAATAAAAGAGTGTTGCTCGATGCGCTGGCATTAAGTGGTGATGATCAATCAATTAAATCTATGATAGAACACAGCACTGATCAACAGGTGAAGCTTGATGCCATACGATCTTTGATAGTGTTAGATGATGAAAACATAGATGAGTATCTGTTCGATTTATACAAAAAAAGCAATGATTCTGTCATTAAAGCTGAAATCATCAATGTATTCATTGCGACAGAAAGTGATTCTGGAAAAATCAAACAACTCATCGATCAAGAGCAAGATGAAGGCATCAAAGCACGTTTAGTGGAGTCCTTAATGATCATGGAGGATAAAGAGGGTTTATTAGAAATATTGTCGTCTGAATCAAACACCCGCCAAAGAAAAAAGATCATCGATTTATTGGGGGTTATGGGAGCCTATGATGAATTACAACAGCTTTATAGCCAAAACAATGATCCAGATCAACAGAATCATATCGTTGAAGCCATTGCTCTTGATGGAACAAAAAGTCGAGAAGTTTTTTTCTATGCTGCCTATCAAAATGGTGATAAAAGACATAAACAAGCTGTAATCAATGCTTTCATGGTCAGTGATAATACCGCAGCATTGGTGCATTTGTTTGAAAATGAAAAGGATCCAGCGCTTAAAAAATCATTGATCCAAACCATCAGTATGACTGATCCTGAATATTTATTAAAAAACCTTGAAAAAATCCACAGCACAGGAGAGCAACAATGAGAATTATTATATTAGCTATTGTATTCTGTTTTAATGCCAATGCTGTGTTAGAAAGTAATGAGAATAGCAATAATCCAGCTCTTTATATGGCATCACAGCAAGATTCTCAATGGTTTGCTTATCGCGTCAAAGTGCAAGAAAACACCCGATCAATGTGTTGTTGGGATCGGTCTCATAAAAACAACGCACAATGTCATTTACAAAAGCAATCATATGGATTTGGTAACACCGATGATGCCAGTATCACAGAAAATATTTCAATTTATGTCAAACTCAATCTCGGTAAATTGGATAGAATCCTTACGGTAGGCGACCATTGTGAGGTCATCACTGGTAATGAACATGTTAATTGGCTTAAAGGAGTTTCTCAATCAGACAGTATTGAATGGCTTGAAAGCGCAATTGACACAGAAAATGAGGACAGTGGACCCAATGCGTTGTATGCGCTGGCATTGCATAAGGATGATCAGGCTTCAGATGCGTTATATCGCATGGCAAATGCTCAAAATGAACAGGTTGCAAAAAATGCAGTATTTTGGTTGGGCGAGTCACGTAATGATGGGTTTGGTTTTTTAAGTAAACTATATCAAGAATTACCAAAGGGTAAAGTAAGGCAACAGATTAATTTTGCTTTATCGCTGTCCTCGGATGTTAAGTCTATAGATTTTTTGAAGAAGATCGCTGTTAATGATACTTCTGCAGAACAGAGAGCTGACGCGCTTTTTTGGTTGGCCCATGTGAGTCCTGAACAAGCAAAAAACATTGCTTTGAATGTATTAAAGGACAGTGATGATGAAAATACCATTAATCATGCGGTATTTTCTTTGACGCAGCTATCGGATGAAAATGATGATGCCTTATTTGAAGTGGTTAAAGGAGCGTATTCACAAATGGTCAAAAAACAAGCATTATTCTGGCTAAGTCAATCAGATAATCCTGAGACCATTAGTCTTTTGTATGATATGTTATAATTCAATCTCTTATTTGCAATATTCTTGAGCGCTCAATGCATTGGTTTTGGGCGCTTTTAAGCTGATGGCACTTGTGCTCTAGTCCGAATATTTCATTAAATTCGGTGGAGAGTTCTATTTTATTACATGGCTATGCATGAAACTCCTGTTTCATATTGTTTTTGCTGTTTTTATT
>CAYGTC010000032.1:0-46594 GCA_964352735.1 uncultured Alcanivoracaceae bacterium | reverse complement strand
TGGATGATCAATCACATTTTCTAAAATAATCTTTGGGTTATGCTGAGGTCTCATATAATGACTTGAATATTCTTATCTTAGTCAATGATCAATAAACCAATTGAATTATTACAGCCTCAATTCAAAAAAATAGATGAATAATGAACTGTTATTGTGACCTTCCATCAGAGTTGGAATTTTTTCAAAGAGGGTTTGGCCTTTCATCAGAACACAATCCCAGTGAAGCCGTCATATCTTATATTTACCAATATGATTCTGGTAAAAGATTAATGGTATCATTCAAACCATCTTGTGAAACTGATGCTTCCATTACGGTAAAAATTCTTGATAAAAATGACGTGATTGTTGCACTTTCTCAAGATCATGTTAATGATGTGGCTTTTCAATCATGGGGCTAAGAAAAAATCATACGGATTTATTTGAGTGATTCATTTCATGATTTTCTTATCTACTATTGCCCTATACCTCGTGTTATATTTCAAGATGTTTAAAGCCATTGTTGTCAACCATTACCCATTCTGTTCATGCTTGACTCACCTATCTTTGACCATACCACATATTGCCAACCATGATCTGATAGCGTTTTATAAAATAGCCAACACCTACAATAAATGTGCTGAACTTTACACGACTCACAGAAAACAAATGCTTAATTATCATCTCAAGTTAGTCAATGAATATTGGTTTGATTACCATTCTGTCATTGAATCCATTGCAGAACATCATCCATCGGATGTCCTGAGAATCATCAAGGCACATGCAAAGATCAACAAGTCAGATTGGAAAAAACAGCCCATTCATGAGGCCATTGGCTCTACAGTGATTGCCTTGAATAACCTTGGGCGACATCAATTGGCAGCAAAAATTGCAAATAAGAAAGCCAATGGATGGTAACTCTGTCAAGGACAGATTCTTCAAACTTCAGATTATCAAGTGATTCAATGAGAATGATTTAGCAGATAAAGCTGGCAAATCAAAGCTTCATTCAAAAGGGGAGTTTTGCTAAGTTTATTGCCTCATCACAAATTGTCTTGGGAGAATACTGAATTGTAAATGTCTTTGCTAAACTTAAAATGTTAAAATAATCCAATTAAAAATGTGCATACTAGTACAAAACGGCATTTTTGTCTGGAATATGATTTTTTAATATAGTAGTATGCGCATGAAATTTTGACATGGATAAAATATAATATGAATAAAAAAAATAAACTTAATCTAGTATTGATCTTTCTAGTTTCTTCTGTTATTTCATCACAATTTTCTATTGCCTCTGATGATTATTTCGGTAGTACAATAATGGAAAACTATGAATTAGAAAGTGCAAATAATGCTCCTCCAGATAATGGTATTAAAACAGTAATTCCTCAAATTGATGGGATTAAGTTACCAAATACACATGTAACTGAAATCCCAAATGAATTGATTCGATTACAGGATTTATCGGTAACATACGAATACAATGATGTAAAAATTCCTGGACCTAATGGATTAGATTTAGAGCTCAAAAGAGAGCTTGGTACAATTCAGTTGGTCGGTTCTGTAAAATTTAATTCCCAACACTGTGCCGCTCCATCAGAAAATAATAAAGTGATTGTTGATGTGCCTCTTACTGAGATGACTACCGTTGGTTACTCAAATGCTAATAAGCTTCAGGCTGGAACATTACTATCTTTCAATAATGGATATATTTTAAAGTGTGTTAACAATATACCTGTAATCATAACTAATACAGGTTTAACAATGACTTTTGGTAAAAACTTAGTATATGCAGATGACACACCAAGAAGAACGTACGTTACAACTAGTATTGCGGATAGATTTGGTAATGTTATTACGTATAATTATGGCGATGATTATTTACCTTTATCTGGTACTAGAAAAAACTTTTTATTAGATTCTATCAGTAGAAATGATGGTGCCGAAATTAGGTTTGAATATGAAATATTAGGTAATCAACAACTAAGATATTTAAAATATGCAAAATATGGTACTCCAAATGTAGATGAGAGGCAGGTAGAATATACTTATGCTAATCGATTTGGATCAATTAAGCTGGTTAAATTCACAGATCAAGAAGCTAATGAAACTGATTACTCATATGCTAATTGGGGTGTTGGTGGTATAAAGTTAAGGCAAGTCGATTTTCATACAGGCTTGTCAATCTATTATGAATATACAACTTATGATGAAGATTTGGGATTATTCGGAGAATTGTCTGCTAGAACAATTTCAGGGCCAGATATTGATACTCATACAATTCATTATATTTTTAATAATGGAGGTTGTCTAAATTGTCACATTTTGACAATTAGGCAAAATTTTAGCACTCATGATATTATCAGAAGAATTGAAATATATAATAAAGGTTCAACAACCCCATATTCAAATAATGAACGTGCTCTTGATACTGTTTTGGTAGGTAGAATAAAATCAGATACATTGTTTTATGATAGCGATCCTTCTCCTATTGGAGTGAACTTGACAATTATGTACTCTGATGAATATGAATGGAGTACAGTTCGTCATGGTGATATTGGTTGTGCTCCAATTTATGGCTTTGTAACAGTTGGACAGTATCAAATTTGTGCAAGAGCAATTTTGAATAAAAAAACTACTAAATACTGGAATAGTAATGGGACAGATACATTTATATATGACCCAACTGCTTATGATGAATATGGCAATGAACTTCAAAGTAGATCAAGTATTGTTAACTCATCTGTAAGTTATAAATATACAAAACAATTTTACCTTAACAGTATACAACATTGGTTGATTGGTCTTCCCACTACTACTCAAGTTTCTTTCGATGGGTCATCATGGCAAGAAACAGATAAAAATGTTTACTTTGATGCTGACCATCAATATAAGAATAAAATTGGCTTTCAATTTAAATATGGCCAAATGAAGGAAAGTTTTGATCAATATCATACAAATGGTGACTTGAAAAGGGTGAAAACGTCGGGTACGCCATATTATGAATTATATGAAGATTATAAATTTGGGATAGCACAAAAAACCACAATTCCAACTCGATATAATAATAATACTGTGGTATCGACTCAAGTTGTAAATGATTTTGGTGAGGTCACATCTGCTACAGATTATGACGGCACTACAACTGATTATACTTTTGATGACTTAGGTAGATTGACTTATACAAACTATAATGATTGTGTTTCAGCTAGTTCTTGTGATTTTCAAAATGAATTAACAACGTATAATGACAGTTTAAACACTGTCACCACAATAAAAGGTAACTATAAAAATATAATAAAAAGAGATGCTCTACAAAGAATAATTTTTGAATCAGTTGAGGATATAACTGATTCATTCTCGAAAAAAACAAATACCATTGATTATGATTTATTTGGTAATAAGGTATATGAGTCATTCCCAGTTAATAGTCTAATTCCTAGTGTTGGAACAGGCTTAGGAATTGAATACGAATACGATAATTTAAATAGAAAAACAAAGGAAACTGTTAAAGATTCAAATGAGACTATTGTTCGAGAAATTGAATATTTAAAAGATAATAAAATTGAATATACAGATGGAGAGTCAAATATCTCGACAGTATCATATTTGTCTTATGGAAATCAAAGTTATGATATGCCTAACCTTATTGTCCAAGATGGTACTACTACGACAATAGGCTATAATGTCTTCGATAATATAGATAATATTTCGCAAGGAAGTATAACTGAAACAAGACTATATGATTCACATCAACAGCTTTGTAAAATAGTTAGGCCTGATACTGGTAAAACTGCATATGGCTATTATTCAAGCGGACTGCTAAACTGGGTTGCTTATGGGACATCTGGTAGTAACTTTGCTTGTGGTGGAGATACTGCTACAGATAGGATTACATACACCTATGATAGTTTAAACGATCTAAATACCAAGTCAGATAACAATGGAGTATTCTACAATAAAACGAAAAGTAAATATAATAATGATTCTGCAACGATGTTCATTGATGGTATTTACATGTGGTATATCTATGACAAAAGAAATCGACTGATAGAAAAGGGTAATGAAAATGGTATTAACATTACACGATGGACTTATGATAGCTTAAGTAACGTTAAAACAATTTTTTATCCTGACAACCAATCCCAAGTCATTCAAAATACTAATGCTCTTGGGGAAATAAAGGATATATTAATTGGTGGCAGTAATCATCCTCTTATAAAATTAACGAATATTAAATACCATCCTTCCGGAGGGATTTTAAGCTTCAATTATGGAAATGGAGTAAAAAGGAACGTAACCAGAAGGAACTCTGGTTTACCAACACAAATTGAAGATAAAAAGGGTTCGCAAATAATTTTTAAGCATACATATTCGTATGACGACCAGTCAAATCTGACAAGTCTTATTGACTCTGTTGATTCTAGTTATAATCTGTCGAATATTACATATGATGGGCAAAATCGCCTAGATACTTTGACAGGTTTTTGGGGCTCTTCGAATTTTGACTATGACTCATTGAGTAATATTACTCAGATGAAACTAGGCTCTCAAACTATTAATTATAATTATGGGAATACAACAAATAGATTAAACTCAATCAGTGGTGCTAGTAATCAATCTTTTATATATGACAGTGCTGGTAATACGACTAATAATGGATCAAGAAGTTTTCAGTATGATAACCTCAATCGTATGATAAGCAGTGGCAATATAAGTTATAAGTATGATGATAATGATTTACAAAGATATAAAAAAGTTGGCACTGGTAATCCTTTAATATCGATATATGGAATTGAAGATAAGTTATTATTAAATTACGAATCTTCCAGTAATAAAACTAAGTATTTTTATTTGAATGGCGAGCAAATTGCCAAAGTTAAAACAACTAATGGTTCAAGTGAATTAATTTATTTACATAATGACTCTTTAACATCATTAGCTGTTGAAACTAATACATCAGGTCAGGTTATAAATAGATATCATTATGAGCCATTTGGTTTTACTTTAGAGGCAGGACAATCCGACTCTCCTGGTTTCACTGGTCATATTTACGATGATGATTTAACTTTGAATTACATGAAGGCACGATATTATGATCCACAAATTGGTCGCTTTTATACAAATGATCCGGTTGGTTTTGATGTGAATAACCCAACGTCATTCAACCGCTACTCCTATGCAAATAATAATCCTTATAAATATATAGATAAAACAGGAGAGAATATAGTTCTATGGGTTGGTGGCATTGGTGATAGTGTCATTAGTTTTGCAAAAGGAGATGGCTTCAATCCTAATGGTAATTTAAGTGGTGCATTATTAGATGGGTATGATGGAGGAGCACAAGATATTGGAAGTGCGGCTCTTGAAGATATTGTGGCATTTGTCCCAGTAGCCCAAGTTACAAAAATTGCAAAATTTGCAGGTAAGTTCGCAACAAAGATTAAAAATGCAATAAAAAGATGTTGTTTTGTAGCCGGTACTCAAGTATTGACAATAGACGGCTATAAAAATATAGAAGATGTCAAATTGGGGCAGCTACTTTGGGCAAAAAATGTTGAAACAGGTGAGTCTGATTGGAAGCAGGTTTCGAAAATATTTGTAGAGCATGATCGTGGAATTTATAACATAAAGGTTGAGGGCTCTAAAGGCGATCAAATAAATATTGAAGCTACAGATGACCACCCTTTTTATACAGTAGATAAGGGCTGGAAAACAACTATTGAATTGGATGTTGGCGACTATTTGGAAACAAAAGGAATGGGACGTGTAAAAGTTGTTGAAGTTATTAATGAACACAGAAATGATGTAACATATAATTTCACCATAGATGATTTTCATACATATTATGTAACAGAAACTAATGTATTAGTTCATAACTGCCCAACTAGCGGTAAAGGAGGAGGGGCTGCACAAAAGGGAAAAAGAGCAAAAGTAAATGACGATGCATCAGAACAATTTGAAGGAATTGATAAAGCTCAAAGGCGACAAAGGAAAAATGGTGATAATGTTTCAATTCAGAGTACAAAGAAATCTAAACAAAGAGAAAAAAATCAGTTAAAAAATATAGATATAAATAAATTAGATGGACAGTAAACATATATATAAAAAGCTTTACGATTGCTGGGAATCCGGTTATATTTCTACTGCATATGAATTATCCATTAAATATTTACAATTAAATCCGGATTCTTTCTCAGTTAAGATAATAAAATCTGATGTTTTAATATCCTTAAATAGGTTTGATGAAGCAAAAGTAATACTTGATTCATTATATGAAACAAGTAATTTAAAAGTATTATTTCAAGTTTTTTTAAAGCTAGGACATTTTTACAAAAAAAAATCTGATTTAGAAAAAAGTAGTTCATGGTATAAACAAGCTTTGATTATTAATCAAGATAATTCTCTTGCACTAATGTATATTGGGGAAAATTATTTATCAATGGGTAATTTTGATAAATCAAGAAAATATTTTAATAAAATAATCAAACTTGATAGCGATATTATTGATGAAGCTCTATATAACTTAGGAGTAATTGAAAAGTCATTAAGGAACTATGATGAAGCATTGGCTTATTTTGATAATGCTTTACAAATTGATCCTGAATATAAGTTAGCACTTAAGCAAAAAGAGGATACGATTTTGGCTCTAAAAGAAAAAAGTGATATGGTTTGAAATATTAAAATTTAAGAACGTTTAGAGTATTTACAATATAATGTTATAAAATATAAATGGGTTAATAGAAATTAACCCATTTATTTATTAATTTATTAAGGTTTCATCCAACATTAGTTCAGTATAAATCGATGAATGCTATTATTAAAAATGTGATAAACATTACCAGCTTCATCTTCACCAAAGCCTCTTGTTCCTGCGCCGACATCAATCCATGTTTCAAATGTCCAGGCGCCTGAGACAGTAGGCGTGGCAAAATTAATGTTGCCGCCACAGAAGTCAGAGAAAACATATCGGCCTTCAAGTTCTGCAATGGAGCCGCGGAAAACATAACCGCCCATTACTGAGCAACCACCGTCAGCAGATTGTGGAAGATCAATGACAGGTTCAACAAATATTTTGCCGTCATCACATTGCGAAGTGTTGAAATCATGTGCACCTTCACGACATCTCCAACCATAGTTACCACCACCTGTGTGTGAGGCTGATTGGAAACTGACTTCTTCAAAGGCACTTTGACCTACATCGCCAACGATCATATCGCCAGTCATGCTGTCAAAACTCCAACGATAAGGATTTCTCCAGCCATAAGTCCAAATTTCATTACAGCTGCCTGCTTCAGAAACGAATGGGTTGTCAGCAGGAATGGTGTATGCACCTGCAGTAGTATCTAATCCGCAATCAGGTGGTAATGTACCACCAGATGCTCCACTGGTTGGTGTTTCAAAAGAGCTGGCAAAAATGGCATCAGTGTTAATGTCAATTCTTAATATGGCACCCAAAAGGTTTGACGTGTCTTGTGCGTCATTCAGAGTGTCACCGCCGCCGCCGCCATCACCCATGCCAATATATAGGTAGCCATCTGGGCCAAAATGGATGTCTCCTCCATTGTGGTTACCAAAAGTTTGTGCAATTCTCATTACAATTACGCCACTGTTTGGGTCTGCCACATTGGGATCAGCATCACTTACCGAATAACGTTCAATTATTGTGTCTCCAGAATTGGTGCCACTTTTCGAGTAATAAACAAAGAAAAAGCCATTGTTCTCATAATCAGGGTGAAAATCCAACCCTAGAAAACCTTGTTCGCCACCATTGTTCACTTTGGAAGATATGTTTAAAAAATTGGTGGGCAATAAATTGCCACCTTGATAAATTTTGACTATGCCTGCTTGTTCTCCAATAAATAAACGTCCTGAACCATCGCCAGCATGTCTGACAAAAGTCGGATCTGATGCGCTGGCTATCATTTCCCTGTCTAAATTGGCGGGTAATTGTGCTAATGCTGAAAATGACGATACCATCATGACCAGCATGTATTCAATATTTTTCATTATGCCTCTCTCTCATACTGTCTATAAAATATTTCAAATTTCCACGGTTAATGCTTGATGAATGTTTGATTGGCCTTTCACCTTTTGGGGCCAATGCAAAATTCAACTCACATTATAATCGGAAGGATTGTTGTGAATATTCTCAAGTAAAGATTGTAACTGATTATTGTTAGAATAATGTTAATTGGTTCAATTTTTATAAAAAAATTTATAAAAATAACCCAAGATACCTGAGCTGTTTTCATAAATGAAGAGCATGAAGTTGATTTATAGCCTTGAGTGGTCAGTATTGGGAGTTGAAAATTTCACAGAACTGATGAAATGGAGTAGAATGATGTTTCAATAAAACTCAGGAGTGTTATGAACTATGGCTGGTCACAGTAAATGGGCAAATATCCAGCATCGAAAAAAAGCTCAGGATGCAAAACGGGGCAAAGTTTTTACACGTGTAATTCGGGAAATTACCATTGCTGCCAGAGAAGGTGGTGCTGATTTAGATGGCAACCCGCGTTTACGTCTGGCATTAGAAAAAGCCAATGCAGCAAATATGCCAAAAGATACTGTTGAAAGGGCCATTGCTAAAGCAACAGGAACACTAGAAGGTGTGATATATGAAGAGCTGCTTTATGAAGGTTATGCTAATGGTGGTGTCGCGATATTACTGGAATGTGTTTCGGATAATAAAAACCGTACTGTATCAGAGGTTCGCTATGCTTTCTCAAAACATGGAGGTTCATTGGGTACTGAAGGGTCGGTCGGTTATTTATTCAGTAAATTTGGTGTGATCAGCTTTGCCCCAGGTGCTGATGAAGATGCCATTATGGAAGTTGCCCTAGATAATGGTGCAGATGATGTCGTTGTGCAAGATGATGGAACCATTGAAGTGTTAACATCGCAAAGTGATTACTTGTCAGTGTTATCGGCTATGCACAAATGTGACATAACACCAGATGATGCTGAAGTCACCATGCGCAGTAGTTTGAATGTTGAAGTTGATGTTGAGAATGGCATCAAATTAATTAAATTTTTAGATGTACTTGAAGATTTGGACGATACACAAAATGTGTATCATAATGCTGAAATTCCATCTGAGGCTTATCAACATGCATAATCAGCAGGTCACACGAATTCTTGGGATTGACCCTGGTTCTAGGACAACGGGTATTGGTATTGTTGACAGTGATGGGAGAAACTGCAAAGTGGTACATTTTCAACCCATCAAGTGTGGTGACGGCAGTTTTCCTGATCGATTGAAGGTGATATTTACTGATATTACAACACTCATTCATAAGTATCGGCCAGATGAAGTCTCCATTGAAACCGTTTTTATGGCTAAAAATGCCGGATCGGCACTGAAATTGGGTCAGGCCAGAGGAGCTGCAATCTGTGCGGCTGTTGCTATGGATTTACCTCTTTATGAATATGCACCAAAAGCCATCAAGCAATCTGTTGTAGGCAAAGGGGCTGCGGCCAAAAGCCAAGTACAATATATGGTGGCTTTATTGTTAAACATTTCTGGAAATATTCAAGAAGATGCAGCTGATGCATTGGCAGCAGCATTGTGTCATGCAAATTCACGCTGGACTCTGGCTAAAATTAATCAAGTTTCGAGCAACTATCGTATCAAATAATTATTTATGGCCTCTTTTTATTTTTTCAAAAAACCAAATTTATGCATAAATTTTTGTTAAAAAGTCAATAATAGGTGTTAATTATGCTAATTAATTTACATAATTTGATTCGAAAATGTGAATTGAATCACTATTTGCTGAATTCTTTGCAAAACTTATGCAATCTAGTAAGAATTTAGTTAGACTAATCCGAGGTTAAATGGGGCACGTTAAAGTATGACGCAAAAATTGGATAAAATGATGAGTTATCTCGCTTATCGGTTGTTCAAACCGATTGCGACTATATTTTTGAGAAACTTTATTCCTTATAAAACAGCTGCAAAATGGTTGAAACAGGCTTACGTAGATGTTGCTCAGAATAATCCCGAATTTGCTGTAGAAGGAAAAAAGCACACCAAATCAAGGATTTCAGTGATTACAGGGCTGACAAGAATTGATGTGGATAATGTATTGAAAATGCCACGTTTGGTTAATGCTTCAGAACAGAATTGGAACAGAGCTACTAAAGTTATCAGTGGGTGGATAAGTGACCCAGACTATTTAATTGATGGCGAACCAAGAGCCATACCTTTAGTTGGTGAACATTCTTTTGAGTCATTGGTGAAAAAATACAGTGGTGGTATTACTCCTAGAGCTGTGATTGATGAACTCAAACACATCAAAGCAATCGTTGTTGAAGATGATTCGCTCAGATTGCTCAATAAAGAATACATCTATAATGCTGGCAAAGATCAATTAATAACTTTGGAAAACATCAGTATTGCAGCGGGCGGTCTACTAGATACTCTGTCACACAACACTTACATAGCAAATCAGAAAAAAATGTTTCAAAGAACCATCATTCAGCGTAAAGTACCTAAATCACTGGTAGAACCGCTTGATACGTATATTAAAGATGAATCTGCTTATTTTTTACACACATTAGATCAAAAATTAACACAAAAAATTAAAAACTCTCCAAAAAACGATGAATCAATCAAAGATATGATTGGTCTAGGGTTATATTATTATGAAAATTAACAAAATATTATTATTCATTCCTTTTTGTTTGTCTTTAGTTCAAGCTAAAGATGAAAATGACAATACACGAGAAATCATAGGAAGTGGTTTATTTCATGTCAATGAAACAAGAACTTATACCATTGGTGATGACAGTGTTCTGCATTATGATGGCTTGCCCATTGGTGATGAGTTATTCGAGATCATAGGAAGTGGCTTCAGATCAGCCATTTATCTTACTGGCGAAGTTGATACTAACCTCAATGAAGGACTGGTCAGAAATGTTGAATTGTTGACCAATCTTCGTGGTCCAGTTACCACAGTTTCTCCTTTAGAAATTCTGCAACAACCTGTATTGCTAACCAGTGATACCGTCCATGTTTACACTCCAGCAGTTCAAATAGGTGACTCACTTGCAATCAGTGGTTATCTTAATAGTAATAACAGCCACAAAGCAACCAGGCTCATGGTCAATGATAGACCTGATCAGTGGAAAGTACGAGGATTTGTTTCAAATATTGATGCTTCTTATTTACACATTGGTGAATTGAATATTAAGAGGAATAGTGAACAAATTATAAATTGTGAACAGGGCATTATTAATAATGGCTCCCGTGTGGAAGTGTTGTTTACAGCCGATGATAATTATGTCGCAACAAGACCAATAGACTCCATTGTGAGTATCGAATGTTTAAAATTTAATAATATTCCACAGGGCGTTAATAATGTGCCCGTGGTTGTTCAGGGTTTTGTTACAGAAAAATCAGATCAAGATTTTTGGATTGATGATGTGTTGGTTAGAACAACAGGCGAAACAATTTTTGAGAATGGTGAAAAGCGTTTTATAAACAATACTGTTAATGTTGAGGTTCAAGGACTTATCGATACAGAAAATTCTATCATTGATGCTGAAATGGTCCGTTTTATTGATCCACGAATCGAAGTGACTTTTCCTGTGGTGCCTAGTGATATTACCTCGGATAAAAGCATCGTTATCAATGGCATTACATATAATAAGACTCCACAATCAGAAGATACCTCTGGCATATTGAGCGGTTTAAATGTTTCTAGACAAATTCAGATTTTGGGTTATGTTGATGGTGATGATAATGCATACATTTCTCAGATTAATGATTTTGGAGGTACAGATTTTGATGGTATTTCTTTAAGAGGGAAAATATCAGCCATAAATCAGCCTTACTTTACAGTTTTAAACTTCATTATCGACACCAGAGACAGTCCATTATTTGACCCTGGTTCAGGTATGGTCGATGCAGATGATTTCTTTAATTTAATTGAGGTGGGTTCTCAAATAGAACTGAGAGATGCCCGTTTTGATTCTAATTCAGGTAAATTGACGCATTCAAGCATCAAGATTGAGCAAATTGGTGACAGGCAATCGCCAAATCAAGGCAGGGAAATTATTGGATCAGGCATTATCAGGGGATTTGCAACAGCAACCATTTCTTCTTTTGAATCAATAGAGCCACCGTTAGATGATCTGTTATTTGAATGTGATTTCGAATCTGAATGAGATCTTGGGTTCTTACTCATTTTTCATTAATGGTTGAGGGTATTTAGTAGAAGTTTTTAGTCATACTTGATTATCTTATAACAATAAAAAAAGCCAGGGGTGAAATCCTGGCTTTTTTTATTAAAGCTGCATAGTCAACAACTTTTAACTTCTGTTACAAGAGAGGTGGTGTAACAGGAGGTTCGTACTTATATGTATGATAGTTTATAGTGAGCTAAGAAGCAACAAATAACAATAAATGTAATAAAGTTATCATATTTTTATGATGTTTCTATGTATTAGACTCATATTTTAATGAAAAAATGCATTTATTAATCAGTGCTGATCTTAATGAGTAAGACGACTACTGTGTTGCTTTTTTTGCAAAGTTTGCTAAAGCAACGGTAACTTTATCAATGATTTTCTTACAATCATGTAATGAGTGCCTCTTTAATAAATACATGGGGTCATTATATGTATACCAGACATGTCCTGCTTCATCCTGCCAAATCAAGGCTTTTTGTGGGAGATCAATGGCGACATGTTGGTCACATTGCATCAAGGGGGTGCCTACTTTTGGATTACCAAAAATAACTAAAGTTGTTGGGCGCAGTTCTTTATCTGCTTTTTTTGCGCCTTTTTGGTGGTCAATGACATCAAATACTGTCATGCCCTTACTTTTTAGGGCTGTCAGTAGTTTTTCACTGGTTGTTTTGACGTTGTGTTGACTTTTTAGGGTGATTAATCCTTCATGAGCAATACTCAATGAGCTCATGAATAGACAAATCAATAGGGTTTTAAATTGTGACATAAGGACAAGCTCCTGTTTTTTAATGTGAGGCCTTCGACTTATGTTTTTGCAAAGGCCTTTATGAAAATAATGTTGAGTCTATCGGCCGAATACTTTTTTTAATAAATCAGTGGTGTGTTTCACTGGGTTATTGCGAATTTGCTTTTCTTGTTCAGCCAAATAATAAAAAATCCCATCCATGCCTTTTTGAACCACATAATTTGTGAGGTCTGGCGAAATATCTTTAACAAAGGGAATCGATTCATATTTGTCCATAACTGAGTCTAAGTGCTTTATGGCTCCAACCTCATTGAGACTGCTTTCAACAATGGGTGTCATTTTTTCAGTCAACGTGGGCGACATTTTTTCCTGAAAATAAAGTGTGGCTGCATTGTCAGAACCTTTGTATATTTTTTTCACATCGTCAAATGTCATTTCCTTAATTGAAGATAAAAATAAATCTTTGGCAATCGGTGTCGCCTGTTCAGCAGCTCTGTTTAATTTTAGTTCTAGATCATCAACCATTTGAGATAAGCCGATTTTTTTGAGGACCTTTCTGATTTTTTTGAGGTTTTTCGGTAAAGGGATATGGATATTCTCATCTGCATTAAAGCCATCTTCTGTTCCCAGTTGGCCCACTACATTTTCAGCACCGATACTTAATGCTTGTTTAAATGCACTGCCAATATCAAGGCTTGATAGTTCTGTGGTGTTTTTTTCTTCTTTGCCCAGTATTTTTTTCCACCAGCCACTTTTTGCGTCCGAAATATTGAGGAGTAAAAGCAGTGGTATTAACAGCATATAGTTAAATGGTTTTTTTATATTCGTCATGTCATGGTTCCATAATTTCTTAATTGTAAAGACATGATTATACACCATGGTATTTCATTTATTAAATAGATGATCAATGTAGTAACTGAAGGACTGAATATAATCTATTAGCGAGGAGGTAAGGTGTAAATGCCAGTTTTTATTTTTGCATCATTTTTTTATAGAGAAAACGGTTAGGATGTATATGTTTTTGTAAAGTCATGTTAATGATGGACGGTTGATTTAATATCTGATTACAAAGAAACTCTGCCAGTATTGGTGCTGATGTAAATCCACGTGAACCCAGCCCTGTAAATATATATAAGTTTTTAATGGCTTGTGGTTTAGGATAGCTCTTCCAGTGTTTGCCATGATGAATGTCTCGATAATGTTCTCTGAAATGTTCTTGGTCAATCAATGGGCCGCATATTGGCATATGGTCAGTTGTGGTCACACGTATTGATGCACGAGAGGTGTTTTTTTCAATTGAATTGAGGTGTTTGTAGTGGTTTGTGTCTTGCCAAGGTTTGCAATTTCTCTTCCAGTGGTCTTTTGTTGGTAAAGGTTTGTTAAACCATTGATCTTTATTGACATGATCAAAGGTGGCTCCTAACAGTTGAGTGCCTTGATGATTGGGTGTAATGTAACCTTTATTCAACAGTACATGCTTAAGATTGGCCAGGTCAGTTGCATCAACACAATTGCTGTCAAAGTAACTGACTTGACCATGTTTGGGCACAATAGGTAAATCATACTCACTGAAAAGGTGGGCAAAGTGTATACCATTGGCCATAATCAATACATCTGTTTGGTGTACTATTTTTTCAGTGGATTTTAAACACCATTGGTTATTTTCTCGATAGATGTTTGAGATGTTACTTTGGATATAATCCTTGAGGTGCTTAACACAATGCTCAGCATGGCCGTGAGTGTCTAACCAACCCGCTTGAGGGTATATCAAGCCATTTTTGTGCTGTTTAAGTAATGAATCTGGTAAGTCAAAATTTGTTAATAATTTATTTTGCCATAGGCGCTGTTTGTCATCAGTAGAAAGTTGGTTAACGCCACAAGGGTGATAGAATCTTTGATCATAATGTTTGATGGCATAAAGAAATGCACTCAAGTAGAATTGTGCTTCAGGACTGTCATTAAGCATCAATGATGGCATGATAATGGCCTGTCGATTACCTGATGCTTCTTGAAATGGGGCTGAGTGACGGTCAATCAGTGTCACATTTTTGCCTTGTTGAAAAAGTTTTTGAGCAATACTGAGCCCTGCAATACCAGCACCCAGTACTGTGTATGAGGTCTGATTAGGTGCGCAGAATGTTTGACACCATGGCTTTTTGTTGGTGATTAGATTTGGCTGTAATAATGTTGCCGTTAACATTTCACGCTTTTTTCCATAACCGGTTCTTTTTTTCAATTCAAAACCGGCGGCTTGTAAGTTATCTCTGACCATTCTTGCTGCACTGTATGTAGCAACAGTGGTTCCTTTTCTGGATAAATGAGCAATGGTTTTAAATAATTCCAAACTCCACATTTTAGGGTTTTTTGGGGGGCTGAAACCATCTAAAAACCAGGCGTCTATTGTTGCATCAAGCTGTTGTAGTCCAGTTAGGCAATCGCTAAATATCAAAGTTAAAGTGATATTAAATTGTTTAAAGTGCAAACGATGAAAACCATAAAGCAATTCACAGGGGTACTGTTCTATAAGTATTTGGCTGTATTTTTTTAATGCAGTAAAAGGGCTCAGAGCCTGTTGTAATTGCATTCGGTTTAATGGGTGCAACTCACAACCGATATAATGCAAATGTTGATGGTCTTGTTTGGTTTGTGACCAAAGATGAAAGGTGTTGATGAAATTTAAACCGGTACCAAAACCAGTTTCAGCAATGTTGAAGGTGTTTTTGTTTGACCAATTGTTTGGTAAGTCATTGCCTGTTAAAAAAACGTGTTTTTTTTCTTCAATGGCATGTCCGATTTGGGCGTATATGTCACCATAATGCACTGAAGATAACGTACCCTTTGAGTCAAATTTTATATTGCTGGTGGGGATTTGTTTTATCGGGAATGGGTGGTGTTTCATGCTTGGTGAATGGATCGATCTAATTTATGTTGGGCAGAATCACTTTGTGAATAAATTGCTTGGATCAACTCCGGTTCAGTATGTGCATTCTTGAGAATATGACCCAAGTAATCAAACTCGCATTGATGATTTTTTCGGCCCATTTGATTGAGCTTATCTGCCATATTATTTAAGTCTTGGTCGACTTTATCATGGTCGCGTTCTTTGCACAGGATATTTTCTCTTAAATTGATAAACCATTGTTTTTGTTTTGTGCTTGCATAAACCGCACGTGATTTAATCAATGCTGCATGTTCCCATGTCCAAGCTTCATGCTTTTGATAGTTTTCGAAATTGTTTTGGCTGATGACAGTCGCTCCTGACTTTCCATTAGGTCTTAATTGTGTGTCTAATTGGTAGAGACTGCCAGAATAAGTTGGGATCGATAAAAGTAATATGATGCGTTTAATCCAGCGCATTATAAATCGATGGTTGTCATCATTAATGGTTTGGTTAAGGATGAATACCACATCAAAATCCGAGTTTAAATGCATATTTGACATGGCCAATGATCCATATGCGATAACAATTAAATCATCTGTTTGTATTTGAGGTGTGGTGTTTTTAATTGTTTCCTGCCATGCTTGCTTTATGACCAAAGATAATATGTGCTCGGCCAATTCAGTGAGTATATTTTGTGTTTCACAAGCATTATGAATGTTATCAATATAAGCCATAATGGCTTTAAATTGCATGTGTTGTTTGAATTGACACAAGGCCTCAAGAAAGTGTTCGACATCTTCAAAGATCAGTTTTTGACAATACAACCGCCATTGTTGTTGAATGTTAAAATCATTTTTATCAATTTCATCAAATAACACCTCTAAAAGAGATGGGTTTTTGGCAATGGATTGGGAAAAATACTGGCTGTGCTTTATCTGTTGTACCAATCTGCTTAAGATCAATGGCGATTCAATCAGCATTGACAGGTAACTCGGTCTTTTGCTGATCGCGCTGATCACTTGTTGATAGCGATCAATCACTATAGTGTCATGGTTATTATTTTCGCTCTGATTTTCAAGGTAAGGCACAAGTGCGTCTAATGCTGCATAAATTTTATGTTTGCTTGTTTTAGGAAAGCTTCTTTGAGAAATTTCATCCTTGATTTTCTGAATGTGTGAATTACGATGGTTATGTTGGGTTGTTTTGTTTTCCAAAAACATGTGCGTAAAAATGCGATGAACATTGCGTTTGTGTTTATGTAAGCATGCCAGTAATGCTTGTTCATCGCTAAAATGCATGCATTCTGCTAATTTATCAATTGATGATGGCAAATGATGTGTGTCATGATCTTCTATGATTTGACAAAGGTTTTCTAGTTTACGCAGAAAAAGCCATGCAGGGGCTAATTCGTCATAGTCCACTTGATTGAGGTGACCATATTGATTAAGCCTGTGCATTTGTTGCCACAAATCATTGCCGCGTAATTGTTTGTTTCTGCCGCCAAAGGTTAATTGTAAAGTTTGGATGATGAACTCAATTTCTCTGATGCCGCCAATACCCAATTTGAGGTTGTCTAAATCTTCAGACTGCATGCGTATGATTTGTGCTTTAATTTGACGCAGTGATTCAAAAATGGTGTAGTCCAAATATTTTCGATAAATAAATGGTTCAATGTATTTCAGTAATGACCGTACGATGACTTGATTGTTGGCAATGAAACTTGCGCGTAACCACGCATATCGTTCCCAGTCTCGTCCTTCTGTCTCAAGGTAATTGTGTAAGTGTTGAGCGCTGCATACCAATGGTGCAGCGCTGCCAAAGGGCCGTAATCGCATATCAACCCGATAAACCCTACCATCCATTGTTACGCTGTCTAAAATTTGTATGATTCTTCGGCCAATTTTTTGAAAATATTCTTGAGCATCAATAGATTTCGGACCATTTGAAATCCCTGGGCCTGTGTAACAAAAGATCAAATCAACATCAGAAGAGTAATTGAGCTCATGGCCGCCAAGTTTTCCGAGCGTAAATATGATGAAGTCCTGCTGTTTGCCTTCTTCATTAACCACCACACCATATTTGGTTGATGCCTCATTCATAGCGAATTGATACACATGGGTGATTAATAAATTGGCCAATTGACTGGTGAGCCTCATGGTGTTGATGTGCTCTTCAGGGTTTGTAAACTGCATATCCCTGGCAGCTATCAGTGCTAAGCGGGACTGACGGTAATGCCTGCATAAGGCGAAAATATCTGAGTGTTGGTGGTCATTTTTGAAAGTTTGCCAGTCAAGGTCTAGGTCAAAGTCTTTATTGTTTAATAGGTTATTAAGAATCGTCGTTTTCTTGAATTGGTTGTCAACAAAAGGACTGAGTTGAAAGATAGACATGGTTTTTAATGATATAGTATTTAACTATTGTTGATAAATATCAATTAAATTAATCTTACCGACATCTATCTTTAACTTTTTTTTGATAATTGCCAATATGTTTTTGATAATGTTCCTTTCTTCTATTTTTATCAGCTTCAGTACGGTAGATATAACCGCCACTGTCTGAATATTTTCGATTGCCAGTCCATTGTTCTTTAAATTCATTGAGGCTTTCTTTTGCTTCTTTACATTCTTGTTTTTTATATTTTTTCGTTTCTCTTAACTCTTTATCATGTTCAGCATAGTCGTCAAGTTTTTTTTGTGTCTCAGTATTGTCATCAGGCTCATATTGTTGCTGCTTAATACTGCTTTTTGGTGTTTTTTTAATGGATACTTCTGTGGTACGGGTGTCTTCAGGTTTTTTATCTGAATAATGGGTTTGGCCATTGGCGTCCACCCACTTGTAAACTTTTGCAGAAACGCATGTACTGACAATAAGTAGTAGGACTATTGTATAAAGGTTTTTCATTGTTATGGTTTTATTTTAATGGGTTACTGACACAAATCTTTGATGGATTGTTTTGATCTTTCTAACATCGCCATGCGTTGTTTGCTGTCTATCCGAATAATTTCTCCTGTTTCGGGATTCTTTTGTCTCACCCTGACTGTTTTTTGTAAAGTGGCATAGTTTTTTTTGGCAACTTTACAATTTTCAATATTTTGTGCCGCCGTTACCCTGGCTTTTTCTTGCTCATTAAATTCCTCAATGGCCTTTTGCTCAGATGTGCGTTCGTCGTTGGTTCCATCTTGGTCTTCTTCGTCTTCTTGTGATTTGTTGTTATAGTTCACCTGTGGTTTACTGGTGTTCACTTTGACCTCTGAAGTTTTTTTGTTTTGAGGTTTCTTTTCAGTGTAATGAATGTTGCCATCGGCATCAGTCCATTTGTAATATTTTTGTTTGGCATCAGCACAATTTAATAATAATAAGCCGATCAATAAAGCGAAGATTTTCATCATGTATCTCTTTCAAATAATCAATAATTGCATTTATAGCACAAATTTCACTGAAATGTTGTGATTTTATTCATGAATTTGTTTAACTCTGCCGACAACACCAGATTGTAATCGGACTTTGATTCCATGCGGGTGCTGTTGAGAATTGGTTAAAATTTTTTGCACCACTCCATCTGTTAATTGCCCATTTCTTTGGTGTTGTTTTTGTACGACAGAGACATTAAGCCCTGTGCGAATGTTTTTTCTCATTGTATGATTCATAGTTTTTGTTGATAGTGGTTAAAAAATTCAGCGATGCGGTCAATGGCTTGCTCAAGAACAGACTTTTGAGGCAAATAAACCAGTCTGAAGTGATCGACATCAGGCCAGTTAAACCCAGTGCCATGTACCACTAAAATTTGTTGCTGTTTGAGTAGGTCTAATACCATCAATTCATCGTTTGTAATATTAAAACGTTTTTTGTCAACTTTTATAAAGCTGTATAGAGCACCTTGCGGTTTGGTGACTGATAGCCCCGGTATGTTGTTGATCATATGATAAGTGGTCAATCTTTGTTGGTTCAAACGGCCATCACCCGTGATGAGTGAATCAATGCTTTGAATGCCTTTAATGGCGCTTTTTATGGCAAATTGGGATGTGACATTGGAGCACAGTCTCATGGATGAAACCATGTTAAGGCCTTGAATATAATCGATTGCATGTTTGATTTTTCCACTTAACACCATCCAGCCTGTTCTATAACCAGCGGCCCGATAGGTTTTTGACAGGCCATTGTAGGTAATAAAGAATATATCGTCCGCTAAAGAGGCAATAGATGTATGTGTGATGTCATCGTAAACGATTTTTTCATAAATTTCATCACTGAAGATGATTAAATCATGAGATCTTGCCACTTCAATGATTTGCAATAAAAGTTCTTTAGAATAAACCGCTCCAGTTGGGTTGTTGGGATTGATGATTACTATGCCTTTGGTATTTTTAGATATTTTTGTTTTTATGTCGTCAATATCAGGTTGCCAATCATTGTCTTCATCGCAAAGATAGTGCACTGCTTTACCACATGCAATATTTACAGCAGCACTCCACAACGGGTAATCAGGTGTAGGTATCAGTATTTCGTCTCCGCTATTTAATAAGGTTTGCATAGACATTAAAATCAATTCACTGACACCGTTTCCTATGAATATATTCTCAAAGCGCAAGTGCTTGAATGATGGTTGATAATATTCATAAATCGCCTCTCTGGCTGAAAGCAGCCCTTTCGAATCACAATAGCCTTCAGCTTTTTCTATGTTATTAACGACATCATTGACCAACCTTTGCGGGGTTTTGAAGCCAAATTGAGCCGGATTGCCCACATTAAGCTTTAATATTTCATGCCCTTGATTTTCTAAAGCATTGGCTGCATCTAGCACAGGACCTCGTATGTCGTAACAAACATTCTTTAATTTATGTGATTTTTTTATCATATATTGTTCATTCATAAATAGTTGATCTTAAGTTGTAATGGTTTCACAGTTCTGATATCGTAAGGCTTTTAAGCCCATTTAAAAAAATATTGAGTGAATTTAGACATTATGTTGTTTATAAAAAAAAATACATTTATTTTATTTCTTTTATCTTTTCAAATCGTTGACGCCGTCCCTTATTTTATTGATATATCAGAAAGTTCAGGGGTTAATGTCTCACATTCTAGTGGCACATTTGCCATTGGTCAAGCTTGGATAGATTTTGATAATGATGGTGATTTGGATATCTATGTAACTGATCAAAATGGCCCGAATCACTTATTGATCAATCAAGGTAATGAAACTTTTGCTGAAAATGATCAGTTTGCCAACATACAATTACATGACCAAGCATGCGTTGGTGTTTCGGTTGCAGATTTTGACAATGATGGCTGGGATGACATTTATGTAAATTGTTTGGGTGACAATCATCTGTTCAAAAATAATTATGGGCAGTCTTTCACTGATGTAACGACAGTCGTTGGTGTCAATGATACCAATAATTCTCAAGTGTCAGCCTGGGCTGATGTCAATAATGATGGTTGGCTTGATTTATATGTTGTTAACTATAATGATGGTGAGGGTTCTGGTAGTGTTTCACTGGGTTCAGGTCCCGCAAAAGATAAGTTTTTTTTATCTAAAGGGGATGGCACATTCACTAACATCAATGCTGATTTAAATGATGTAAATTTGTTTAAGCCAGGCTTGGCAGTAACATTCTTTGATTATGATAATGATGGTGATCAAGATTTGTATGTTGTTATTGACCGTTTTCATGGGAATGTACTGTGGAGAAATGATGGTCCTGCTACTGAAGAATGTGGAACATATTGGTGTTTCACCGATGTATCCAATGAAACAGGAACAGGCGCTGAGGTTTATGGTATGGGTATTGCCACAGGTGATATTGATTTGGATGGTGATATGGATATGTATTTTAGTAGCATTGGAGAGCAGTTGTTATTGCTCAACCAACTGAGTCAGGGTTCTGCAACCTTTATTGATGTTTCTGATCAATCAATATTGAATGTGCCTGAAACAGCAGGCTGGGCAACGGCTTTTTTTGATTATGACAATGACAGCTATTTGGACGCCATGATTGCCACGTACGGTACCAATGATCAAACCATGGAAAAGCTTTTTAAAGGCAATGGAGATGCTACTTTCATTGATGTCACGCATGATGCTGGTATATCAGATCATATTTATACCGAAGGGTTTGCCTATGGTGATATGAATTCGGATGGAAAACTTGATGTACTCAAAGGCAATAATAACAGTGGTTATAAACTGTATAAAAATAATACTCAAAATGAGAATAACTGGATCGGTTTTGAACTGGTTGGTTATGGCCCAGTCAATAGAAATGCAATTGGTGCAAAAGTATCAATACAAACAACCGATGGGAAAAATCTGATAAGAACCGTTACCAGTGGCGATGCACGTGGTTCAGGTAATCAGTTGTCAGTGCATTTTGGTCTTGGCAAATCACACTTAAAACAAGCCACTATTATGTGGCCATCTGGTGAAAAACAAGTCGTAAGTGAGTTGATGCCAAATATGAGTCATACTTTTATCAATCCTCTAGGGTTGATGATATTTCAAAACAGTTTTGACTGATTTAATTTATTTTAATGAATTGAGCCGATTATTATAAAAACACCTTTAAATCGGGCTTTATTTACATTATTACGTGCGTTATTTCCAATTGGTCTTTCATTTGTTGAGTATTTTAGTTAACATATGCCACTGTAAATTCACGCATTTAGAGAAGAATGTCGTACGAATTAAAAAAGTTGAACATAATAACACTTGAAATAACATGATGGTGTTAACGTATTTTAGTATAGAGGACAAAAAATGAAAATTAAGAACGCGATTTTGCTAGCTGCTTTAACAAGTAGTTCAGTATTTGCTCAAAGTAATACTGCCAAACCAGGATTTGTGGTTGACAATACTGCTCCATTGGCGGAAATTTTAGGCCCAACAGCTGAAGGTTTTGATGATGTGATGAGTTTACCAGGTTGGATACTTGACAATCAATCTAACCCTGTTGGTACTTCTGATGCTTGGTTTCAAGGTAATGACACGGTATTTCCTGCTCATATGGGTGGAACAACTGCATATGCAGCTGCAAACTTTAATGCGACAGCAGGTAGCGACATTTGTACATGGTTGATTATGCCTGATTTGGGCGCATTACAAACAGTTAGTTTCTGGACCCGAACAGCTACAGGAAGCACTTTCCCAGACAGAATGTTTGTTGTTCACAGTCCTACTGGTAGTACTACTACTGGTGACTGTTTCACAGGTTTTGGTGATTTCACTAATACTCTTGTAGAAATAAACCCTGATCTGATGGCTGGCGGTTACCCTGAAGATTGGACACAGTTCACTGCAAATGTGAATGGTACAGGTCGTGTTGCATTTGTTTACTGGGTTGCTGATGGTGGACCTACTGGTGCCAATTCAAACTTTATTGGCGTTGACACTGTTGAGTGGGTTGCCGGTGCTGCAGAAGCTGACTTGAGCTTGAATGTGACAAATAATGCCCTAGGTAATTTGGACATTGGTGATACAGTGACATTCACTCAAACATTAAGTAATGCTGGTCCTGGTGATGCTAACAATGCTGTTGTCAATTCTACCTTGTCTAACGGTTTGACTTATACTTCTAATGATTGTGGAGCCACATCAAGTGGGTCTGATATCACATGGAGTGCTGGTACTGTTGCTAATGGAGCAAGCGCAATGTGTAATATTGTTGCTACTGTCAGTGGTTTTGGTCAATTGTCATTGACATCTTCTGCTTCAGCTGATGAAGCTGATACAGTGCCTGGCAATAATTCTGGTGGTTCAACTGTCAACGGTCCTATTAGAGTGATCCCTACATTGAGTCAATATGGTATCTTGTTATTATTGGCTGGTTTGTTCTTCTTCGGTAGAAGAAAACTTGCTTAATTAAAATCATCCATTGATTTAATAAAAACCCCGGCATTGACCGGGGTTTTTTTATTGTGATCTGAAAAATCAAGTGATGAGTGTTATAATAAACTTTTCTTGTTTTAGAAAGTACTTATGACTAAATTTTCTCAGCCTGCCAAAAAAGGAATTTATTTATTACCAAATTTATTTACAACAGGTGCCTTGTTTGCGGGTTATTATTCGATCATTGCCTCAATTAATGGCAAATTTGAAGTCGCTGCTATTTCGGTTTTTATTGCTGCGTTACTGGATGGATTAGATGGTAGGGTTGCGAGGTTAACCAATACTCAAAGTGCATTTGGCGAACAATACGATTCTTTGTCAGATTTAATCTCATTTGGACTGGCTCCTTCGCTCTTGATGTACAACTGGTCATTGAGTCATTTAGCCACTATTCATCCTATAATGGGTAAAATTGGTTGGTTGGTTGCTTTTATTTACACCGTAAGCGGGGCATTACGACTGGCTCGTTTTAATGTGCAAATTGGCTCCACAGATAAAGCCTATTTTCAAGGTTTACCATCCCCTGCAGCAGCGGCAGTTGTTTGTTCGTTTGTTTGGGTTGCAGTGGACCATGATTTTACTGGTGACTCGCTCAAATATTTTGCATTAATTGTAACCTTGTTTTCAGGTTTGTTAATGGTATCAAGGTTTCGTTATTATTCTTTTAAAACTCTGCCGTTTAAAGAGTCTGTGCCATTTGTATGGGTGCTCTTGTTGGTATTGGTTTTTGTGATGTTGGCCTTGGCACCAGCAAAAGTATTGTTTTTGGTTTTCTTGTTGTATTCTGTTTCTGGCGTTTTTTTGACGGCATACCACCTGAAAAAGAAACGAGATAAAAAAAGTGATCACAATAACGAAAATTCTGCAGATTCTGAAAATGAAGGTAATGAATAATTATTATGAACGCTGAAACATTAGAACAAGATATGGCTGATTCATCAGCTGGAACGCTTAATCAGCTTAAATTGTTGGCTGATTTAAGCCAGGCATTTGTACAGTCTCTGGATATTGATGAAACGCTTAACTTTGCTGTAGAACAAATTGCAGATTATATGGAGGCAGAAGCCGCTTCGGTTTTTTTATATGACCAAAGACAGAAGAAATTGGTTTGTCGAGCGAGTTTTGGGCCTGTCGATATTAAAGGGGTTGATGTTGATGTCGATCACAGTATTGTTGGTAAGACTTTGGTTACTGGTGCCTGTCAACTGATCAGTGATGTAGTAGATGATGAAAATTATAATGCCATAGTTGACTTGTTGACTGGTTTTCAAACCAAATCAGTGTTGTGTACACCTTTGATTGCAGGTGGAAAAAATATTGGTGTCTTGCAAGTATTGAATAAACAAAGTGAAGTATACTTTGATAGCCGCGATATGGATATTTTAAGAGTTTTGGCATCTCCTATCGCTTTATCTATCAATAATGCCCGATTAACATTGCGTTTGGTCGAACAAAAACGTTTGAGAAAAGAAATTACTCTGGCCAGGCGTTTGCAACGTTCATTGTTGCCTCCAAGAAAAAAACCGCCTTTCCCTGTTGTTGGCACTAATGTGCCTGCTAATGAGGTGTCTGGTGATTTTTATGATTATTTTTCATTGGGAGACGATTGTGTTGGTTTCATCATTGGTGATGTTTCTGGCAAAGGGCTGGATGCTTCGATGTTAATGGTCAGAGCCAGTAGTTTGCTCAGATGGATCAGTAAAGATAGATTGCCACCTTCTCAATGGCTGGCAGAAGCCAATAAAGAACTGTGTGAAAGTGCTTCAAGAGGTATGTTTGTTTGTGTAGCTGCAGGTTACTATTACCCCAAAGAAAATAAAGTGGTGTGGTCTAACGCAGGATTGCCTCCAGTCATTCATAAATGTTCAGACAGTGGAACAATTCATACCTGGACTGCCAATGCTCCACCATTGGGTATTTCGGATGAGCTTGATTTTCCCGAACAAGAGACGCTCTTAGGTAAAGGTGGATTGTATTTTTTAACGGATGGATTAACAGATGCAAGGTTGGCAAATGGTGATTTATTGGGTACAGATGGATTAATAGAATACATCAAAACAGTCGCTGCCGAATCTGCTGAAGTGAGGGTAGGTAAGATCATTACATATGTAAGACGTCAAAAATTACTTGATGATGCTACACTATTATTGGTAGAAAGCCGAGAACATGTGCAAGAAGAATACATTGATGGTCTAAGCTTTAGAGCAGATCCTATTAATCTTAAAACAGTCAGGGCAAAAGTATCAGAAGTGGTATTAAAGTTTGGTTTTGATATGACCATGGAGCAACGGTTAACACTGTGTATTGACGAAGCCATTACCAACATTTATAGACATGCATACAATAATGACAAAAATGGTAAGATTGACCTGTCTTTCAAGTTACAAAATAATACATTGGTTTTCTATTTGAGAGATTATGCTTCAGTAGTTTATGATAATTCTGTTAAGCCTAGAGACCTTAATCCTACTCGACCAGGTGGTTTGGGTATCAATATCATTGACAGTGTTATGGATTCCTGGGAGTTTGCTACACCCAAAGATGGTTACGGTAATTTACTGATCATGAAAAAGGACGTAATTTGCCTGAATGAAACTGTTAACCCGGATATTTCATCATAAAACCATTCAGGTACAAAGTGTCCTTTTAATAAAATTGTCTAACTCAATATTTTCCATAGATAAAATCATTTTTTTTACCGATTTGATGAAATATCAGGGTTAATTGATTATTCCGTAAGTGATTTCTTAATTGGGTGGCAGTTGTAAACATTGTGGTTGAACATTTGTTGGTAAATTTTAATTATTTTAATTGAATTACCTTGTATTTAGATAAATTAAATCGATAATCAGTACTTGAAGTTGGTCAGGTAATCGCGCTGTGATTTTTTCACATCGAGGAAAGTCCGGGCTCCATAGGACGCAGTGCCAGATAACGTCTGGGAAGCGTGAGCTTACGGCAAGTGCAGCAGAGAGAAGACCGCCTGTTTTTAACAGGTAAGGGTGAAAGGGTGCGGTAAGAGCGCACCGCATGACTGGTAACAGTTCATGGCGAGGTAAACCCCACTGGGAGCAAGACCAAATAGGAAAACAATGTGTGGTCCGCACAGTTTTCGGGTAGGTTGCTTGAGGCATGCAGCGATGTATTGTCCAGATGAATGATTACCACATTATTTATAATGATACAGAACCCGGCTTATCGATCAACTTCATTGGTTTTTTATGGGTATTACTACAGACACAAGTATTGGCGCCCTAAGTTAACCATAAATACCTTTCTTTATAGCGATAATTATTAGCCAGTGTAAATGCTTAAATGACACAGCAAGATCTCATAAAATGGTGGCAAAAACTGCGTTTTAATTTCCCTGAAAGTAAACTTGAATCTTTGAATCATGCTTTTGCAATGGTCACAGATGTATCAAGTGATCTATTATGGAATGAAAATTGTGTTTCTACAGACCACATCATAGAATTAATCGAAGTTTTACAAGAATTGCATGCAGATGATGAGGTCATTACCGCAGCATTATTGTTTCATTTTTTGCGATCAGGCGGTGACTTAAGTCAGGATCAGCGCCAACTTTTTTCAACACATGTTTTGTTCATACTTGATGAGATCTATAAAGTAAGCCAGCTCGAGTGGATGAATGACACACAAGCATTAATCAATAATGGAGAGTCTCTGAGACGATTGTTGTTTGTGATGATCAAAGATGTGCGTTTGGTGTTAATATTATTGGCAGATCAGTTAGTGTTACTAAGGGCCGCTGTAAATTCCGCTGAAAAAGAACAACAAAAATTGGCTCATCTGGCGCGAACTTTGCATGCCCCATTGGCGAATCGTCTGGGCGTCTGGCAAATCAAGTGGGGACTTGAGGATTATTCATTTCGTTACTTAGAACCCCTCGACTATAAAAAAATCGCCAAATTATTGGCAGAAAGAAGGGTGGTTAGAGAGCAGTTTATCAGCCATTCGATTGCGCAATTGCAACAGAAGTTAGCAGAAGTAAACATCACCGCTGACATCGTGGGCAGGCCTAAACACATTTATAGCATTTACAAAAAAATGCAGAAAAAAAACCTCAGTTTTGAAGGGTTATTTGATATCAGGGCCATTCGAGTATTGGTCGATGATTTGTCCAATTGTTATGCAGTATTGGGCATAGTTCATGCCTTGTGGAAACACATCCCTAAAGAATTTGATGACTATATTGCCATGCCAAAGGGCAATAATTATCAATCTTTACATACGGTCGTTATTGGTGATGGTGGCAAAACCATGGAAGTGCAGATAAGAACGCATGAAATGCATGAACATGCCGAGCTGGGTGTTGCCGCACATTGGCGTTATAAAGATGGCAGTAAGCAAGATGTCAGTTTTGATAATAAGGTCAATTGGATGAGGCAGTTGCTTGCATCAAATGAATCAGACTCGCAAGATTTACTGGATCAATTTGAGACTGAAACAGAAGAAGAGCGCATCTATGTGTTTACCCCAACAGGAGATGTCATAGATTTGAGTGCAGGTTCAACTGTGGTGGATTTTGCCTATCATGTCCATACAGAAGTAGGGCACAGAACCCGAGGAGCAAAAGTTAATGGCAGCATTGTGCCATTAACAACCACTTTAAAAACAGGCGATAGAATTGAAATATTGACGGCTAAAGTGGCAAAACCAAGCCGCGACTGGCTCAGTGAACAGGCTGGGTATTTGCATTCTGCCAAAGCAAAAGCGAAAGTCAGGCACTGGTTCAGAGAAAATGATTTTGAACAAAACGTCATTGTTGGAAAAGAAGCTCTGGATAAGGAGTTAAAAAAGTTTGCTTTAGAGGGTGTTGATCTGAGCCAATTTTTAGAAAAATATAATTTAAAAGAAGTAGATAAACTTTATGCACGTATTGCCACCAGTGATATTTCTGTTAACCAAATTCTACGGTTGGCTGAGCAGCAATTGCGGCCCAAATCACCAGACGAATCATTTAAGTTAACCAAAACACCAACTGTCTGCAAAAATAATAACCCATTTACCATTGAGGGCCTTGCCAATGTTATGGCAACCCAGGCGAATTGTTGTCATCCGGTATTAGGTGATCCAATTGGCGGTTTTATCACACGCACACGTGGTGTGAGCGTTCATCATATGAATTGTGAGAATCTTGTTCATATGATTTCAGAGCAGCCAGAACGGCTGATCTCTGTAACATGGAGTGAGGACTCCAGTATCAGTTTTCCTGTGGATATTGAAATTACGGCATATGACCGAAAGAGTTTTATTAAAGATTTATCGGGGGTACTGGCCCATTTAAAAGCCAATATTGAGGCTTTAACGGCCAAGCCGGATAAATCACATGGCACCAATCACTTACAATTGACCATACGCATTAATGATTTTGAACACCTCAATGTGGTGCTCAGTCGAATCAGTACCATTGAGTTTATCATTGATGTGAAACGCATTGCTTAATTTTGTGTGTTCAATGGTCATCGATACGTTTCATCAGTGAAACAATCAACAGATTGAGGTGGTTTTTATTTGGCAGCTGCACCACAGGGCTCGTCTTTCCAAATGACTTTGTTGGTATCAGCACCAATGTCAAAATTTGATTGGTTTATGTTGCTGAAGTTGGTATTGATGAGGCTGTTGCCTTCATAAATGTCCGTATTGTAAAACTTGGCCCCATAAAAGCAAGCGCCATCTAAGTTGTTGTGATGAAAGTCTGCATTGGAAAATACAGCATAGGAAAAATCTGCACCAGATAAGTCGCTGTCTGTGAAATCTACAGAACTGAATACGGTATATGAGTAATCTTTTCCATGCCAGTCGACCTCATAAAAATCATCATCGGTAAAGACTTTTTTAACTTTCCCGTTAACATCGATACCTGAGGTTCTCAGTGCGTTTTCTTCATTCATGGCTTGATGGACGCTTTTCTTAATTTCTTGAGCATCAAGGGTGTTCTTTAGCGTTTCTTGTGGATTTTGTGCCAACAATGCCTGGCTCAACATCGTTAAGGAGACCAAAAATTTTTTCATTATTTTTTCCATTCCAAAAAATTTCATTATAGTGAGCGGGCAAAATTAAATCCGTGATAAATATCACATCACATCACAACAATTGGCTGTCAAATAACCGTTAATCTATACTGGGTTGGTGCGTGAGTAATGTTCAAGAGTATACATTTCTACCGATAGTGGTGTATGGTTGTTCATTGAACAATCAAACCTACCGGGACAGGGCCATTGATTTGGGCTGAAGATAATGGCCGTTCACTGGTGGGTTTTAACCCGGATATTTCATCAATTCGGTAAAAAATTCATTTTATCTATTCAAAACATGTAGTTAAACGAATATTATGAAATTCCATTCTATGATGAAATATCTGGATTAATACAAAAATAGATAAACTTGGAGGGTATATTTGCTGGAAAAACTACATGTCTTTGGCAGAATGGCAATATTTTTTATTGGCTTGTAATCCGTATTTTACCTGACTCATGTATCCAAAAAGGTATCGAGATTTGTTGGTTGATGAAACAGTAGCAATCTGTTCTGGTGTCGGTGTCATTATATTTCCGTTTGGTGAAGTATTGCATGAAATGACTCAAAGTAAGTTACACATTGATGTGATTGGCCGTTATGCCTGTGATGATATTTTTAATTTAAGTATCAATGAACTACCAGATGTATTTATTGGAAAAGAATAATATCTTTTATTATCAAGTGGTTAGTCTGAGCTTTAGATTTCTTTAGATTTCTTTAGCCTATCTTCATGCGCCGAATGTGCTAAAAACCTAAAGTAAAGATTCATTTTAGCAAGGTAAATAGTTCATGAAAAATATCATTAAATCGTTTTCGATAATGGCGCTATCATTATCGGTGCAAGCCAGTGACGAATTAAATCTACAAAAGTTAACAGATCAGATCAGACAAGAAACATTCAAACAAATGACCAGTGTTGTGGTTGCAGATGACAACAAAATTGTCTATGAAAAATATTTTAATCAAGGTGGTGTTGATGTGAAAAATGACATGCGCTCGGCTAGTAAGTCAATGACATCGCTTGCCATTGGTTTGGCCATTGAGCAAGGATTGATATCGGGTGTTGACGAAAAAGTGATGCCGTATTTTTCCAATAAAGTCAAATTGGAGGATCAAGACGACAGAAAAAAAGCCATCACCATAGAGGATCTGTTAACGATGAGCAGTCTATTAGAGTGTGATGATTGGAACAGTGCGTCGAGAGGACAAGAGGAACGGATGTATATCATTGAAGATTGGAGTCAATTCATTCTTAATTTACCAATTAAGGGCACCCCGCCATGGAAAAAAACACCTGAGAAAAGTAAATATGGACGAGCATTTTCTTATTGTACGGGTGGCGTTCAAGTATTGACCGAAATTGTTGAAAAGGTTTCAGACCAGTCAATGAGTGATTATTTACAAAAACACTTGTTTGATAAAGTGGCAATTAAAGCTCCCCAATTCAGTAGCACGCCATTAGGGCATACCAATGGTGGTGGAGGTATGCGTATGACAGCCAGAGACTGGTTAAAAATAGGGCAATTGATGATGAAAAAAGGCGTCATGAATGGTCATCGAATTGTCAGTGAAAAATGGATTGATGAATCACTCACCAGACGAGCAGTTATTGATGAAGACAGAAAAACGGAATATGGCTATTTGTGGTGGATCAATGATTTTGAAGTTGAAAATAAGTCAATAACCGCATATGCTGCAGCAGGTAATGGTGGAAATTACCTCTTTATGATTCCGGAACTCAGCGCAACTGTGGTCATCACCAGCCAGGCTTATAATACCAATTACATGCATCAACAATCACAAAAGATCCTGACAGATTTTGTTTTACCTGCCTTATTAAAGCAGAAAAAATGATCATCACCAATCATTGAATGTGTGGGTCGAGAAATGATGTTGGCAACCATTCGGCATTTAACAGTTGTTGTCTTTGCTTGCTGACATCATTTTTCATGGTTTCTAATAGTGATAAAAATTGTGGTCGCTGCTTTAAATTTTGCAATATTGGTAATTTTTCCAGCCACATAGCGTTTAGGTAACCAGCTTGATATGCCTGATTTAATGAAAACAGGGCTTGTTGTTCATTGCTAATGTGGGCAAAAAAGAGGGCTTGACCAACCCATTGGTCAGGCCAGTTCAACTCACCACTTAAATAAGCTGAACGAAATTCATCAATTTGTTCACCTGTTTTTTTATCTTTGGGTAGACTAATGAAGTGCCATAACTGCGCTTGAGTATCTGATGGATCTATTGCTATCGCTTTAAGGAATTGCGCTTGTGCCGACTTCTTTTGCTGATTCATAAGATCAATTATACCCAATAAAATATACAATTCAGGCCTGTTGATGCCTCTATCGATGGCTGCATGAATCAAGTCAAGGGCTTTGTGCTTCTGGTTTCTACTTAAATAGAATTGTGAACGAAGATGTGTGGCAAAAACATTATCAGGAGACAATTCTTCAGCACGCTGATACCATTGTTCAGCCAATGTATCAAAATTCAACAGTTCTAAAGTTAGGGCAATTTGTAAATCAAGGTATTGTTGATGTTTGCCCAAAACAGATAAGTTCAAACGCAGTGCTTCAACCAATAGACCTTTTTGGCTGTACAAATAGGCAAGTGAACTGATGGTGGATGAATTTTCTGGATCCAGTGATAAGGATTGCTTATAAAGTTCAATGGCTTTATTGATATGGCCATTGGCATCATACATAAAAGCCAGAGCAGCCCATGCTTGTGCATATTTTGGGTTCAATGCAATGGCTTTTTCAGCCAGATTTTTTGCATCTTTTAATAAATGGTCTGCTTGATTGAATTTGGTCACTTGGTGAGACAATGCAATTGATAATCCAGTCAATGTATTGACATCATTGGGGTTTGTTTGCAAAGATTTTCGGAATAAACCAATGGCCAGCTGATTGCTTTTGAAGTCATGTTTGTCTAAATATCGCCAAGCTTTTTTGGTTAAATCACTGTCAGTTATGTTTTTGCTGATGGGAGATTGGACCTTCTCTATTTTGGCTTTGTTCTCACTGTTGTTCAATTTGAATAGCATCAAAGCTGTCATAGCAGAGAGCACAATGGCTAATAACAGTATGGTCTGTTTCTTATTGATCGGGATGCGCCTGTTATTGGTAAAAGGCTGTTTGCTGTGATGAATTTCTGGTACCCAGCGATAACCTTTGTTACGTACTGAGGCAATGTATTGGTTAGACAAGTCTTTGGTTTGCCCGAGGGCTTTTCTAAGCAGAGCGATGCGCTGAGTTACTGTTTCCGGGCTCACGGCAATGTCTTGCCACACTTCATCAATGAGTTGATCAATGCTAACGATATTTGGCGCGTGTTTGAGCAGGGACATTAAAGTAAGATAGGATAAATGTGGGAGTGATATAAGCACACCCAGTTTACACACTTGTTGTTTAACAGGATCAATGGAAAGATCTTTTGAATAGAGGTGACGCATACAGTTATTACTGGCTAATCTGTGATTAATGTTCTAAAAGCTTGATTAATTCGCTGCCACTGAATTGCTTGTCGTCAAGCTCGCCTTTTTCATCATAAATGCTGTTTTGTAATTGGCTTTTCTTTTGCTGTAGCTCTAATATCTTTTGCTCGATGCTATTTTCTACGATCAATTTATAAACAAAAACCGATTTTTTTTGGCCAATACGATGTGCTCTGTCCGTGGCCTGATTTTCCACTGCTGGATTCCACCAAGGGTCATAATGAATGACGGTATCTGCTTCAACCAAATTGAGACCAATTCCGCCAGCTTTAAGGCTGATCAGAAATACATCAGCTTCGCCTTTGGTGAATTTTTCAATGATTTGATCCCTTTTAACTGATGAACCAGTTAACTTTACATAAGAAATTTTACGTTTTTTTATGGACTTCTCAATGATGCTTAGCATACTGGTGAACTGTGAGAATAACAGTATTTTGCGGCCTTCTTGCAGAAGCTCATCAAGCAAATCCATCAATAAATTAAGTTTGCTTGACTCAGCTTTCTTTGCACTATCAAGTTTTAATAGTGCAGGATGACAGCACACTTGCCTCAATTTTAATAAAGCATCAAGAATGTGGATATGAGAACGCTTTAAACCTTTTTTGCCAATAATCTCTTTTAGGTTTTTTTCCATGGTTACCCGTATTGACTCATACAATTGGGTTTGTTTTTGATCAAATTGACAATATTTGATGATTTCAGTTTTTTCGGGCAGTTCTGCCAGCACTTCATTTTTAGTTCTGCGTAAAATAAAAGGTTGCAAGCGCTTTTTTAATTTTCTTTGTTTATCCTTATCGTATTCTTTTTCAATAGGCGTTCGATAATGGCTGTTAAATAATTTCTGATTGAGAAGAAAACCTGGCATCAAAAAATGAAATATCGACCACATTTCTCCAAGGTGGTTTTCTATCGGTGTGCCACTCAGTGCCAAGCGGTAGTTGCTGCTTAAGGCATTGATGTTTTTTGCCATTTGAGTTTTTGGGTTTTTAATTTTCTGTGCTTCATCTAATATCAGGTAATCAAACTGGATATTTTGATAATGATCTGCGTCTCTTGAAATCAGGGGGTATGTGGTAATGATGAGGTCATGGCTGTTAATTTTTTCAAAGGCTTCAGAGCGTTGGGGTCCATATATGATCAATAAACTCAGGTTTGGTGTGAATTTTATCACCTCGTTTTTCCAATTCGCAACCAACGATGTGGGCACAATGATGATGCATGGATTAGAGAGTTGATTTGACTCTTTTAATCGAGACAGGTGTGCCAGAGTTTGTAGCGTTTTACCCAGACCCATATCGTCTGCAAGAATGCCGCTGAATTTAAACTGATGAAGGAAATTCAACCAATTCAATCCATGTTGTTGATAGTTGCGCAATGGCATTTTTAAACATTGTGGTGGTTGCACTTCTTCAATACCATCAAAATTTTTGAGCTTTTGTGACAGTGTTAAGATGTCTTTGTTGCCTTTCCATGTGATGTTTTCATCAATGTCATCAATCAAATGCGCATCAAAAGCGGATAATTTTAATTCAGTATTGTTGTGTTTGCGTTCAAAAAGCTCATAAATCGTCCTTAGTATGGGTTTAATGTCATGGCTCTCGACAGTGGTATAACTGTTTTCTTGAATGGGGATGTATAAGGTTGATGGGAGCTGCTCAAGGTCATCAAATTCCTCAATGATATACTGAGCCATTGGCAACAGTGGATAAGATTTATCGCCAATTTTAATGTCAAAAGCCAAAGAGAACCAATCATTTTCAGATTCACTGTGAACGATGATTTCTGAGTCATTGTCAAAAGACAGATTAAAGTCTTCATCAAATTTTATGACCCAGCCATGCGACTTTAGGGCTTTAACATGATGGTTGAGAAAATCGTTCCAGCTTTCCAAGAGTGTTTGCATGCTCCCAGTGGGCGTTGTCTCAATGGCCATGATGGGGTCATAATTGATGTCGTAATAATGACTGAAGCCATAGTTTTCGAGTATGTTAATGGCTTGCTGTTCTGCCTCGTGGTTTCTCCTGACATGAACTTCTCCCTTGGATTGTGTAAAGATCGCTGTTTTATGAGGCGATGAGTGCTCAACGCAATGTTCAGAATAATTGAATTGTACTGTAATGAAGGGCAGTTCATGCTGTTTAATGGTAATTTGTGGCGTTGGATAGGCATCAATGGTAGTGACTTGATAGTTTTCTGGTGCTGGCAGGTCAATGTTGCCAATGTTGAATCTTAGGTCTTTATAAACATCAATCAGCATATCTGTTGGAATTGAGGGGGCCATGGTTAACATTGACAGTATATCAACATCATAATCACTGTCCAGGTGTGTCAGGCAATTAAGCGTCTTGTCTATGACAACGATGGGCGTTGTCGGGATGATGACAAAATGTTCTGGATCAATATTTGAAATCAATTTGAACTGCTTTTTTTTATCTTTCCTCCACTCAAAATTTAACGCGATCGATTCCTGTGAAAAACACAAGGGTTCTGATGCATCGTCAAAATAACACCTGTCTGATGCGATTAATTTTAGCAGTAAAATATAGCCAACTTCACCATCGAAACTGAAAGATGAGTAGTATCTGTCAATCATGTTTTTAAGTATTGATGTGATTTCATTGTCAAGTTTATTTTTGCAGTAGTTGAGATCATAACCAAAACAAAAGCTATCCAGTGTCTTTTTCATACCTTTGCTGATGTTACCATTTTTCAGTATTTTATTGCGGTAAACTTGCAGAGGATTGTGGTTGTTTTTTTCAAAAATTCGATAAGTCAGAAAATAACTTTCTGTCGAGTCATATGGATCAAAAAAGTCATTCGATTCGTGCGCGGAGGCCGTATGCTTGATGTCTTGCAGCCAGTTTTTTACTTTATTTTTATGTTTGCTATCTTGTTCGGAATTATTATGTTTATTGAGGTATTGACAGCAGACGGCTGCAACATGTTTGCAATTATGGCTGACAGGACAACTACAATCGCCATCAATGATAAATGAATTTTGCGTCTTGTTAATCCAGATTTGTTGTTCGTAATGGCGGTTACCACTGCCTGCTACTGTACCCAATAAGTGCACAGAGGTTGTCCGTTCGGAAATGACTTTACATGAGATCACTTTATTTGATAAAAAATAGTTTTTACCCCGAGAAAAGTATAAGCTACCCAGTGCTTGGTTAATTTGATATTCTGTTATGATCATTATTGTATTATAATGTCTGTAAATTCATATTTACACACAAAATTATGGCTGTTCATGAAATTAAGCACCCGCTTGTACAACACAAACTTGGTTTACTGCGTCAACGAGACATCAGTATTAAATCATTCAGAGAAGTCACCTCAGAAATAGCAATGTTATTGACCTATGAAGCAACTAAAAGTTTAGTTACAGAAAAAGTCGTCATTGATACTTGGAATGGGCAAACACAGACTGAACAAATCAGTGGAAAGAAAATTGCATTGGTGCCAATTTTACGTGCGGGATTGGGCATGCTTGATGGTGTTCTTCAGGTCATTCCAAATGCCAGGGTATCTGTTGTCGGTTATGAACGAGATGAAGTCAGTTTAGAGGCCAGAGCTTATTATGAAAATATGGTGGCTGATATGGGTAACCGACAAGTTTTGGTGCTTGATCCAATGTTAGCAACAGGCGGCACTTTTATGGCGACTTTGGATTCTTTGATAAAAAAAGGTTGTAAAAATATCATTGGATTATTTCTTGTCGCTTCACCCGAAGGATTGGCTACTCTTGCAGAAAAGTATCCTGAAGTGGATATTTATGTAGCCGCCATTGATAGCCACCTCAATGAAGATGGTTATATTATTCCGGGATTAGGTGATGCTGGTGATAAAATATTTGGCACAAAATAGCCTCTTTTATCAATCATGAGCCATTCTTTTTCTCAGGTACTTAAACTGATACGTATACATCAGTATGTGAAAAATCTGTTTATTTTTATGCCAATATTTTTTGTTGGCAGTATTCATGATATGAACTTATTCTATCCTGCATGCATTGCCTTTGTATCTTTTTCTTTAATCACAGGCGCTGTGTATATATTTAACGATATCCAGGACATAAACGAAGACAAGTTGCATCCTCGAAAGCAGCATAGGCCATTGGCCGCAGGTAATATAAGCATTAAATGTGGGTTATTGATCATGTTGTTTTTGCTTGTATTGGGCAGTGCTTTGATGTACCTCACTTCAATACAGGCACTTGCAATAACGTATGTTTACATAGCCATGAATGTTTTGTATAGTATTTTGCTTAAAAGTATAGCAATAGTTGATGTTTCGATTATTGCAATCGGGTTTGTTTTACGTTTAGTAATTGGCTCAATAGTGACGGATGTGCCATTATCAATGTGGATTGTAGTATTGACTTTTTTCTTGGCCTTGTTTATTGCTTTGGCTAAAAGGCGAGATGATATGCTTATACTTGAACAAACGGGTAAAAGCTTAAGGGCTTCACTCAATGGATATAATTTGAAGTTTTTGGATGCATCTTTAGTGATTATTGCAGCTGTTAATATCGTTACTTATTTACTTTATACCATCTCTTCAGAAATGACTTTCAGAGGCAATGCCGATTATCTTTATTTTAGTACGCTTTTTGTAATAATCGGTATGTTGCGATATTTACAAGTAACATTCATAAAACATAACAGTGGATCACCTTTTAAAGTCATTATAAACGACCGGTTTTTGCAAGTTACTATTATTATGTGGTTGGCATTTTTCATTTGGGTTTTATACTTATGAAATTGAAAAGTTGGGGAAACTATCCTTCATTTGACGGAAAAGTCATTCCAGTCAATGGAATAAATGACATCAAAAAAACCTTACAAAATAAAGTTAATTTGATCGCTCATGGCGCACAAAAAAGTTATGGAGACAGCGCATTTGCCAATGATGTTTTGAATATGCAAAAATATGATTGTTTGTTAGCATTTGATAGTAAAAATGGAATATTGCGTTGTCAAACAGGTGTGGTTTTTGCAGATATTCTGCCCGTCATTATTGCAAAAGGGTGGATGTTGCCTGTATTACCGGGTACAAAACACATTACCATCGGTGGAGCGATTGCCAGTGATATTCATGGAAAAAATCATCACAAAGATGGCAGTTTTAGTCAACATGTCAAAACCCTCACGTTGATGGTATCCAATGGAGAGTTGCTGAAATGTTCAAAAAATGAAAATCAAACTTTGTTTAACGCCACTTGTGGTGGTATGGGTCTTACAGGGGTGATCATCGAAGCAACCATTAAACTGTTGCCTATTTTCACGACTTATATCAAGCAAAAGGTCATTAAAATTCATGACCTAAAATCCATGTTTGAGTCATTTGAAACACATTTAGACAGTCATTATTCGGTGGCTTGGATTGATGCTTTGTCAAAGAACGACGAGATTGGCAAAGGACTACTCATATTAGGTGAGCATGATGATCAGAGTGATTTAACCTATCAAACTAAAAAGTCATGGAAGTTACCGTTTTTTTTACCCCGGTTTTTTTTGAATCGTTGGAGTATTCAGTTGTTTAATTGGCTATATTTCATTAAGGCCAAGGATGAAAGCAGCGAAGTCATGTTTGATGATTTTTTCTTTCCACTGGACGCGATCGCGGGTTGGAATAAATGTTATGGTAAAAAAGGTTTTGTGCAATATCAATGTGTTTTGCCATTAGCTGATAGTTTACAAGGCATAACAGAAATACTGCAAAAGATTATTGATTCGGGACAAACGCCATTTTTAACAGTACTCAAGAGACTGGGTAAAGCCAATAAAAATCTGTTGTCTTTTCCAATGGAAGGTTATACTTTAGCTGTTGATTTCAAAGTCAATGATCAAGTACTGGAGTTGCTTGAGAATCTAGATCAAATCACTCTTAAATACCATGGTCGTGTTTATTTGTGTAAAGATGCCAGAATGAGTAAGCAAACATTCAATACAAGCTATGATAATGCACCACAATTCAGAAAAATTCGACAGGAGCATGCAATGGATGATGTTTTTAATTCTTGTCAATCACAAAGGTTAGGGCTATGAAGTCTCTATTGATAATAGGCGCCAATAGTGATATTGCTAAGTCTTGTGCGAGAGTGTATGCTGGTCAAGGTTATGGTGTAATTTTGGCTGTGCGTGATCACTCACAAGTTGAGGACTTTTGTACAGACCTCAAAATTAGATTTGAGTGTCAGGTTAAAACCATTGAACTCGATGTTCTTGAATATGATACTCATGCAGAGATTTATGATTCGATTAAAAATGATGTCTCTGGTGTTATTATTGCGGCCGGTTATTTGGGTGATCAACAAGTGGCCCAAAAAGACTTTGATGAAACATTGAATGTGATCAATACGAATTTGACGGGTGTGGCCAGTCTATTGAATATTATCGCTGAAGATTTTGAGCGCAAGAATTATGGATTTATTGTTGCTATCAGTTCAGTAGCTGGTGATAGAGGTCGACAACAAAATTATGTTTATGGTGCTGCAAAAGCGGGTTTAAGCGCTTATTTATCGGGCTTGAGAAATCGACTTTTTAAATCTGGTATATCCGTATTGACAGTTAAACCTGGTTTTGTTGCTACCAAAATGACTCAGCATCTTGATCTACCTGAACGTTTAACTGCACAGCCTAAACATATCGCACAAGCCATTTTTCGTGCACAAACAAAAGGAAAGGATGTTTTGTATTACCCGCATAAATGGCGATTCATAATGATGATAATACGCTGGATACCAGAAAAGGTGTTTAAACGATTGGACTTATAAAGTTAGACTGATAAACTTTTAACAATAAAAAACCGCTTGAAAAGCGGTTTTTTATTGTTTCGTCTCTTGTTGATTTTTATCGAGTCATGGATGTGAAGAACTCTTCATTGGTTTTTGTGTCTTTAAGTTTCTCTAATAAAAATTCTATGGCTTGAATATCGTCCATTGGGTGGAGAATCTTGCGTAGTATCCAAGCTTTTGTTAAAAATTCAGGGTTAACCATCAGCTCTTCTCTTCTGGTGCCAGAACGATTGATGTTGATGGCTGGCCATACGCGTTTTTCCGCAACACGTCGATCCAGGTGAACTTCCATATTACCAGTGCCTTTAAATTCTTCAAAAATAACCTCATCCATTTTAGATCCAGTCTCAACAAGAGCCGTTGCAACGATGGTTAAACTGCCACCTTCTTCAACATTTCTGGCTGCACCAAAGAATCTTTTGGGTCTTTGCAAGGCATTCGCATCAACACCACCAGTTAATACTTTACCTGATGAAGGGGCAACAGTATTGTATGCACGTGCCAATCTTGTGATAGAGTCTAAGAGAATAATGACATCTTGTTTGTGCTCGACCAATCTTTTGGCCCGTTCAATAACCATTTCAGCGACTTGTACATGCCTGGATGCGGGTTCATCAAAGGTTGAAGCAATGACTTCACCACGAACCATTCTTTGCATCTCAGTCACTTCTTCAGGTCTCTCATCAATCAATAAAACAAAGAGTTTAGCCTCAGGGTTGTTCAATGCGATGTTGGTAGCAATGTTTTGCATCATCAATGTCTTACCAGCTTTGGGAGGAGAAACGATCAGTCCACGTTGCCCTTTTCCAATGGGTGAGATTAAATCAATGATGCGAGCAGTTAAATCCTCTTTTGAACCATTGCCCCGTTCCATGATTAATTGATCTTGAGCGAAAAGTGGTGTCAAGTTTTCGAATAAGATTTTACCGCGCGTGTTTTCAGGTGGCTCATAATTTATCGAGCTGATCTTAAGCATGGCAAAATATCTTTCAGACTCTTTTGGAGGCCTGATTTTACCTTCAATGGTGTCTCCAGTTCTTAAACCAAATCTTCGAATTTGACTGGGCGATACATAAATGTCATCTGGCCCTGCCAGGTAACTGCTGTCTGGTGAACGTAGAAAACCAAACCCATCGGGTAGAACTTCGAGTACACCGCCACCGTAAATGTCTTCGCCACTTTTGGCGTGTTGTTTTAAAATATGAAAAACAAGGTCTTGTTTTCGGATCCTGGCTCTGAGTTCAAGCCCGGATTCCACCGCTATTTCAGTCAGTTTTTTCGTTGAATACTGTTTGAGTTCTGATAAATTCATGTTTTGTTAAAGAAGTAGTTTTTAAGAATAATTGATTGCGTTGTTAATTGAAAAAAGCCACGCAATAAAGCGTGTTATCAATATGAAATACAAGGATTATAGAACCAAGGCCGTATGATTCTAATTGAATGGTGCTAACTTATCACGGAGATTGTTTGTGAGCAACAAAATTATTCATTGATGTAAAAAAAAAGAATAGTTTTGTAACTATTTGCAAAAAAAATGGCGCTTTTTTGATTAAAGCACCATTTTTTTACAAATTATAATAATACAGGATTTACCCATATTTGTTATTTTAAGCAGTATGTTTGTTTAACATATCGACCAATTGTCCTTTTGATAATGCGCCAATGTGTTGATCAACAACTTCTCCACCTTTAAATACCATCAATGTTGGGATTCCGCGGATGCCCATTTTGATCGCTGTATCTTTACAAGACTCAGTATCAACTTTGATGACTTTAAGTTGATCTTTCATTTCATCAGCAACTTCATCTATGATCGGTGCAATCATTTTACAAGGGTTGCACCATTCAGCCCAGTAATCAACCAAAACAGGTACATCAGCCTTAATATCATTTTCAAAGCTATCGTCAGTTGCGTATGTAATATTTTCACTCATTATATGTGATCTCCAGAATATATTTTTTCAAAAAAGTAATAGTGTGGTTTATGAGACCGAATTTCAATGTATTTTATTCATAATATTTGATTATTCCTGTTTTTTTATATCAATCCACAATTGTTCGAGCAGGTTCAAATCGTATTCATTGAGCTCTGGATACATTTGCATTGCTCTGGCTTCAACGTGACGAAAACGTTTCTCAAACTTTTCATTGGCATGTCTTAATGCCAATTGTGGGTCCTGTTTGAGGTGTCTGGCCAAATTGGTGCAGACAAATATAACATCTCCCAACTCATCTTTGATGTGATCGGTATTTCCTGATTGCATTGCTTCTTTTAGTTCTGCCAGTTCTTCTTGCATCTTGTCGAAGACAGGTTCTATTGATGGCCAATCAAAACCAATCACCGCTGCGCGTTTGGTTAATTTAACGGACTTCAATAACTCTGGTAAATTATTTGGCACATCGTCCAGTGCACTGAAATTTTCCTCACGATTGTGTTTTTTTCTGTTTTGTAACTTATTGTGTTCCCATATTTTATTCATTGAAGCAGCAGATGGCTTAGAATCATATTGAGTGTCGAATACATGTGGGTGTCTGTCTAACATTTTTTGGTTGATGCCCTCAGCAATGTCTGCAAAACTGAATAATCCCTTTTCATTGGCAATTTGAGCATAAAAGACCACTTGGAACAATAGATCGCCCAGTTCTTCTTTTAAATCTTGGTGGCTTTCTCTATTGATGGCATCGACCACTTCGTAGGCTTCTTCAATGGTGTAGGTGCATAATGATTTGAAATCTTGTTTTATATCCCATGGACAGCCATTATCAGGATCTCTTAGTTGAGCCATGGTGGCTAAAAGTTCATCAATGCTTTTGCTGTTATTATTCATGGGTTTATTCTTTGTGTTAATTGTGATTTCACGGCTTTATGGTGGTAATGTAATGGTAAACAGTGCACCGTTTAACTTGTTATCATCACTGATTTCAATTTTACCTTGGTAGGATTCAACAATGTCATTGACTATAGATAAGCCTATGCCATGTCCTTTAACTTTTTCGTCGCCGCGAACGCCTCTTTTTAACAATTGGTTACGCATTTTTGCGCTGATACCCGGTCCATCGTCAGCAATCTCAATGATTAATCCTGTTCTGTTATGGTTATGCTGAGTCAGTGTTTTAATCAATACCGAGACATGCTGGTCACACCACTTGTAGGCGTTTTCCAGTAAATTGCCCAACAATTCCATCAGGTCACCGTGTTCACCAAAAAACTCTGCACCAGGAGCAACTTTTAATGAAACAATGACTTTTTTATTGCGATAGACTTTATCCAGAGTTCTCAAAATTTGTTCTAGCTTGTCTATTACTGGCATGCCCACTGTAAATGTTCGGTGGCCTGCAACTGCTGCCCTTTTCAGTTGATATTCAACAATATCATTCATGTTTCGGACTTGTTCATCAATCAATTCTTTATTGGTGTGGCCTTTTTGTTCCAGTTCAGAGTGTATGATTGCTAAAGGGGTTTTGAGGCTGTGAGCCAAGTCACCCAGTGTCTTTCTTTGCCTATTGAGGTTGTCTCGTTCATTTTCAATGAGTCGATTCATATTTGTAGTCAATCCAGCCAACTCTGGAGGGTAATCATCGCCTACTTTGTCTATAATGCCTTTTTCAAGGTCGGCTAAGTTTTCAGTAAGTCTTTTCAATGGACGCAATGACCAGTTCATGATCAAGCCTTGGATACCAAGCAAAACCACACTGGTAATTAATAACCAAAACAACAAATGCTCTTCAAACTCTTTGAGCTCCCTAAAATAATTTTTTGCATCTTCTGTGACACTTAACACAAAAGAAATTTCACCAATCTCTGTTTCGAAGACAAGGCCTTTGGTCATTCTGAAATAGTCTTTGTCTTTATAATTAAGCGGCGTATCAAAAGTGGTTGTACCTGTGTTGACTTTTATAGGCTGAGGTAAATCTACACCAAGCATAGATGCAGATTGCCAACTATAGTCATCACTGTATATTTGTGCGTATATACCCGATACTGGTTGTGTTAACTTGGGAATTTGAGAAATTTCGTGAACTTTTAACTGGTGTTGATCAGTGGTTTCAACAACGGATAACATGGCAAAAACATACCCTTCCAGCCTTTCTTTGACAATGTGCATTGTTTTTTCTTTAAATGCCTTGTCCATAACAACACCAATCATACTTAATGCAACAACCAGTGCTAAAGTGGCTGTTGTCAAAAGTCGATTAATCAGTGAAAAACGCCTGAGAGAAAACTTTTTCAGAAGTTGCATGATTCTTTTATATGTCAGTCGATAGATGTTGGGCGCATCCGATAGCCTCGACCTCTGAGTGTTTCTATGACTTTTTTGTTGGTTTGCTTAGATTGTAACTTTCTTCTTAATCTTCCTACAAAAACTTCAATCACATTACTGTCTCTGTCGTAATCTTGATGATAAATATGTTCGGTTAAAGTGCTTTTGGAGATCACCTCGCCCTGATGCAACATCATGTACTCCAATACTTTGTATTCATATGAGGTTAAGTCAACCAATTCTCCGTCAGATTTAACCTCACCACTTGAAGTGTTCAATGTGATGTATCCACAGACCAATTCAGGTGAAGAAAAGCCAGCTGACCTTCTTACCAAGGCATTGACACGGGCCAATAATTCTGGAAAATGAAAGGGCTTAACCAGATAATCATCAGCACCAGCATCCAAACCCATAACTTTATCCTGCCAAGATCCTCGGGCAGTTAAGACCAGAATGGGATAGGAGTATTCTTCATTTCTTAGTGTCTGTATCACTTCCATGCCTGATATTTTTGGTAACCCTAGATCAATAATAGCAAGATCAAACTCAAATTCCCTGCCCAAATAAAGACCGTCTTGACCATTATTTGCGGATTCAACCACAAAACCTTCGTCTTTGAGTTTGTTTTCTAAAATTTCTCTGAGGTTTTCATCGTCCTCAATCAATAAAATCTTCATTGTCTTTGTGAATTTCCTCTTGATGACCGTGATTGCTGCCGGTTGTTGTTAGAATCTGATTTATTTATGTTGTTTTTATTATTGGTGCGTTGGCCTGGATAAGGGTTATCTCTTCTTATCGGTTGACGATTATTATCTGGGGTGTTGTAACCATTACTTCTGTTATTGTAATTGTTGTTCCGATAGTTGTTGTCTTTTAGGCGATTGTCCAATTGGCGTGACTGTCGAGAGGCTTCATTATTATTGTACTGTCTTTGTGGTCGTTGATTTCTGTTCGAGTTATTTTGATAACTCCGTTGTTGGTTGCGCTGTTGGTTTGGTTGTGATGTAAATGGTCTTTTGGGGTTTCTGTCAGAAAATGTGGTGTTTTCCGCAGGTACATTGTAAACCTTGACCCTGCCAGAAGGGGTGAGTACTCGAATTCTATGCGATTGAGCACCGTTGTTTTCTTTTGTTTTGGCTGACAATACTTTGCCTTGGGTTGAGTGGCGAATCATTTCAGAAGCGTCTTCAAGGCTGACAGGTTTCTTTTGCGCAAGCGCCACAGAGAAAAATACGCTGATCAGTATTAGTGTACAGAATGGCAATATTTTTTGTGTTACTTTAATCATAGGAGTTATTTTAGCACACAACTATGAATCAAATATGAATTTGTCAGCAGTAAAATTGTGTAGCAGGCGATTAGTGGAGTAACCATCAATTCGGTACAATACCTGCTAATTGCTCTCTCATTTTGTCAATGGTTGCTTTATAGTCATGGGTGTTAAAGATGGCTGAACCTGCAACAAATGTATCTGCACCAGCTTGCATGATGGACTGAATGTTGTCAACTTTGACTCCCCCATCAATTTCGAGTCTGATATTTTTACCACTGTCTTGTATCTTTTGTTTGACCAACTTGAGTTTGTTCAGAGTTTCTGGAATGAATTTCTGTCCACCAAAACCAGGATTAACTGACATCAATAAAATCATATCAATTTTATCCATGACATGATCAAGTATATTGATTGGTGTTGCTGGATTAAGCACCAATCCTGACTGACAGCCTGTTTCTTTAATTAAGCTTAATGATCTATCAATGTGCTCTGATGCTTCAGGGTGGAAGGTGATGATACTTGCTCCAGCTTTGGCAAAATCCGAGATGATTCGATCTACTGGTTTAACCATTAGATGTACATCAATTGGGGCTGTGATGCCATGATTTCTCAATGCTTCGCAAATCATGGGGCCAATGGTGAGGTTTGGAACATAATGATTGTCCATGACGTCAAAATGTACCCAATCTGCTCCTGCATCTAGTACTGCTTGTGTGTCTTCCCCTAAGCGAGCAAAGTCGGCTGATAGAATAGAAGGTGCTATGATGAATTTGGACATGATAAAATCCTGTTGATTCAAAAACTGTCAGTATTTTATACTGAGATCATTTTGTCAAGAGACTTGTGGTTTCGCGCAGGAGATTGACCTAAATTATTTAGCCCGAATATTTCATCATAAAACCATTCAGGTGCAAAGTGTACTTTTATAAATATCGTTCAACTCCATGTTTTTCGTAAATAAAATCAATCTATTTACCATTTTGATGAAATATTCGGGTTGATATGTTTTGACTTGTCAATTATTAATGCATAAA
>CAYGTC010000031.1:0-47261 GCA_964352735.1 uncultured Alcanivoracaceae bacterium | reverse complement strand
ATAAAAACAGCAAAAACAATATGAAACAGGAGTTTCATGCATAGCCATGTAACAAAATTATACGACAGTTTTCGTAAAAATTATGTTATGTAGATAAAATTTAATGATGATTTATGAAATATTAGAAGAATGGTGGGCCGTGTAGGATTCGAACCTACGACCAATGGATTAAAAGTCCACTGCTCTACCAACTGAGCTAACGGCCCCTAAGTGTATTGTGAACGATTTTCAAAATTTGTCAATGAAAATCAATCGCTTTACTCACAAGAGGATGCGAATTTTAGGGTAACTTTAAGTTAATGACAAGTCTTTTTTTATTTTTTTATACTTTTTTATGAATAGCCTTATCTTTTAATGTAACTTAATTTCGTCACCACATGAAATTGTATGGCCAAGCGCTTTTTCAACACTTTTGTAAACCAAGTTTTGCCCAAACATAACCTTATTATTTTCTTTTCTATAGGAATTAAGTACTGCTAACATTTTCACTTGATCTTTTTGGCCTGTCTGCTGATTAATACTAGGTACGATACATCGTGAACATTTTTTTACAGCAAGTAATTCTGTACCATTTATAGATAAAGCTTGCCAATTATCTTCAGCGAAAGCTTGTGTTCCCGTGACAACAAGATTGGGCCTGAATCGGTTAATGTTAACTGGCGTATCCAGTCGCTTGTTTAAGTCATTGATACTTGCTTGTGAAATAACAAGCATGGGAAAGCCATCAGCAAAGCTGACATATTGGCCAATTTTTGCATAATCAGTATCCACCTGTCTTTTGGCTTCTCTATTCATATACACCAGTCGACATGACACGTCCAAAACATCACTCAACCACTTATCCACTGAATGATCGACATGCTGAGCGATCAATGTATCTTTCCATATAGAGACCTCTATAGATTGTGCATGTTTATCAACTTTGGGAACAGTGATGGATTGCCCTTCATAACTTAATGACAATTGACCATCATCTAATGCTGCTTTTATGGTTGCCATTTTTGCCATTTCTCTTTGACTTAAAAACCGCCCTTTATCATCGACGATCATCCATCGACGATCATTTTTTAATCCAAAGCGACTCAATTCTGCAGAGTTTACGGCGATGCCCGCAAGCGACTTTACAGGGAAAATATACAATTCAGCAATATTAATCATTGGTATCTGGTTGGATCATTTAAATCTGCGGAGATAAAGCCTTGTTGTCGGTAAAAACAGGAATCACATTCGCCACAGGCTTTGCCATCATCATCAGCACTATAACAAGACACTGTAATACCATAATCAACATTCAATGAATCACCCAGTTTTACTATTTCTGACTTACTTAATTTCATCAAAGGCGTATGAATGGTAAATTGTTGCCCCTCAATCTGTGCTTTTGTTGCGACATTGGCCATTTTCTCAAAACTGTCAATGAAAGTCGGACGGCAATCTGGATAACCAGAATAATCAACTGCATTCACTCCAATGAACATGTCATTGGCCCCAATGGTTTCTGCATATCCCAAAGCTATACTGAGAAATATGGTATTTCTTGCAGGCACATAGGTAACTGGAATCGCGGTACTTTCAACCTCATTGTGATCTGGCACTTCAATATCATCGGTCAATGCTGAACCACCTATGGCCCGCAAGTCAATTTTAATCACTTTATGTTGTTTTGCTGAGAAAGCATTGGAAACCCGTTGTGCAGCCAATAATTCCGAGCGATGTCTCTGTCCATAATCTACTGCCATGGTATAACATTCATAACCTTGTGATTGTGCAACTGCCAAACATGTGGTCGAATCCAAGCCTCCAGATAGCAGTACAATACATTTCTTTTTCATTATTTCTTACCTGCCTTGTGCGTCATTCCATAATATTTTGTGCATTTGTATTTGCATACGGACCAATAATTTATCATCTAATATCCATTGAGCGAGGTCAGCAGGATTCAGTACATCGGCCACTGGAGAAAATAAAACTTCACACTTATCAATTAAATTATAGCGATCAACAATTGATTGCGCCCAGTGATAGTCTGTTCTGTCTTTGATAACAAATTTAATTTGATCTTTGGCATCTAAATAATTGATGTTTTCATATAAATTTTTGCCTTCTTCAGCAGAACCCGGTGCTTTCAGGTCCATAACGGTTACCACTTTTTCATTGACATCAACTACAGATATGGCCCCGGAGGTTTCTAAAGAAACATTAAAACCCTCCCCTATTAATCTATCTAACAGTTTAATACATCTTTTTTGTGCCAATGGTTCTCCACCTGTTACACAAACATATGGCGTCTTAAAACTCCTAACTTTTTCAATAATTTGATCAATTTCTTGCCATTGGCCACCTGCAAAGGCATATTCAGTATCACACCAAGTACATCGCAAAGGACAACCAGTCAAACGAATAAATACCGTTGGTAATCCAACAAAAGTTGATTCACCTTGAATGGAATGAAATATTTCTGAAATTTTAAGTCGATTATTATTGTCCATTATTTTTCCTAATCAGTTATCCCGCTGAAGTTGACGCAGACGATTTTTAGCCAACCTAGCAATATTTGAATTCGGATAACTATTGATGACTTTTTTAAGGCTTTCATCAGCTTTTACAAAATCATCCATTTCATAATAACTGTATCCAATTTTCAACCATGAATCTGCCGCTTTAGCACTATCTGGAAATTTCTCCGTGAGAGTCAGAAATGCTGCCAACGCTTGTGGGTATTGTCTTTTGACATAATAGGACTCACCCAACCAATAATAAGCATTATCTGTGAGTTCATTATTGGGGTATTTTTGTATAAAATCTTCAAATGCTCGTGCTGATTCGAGGAAGCGCCCGCCTCTTAAATGTGCAAAAGCAATATCATAATCATCTTGAAAAGAAGATAGAACAGGTTCTTGTTGAGTCACACTATTTTCCACAGCCTCGTTCACTGCAATATTTTCTAGAGCACTAGCATCAACTGAATCAACTTGTGTATTATCAGATTCAGCAGTTAAATTGACATTTTGCGAGACTCCTGTATTACTTACTTTACTTGACTCTAATTCGGCCAAGCGTGAATCGATATCAATATATAACAATTTTTGTTTTTCTTTGAGTTTTTCAATTTGATAATTTTGTTCTTCAACAACACCCTTAAGCTCTGCTACTTGCTGTTGTAACTTTTGATTTTGTATCACGATATCGGCTGTATTAGTGCGGTTACCAGACTGTTGCTCAAATAATTTTTCTAAATTCGCCAAGCGTTGTTGTATGGATAATTCCCTGGCATTGACATGGTTACTGAAGATAACAACTAGAGCTATTAAAATCATGTGATACTTTTTCATATTTTCACCTTTAATCTAAACGAAAATGATAACTGGTCATCAATCTGTATCTATGAGTCGCAACTCAAATACATCAGATTAATGTCCCATTTCTTATAAATTCATACGGCAAAAAACCCGACTATAGGTCGGGTTTATTACCATATAATTCAGACACAGCGCCTTTCAATAAGTTCTTAAAACATATTTCAATATATATTAAGTGATTATTTCGCAGTGTATACTATTCTAACTCTTCTATTTTGTGACCAACATGATCCATCATTACACAAAGCAACTGGCTTTTCTTCACCAAAACTGACCACAGATACTTGTCCAGCAGAGGCGCCTTGTGCTCTTAATAAATTGGCAACTGACTCACCACGTTTTTCGCCAAGAGCTAGGTTATATTCAGGGGTGCCTCTTTCATCAGCATGACCTTCTAAAACAACTTTGGCAGAAGGGTTTTGGCTAAGGTAACGGGCGTGTATTGCAATCACATCTCTGTATTGACTTTCAACTGTGGCTTGATCATAAGCAAATAATATCACTCTTTGTGACAATAAGCTCTCAGCATTATTTAGATCTTCCGCATTACAGCAAATGTCATAAAAGGTTTTTCCTTGATAGCTATATGTGTTAATTGGATCGACTCTAGTAGTATTGTCATCGACAGGCGGACGGGTATTATCGGTATTATCGGGGTCGTTACCGTTACCTTCAGTTTTTTTCGGTCCACAAGCGACCATAATTGAGCACATCAGTATTAATATTGCGAATTTACTCATCATTTTCATTATTATTCTCTCCAAAGAGTCTTTATTGCAGGTATTACCATAGTTTACAATATTCTAAACAGGTAAGAAAAGGGTTTGTCTGGTTTTTTTTGTTATCTTACGAAAAAGGGCTGAGACAACACATCTCCCAGCCCCCAAGCATTTCAATCGTAACGAAATATTAATAAATGATATCCATCTTAACTTCAAAACCACGATCTGTAAAATTCATACTGGCACTTTCTGACTCCCACCATAACATGTCTGTCATCAGCATTTTTTGAATATTGATTTGTTGTTGAGCACCATCGCCTAAATCTTTTGATAGATCACCCAGTCCAGAAAAGAGGTTTTTATATATTTCAGCAGAAATGTTAATATTGAACAGTTCACTCGATGAATCTGCTGAAACATCTTTTGTGAGTTCTGCATCTGTACCCTCTCCAAGAGAAGCACCCAATGTATCTCCACCCATAGCCAAAAACACATGATCTAAGTTTACTGGAATTTGTGAACCTGAAATGGGTATTAAGTTTGAAATATTAACAGCACTTTCACCTTTTTTCAAACCCAGTTTTTGTATTTCAGGCATCATCATTTCTGCCATGCCTTTTAATGCTTCAGGATTATCTACGGCTAACAAAAATTTTGCTTTTAAATTTTTAACCATTTCACTGGGGTCTTTTTGAGTCAGATCTAGATCTAATTCATTGACAATAACGTTCACGCCTTTAAAATTTGAGACAAATGGTGGTAATGGCTGTTCTAATTGGGCTTTAAATGTTTGTACTTGGTTATTTAAATTCGACATGTATTCACACTTATAGGGCGATACTTCAATTTCACTTACGAATTCCAAAGCCAATTTTTTGGCTGCTTCAATATCAAAACTAAAACCGTATGAAATTGCGGCATCAGCACCTGAAGAAGGGATTCGACCAGTCATTGTTGACAACTTACTCCCTAAACCCTCAGCCAGTTCAATGGCCATATGAGAACTTATAGTATGCTCCTCCATTGAGGTATAACCACCCACTAACCTCGGGAATTTATCAACCATTCCCAATATTTCAGTTTTACAGTCAGCTGAGAACATATTATCTTGAACTTCTAACATATCTATTAAAGGTGTCTCGTGCTGACTTGGATTCACAAATACATCTGCAAGTTCTCTAAAGTTGATCCAGTACACATTGTTTCTCAAGTAGTTGTATTTGTTGACTGTATTGTGATATTGCTTGGATTGAGCAATATTTTTGGAAGGTTTTTCAAAACCCAGAAGTTGAGGCATCAATTGATCAACTTCTCTAGATGGAGCAAAACTGCCAGCAATTGAATTACCTTTGATAGAAAACATCACTTTCATTTCTTTATCACCAATAATATAAACGGTGTGTCCATCAACAGTTTTTTTAAGCGCTGCATCAGCTTCCGACTGATTTGCTTTAACCATTAATTCATCAAACAACTCTTCTATATTATGAGATTTTGCTAGCGTCATTCGCATAACAGGAAAGTAATTTACGGTATATAAAGCAAATTCATTTTCTTCTATAGAGACACCCATTTTCTTAAGACCATCTTCTGAAAACCATTTATCAATGAACTCTTCACTAGCATTTACATCACTGTTTTCAGCTTTATTATCATACTTCTTCATGTTTTCTTGCATGGCAACTTTCATTATCTCACCAATATTATTAAACATTTTTCCCACTTTAAGCTTTAAATTCTCAGGAATAGGATGCTTAGGATCTTTCATATAAGTTACTAAAATAGGAGTATCTGCTGGAATATATTCCATAATGGCGCTGGTTGCTTGTATTGAATCAACAACATTTACAGCTGATGAAGTATTTTCTGCCTTCTGACCCAGGTCTGCTTCTTTATCTCCACATGAAATCAATGCTAAAGACATACTCAAAACCATTGCACTCATTAATTTATTATTTTTCATATTTTCTCTCATTTTCTAAACTTTTTCTATTTTCAATATTGTTCCACTGATATCAATGACTCTCACTTTTGCTCCAACTGGTAAGTCTTCACCCTCTACTTTCCAAGTGCTGTCATTGACATTAATTTTTCCAACGCCATTTACAATCGGATGCGACAAATTAAAAGTCCTGCCGATATATTGTCGCCCACGTCTATTTAAATTGGGCATGGGGTCTTGTTCAGGATTTTTTTTCGCATAAATATACCATGCAACAATAGAGGCCAATGACAACAAAAAGAACACGATCATTTGTGCTTGCCATCCTATGGTAAAAACCCACTGAATCAATGCCGTTGTAGCAGCCGCAAAACCAACCCATAGCAAAAAGTACGTGCCCATCATCATTTCAAAAACAATTAAAATAACAGCAGCAGTCAACCAATGCCATGGCGTCAATATTTCAAACCACTCCATTTTTATTCCTCATTTTTTTCTTTTTTATCAAGTACTTCTTTTGCAATCTCAGAAATCCCTGTCAATGAACTTAGAATACCAGTAGCTTCCATTGGAACCAATATTGTCTTTGCATTCGAAGATTCTGCAAATTTTCCAAACGCTTCCAAATATTTGGTCGCAACAAAATAATTAATTGCTTGTGCATTCCCAGTGTCGATGGCTTTAGATACCATATGCGTTGCTTTGGCTTCTGCTTCAGCGGATCTTTCCCGCGCTTCGGCATCTCTAAATGCAGCTTCCTTATTACCTTCTGCCTCTAATACTTTTGATTGTTTTTCGCCTTCTGCCCTAAGTATCGCTGCTTGACGTTTACCCTCGGCTTCAAGTATATCAGCTCTTTTCTCACGTTCAGCTTTCATCTGCCTTGCCATGGATTGCACTAAATCATGTGGGGGTTTAATGTCTTTGATTTCTATTCGCGTAACTTTGATGCCCCAAGGTGAAGTTGCTTCATCAACAACTGATAACAATCGTTGATTGATTTGATCCCTTTTTGATAAAGACTCATCAAGATCTAACCCACCCAATACGGTTCTAATATTTGTCATGGTCAAGTTTAAGATGGCATATTGTAGATCATTGACTTCATAGGCTGCTTGCGGAGCATTGAGCACTTGATAAAAAACCACCCCATCAACAGTTACAACCGCATTATCTTTGGTAATCACCTCCTGTGAAGGCACATTCAACACCTGTTCCATCATATTTATTTTTCGACCGATGGAGTCGATCCATGGCACTTTCATGCCAAGACCTGGATCAAAAGTCTTTCTGTACTTTCCAAACCTTTCAACAGTGTATTGGTAACCTTGCGGTACAAAACTGAATGTTTTTTTGATGGTTAAAAAACCCAAGATACCTAAAACTAGGAAAAATAAGTTTTGTGGATTATCTAGCATACTTTTTCCTCTACAATAAATTAACGCTCATTTTATATGTCTTATTGTATAAAAACCACCCCTCTTCGTCATGTGCCATAAGTACATTTACAGAATTAATACAATAATTACACATCATTATGGATTTATTAGAGAGCATGGGGTTCAAACCGTTGTAAAATCTTTTGCAATGCTGATGGGTGTGGTGTGGAATCAAGGTCTGCAATTTCAAACCATTGACCTGTAATAAACCCTGTAGATTTTCCACTAGCATAAGTCACTTGTATATCGAAAATTCTGTGTGTTAGTATGTGCTCAACTGAAAACTCAGCAACTGCTGTTAATGGCAAATTTTTACAGCTTTGATTTAGTTCATCCAATTGATCAAATGTTGGTAAAAACCACAATTGTGGCCATATGCCATGGTTTTCTCTTTGTTGTAAAAATACTTTTTCCTGATCTAATACCATTAAAGCATAAATGGTCTTTTTAATTTTTTTTGTTTGTTTTTTTGCTTGTGGATAAAGTGCTATTTCATTGCGTTTATAAGCCAAACAATCATCAATTAATGGACAGTCATAACATTTTGGCTGTGCCCTTTTACAAATCATTGATCCTAAATCCATTAAGGATTGGTTATAATCTTTTGGATTATCTTGGCTGACCAATTGTTCTGAAAGGTTCCACAGTTTTTTATCTAAAGCACTGATTTTTTCATTCCGCACTGCAAAAACTCGACTCAATACTCTTTTAACATTGCCATCTAAAATGGCATAAGGTTTATTCATTGACAGTGACAATATTGCTCCAGCAGTGGTTTTTCCAATACCAGGCAAATCCATCAAACTTTTTAAATCCGATGGCAGATTGCCTTCATATTTTCGTAAGCATGTTTGCGCTGTTTTATGTAAGTTTCTTGCCCTATTATAATAACCCAAACCTGACCAACTGGCCAAAACGTCGGCAACATCAGCCTTTGCCAATTGTGTTAACGTTGGGAACTTATGAATGAAGTTTTTAAAGTAATCTTTGACTTTGCTGACCTGAGTCTGTTGTAACATAATCTCAGAAATCCAAACATAATAAGGGTTTTGCCCCTGCCAAGGCAGATTTTTTCGGCCATATTCGCAGTGCCAATCAAGCATTTTTTGACTAAAAGTTTGCTGCTGATTTGTCATGTGTGCGATACTCTCATAATCACATGGTTAATTCAATAAGTCATTTGCATCATTATGAATAATTGTAACTTGATCACCAATTCTATACAGCGTTTTACTATATTTTATCAGTCTTATCATAAAACTGATGAATAATGACTGATGGACTATTGTAATTCACACACATAAGCACTATAAATACACTTTTATGATTCACACCTTGCAAATGAAACTGATTCCGATCGTAATTTTATGCATACTCAATGTAGCTTGCATGGATAACCAAAACAACAATGCCAATCTCGTTCAAAACAATGAGGTCAAAAATACATTCACAATACTGGCATTGGGAGATTCATTAACAGAAGGATTGGGAGTCAAAGAACAATATAACTACCCATCTTTATTACAAAAATATTTGCCTGACCACATATCCGTCATCAATGCAGGATTAAGTGGCGAAACCTCATCTGGCTTAATCAACCGTTTGAACTGGGTATTGAAGCAGAAACCTGATTTGACCATATTAAATATCGGGGCAAATGACGCAATACGAGGTTTACCTCTGTCATTAACCACCGATAATATTGACCAAATAATCACACAAATTAAACAAGCTGATTCAGATATTATTTTAGCGGGCATGCAAATATACGAAAATTTAGGCAAAAAATATGTGAAAGAATTCTCTGAGATGTATCCACAATTGGCAAAAAAACATGATCTGCCACTCATCCCATTTTTTTTACAAGATGTTGCTGGAATCCCTGAGTTAAACCAAACAGATATGATCCACCCTAATGCTAAGGGTTATGAGATCATTGTCAAAAATAATATTTTGCCCATGGTACAGAATTATTTAGATCAAAATGACAAATAATTCACCCTTATTCATTTAAATTACTCACAAATCAATTCGATAGTAAATCAATATGACTACTTTATTAGCGGCACAAAACATCAATAAATCTTTCCATTTAGAAAAACAAAACATTAAAATTTTGAAAAACGTATCACTTGATATTCAACAAGCAGAATTTGTTGCCATCATGGGAAAATCAGGTTCTGGTAAGTCTACATTATTGAGCATACTTGCAGGACTGGATGTTCCTGATAATGGTTCAGTATTGCTCGAAGATGTTGATCTAACCACACTGACAGAAGATCAATTAGCCTTAAAAAGACAAACCGACATCAGTTTTGTATTTCAATCTTTTCATTTAATTCCCACACTTACAGTTGCTGAAAACATAGCATTCCCGCTCAAAATCAGTAAAAATTTTAAGCAGTCTACAGTTGATAAGTTATTAGAAAAAGTTAAATTGACACATCGAGCTCAGTCATTTCCACATCAACTTTCAGGCGGTGAAAAGCAAAGAACTGCAATAGCTAGGGCTCTGGCCACCAACCCCAAAATACTCTTTGCAGATGAACCAACCGGCAATCTTGATGAAACCAACGCATCAAGTGTGATGCAATTAATTATTGACCTACAAAAGGAGTTTGACACCACTGTAGTCATAGTCACTCATGATCCCACTATTGCCAATCAAGCTGATCATGTTTTTAATATTGTTGATGGACAAATACAAAAATAAGGAACCCTATCATGAATATCATCATATTTAGAGAATGGTTCAACCATAAACTATACCCTATTCTTTTTAGCCTCTGTATCATCATTTCACTTGGTGCGTTTTTAACACTTGACGCCTTACAACAATCCGTCAATGAATATGTTAATGCTAATCAAAAACAAATTGTAGGTGGTGACATAGTTATTACTGACAATCAACAATGGCCTGATGCGCTTTTAACAAAAGTCAGTGCAATTGACACCAATAACATTGTTTTTGATTATCAATTCAATGCAATTGTATACACCCAAACTGAGTCCTTATTAAGTCGCATCAAAGCTGTCAGTAGCGCCTATCCACTGTATGGAGAATTAATATTAGCAGACGGTTCTAAAACATGGAAGCCAGGGTCAATTCTGGTAGAAAAACAAGTCTTGAGTACTCTGAATGTCAACATTGGAGATCAAATCACCATTGGGGAATCACAATTCATTATTCATGATGAGATCATTACAGAACCAGATAGGCCATTAACGGCGTTTGGTTTTGGCGCACGAATCATTATGCATGAGAGTGACTTGGTTAATACACAGCTGATGGGTCAAAAAAGTAGGATTAATTACAGAATTGAAATCAAGCAAGCTGAACAAAATATCGCTACATTGACTCAAGAATTGACCACCCTCTTAGCCAACACCAAAGCTTCCGTCAAAACTGCCGACCAATCAAATACCAGCATTTCTAACTTAAGCCAAAACTTTTTAACTTTTTTAAAGCTTCTGGTCATTGCTGTTATTGTATTATCTACCATTGGCATCATGAGCATTGTTAGATCATTTGTTGCCAAACAACAACAAACCAATGCAATCAGGGTCGCATTGGGGGAAAAAAGCCACAATATCATCTCCTCATATCGTACATTGCTACTTTTTATGGCTTTGATATCGGTTGTCTTTTCGTGGTTGTTGAGCATAGCAGTCATTCACTTTGGTCAAGATGCTTTCACAGCAATTTTACCAAATGATATTGATATATTCATCAGCTGGATGAGTTTGTTAAAAGCAATAATCATCGCCGTTATACTCACAGCTTTAACTACTCATGTGACATTAAAAAATATTCATAATATTAAACCCATAGCAGTTTTACACAAACATGAAATTAAGAAGCATTTGCCTGCAACCTCACGGTTATGGTGGATATTTGCAGCATTGGCTCTATTTGGACTACTTTATTCAGAATTAAATAACTTATTTCAAAGCATACAGGTATTTTGTGGACTGATGCTTGTATGGCTGGCTTTTGCCATATTAACCAAAGGATTAATGCGTCTAATTAAATGGTTACTTGATCGTCAATTGATAAAACAGTGGATGGTTAATCTTGCTTTACAAAATATATTCAGAAAAGGCAATCAATCCCATCTATTCATCACATCATTATCTATGACCACCATGATCCTGGGGGCCATAACTACTTTAGATTATTCTATTGATCAACAACTGATTTCAGCCTACCCTGAGGACGCACCCAATATGTTTTTGTTGGATATACAAACCGATCAACAACAGCAACTTGATCAAATGTTTGAAGGGCAACTGGTATATTATCCAGTCATTAGGGCGCGTATTGACAGTGTGAATGGGGTCAAAGCTGAAGTTCTAAAAGATCAACTCGGTACATATGACAACATTACCCGTGTATTTAATTTGAGTTACTCCAATGAATTATTAGCCACTGAAAGAATTGAAAAAAGCCTCGTCAATGGTTCTTTATTTACACCTATTGATGATAGTGATATAGAACCCATTTCAATTTTAGATACCATTGCAGGCTTTTTAGAGGTTAGCATAGGTGACCAGATCACATTCAACGTACAGGGCGTTAACATAAAAACTGAAGTCACCAGTATCAGAAAAAGATTGAAACGTGGCCCAAGCCCTTTCTTTTATTTTATTTTCCCTCCTGAAGTCATGAATGAAGCGCCTCAGATTCGTTTTGCCACTGCCAAAGTTAGTGATGACAAACGTGTCGACATGCAAACCCAAATTGCTAAAACTTTTCCTGGCATTACAACATTGGATGGCGGCAATATTGCTAAAAAACTCAAAGAATTTACTGATCAATTAAAACAATTGGTTCAAATTTTTACAGCGCTAAGTCTTTTGGCTGGAGGGCTCATTTTTGCTTCATCATTGATTTCCACTTCACAAGATCGGCTTAGGGAAAGTTTTTATTACAGAATGATGGGTATGCAAGGTATTGATTTACTAAAATTGAGTACCATAGAATTTTTGGCATTGGGTTTATTTGCCTTTAATCTAGGTGTTGTAGTTGCGGCAGTTATATCTTATTTAATCTGCGAATATTGGTTCTCTTTATCTTTTATTTTTCCTTGGCATAATTTTCTGATGGCCACTGTTATATTAACTGCTGTCTTACTCATCATTAGCTTTTTGTACACACGTCATGTCAAACAATCAAAAGTTGTAGATTATTTAAGGCATGAAAGTTAACAACTTATTAAAAGGACATTCGCTACATAAAATTCACCTAATGTCCTTTTTAAACTTCAAACACTGATGTGTTGTTCTGAGTGATAATGAAGCAACCATATCGCGCTCTCTGAGATGATGTAAAAATCTGAAATACTTTTTAAAAATAAACAATGAACTCTTAAATTCTTCACCTTTTATTCTACAATCGTATAAAGAACTCTTTCAGAAAAATTAGTAACATTTATTTTGTGTCTTCTGCATATGTCCAGGTCTTTGGAAAAAAGAACTGAAAATCTCAAGCTCATGGATACAAACGCAAGTAATAGCACACTATTTGTAAGTTTTCTAACACAGAAACTGAGCTTTTCAAACTTTTTTACATGATTCGTGACTTATGCAGAGGTCTCTAGTAAAAACATGACTAAACTTTATGAGCTGATGACTAGTAACAGATCTTATAGGAATGCATTAAGGATATTAATAAGGTTCAGCAAAAATGCTTCATATCTTATAAAACTTCAAAAGATAAGCTTAAAAGAATACAACCTTACTACATTAATAAAGCCTCTAATAATTTATCAAGAGATGATTAATAAGAATCGTTTTGAGAATTCAACGTTTAAACCCAAATATTTCATCATAGAATAGCTTTTTTATAAAACTAACCAGGCACAAACTTTATTTTCTTATACTATACATAAACTTTTATTATTTAGTTTTTACCGATTTGATCACATATTTGCACTAATACATCATTGATTCAAATAACAAATACGTAGCTTATGGCCAATATCTTAAGACAAAAAAGGGCGGTTATCAAACCGCCCTTTTTTAAATACAAATATTTGTATTAATTGATTACCACTCGAAACGGAAACCAACTTGTGCTTGCCATGCAGAGTTAAAGGTTCTTCTGCTTAAGTTACCAATAACACCGCCATCTCTGATTCTTGAATCAATGATGTAACGACCTTGATCATCAAAACCATCCAGATCGGCAATGTTAACACCATCAAAACTACCTGTGTAAATATTACCCCAATCACTGTTCAACAAGTTACCCAAGTTTCTGATGGTTAAGAACAATGAAGCTCTACCAAAACCAAAGCTTGGTAATTCTTGTCTGATTTTCAGATCCCATGTGTTAACGCGTGGAGCTTTGAAAGCATTTCTTGGAGCAATTTGACCTCTGTACTTATCAAGACCAGATTGTCTCAAGAAAGCCTCAAAAGCATCTGCTTCTGCAGGATCTGCCATTACGTACTCACCAACATTTGGCACGTAGAAAAGATCATTATCTCTGATACCATCTCCATTAACGTCATTGCTGTAGTTATATGAGAATGGTTCACCATCTTGTGATATCCATACCAAGCCGATGTTGGTTATCGTATCACCAAAGAAATTGTTGTTATAATTGATCAAGAAAGTAAAAGCGTTTTCAATTTGATAGGCTGAGATTCCCAACTCTTCATCATTTGGATTTGCTGAAGGGCGGTTATCCCAGTTAGAAATTGCTCTAGATGAAGTACCAGTACTGACTTCTGATGAGCTTGTATTTGTATATGAAGCTTTAGTGAAGAAATGTTGCGTACGTTTCTCCAATGAGATTGTCGCACGTTTAACTTCACCACGGTCGGTATTAGTTAATAACAATACATCACCGAAATCACGGTTTCTATTGAATTCACTGCCACCACTTAAAGTCAAAGGATCGCCATAGTATGAGTTCCTTCCATCAGGTAATGTACCAGTAGGCTCACCAAGATTAAGGTGTTGATAAAAAATACCGTCTTTTTGTTGTGTATATTCATATTCGAAACCGGCAACCAAACCATACCATGGTAATTCAGCATCTAAAGCAATATTCGCTTTAATAACTGAAGGTAATTTGAAGTTTTTATCCAATACATCTACATCTTGTATTGCAAAACCGCCAGGTGGAATTGCTTGATTTGAACCATCGGGGTTAAATACCACTGAATTATCTTCAACTCTGAAAGTACTCACATTTCCACCAGGATTGGTAAACGGATTAGATAACCAAACACCAGGTGAACCACCAGAGAACATACCAACACCACCACGTAATTGCATCATCAACTCGCTGCTCATGTCATAATTAAAGCCGATACGTGGTTGAAGGATTCCACTGTCAACAACATTGTCATTTCTAAATCCAAATGCATCAGTAAAATCCTGATTGAAAAGAGGGCTGTCGTCTGTACTTGGTTTGTCCCAACGTAAACCATATTGAACTGTCAATCTGTCATTCACCATCCAGTTATCTTGAATAAAGACACCGTTGTTTGTCCATGCCCAATCAGCTGCTGGGAAACGATCATTTGGATCAGATCCAATTCTTAAGTCATATCTTTCTATGATACCATTTTCAAAATCTTCAATACTGTCGTACCTGTAATTACCGAATGAATTGAATACAAATGTATTAAAAATGTCATGTTTTTGAATATCGACACCAAATTTAATGTTGTGATTACCAACAAAATAATTGCCTTCAAAGTAGAAAATATCATCAACAGTGTTCAATTCATTGGCATGTCTGAATGCTTCTCTACCCAAAAATACACTGTTATCATTATCACCACTTTGATCACCTACATTTTCGATTTCGATTTGTGGTAATGCTGAATTAGTAATGGGTTTTTTATCAAATTCGGATCTAGAGTATCTGAATTCAGTAGAAAAATTTGGCGACCAATCACTGTATATATTCAAAGCAAATGAATCATTTTTGAAATTATTGGTATATAAGTGAGAGCTCAAGCCAACATTACCACCGTTAATATTCGGAAAAGCATCTGTGTTATCATCATTGGTTGTATATCTTAACGCTGCACGATGATTCTCATTAATATTCCAATCCAATTTCAACAACAAATTTTCTTTTGTAATCTCACTGTCTCCAGAACGATTGAGAGTACCAGCATCAAATCCATAGACATTTTGTGCAATGCTTTGAATTCTTTCAATATTAGAAACTGCAACTGAATCTAAGCTACCATCTTCATTTTCAACAAATGAGCTGTTCGGTATGCTTGATCTAGTTGAATCTTCAATACCCAAGAAAAAGAACAGTTTATCTTTAATAATCGGGCCGCCCATAGTGACACTGATAATTTCATTGGTGAAATCAGCCAAATCATTGGTTAAACTTTCACTACCATACTGCAAGTTTACTGCACCATGAAATTCGTTGGTACCACTTTTTGTAACTGCATTAATGTTTGCGCCAGTAAAGTTAGACTTAGTCACATCATATGGAGACAACTGAATATTTAACTCTTGAATGGTATCAATATTAAATGGTTGACCGTTACCTGCAAAACCATTGGCTTCCAATCCAAATGGATCACCAACAGGAGCACCATCGATCGAAAAGTTATTAAAACGGTTATTCACACCAGAAACTGAAATACTGTCCCCAAAATCACGTATATTGATTCTTGAATCGATTCTCAAGAAATCCTGAACATTTCTTGAAACAGTTGGTGCATTGGTTAATACTTCTCTATCAATAGAAGTACCAGAACCCATATTATCTGCATTAAACGTTAATGATTGAGCCACACCCACAACTTGAATGGTATCTAATGAAACAGAATCTGATACAACTGTGGCATCGACATCTCTCACTTCACCTAACTGGATGTACAAGTCATTTTCGTTGACATTACCATAATCGTCCTTAGTAAAGTTTACGCTGTATGGACCACCAACTCTCAGACCACGAGCTTGATAGTTACCTTTTTCATTAGTAGTGATAGTCTTGGTTGCACCAGTTGGAATGTGTTTAATCACAACCGTGGCACCAGAAACCGGATTACCTTCAGAATCAACAACCGTTCCTGCTATTGCTGAAGATGTTTCCTGAGCTGATACATTAATTGGCGACAGCGCAAGTATTATTGCACCAGCAAGCCAGCTCAATTGCTTAAAGTTTTTCATTTTTAAAAGCACCCTTCTTAAGTTAAGTTAAATAGTTATATAAAAATCTCTTCACATCTTTTCAAGAGCGAGCAGACTGCATTATATAATCCCGATCATTTTCGCATACGTCGGCGTATCCTAAAAGAGTTTTGTGAAAGTTTCGTTAAATTTAAAAACAAATATGTAATTTTTTCTTAATTTAAGTGATACTATCTCCTATTTATCAGGTTGGTTCTATTTTTTGACATGCTTAAATTCATCTTATTACTAACAATCTCATTAAACGTTTCTGCCACTCTATTGAAATCTGGGCCAATGCTGGGCCATATCGCTTTACGTGGAGCCAATATTTGGCTTGAAACTCAAAAACCAGCCAAAGTGACATTAAAATATTGGCAACAAGAATTCAGCAAAGATGTTAACACTTTATCCATCACAACAACCGCTGAAAACTATAATATGCATACTTTTAAGCTCAAAGGTCTGCAGCCAGATCAAAAATACCATTATAAAATGTGGGTCAATGGCAAAGCCGTTCATGACAAAAATAAGTATTTTTCATTCACCACACAAAAACACTGGATGTGGAGGACTGAGCCGCCTGATTTTAGTGTCATTACTGGTTCTTGCAACTTTGAAAATGAAGAAGCACATGATCGTGCAGGCACTCCTTATGGTGGAGGCTATGAAATATTCGACACCATCGCGCAACAAGAAGCAGATATGATGTTATGGCTTGGTGACAATTGGTACTATAGGGAAGTGGATTTTGACGCAGAACAAAACATGATTTATCGTGCCAGCAAAGATAAAAGTCGTGACTTTTTACAACCCATTTTTCATAAGTTTGCCAATTATGCGATTTGGGATGATCATGATTTTGGACCTGATAACAGCGGGGGCTATTTTATCCACAAGCAAAAAAGCTTGGATATTTTTTCGAAAATCTGGGCAAATCCCAGTTATGGCATGCCAGAAACGTCAGGCATATTTACCAAAGTTCGTTACAGTGATGTAGATTTTTTTCTATTAGACGATCGATACCATCGCAGCAATGAAAACCTTCCAGATGGGCCAGATAAACATATGTATGGCCCAGAACAATTGTTATGGCTCAAAAATCAATTGGTTGCCTCAAAACAATCTTTTAAAATTATTGTTGGAGGAAACCAAATGCTTAATGACTATCACAAATGGGAGGGTTGGGATAAATACCGCCATGAAAGAGATGCTTTTATAAGTTGGCTTGATGAAGCCAAAATTGAAGGCCTTATCTTTCTAAGTGGCGACAAACACCACACAGAAATGTTAAAAATTCCCAGGCAGAACGCCTATCCATTATATGAATTAACCTGTTCGCCATTTACTGCTGGCACTCATGCTCGATATGAAGAAACAGAACGAAAAAAACCAACCTTAATAGATGAAACACTGGTATTTGAAAGAAATTTTTGTAAACTGACTTTTGATGGCCCACGTAAAGACCGAAACATTACGATTCAATCATACAACGTTGATAACAAAAAATTGTGGTCAAAGAAAATCAAACAAAGCCGATTAACCTATTCTAACTATGAAAAGTAACCGACCTGAAATTGTTATAAAAAATGAATATCAGAGTATTCGTTATCTGAACTTATTCAGGTTATTATTGAGTTTCTTTTTTTTCTCGATCATTTTTAAAAAGGTTGGCACTTATGTCGGCTTCACCTACACATTAGACTCAGCCAAACTGATTGCCTCAATCTACTTGTCATTTTCAATTGTTGTCTGGTCTGTTTCTGTTGTTTATAAAGCCAATAGCAAATTGATTGGTATTATTGCACTCATTATTGATTTACCCATCATTATAAGCTTAACTTTATTATTTGATGGGTTCAATAATGGTTGGATCATATTACCGGTCATCACCATTGGTTCATTCTCGATACTTAACCGCAATACCTACGCCACCATTGCCATGCCTATTGTTGCCACAATTTTATTGTGGTTATTGCCAGAGTTTTTAGGCATAGAAACAACAAGAAGGGGCTTTTCACATATACTTCAATATGCTTTGACATATTTTGCTATCGCCTTACTCGGGATCAGGCAATCACATACGTATAATCAAACTTTAAAAATAACACAACAACAAAAAAAGAAAATCATTGATTTATCAAAGGTCAATAAAACAATTATTGACCAAATGCAATCCGGGGCTATTGCAATAAACAGAGATTATGAAGTGGTGCTACTCAATAAAAAAGCCAAAGAAGTGGTCAAAGTCATGCCTGGAGAAAAATTACCTGCTCAATTAATCAAAAAAGTGATTGCAACGCCGAAATTTTCCAGTAACAGTTTCAGTTTATATGGCGAGGATGTGATCATTAATATCGTTGAAATGGATGAGCATACAGATATGAGCCTCTTGTTCATTGACCAACAGGCGCAAATCAATGAAAAATCTCAACAAATCAATTTGGCAACTCTGGGCCAACTCTCAGCAACCATTGCTCATGAATTACGCAATCCAATGGCGGCTATTTATTCTGCATCACAATTATTAACCGAATCGGAAAATATCGATGAACAAGACAAAGAATTGACAGAAATCATCTCCAAACAAATTGAAAGGTCCAATAAAATCATTGAAGACATTCTGCTCATGTCTAAACAGCATATAGCCGAACAAACCAAAATCAATTTAGATGAAAAACTTAAGGTATTTAAAAATGAATACTGCCAACAAAACAACTTAGAAGATGATGCCATTAACATCGAATTGGACAACAAAACACTTTTTATTGAATTTGACAGTTCACATTTAACTCAGTTGTTGTGGAATTTAACCGATAACGCCATCAAACATGGCACTGATGGCAATTTATCAATTAGTGTCAGTAATGAAGCTGAAAATGTATTGATCGATTTTCGAAACAATGGCGAAAAATTTAAAAGTATTGTTGAAGAGAGTATTTTCACACCTTTTTTCACCACGCACACTCAAGGCACAGGGCTTGGACTTTATATTTGTCGTGAAATGTGTAAATCTAACAATGCCAAGCTTGAGTATTTAAGGCAAGACTTCCAACACATATTTCGAATTCACATAAACAAATAGACCTCTATTAATTGGTATAACAGCCATATCCAATTGACACATATTGAAAAAGGCTTTTACTAATACTAATATCAAGCAACATCCTCATGCAAAACCATTGAATACATTGGCTTATTTTTACAATATTAATGTCTATTCACACCTTAACCCAAAATATTTCTTTACATTTTATCATCATATGAACATAAAAAATTTCATATGATGGTTTCGATAGTCAAATAAACTTCAATAGCCCAAATATTTCATCAAAGAATGGATTTTATGGTAACAATGAATGACAAAGTAACAAAGTAGATTGATGAAACATCAAAGCTCTTTCAAACTTTGTATCAACTCAGCAATGGCATCTTGAGCATCACCAAACAGCATTCTAGTATTATCTTTAAAAAATAAACCATTTTGAATGCCTGCGAAACCAGTTCCTCTGCCCCTTTTGATTACAATGACATTTTTTGCGAGATCCACTTCCAATATTGGCATGCCATAAATACTTGAACTGGGTTCATCACGAGCCGCTGGATTGACCACATCATTGGCCCCAATAACCAGTGCCACATCGCATTGCTTGAATTGTGGATTGATGTCCTCCATATCTTCAATCATATCATAAGGTACACCAGCCTCAGCCAACAGGACATTCATATGACCTGGCATACGACCAGCTACCGGATGAATGGCAAATTTAACTTCAACTCCGTTATTGGTTAACATTTGTGTGAGCTCCCATAACTTATGTTGGGCTTGTGCAACAGCCAATCCATACCCTGGCACAATAATAACCCTTTCAGAATATGCCATCATTATTGACGAATCTGTTGCCTCAATCTCTTTCATTTCGCCTTGACTGGAAGCTGCACTGCCAGAGTCATCGCCACCCATTGAACCAAATAATACATTACTGATGGATCTATTCATGGCTTTTGCCATCAACTGCGTCAACAATGTGCCAGCTGCGCCAACCAACATGCCTGCAATAATCATTGCTTCATTTTGCAAGACATAACCTTCGAAAGATACAGCCAAACCAGTAAAGGCATTATACAAAGAAATCACCACTGGCATATCAGCACCACCAATGGGCATTGTCATCAATAAACCCAACACAAGAGAGCCTGCAAAAAATATCCACAGATACTGTGGTGTCAAATGATAGAAAGTATAAATACCAACCGCAATGACTGCCAAAGCAAAAACCGCATTGAATATGTTCTGACCAGGGAAAGTGTAACGTTTATCAATCAGCCCTTGAAGTTTACCAAAAGCAATCAAGGAGCCACTCAACGATATGCCACCAATAAAAACACCGATTAATGCTAACGCTCCTGCAATACCTGACATGGGAATACCAGTATGAGCAGACTTAAATAATTCCATTGCACCAATGAAGGCTGCAGAACCACCGCCCATTCCATTATACAATGCCACCATTTGTGGCATGTCAGTCATTGCGACTTTTTTGCCACTGACCCAGGCAAGAATTGTTGCTGACATCAACGCAGCAATAATCAAGATTTGATTGTGCATATCTGGCGTTAAGAAAGTCGCAATGGTAGCGATCACCATTCCAATGCCAGCCCATACTATACCACCTTTAGCAGTCCCAGGTGCCGACATGCGCTTCAAACCAACAATGAATAAAATGGCTGCAACAAAGTAACTGACTTTAATCAACAAAGCGATATTAAAGAAACCACTCATGAATCATCCCCCTTGTCTTTTTTCTTACTTTTAAACATTTCTAGCATACGCTCAGTAACGACATAACCCCCAGCTGCATTTCCCGCGCCCAAAAATACCGCAATAAATCCAAATATTTTTTCTAATTGCGTTTCAGCATGACCCAATGCAACCATGGCGCCAACTAAAACGATACCATGAATAAAATTTGAACCTGACATTAATGGCGTGTGTAAAACAACAGGCACTTTGGAAATAATCTCATTACCAACAAAAGCCGCTAACATAAAAACATAGAGTGCTACAAATCCGTCAATCATTTTATTTATCCCCGTTTATCATTGGATGAACCACCTGCCCACCCTTAGTAACATTACAGCCAGCCAAGATATCATCTTCCCAGTTGATTTCAAATTGACCATTATTGTTCATTAATGACATTAAATTCCAAACATTTCTTGAATACATTTCACTGGCATGCAACCCAAGCATGCCTGCCAAATTAATTGGCCCAATATAAGTCACACCATTTTTACGAACAGTATCGCCCTTTTCTGTCAGTGCAACATTACCGCCACCTTCCGCTCCTAAATCAACCACTACAGTACCTGGCCGTAAATTTTGCGCCATAGCTTCTGTTATCAAGCGTGGCGCAGGCCTACCCGGAACGGCCGCTGTGGTAATCAACACATCGACTTTTTTCAAATAATCCGATAGAGCCTGTTGTTGCTGTTGTTTTTCTTCATCAGTCAAGTCACGAGCATAGCCTCCCTCACCTACTGCTTGCACACCCAAATCTAAAAATTTCGCTCCTAAGGATTGGATTTGCTCAACGGTTTCTGGCCTTACATCATATCCCATGACCATTGCCCCCAACCTTTTTGCTGTTGCTATGGCTTGTAACCCTGCAACACCTGCGCCAATAACCAGAACCTGAGAAGGCCTTATGGTTCCTGCCGCTGTAGTCAACATAGGAAAAAATCGTGGTGCCACTGAGGCCGCCATCAAAACAGCTTTGTAACCAGCGACTGATGCTTGTGAAGACAAGGCATCCATAGACTGAGCTCTTGAAGTTCTCGGAACAAGCTCCATGGCAAAGGTGGTGATATTTTTGCCATTTGCCACATCAAAACGTTGTTTCTCAGCAAATGGGTATAACATACCTACAATCACAGCATCATTTTTCATGTGCTTAATCATTTCTGAACTGGGAGCTGAAATACAAACGAAAACATCAACCTGATTAAGCACTGACTGAGCATCATCAACTACTTGGCAATCAGAATAATCTGAATCAACAAAACCAGCTTCAACTCCAGCGTTGCGTTCAAAAACGATATTCCACCCAACTTTGATCATTTTTTTTGTGGTTTCAGGCACAAGTGCCACTCGATGCTCCAAATCTGAAACTTCGCTAATAAATCCTACAGTTATTGACATAGGTATGTATTTTAGTTTTAATTAAACATTATTATGCGCATATTTGCACAACTATGCAAATCAAAAATTCACTCATTTAACATATAATACTTATGAATGCACAAGCTTTAGAACTGTTATTAACTCGACGCTCTGTTTTATCACGCAACCTCTCTGGCCCCGGCCCAAATGCAGAACAGTTGCAAACCATCCTCACTGCTGCCACTAGGGTCCCTGACCACAGAAAACTAGAACCATGGCGCTTCATTGTGGTTCAAGGAGAGCACCGTAAAACATTGGGTGAACAATTTTGCCAAATACGGCAACAAACCATTGATTTAGCACCTGAACAAATATCAGCTGAACAAAATCGATATAATTATGCCCCTTTAGTCATTGTCGTTGTATTCTCACCTGTTGAGCATAAAACACCTGAATTTGAACAACTCCTGTCATGTGGCGCGGCCTGTCAACATATCAATCTAGCCAGTAACGCATTAGGGTTTGCCAGTCAGTGGGTGACTAACTGGTGCGCTTATGACAAACAAGCCTACAAAGTATTGAATTTGTCTTCGCATGAATCGATAGCAGGCTTTTTTCACATTGGTACATCAACTTGCGTAACCAAAGATCGGTCAAGACCAGATTTATCTAAAAAAGTCAGTTACTTTGAAGGCATTGAATAATGAGTCAAACCTAAAAAACCTTTTACTCATAGATCTTTTCGAAATTACATGCAGAATTCTATGGGCTAAAAGCATTGCTATGTTTGAATTTTAAGTCACATATATGTTTTTACAACACAGGGCACTGAATGGAATTATGATTTCGTTTACCCATAAATTTTGCATCAAATGGGAGTATATTTACTGAATAAATGCTTTAAAAAACATTATGGTATTAGATATGATTTTTTGACTTGTGCATCATGATGCAAGCATGTCAAAACATCATATCTAGCTGCCTACTGAATGAGCCCATTGATTAATTAACAGATGCATCCTATAATGTTTAGCTGACTTTAACTACTCATAAAAATATGAATGAATTAATTGCATCTGAAGGCATCAATTTCACTTCCATTACCAGAGGCATTATTGGCATGCTAACATTAATTGCCATTGCTTATTTTTTTAGCTCTGACAGAAAATCTGTTTCATGGAAGGTAGTAGGAGTTGGTTTATTAATGCAATTAATTATTGCAATTGGCGTATTGTACGTACCTTTTATTGAAACTTTTTTCAACATTATTGGTAGTTTATTTGTCCAGGTCATGGAGTTTACCAAAGCAGGTGTCGGCTTTTTATTCAACTCATTTTCTACTGGAACAATAGAAGGGCCATTGGTTAGCTTTGCATTTGTCATTTTACCCACCATTGTATTTTTCTCAGCGTTAACATCAGTGCTGTTTTTTTTAGGCGTCATCCAAAAAATAGTTAAAGCACTGGCAATGATATTAACAAAAACATTAAACATCTCAGGTTCAGAAAGTTTATCAGTGGCCGGTAATATTTTCCTTGGACAAACAGAAGCGCCTTTAATGATTAAAGCATATTTAGCTAACATGAATAAATCTGAAATCATGTTGGTAATGATTGGAGGCATGGCCACTGTTGCAGGCGGCGTATTGGCAGCTTATGTTAATTTCTTAGGAGGTGACGACCCTGTTCAACAAGCGTTTTATGCTAAACATTTGCTCAGCGCATCTGTCATGGCTGCTCCTGGCGCCATTGTCATCGCTAAAATCCTTATGCCACAAAATGAAAAAATTGACAGCAACATTGAAGTAACCAAAGAAAAAATTGGTTCCAACTTCTTAGATGCAATGACCACAGGAACATCAGAAGGCCTCAAACTGGCCATGAATATTGGCGCCATGTTATTGGTGTTTTTTGCTTTTATCGCCATGGTAAATTACATACTACAAGTGTATGGCCACTACACGACCATAATAGAATGGCTATTAGCAATTGTTATATCTTTGGGTGTAACTTACTATAATAAAAATAAACAGCCAGCAATCAAACTCTTTGCTTTAACATTCATAGGATTTTTATTTTTGGTGGTTATCTATCGATTCTTAATGATGTACAACTTCGACAGTTATCAAGTATCAAATTCAATCAACCTTTGGGTAGCGAACAACACCAATTATCAACAATTGTCACTTGAATTCATTCTCGGTTATACTTTTGCGCCCCTGATGTGGTTAATTGGAGTAGCAAAAGAAGATGTCACCATCCTTGGCCAGTTACTTGGCATAAAATTAATTGCATCTGAATTTGTTGGTTACATCAATCTAGCTGAATTTAAAAATATGCAAAGCACCATGCATTTAACATACGAGAAGTCGATTTTAATTGCCACTTATATGTTGTGTGGATTTGCCAACTTTGCTTCTATTGGCATTCAGGTTGGCGGCATTGGACAACTGGCACCTAGTCAAAGAAAACGCTTGTCTGAATTTGGAGTAAAGGCGTTACTTGGAGGCACATTGGCTTCCTTACTGTCAGCCACTATTGCCGGCATGCTGATAGGCTAGTAAATGTGGCTCAAATATTCTATCTACTGATTTATTTAATATGAACAAACCAGATGTTTATTTGATTGATGCCAGCATTTTCATTTTCAGAAACTATTATTCAATGCCAGATACACTTGTTTCACAAAATGGAGTGCCAATCAATGCTGTTTATGGATTCACACAATTTTTGACTCAATTCATCCACCAAACTAAAGCACAGCATATCGCATGTGCTTTTGATATTTCTTTGGATACGTCAGTGAGGAATGAAATTTATCCAGCTTATAAAGCCAACAGAGATCCCGCACCACAAGAATTGAAGAAACAGTTTAGAATTTGTCAAAAAGTTGCAAATCATTTAGGTATTGCGACCTATGCTGATGGTTATTACGAAGCAGATGATCTTATCGGCACACTGGCCCACCACCATCAAAAGAAAGGACACCCCGTACACATCATTTCAGCAGACAAGGATTTAGCACAATTACTATCTGACCAAGACAAATGGTGGAATTACGGAAAATCCGAACCTTTAAATACGCAACAAGTCTATGATAAATTCGGCGTTCTCCCAAAGCAGATTGCTGACTTTTTAGCCCTAACAGGCGACTCAGTAGACAATATACCGGGTGTCCCTGGTATCGGACCCAAAACTGCAGCCATACTTCTCAATCACTTCAATACCTTAGAGAAGCTCATTGAAAGAAAAAATGAAATCGCTTATCTCAGTTTTAGAGGAGCAAAATCATGTCAAAAAAAAATAACCGATCACATTGATGAATTGTTATTAGCGCGTAAACTAACAGGCATCATTCTCGATGTTCCAATAGATTCTTTTGATATTAAAAGGGGGCCAATAAATTCTGAGAAAATCAATACTATTTTTGATTATCTTAACTTTGGCCCTTTACTTCGTAGAAGAATTTTAGAGATGAAAAATATCTGATCTTTAAGTGTTTTCTCATTGCTTGTGTTATGATAAACTGAAATTTAACGCGTTTATGACGTTTGATTGATAAAGCTTAATATCTTAAACCAATCATCATTACGATCACTTATGTGACTCAAAGACTATACAAGATTGATGGTTTTTAACAAAAGAGAAAATTATGACGAATGTTCAGATACTTGTAGTTGACGATGAGCCAGATATTTTACAATTATTAAAAATATCACTCGGGAGAATGGGATTGACAGTGTTCACAGCATCCACAGTAGGTGCTGCCAAAATTGCACTTGATAAAACCACATTTCATTTTTGCTTAACGGACATGAAAATGCCTGATGGCAATGGACTTGAATTGGTTGAATATGTTAATGATAAGTATCCCAATACCCCAATTGCCGTTATCACTGCATATGGAACCATTAATCATGCAGTTGAAGCCCTGAAAAAAGGCGCCTTTGACTTTATAACCAAACCAATCAGTATTGAAGTATTGAGGAACTTGGTGATCAATGCCATCAAAGAATCAACAACGCCTAAAAACAAGACCAATTCTCAATTGACCACTTCCTTATCAGGTACTTCTGATTATATTCAAAAAATAAATAAAACCATTATTAAACTTGCAAAATCGCAATCTTCTATCATTATTAATGGCCCTTTAGGCACCTCAAAAAGTTTAATTGCAAAATGTATCCATAATGCATCATTACGTAATTCAAAAGTTTTTTACAGTTATGATTGTATTGGTGACCAACACGAAATACATGAACTATTTGGCAATAAAAACAATAAGGGATTGCTAGTTGAAGCCAATGGCAGCACATTGTTTTTAGAGAACATTGACGGATTAACACTGTCGATGCAAAATAAATTGTTAAATATTCTGCAACATAAAAAAATTATCACCGAAAACGGTGAAGAGATTAACCTGGATGTTAGATTTATCAGCTCTAGCAAACATGATTTAATACAAAAAATTGAACAAGGCGATTTCAAACAAGCCTTACATGACAAATTATGTGTGATTGAAACCACAACACAACCCCTTTCATATCACCAAGAAGACATCCCTGGATTGTGTAAAAAAATATTAGCCGAGTACTCGAAAATGTGGCAACAGCTCCCTTGTAAAATTGATTCTGAGGCCTTGCATGCTTTGTGTTCTTACGATTATCCAGGCAATATTATCGAATTGAAGAATATCTTAGAAAAAGCAATAAATTTTTGTGAAAACAACATTATCCGCAAAGAAAATTTAGGTTTTGATGAAAACAAAGAACAGCCATTGGTATCACAACGCCACGAAAAAAACTTAGAAGATTATATAGAAGAAATTGAAATCCAAGAAATAACCAAAGCCTTAAAACAAACCAATAATAATAAAACAGCCGCTGCAAAAGTTTTAGGCATCAGTTTTAGAGCACTCAGGTACCGCATTAAAAAACTCAACTTAGATTAATGCTTTAAAAATAAATTTTGCCATTGTGAAAAAATACTATCTTCTGAAAAGTTTAGATTATAACTTACTTGTGGATATTGCTTTTGCCATGACAGAATTAGTTGGGTGACTTGTTCAAAGTCATTAACATCCACTAATGTATTTTTTTCATGTAAAATTTCTCTTGCCGAACCAATATCATGGGCAACTACAGGAACATTGTAAGCATTCGCCTCTGCATATATTAACCCAAAAGTTTCTGCGAAACTGCTTTGAGTATAAAATACGCACAATGATTGCTGAACATGCCTCATCATTTCTTTGTGGGGCAGACTACCAAGAACAACGGTATTATCGACATCTAGAATCTTCTCTTTCTTATAGCCAGGATTCGCAATGAACAGGCGTAAATCTGGCATTTTTTTATTCACAAATTGAAAACACTTAAGAACTTGTTTTAAACCCTTATTTGGTGAAGAAAAGAAAACTAATTTGTTGATGTTCTTAATTTGATCTATAGATTCAGGTCGAGGTATTGGATTATAACAATAATTGACTGGTATTTTAGGCCAAAATAATGATGCTATGGAACCAAGAAAACCACCATTAATCATACGATCAGTGTGTGTTTTATGAGTCAATGAATTACAGATAATGGCTATACCTGAATGAGCTAACCCAAAACGTTTAAAGACATATTCTCGATTTTTATAAGTGTGTATCCATAAAAAAATGGCTGCATTTTGAAACTGCTTACTTAAATCTAATGCCACTGGATACTTTCTTAATACAACAATAACATCTGCTTCAATTTTATCGATTATAGATAAAGGTGCAAAAATTAATGAATCACTTTCCTTGATTGTATTATCACGAAATTTTTGTAATACAGTCACATGATGTTTTTTTGATAAAATTTTTGCAGTCCTGATAACACTCGCTTCTGTTCCTCCCAATGCTTGTGATTCAATAGAGCTTGAATCATATGATCGTGGATAGGTACTGTCTACAAATACGATGTTTTTTTTCATGGCAATAAAAAAGCTGAGCCTTTTAAGGCTCAGCTTTCGTAAATCTAATCAAAAAATTTAGATGAACTTTCTTCTGGCAACTACTGCACCAAATAAGACCAGTGTAATCAATCCTAAGATACTATAAAAACTTAGAGTTGGGATAACTTGTGGTCTACCTGAGATTGAAGCGCTCCAGCTTGACATGGTATTGCCTGCATCACCATCATATGTACATGTCAATGTTGAAGATAAATTTTGACTGCCTGAAACTGTAGCTGATAAAGCAATTGTCAAACTTCCACCTGGAGCAATTGGGCCGCCAGGAAGCAATGTGTCAACATTGAAATTAGCAGCATCTCCACCAGAGAAACTACAATTTACGTTGGTGATATCAACTGTTGCAGCTGCATCATTCATAATAGTCACTGAAGAAGAACCACTTGTGCCACCTGAACCGAAATTCAAGTTAGATCCGTTTGCTGGATTAACAGAAACATCTGCACTTGGTGGAGGACCTGCTGTAAAATTAATGGTAGTTGTTGGGCAAAGTGATCCTGTATCTTGGCCACCAGCATCACCAACACAAACTTGCCATGTTCCCGCTGACTCCATACCGATAAAATCGCTAAAATCGGTTCCTTCACCCATACCTGAGTTTGGAGAATAAGAACATAAACCATCATCTTGACAAACGACGTTGTCAGTTCCATTACTCATTCCTAATTGCTCTGCATCTGTAGTACCGCCATTGGCAAAATTCAATGGAGATGATCCAAGCAAGTTTTCATTAAAACCAAAACCACCTGTACCATCATCAGCAGGCTCAGCAAAACCAGGTCTGTTCATTACAGTAAGAATTTGCCCACCTGGTGCAACGATTTTAACAGCTAAATCACCTACCCAAGTGTGATCTACTGCCAAGTCCAGATTCATATCAGTGATAACACCGCCAGGACCTGTGACATCCATACACTGCATTGAACCGAGGCTACCATCATAGGCATCATCAGTTATTGCAGCTCCGCCAGCACAGCCACCCAATATTTCCCTGATGCCATTGTCATCAGCTTTTGTCAGTTGTGCCATTGAAGCCGAACTGAACACTAAGGCTGCCAGAATTATTTTTTTATTTAATTTCATTATTTACTCCTCCCCTTTTTAAAGGATATTTTTACAAAATTACTTGGAACATTAACAATCCATTCAAAAGCAAATGAATTTGAATGGAAACTTCACTTATATTTTTGTTTTAGCTTATTTACTAAAACGTTCACAAAACATATCAAACTAAATACTTCTTAAAAAACATTAAGTTACAAAACAAACTTAAATAAATTTATTAAAAAGCATAATACAATTTAACAAAAGTATATCAGACTTCTTTATTATTTTCCTTAGAATCCAATGCATTTTTAGTTTTTTCTTGTAATTCAAATTGACTTTTCTTCAGCTCTTCAACAATTTCAATCTCTTTTAAGGTATGTTTTTCCCATGCACGGGCATCTTTCAATAATGAGGCAGTTTTTTTGGCCTGTCTAAATGCCTGTAAAGCCTTGTGATGATTTTTCATATTTGAGTAGGACATTCCCAAAAGCAAATAGTTATTGCCTGGATTTTTCAGACCACCTTTTTCTGCAGCATTTTCGGCTGCAATCGCAGATTTTTGGTAATCTCCTGCATCAAAGTATACACCCGCTAATCTGGCAAACAATAATCCTTTTGCAGACATTTGAGCAGCCTCTTCTAATACCGGTATGGCTTTATCATGTTGATTTGCCTGTGCCCATGCATTACCAAGGGTTTCAATATTTTTCTGGTTTCGCTTAATGAGTTTTTCATTCATGCCTTTTTCGATAATTTTTGCCGCTTTATATGGAACATCTTCACCCATAAACATGTAAGCCAGATTTAAAACATCGCCTGCTTTGCTTAATTCTCCATTAAGATATATGGAATCATAGACTGCCAGTCTCTTACTGTCCTGACCCAGTTCACCATACATACCTGCTAATTGTTTAAGATAAGAGGTCTTCGGGTAAAGTTTTACCAGCTGCTCATAGGTAGCAGCTGTCTGCTTATAATCACCTTTATCATAATACAAAGCTGATTTAAGCCTCAACCAATTCTCTTTAACTTTTCTACCCGCCTCAGTTTCCAGTTTTACGGCTGTATCCACATTAACCAAAGCATCATCATATTTCTTGAGTTGATAATACGCTTGTGCCAACATAATATGTGCGGTCGGGGTTGGTTTGACCCCTGAACCCAACCATTCTTTCATGTATTTTATACACGCATCGTACCTTTCTAACTGGAAGTTCAGTTGTGCTATGGTATATTTTGCCTGCAATGCCAAAGCTTCAGGTGTTTCTTCTATCGCGATGACTTGACCATAAGCCTCGATAGCTTTAGCATAATCTTCTTTTGAAGCGTAAATAAAAGCATAAAAATTCCACATTTGCGACTTACCATAGCCAGAAACCTTACCGCGATTTTTTATCACGTCCAGTTCTTTCAATGCTTGCTCATGTTGGCCTGCTTCTGTTAACTCTTGTGCTTTCATGAGTTTTTCAAAAGTTTTTGCATCTATGGCCCCTGTGGCCTTTTGTTTATCATTTCGTGCTGCAGTAACAGTGAGAGTCAACATCAAACCCATCAACAACACCATTAAATTTATCTTTAGTATTTTCATGATTTTAACCATCCAGCTTGAATGTGATTTTGGTTCTAACACCTTTAACTTCTTGAGGAATACCATCAATGACTCTGGGCTTATATTTATACCTTAGAGCTGAATTGATGGCCGCTTTATTAAATATTCTTTCAGGTACAGCCTCAATCACGATGGGGTCTTTCACAGTACCTTGCTTAGTTACGGTATATTCCAACAGTACATACCCTTCAATTTCGCGTGAAACAGCTCTTGATGGGTACTGCGGTGCTACTTTGACAATCGGCAAATACTCACCATCAGATGCTGATAAACCACTACCAATACTCAAATCTAAATCCGCTTTCATACTATCTGGCGCTGCAATTGTTCCTATATTCGAATCAGCATCTATTTTATCAAAGTCTTGCTGAGGGATATCTGGAGGCGGCTGTTCATCTACTTCTGGTTTATCAGGTTTTTGCACCTCTCGATTAACCATAATCTCTGTTTCAGGCATAAAAATATCAGGCATTTTCACTCTTTTCTCATTATCTACCTTTTGATCTCCATACTCAATCAACACCACCATCAACATGATCAGTGCAGCAGTCACCACAAATGCTAATGGAATAGTAATAATGGCTCGTTTAATGACCATATTTGGCTCCTAATTACTGGCGGTAGACAATGAAACTTTTTCATTACCCACCACTTGTCTTGCAGCATCTAATACCGAGGTGAACGTTTTTATTGAAGCCAATTCATCTGCTTGTATTACCACACCACCCTCAGGGTTTTCAGCGTGAAGTCTCTCAATATTCGCTTTAACCGATCTGACATCAATTCTACGTTTATCCATCCAAATAGAATTATCTGCACTGATCGCTACTAGAACTGTTGTGTCATCTTTTTGATTTGCAGAACTGGCTTCTGGGCGATTAACTTCAACCCCTGATTCTTTAATAAATGTGGCGGTGACAATAAAAAATATCAACATAATAAAAACCACATCCAACATAGGGGTTAAGTCTATCGCCCCTTCCTCTTCATTTGCTGCCTCAGAAATAAAGCTTCTTCGCATAATTATTCTCTTTTGTTTTATTCATATATATTCAAAACTTTTAACATTTTGTCATATCGTTCTGATTGTTTTTTTGCTGCTCAAACCAACAAGCAACAATCAATCTTCAAATGTTAAATTTTCCTCTGTTAAGTTACTTTCTTTATTCGCCAATTGGGTGACAAAAGTATTGGCAAATACTCCACTCAAAGCAACCACCATACCTGCCATGGTTGGTATGGTTGACTTCGAAACACCACTGGCCATAGATTTCGCGTCACCTCCACCTGTGATGGCAAGGGTTGAGAAAACTTCTATCATACCGGTTACTGTACCCAACAAACCCAATAAAGGGCATAATGCAATCAGTGTTTTGATCAAAGGAATGTTTTTATTGATTTTTTCATTGACTTCAGAAACCAGTTTTTCACGAATGGCATGGGCATTCCATGAATGGTGCTCACTTCGTGAATTCCATGCTTTTTGCGCCTCATTAAAATCATTTTTATAACTGAATCTCAAATAGAGGTATTTATCCAGTATCATGACCCACAATATGAAAGCTGTTGCAGCAATAACATAGAGCACAGGACCACCCTTGTTAAAGAAATTGTCAATGGCCTCAAAAACATCTTGTAAAAATATCAGCATTGTATGCTCCTATTATTTTCGTTCTGCTCTTTCAGCTAAAATACCTGCACTCTGTTGCTCTAGTATGTTCATGATACTCTTGGCTTTACCACTAAGGAAAGTATGCAATAACAAAATAGGAATCGCAGCAATCAAGCCCAAAACCGTAGTAACCAATGCCCCAGAAATACCATCTGCCATACGTTTAGGATCACCTGCTCCAAAAATCGTGATGGCTTGGAACACAACAATCATACCTGTCACAGTACCCAACAAACCGAGTAACGGAGCTACCATAGATATGATTTTAAGCAAAGGCAAAGAGCTATTAATCGCGCCTCTTTCTTTCAAGATCGCTTCACCTAAGCGAAGTTCTAAACTTTCAACATCTGCATTGGCATTGGCCTCAGCTGCCATTAGCACCCTACCTAGTGGGTTATTATCTGACAGCGTGTCAGATTTTATTTGTTTTTTGACTTTAGCTTGTATGCCGCTGAGCGCAACAAATCTCCACAATGAAAGCAATATTCCAAATATGGCAACAGCAGTAATAATGTATCCAACAAGTTTTCCTTCATGCCATTTTTCTTCAATTGTTGGCGTGTTAATCAAAGCCTTCAGGTAACTTCCACCCGATGGACCGGTGGGATCAATACCAAATGCAGTAACACCAGATGAAGAATTTTGCAATTCTCCTGCACCAGCTTGATAATCTTCTGGCTGTCTTGACAAGACCGTCAAACCACCAGTTCCAGATTCATATTCTAAGTAGTTGCCATTAGAAACCATATTAAAGACACCAACCCGAACCACTTCTTGTTGACCAGAAACACCCACATCGGTCTTAAATTTAACAACTCTGCCTGATTCTGTGATTTCTCTGTGCATTTCAAACCAAACTTTTTCAATGTCTTCCATTGAAGGTAAATCTGTTGATGAATTCATTTTTTTAATCAGCGCATCAATAAAATCTACTCGATTTGGATATTGAGTACTTGTGATAGAATTCTGAAAACGGCCTCTCAATTCTCCAGCTGTTGAAGTCAAATGACCAAAAAGTTCTTTCAATGATCCCAGCCTTTCATCTCTCTGTTTTCTTTTTTCTGCCACAACCAGTTCATTCTCATTGAATTGCGTTTCCAATTCAGCAGCGGCTGTTTCCAGAGCCGCAATCTGAGCCTTTGCATCTCGAATCAAACGCTCTTGCTCTTGCTTTTGTTGAATAAAAGCTTGTTCTCTTCTTTTATTATCTTGACTATCCGCAACACGCCCAGCTTTAACTTTATTGAGCAACTCGTTCATCGATAGTGGCTGATCTGCAGCATTAAGAATTATCGGCGTTGAGATCAACAGTATTAGTATGATTAAATTTTTCATTATTTCGCCTCCACTGGAGCTGGTACAGGCAAGGCCATTATTCCAATTGATGCTTGTTTGTTGGCCATTTTGATACCATTTTTAACAGCATTTCTGTAAGTTCCATTATCTAAGACTTGCCAACTTTTACTCGCTTTGTCATAAACAGCACTCAGTTTTGTATCCTTAGTTTGAGCAACCAAAGCTAATCTTCCTAGCCTCAGAATATTAACATCTTGTTGTTGGCCTGAAATATCGACAATTTGTGAATACGAATCAATTTTGCGCCCATATTCATTTTCAATTTGATAGACTTCTAATACCTGTCTGAATTTTTCAGATATGTCTACATCCGATCGTTCTATGTTTTCTTCAAGAAATAAAATTCTTTCTGCACGCTCTTGTTGATGGAAAGGCAAATCAAGATTAACAAACTGCTTAAGGCTTTCCACCATTTTCATGATCAATGGCAGCATTTGCCTTTCTATCAAAGCCACTTGCGCTGTAGAACTCTCAAATTTATCAATCAATTGTAGTTGACTTTCCACCTGAGTGGACAATTGTTTGTTGTAAACTTTCAATCCATCAACTTGTTTTAACAATGCACGATATTCGACCAACCGTGCTTGTGAACTATCTACGATTGCATCAACTTTTGCTTGCGATTTCAATGCATCTTTTACTTTTGCTTCACCAGTTTTTACCACGCCTTCAAGTTGTGCCTGTGTAAATGATGATAAATTTATGAATAGCAACAAAGTCAGTAACTTTGTAAACTTGCCAATTTTTTTGTCCATTGGTATTGCTCTCTCTATTGTGTTTTCTTATGTAATTGTTAATTATTAAATAACAGCATTATGACTGGGTTTGATCATGCATTCAAAAATTTGCATGAGTATTTTAAATTTCTTTCATCTTTTGATTCAACTCAGCTAAACACCTTTCTTATCTGTGAGGTAAAAAAATACCCACTGTAAATTTACAGTGGGCATTATCAATTGACTTTATGGTCTCTTATTATTTATAGACATAGTGCTAGAATTACAGATCGTATCGGAATCTTAAGTAATAGAAGCCACCACCAAAACCAGCTGGCGAAGCTTGACCGTATCGATTACCAGCACCATCCGCTCCCCCTGCAAATTCATCAGGAAATTCATCTGTAATATTTTGAGCTCCAAGTGTAACGGTATAGTTATCATTGATATGATACGCCACTTCTGCATCTAATATGGCATTATTCCCAACAAAAAAGTTATCACCGGTATCGTATATACCACTGTAATGACTCAATCTACCCAAGAAACGCCAATCACCAACATTGTGGGTGGCTGAGAAGCTCCAGCGCGTTTCTGGCAAACCCCTTTCTTGTTCAAGAATTCTTTCTTCATCCAAAAGAGGCGTCACAGCACCGGTATCCGGATCTATGAAAGTATCAACACTGGTCACATCTGTTTCAGTGTGATTAAACGACAAAACAAAGTCAGTATTACCATTACCGATTTCTGTTGAGTAAGTCGCCACAATGTCTATACCTTGAGTTTCTGTATCATAACCATTGGTGAAGAATCGAAAATTTCGTAAATTTGCAGCACTGGTAATACCCGAGGCTATGAGGTCTTCGATTTCTTGTTCTGATAACATATTGTTTTGTGAAAGAGTCAATCTATCATCCAATTCAATATTGAAATAATCAACTGTAATATCTACAGGGCCAACACTGAAAACGGCTCCTAAAGTAATGTTTGTTGATTCTTCTGCATCTAATGGTTTACCCCCTCTGACCAGTGCCACAGGATTCGTTGAAGGAATGGTTCCATTGTTAACTAACATACCATCTTCAAATTGTGTAGAAACATTAAATGCATTCGATTGACCAGGCGTTGGCGCTCTGAAACCAGTACTTATGGCACCACGTAAGGCAAAATCATCAGTAATTGCATATCGTGTAGTGAACTTACCGTTGGTAGTGGTTCCAAAATCCTGAAAATCTTCAAACCTTACGGCCACACCCATTAATAACTTTTCTGTGATATCTGCTTCTAGATCAATATAAGCTGCGATATTTGAACGACTGAATGATCCAGCGGTCAAGTTAGAAAATCCAGGAAAGCCATTTGATGCAGAGCTAAATCCTTGGGCAGCATAAGGACCAATCTGGAAGGAAGCTTGATCACCAGCTGTAATTTCAAAATTTTCTTGTCGCCATTCAAAACCTGCGGCTACATTTAAATCAGAATAAAAATTAGCCACTTCATAGCCTTTACTGACATCAACATTGAAATTTTTGTCCAATTGTTCATAAGATCCTGGCACAAATGATGTTGGTGTTTGTGGGCCCAAAGAAGCATTTACGGTATTTCTGATGACAAAATCGACATGGCTTCGACCGAAAGTTCCACTGATGTCCCAGTTCCAACCGCTGTCTAATTCTCCTTTAATTCCCACAGTGGTTGAAAAGTCGTTCACTTCACCACCAAATCTTGGTGTGAAACCACCAGGAAACAGTTCGTTAAATACAAAACAATTAGGATCAGCCATGACTTGAGCCAACAAAGTTGGATCCGGCACATTATTAACAATCGGAATTGTTGGACAACCAGCTGAACCATCCAGTACTCCATCTTGTGCATCAAGGACATCACCTACTAATAAAGTTTGGCCACCATCATTACTGAAAACACCACCACGGGTATGAGGGTTCCTAAAGAAGAAACCACCATCAACCTCTTTATTACCGTAGTTACCAAAAGCATAAAACTCTTTGTCATCATCCAGCATTAAGCCCATATTATAAACAAATTTGATGTCATCATTGATGATTGGTTGCCCCCAAATTTGGGCTGGGTTTGCTACCGCTGTATTACCAGCATCAATAATGGCTTGTGCATCATTTCTTTGCACACTTCTACTGGTATCATCAGATTCGCCATATTCAAAAGTCAAATTAATAAAACCATCATCAGAAAAAGGCAAACCTACATTACCTGCAATGGCATAAGTCGCACCATCACCTTCATAGAACTGACCGTACCTAGCCTCAAAGGAAGACCCTTCTGAAGCATCCTTCAATGTAAAATTCATGACACCTGCAATAGCATCAGAGCCATACTGCGCTGCTGCGCCATCTCTCAATACAGCTACTTGTTTTAGACCTATGGCAGGGAATTGTGAAATATCAGGGCCTTGTGCGCCGTCAGCCACACCATTACCTAACCAACTGATAACAGCGGCTCTGTGTCGACGCTTCCCATTAAGCAGAACCAATGTATGATCTGGTGCCAAACCCCTTAAATTTGCAGGTCTAACCAAAGTTGCAGCATCACTGATGGGCTGTGTATTAACATTATAAGAAGGGACAACATTTCTCAATAAAGTACTTAAATCTGTTGCGCCTTGATTAACAAAATCATCACCGCCAATCACATCAATTGGTACTGCGGAATTTACCGCTGAACGTGCTGCACGACGTGAACCCAGCACCACAACTTCCTCAACCTCTTTATCGGTACCATCCTCATCATCTTGCGCCATAATTGGTGAAGAAAACCCTAGAATTAGTGGTGTAAACATGCTAAGGAACAAAGGTGTCCTCATGTTCGTTTTTATTTTCATTATTTTAGCCCTCCCAGACTCTTATTATTATATGTCAACTATCTTTTTTGATAATTGACATTGTTTTTCAACTCACTTATTTTATATAACAACACGATATCTTATGTCAAGCAACAATTTGATTATTGTAAATCCCTCATTTTTTAATCAGGGCTATATATTTGTCTTATCATTGAGTAAAATAACACCTTTATATACGGGCCATCAATATGCCAGAAAACTTCACATTAACTCTGTTATCTCGACAAGACTTCAATGATCAGACAACCCATTTGGCTTTTTCAATTGAAAACAACCAACCTCTTGAATTGGTTGCGGGTCAATTCATTAGACTATTATTTGATCAAGATGGTGAAGAAGTTTTTCGCAGTTATTCAGTGGCCAATATTTTAAAGAGCAATATTGACAGCATTGAACAAATTGAGCTGGCAGTTTCATGGGTTGAAGGTGGATTGGCAACCGTCAACCTCACACAAATGAATATTGGTGACAGCATCAAAGCCAGTGCTCCTTATGGTCGATTTTGTTTAACAGACAAAAAATGGGGACGGTATTTTTTGGTAGCCACAGGGACAGGTGTTACACCCTATCGAGCCATGACCAATGAATTGATACAACGCACAAAAGAAGGAGCAGAGGTATTTGTTGTGATGGGAGCCAGAGAAGCTTCGGGGTTATTGTATGCTGAAGAATTCAGAGCATGTACTGAAAACCCTGGTTATCATTATATTACATGCCTCAGCCGTTCTCAGCTTAAAAACCCAGGGAAATTCGATTATCAAGGCCATGTTCAAACCTTTTTGAATACCAATAATTTCAACCAAGAAACCGACATCGTTTTTTTGTGTGGAAATCCTGAAATGGTTGATGGCGCATTCTCTTTACTTAAAGATGCAGGCATGCCAGTTCAACAAATAAGAAGAGAAAAATACGTATCACCACCAATCAGAAAGAAAAAAACTGCATTCAAAATCAAGAATTAGTCATTTATAATCAACTCAACACACTGCAAATGAATGTTTGTAAAGCATTCATTTGCAGCACCAATACATTTTAATGAATCACTACCCGAATAGGAAATATGACTATTAGCACTTTTTCAATATTATATTTCTGGCATAATAACCCCATCAAAAAAACACAAAAGGAGCGATATGCATCTCAAAGTTAGAAACATATTTTATTGCCTGGCATTATTCACCTTTCAAGCCAATGCAGTAGAATGGCAGACCTGTAGAATAGGCGCCGATAATAGCCCAAAAATCAAAGCCCATTGCGCTCAATTCGCAGTGCCTGAAAATCGTGAAAACCCTGGCAGAATGATTGAGCTAAACATGGCCATGATTAAATCTCCGTCAAGTAAAAAAGAATCGGACCCCGTTTTGATGCTGGCAGGCGGACCTGGTCAAGCTGCTGTTGAGTCCTATCAAGGTGTCTCACATGCATTTCAAAAGATTCTGAAAAATAGAGACGTTATCTTGGTTGACCAACGTGGTACGGGTGAATCAAATATTCTCAAATGCGAATTCAGTCAAGAACTGCAAGAACAAATGTTGAAAGACCCCAGTATCATCACAGAACAAGTAAAAAAATGTAACGACAACCTGAATGCCGACAGCCGTTATTACACCACAACTGAGTCGATTAAAGATTTGGAAGCCGTTAGAAAAGAACTGAACATTGAAAAATGGAATTTATTGGGTATTTCTTATGGCACCAGAAAAGCCCTCACTTACGTCAAATTATACCCAAATGCGATTCGCTCAGTCATTCTTGATGGGGTTGTTCCACAACAAGAGCCATTGGCTCAAAGCCATGAAAAAAACTTAGTCAATGCCTTAAGAAAGCAATTTGAACAATGCCAAAAACAACCTGCCTGTGATGAAGCCTTTGGTGATCTAGAACAACAAATGTGGCAATTGTTGGAAAAAGTTGAACAAGAAAAACCGACCATCAGATTACAGAACTTCACCACAGGAGAATACGAAGAAGTGACATTAACCAAAGACCTTGTTGCTGTGGCCATTAGGTTATTCGCTTACGCTCCTGAAACCATGAGTTTATTACCACTCATGATATCCAAAGCCAATAATGGTCAGTTAGAAACTATCGCTTCACAAGCAAGCATGATTGCCAGTGCAATGTCAGGCAGCCTCAGTAATGTAGAACTCTCTATCATCTGTGGTGAGGACTTACCTTTTTATAAAGATTTCAATATAGCCGATAAGAATGTGTTTGGAAATTTCATCAAACAAACTCAAGCCTCCTGTGATGTTTGGCCGCATCTTGATGTAGACCCAAGTTTCAAAGATCCTGTGGCCTCAGATTTGCCCTTTTTATTGCTATCTGGAGAACTGGATCCTGTGACCCCACCAGAGTTTGCAGAAATCACCATGGAAACCCTGTCCAATGCACAACACTTGGTTGCCAAAGGTCAAGGGCACAATGTTTTTCCACGTGGATGCTTACCAAAAGTCATCAGTGCATTCATCAAAGACCCTGATCAGGAACTTGATACAGCCTGTATGGACGATTTTGATTACACACCTTTTTTCATTAACATGATGGGGCCTCAACAATGATATCAGTAAAAGCAATCAGCAAGAGTTTCGGTGATGTAAAAGCCGTTAAAGAAGTCACCTTCACTGCACCAGATGCACAGGTTACAGCACTATTGGGAGCCAATGGCGCTGGTAAAACCACAAGCCTAAGAATGATTTACTCTTTAATCACTCCAGATTTTGGCGAAGTCAGCATCGATGGTATCAACCCCAAACTAGAACCGGTAAAAGCACGTAAATTACTTGGAATTCTTCCTGATACCAAAGGTTTGTACGTGAGACTTACAGCACGCGAAAACATTGCTTATTTTGGTAAGTTACATGGCATGAGTGATGAACAGATTAAATCAAGAACTGCATCATTGGTAGCAGATTTACGAATGGAAGACTTCATCGACCGCAAAACTGATGGCTTTTCACAAGGTCAAAGGGTAAAAGTTGCCATCGCCAGAGCCTTAGTGCATGACCCACAAAACATCATTCTTGATGAGCCAACCAATGGCTTAGACGTTATGAGTACAAGAGGTGTTCGCAAATTCTTGGAAAAAGAAAAAAACAGAGGCAAATGTATTTTATTTTCATCGCACGTTATGCAAGAAGTGGCAGCTGTCAGTGATGAAATTCTGGTCATTAATAATGGCGTAGTTTGTGCATCAGGCTCAGAACAAGCATTGAAAGAGCAAACAAACCAAGACTCACTTGAAGATGCCTTTGTGCACATCGTAACCAATGGAGAAGGCTATGAATAAGCAAATATTAACTGTATGGCGCAAAGAAGTTACTGACAACATACGCGACAGAAAAACCGTTATGTCTTCTATTTTCATGGGCGCAATATTTATGCCTTTGATGTTTGTAGTGCTGATGAACTTCATCACCAGCATGCAAAAAGATAAAGCACAGGAACAATTGGAAATGGCCGTTAAAGGCGCGGATAATGCCAAAAGTTTTATCAGCTTTGTCAAAACCAATGGTGTAAAAATCAAAAACTTCACTGGAGATGCCCAAAATGCCGTTCGTAATAAAGAAGAAGATGCTGTAATTGTCATCCCTGAATCATTTGCTGAAGACTTTTCTTCAGGAACACCCGCCAAGATTGAGTTATATTATGATGCCACAGCCAAAGGTGCCACCAATGTAACACAACAACGAATCAACGGATTGATCACGCAATACTCTCAGACTATAGGTATGACCCGATTGCGTCTCAGGGGCATCAGTCCATCTTTATTACAGGCCATAGTAATTGAGGACCACGATGTTTCTACTGCACAATCCAAAGGCGCCATGTTTATGTCCTTTTTACCCTATGTTTTGATTCTTGGATTATTTATGGGCAGTATGTACTTAGCCATTGACACCATGGCTGGAGAAAAAGAACGCAACTCTTTGGAAGCACTTCTACTTAATCCCATAAAACGCTCCTATTTATTGATTGGCAAATTATTGGCAACCATATCCTTTGGGTTAGTGACACTAGTGATTACCATCATTTCATTCAAGCTGGCGATGCCATTAATGCCTTTACAAGATTTGGGTATCACAGTCGATTTGGGGTTCAAAAACATTAGCATTTTATTATTGATTTTGGCTCCACTGGCAGTATTGGCGGCATCATTACAAACCATTGTTGCCACATACAGCAAGTCATTTAAGGAAGCACAAACTTATGTTAACTTATTAATGTTTCTGCCGATGATTCCCAGTATGGCACTGATGTTTATGCCAGTTAAAGAAAAGCTGTGGATGATGGCCACTCCAGTTTTGGGTCACAACCTCATCATCAACCAAATTATGCGTGGAGAATCAGTTGCTGCCATATCGATTATTGCGGCCATCATTGGCTCATTAATTATTGGTTTGTTACTTGCACTTATCGCGATAAAACTGTATAACAGAGAAAGTTTACTATTCTCAGATTGAAAAATGTATAAAACACTATTTACCATAGCCTTATTTGGTTTAACACTGAATGTTTTTGCTCAAGGTAAAATTTATAAATATACCGATGAGCAAGGCAACGTGCATTACACTGATAAAAAACCATCAGATGATGCCGAAGAAGCCAAACTAAAGTCCTTGACCATTGTGGAGTCATCAAAAGTTGGTTCCACAAAGTCATGGAAAAGAACCCGACATAAAGAAAAATTTAAAGCTTATAATTTTGATGATTTTGTCATTTCCAGCCCGCAAGATCAAGAGTCAATATGGGGTGCTGGTGGCAATTTATCAGTCAGTGCCAATATTAATGGAAAATTACCACCCAATTATCGCATCAAATTTTATCTTGATGGTGTTGCCCGTGGCAAAGTGCGATCAAACACACAGCTCATAGCAGATGTCATCAGAGGAGAGCACACTTTGTATGCCCAAGTCATTGACACCCTAAGTAGAAAAGTGATCAAAACATCACCAACTATCACCTTTCACATGAAACAACAAGTGGTAAAGAGAGGACCCGGCCGCAGGTAAGAAACTTGAGACAAATCAGGTTAAGGCGCCAAGAACAGCTGCGAGCCGGGTTAAGAAACCGCAACATTAAAGCAAAACAACCACCGCCACAAAATCAAAGGCAACCTAGGTCAAACCAACAATAATTGATCTCAGACACATAAACCCACTCTTAAAGAATGGGCACTTGTGTGCACTGCTTTTATTGCAGCATACATGATTTATGGCAAGCCTGCCCAACGAAACATTTACAACTTAACCTCATTCAGGGTAGAATCTAGCACAATAAAAATAATAGCCTGGGAAAAAACTCTATGAATAAAAAGATTTCTTCAGCATTGATTTTACTGATGCTGCCATTTTTAACTTACGCAAACGGTATTGACGAAGCCATTAATAATGCCGTTGCCCCCATATCCGCTTTCCTTTTTAAATACATTTTTTATCCAGTGCCAATACCATTTACTGATGGGTCCATGCCTTTCATACTTGCATGGCTTATTGTAGCAGCCATATTTTTCACCATATATTTTAAATTCATAAACATCAGATCATTTAAAATAGGTTATAACTTGATAAGAGGCAAATACAACGACCCCAATGCCCCCGGTGAAGTGACACATTTTCAAGCTTTAGCAACGGCTGTTTCAGGCACTGTTGGACTCGGGAATATTGCTGGTGTCGCTACTGCTGTTAGTTTAGGTGGTGCTGGAGCAACTTTTTGGATGATTGTTGCTGGCTTCATCGGTATGTCCAGTAAATTTGTTGAGTGTACACTTGGCGTAAAATACAGGGATATCGAGTCAGATGGTTCAGTTCATGGTGGGCCAATGCGCTACTTATCAAAAGGTTTTGCTGAAAGAGGCTACGCTAAATTTGGTAAGGTTTTAGCGGTATTTTTTGCCATCATGTGTATCGGTGCTTCATGGGGCGGCGGCAACATGTACCAAGTCAATCAATCTCTGGAACAAGTCGTCGTTATGACAGGTGGCGAAGGCAGCTTTTTAGACAGAAATGGTTGGGTTTTTGGTGTTGTAGTTGCTGTTTTTGTCGCTATTTCTATTTTAGGAGGCATAAAAAGTATCGTTAAAGTCACCTCAAAACTGGTTCCGTTGATGGGCTTAATATATATGGTGACCAGTTTATTCATTATTTTGGTTAATTATGACAATATTTTACCTGCTTTTGGATTGATTTTTGAAAGCGCATTCAATCCACAAGCTGGACTTGGTGGGTTGGTTGGCGTTTTAATTGTTGGATTCCAACGTGCCGGTTTTTCTAATGAAGCAGGTATTGGTTCTGCATCCATTGCCCATTCTGCTGTAAAAACCAACCACCCCGCCACAGAGGGTTTAGTCGCTTTGTATGAACCTTTTATCGATACAGTAGTGGTATGTACCATGACAGCATTGGTGATCATCATCAGTGGCGTTGATGGTGTTGGTGCCGGTCCAAATGGTACAGGTTTAACAGGCATTGCCTTGACATCTTCTGCCTTTGAAACAGGCATTTCATGGTTTCCATATGTATTGACCTGTGCCGCTGTTTTATTCGCTTTTTCAACCATGATTTCCTGGTCCTATTATGGCATGCGGGCTTGGACTTATTTATTTGGACATGGCACAAAACAGGAAAACACTTACAAAATTCTGTTTTTGGTATTCATTGTAATTGGTTCTGCCGTTAACCTTGGAGCAGTACTAAGCTTTTCAGATGCAATGTTATTTGCTATGGCCTTACCAAATGTTATTGGCTTGTATTTCCTTGCTCCAGTTGTTAAACGTGAATTAGAAAAATTCATGTCAAAAGTTAAATCTGGAGAAATATCAACCAACAATTGATTTTTTATAATTTACAATACTCATACATATTAAAAAGGCTCTTAATTGAGCCTTTTTAATATGAGAGATCTCAGCAAAACTACAGTGACAAGTAGAAAATGGATCTTATGAAAACAGTTGTTTAACTATCCAAGCAGGTCCTATCAATAAGAATTGTAAATCTTTAAAAAGAGAAGGTTTTTTTCCTTCAATTTTATGACCAATGAATTGAGCAATCCAAGCCAATACAAAAATCACAATACTGATCATCAATAAAGGCAACCCCTTGGACTCTAAAAACCAATTCAACCCCAAGCACAATAATGTGAAGAGAATCATTTGTACTGCGATCATCAAATCTTTACTGAGATAGTAGATACTGGTCAATACAGTAGCAATGATGGCTAAATTCATCACATAAGGCAGTTTTACAGCCCACAAAATCGCACTAAAGCTCCAAAATATCAGAGGCACACAAAAGTAATGAATTAATTTATTGGTTCGATTCTGATGGCTTTGTGAGTATTCACTTAATAGATCATGAATCGATTGAGAATTTTTCTCCGGTGATGAGCTCGTAGGCTTCATGGTATTTCTCCGCTGTAGCATTGATGATGTTTTTTGGAATATTGGGCCCTGGTGCAGTCTTATCCCAATCCAATGTTTCCAAATAATCACGAACAAATTGTTTATCATAACTTTCAGGGCTGATACCAATTTGATACTTTTCATGATTCCAAAAGCGCGATGAATCAGGTGTTAAAACTTCATCCATCAGAACCAATTGATCATTTTCATCCAAACCAAATTCAAATTTGGTATCAGCAATAATAATACCATTTTTTTGTGCATGATCTGCCGCTAATTGATACAATTTAAGAGAGGCATCTCGGACTTGTATGGCACGTTCCTCACCAATTTTCTTGATCATCTGTTTAAAAGTAATATTTTCATCATGATCGCCAACCTGTGCTTTTGAGGAAGGCGTGAATATTGCTTGCGGTAACTTTTGTGCTTGTCGCAAACCAGCTGGTAAAGCAATACCACACACGGTAGAAGTTTTTTGATAATCCTTCCAACCAGAACCAATGATGTACCCTCTAACTATGGCCTCAACCGGAAGTGCTCTCAGTTTTTTTACTACGACCGAACGACCTATCAAATCACTATCAGCATCAGGTATGACTTCTTGCACTGGTGTATTTGTTAGGTGATTTGCAATAATATCTTGTGATTTCTTGAACCAAAAATTAGAGATTTGCGTTAAAAGCTGTCCTTTATAAGGAATGACATCTGGCAAAACCACATCAAAGGCACTCAAACGGTCACTAGCAACCATTAACAAACGACTGTCATCGATTTGGTAAACATCTCTGACTTTTCCTTTATGAATTAGAGGTAAATTAATCATGCTTGCGGTAAAATACATCGGTTGTGAATTTAAAAACAGATTTTAACATTATTGGAATAGTATTCATATGATTGGAGCTTTTATTGGTGCTTTTATTGGCTTTGCCAAAGGCGGCGTTTTTGGTTTATTTTTAGGTGGAATGGTTGGTTCATGGGTGCAGGGATGGGTCTCACAAAACCTACTTGGTCATTCAACTAAAACTCAACGCGTACAAAGGGCTTATTTTGAAGCTTTGTTCACGACGATTGGCAAAATAGCAAAAGTAGACGGTGTGATAACAGAAGATGAAATTTTGAAGTCTGAACAAATCATGCAAAAGATGCAACTCAACGCTGACCAAAGGCGATTAGCCATTCAATTTTTTAACAGAGGCAAACAAACTGATTTTGATATCAGACCTTGTATCGACCGTTTTCAACAAATGTCAGGCCGATCAGTCAAACAAATGTTTTTGGAAATGTTACTTGATGTTGCTGCTTCTCGATCTGTCATTCATCGAGCTGAATGGAATTTATTATTGGACATTTGTGGGTATCTAAATTTCCCACAACAAGTACTGGTTGTCTTAGTAAAAATGCGAGGCTTTAATGTTGATGGCCAGCACACCCATGCTGGTGGTTCTCAATCCAACCACAGAAACCAATGGACTCCACCAACCCAACAAAGAATCAACCCCTATCAAGTGTTGGGCGTTTCTGAAAGCTCCAACAAAAAAGACATCAGAAGAGCCTACAAAAAACTCATGAGCTCACATCATCCGGATAAATTGATCGCTAAAGGTTTACCGCCTGAAATGATAGAAGTAGCAAAAACAAAAACTCAAGAAATTCAAGCTGCGTGGGAGTCAATCAAAAACAGCAGAGGTTTTTGAACCGAATATCAGAACAAATTATTCGAGCCAGTTAAATACGGCAGCCAAACCGGTCTAGATATGATGTTTTGACTTGTCCATCATAATATCGCGAGGATTATGAAAGA
>CAYGTC010000030.1:0-49594 GCA_964352735.1 uncultured Alcanivoracaceae bacterium | reverse complement strand
CAAACAAACCATGAATCAGTGCTGTATCAGGGTAATCTGCTTGGGTTTGGTTTAAATCCACCAACAAGTGCTGACGTTCAGCCTCTGGTAACATGGATAACTCATGCAAAGGTGCCTGAATGTCACTGACAAATGCTGCAACCAAATGACTAAAATAGCCTGACCAACGCTGGATGGTTGCCTCATCAAATAAATCACGAGCATATTCCAATGTACCTACGATGCAATTATCATTGTTCGCACCTCTTGTATCAACAAGAGAAAGGGTTAAATCAAACTTAGCTACAACATCCGACTCAAGAGCCACACCTTCTGAAGACAGGCCTGATAAACTTAAATCACCTTCTGAGTCTTTCTGCGCAAAATTGAACATTGATTGAAACACTGGGCTATAACGTAAACTACGTTCTGCTAGTACCAGTTCTACCACTTGTTCAAAGGGTACATCTTGATTGGCATAGCCACCTAGAGTGGTAGCTTTGACTTGTGATAATAGTTCCTTTACACTTAAGTCTTGGCTCAAGTCAACACGTAAAGCCAAGGTATTAACAAAGAAACCAATCAAGCCTTCGACTTCATGACGTTGACGGTTGGCCACTGGCGTACCCACTACAACCTGATCTTGGCCGCTTAAGCGTGACAATAATACCGACCACACTGCAAACAATACCATGTGTACAGTCAGGCCTTGGCTTAAGGCCAGCTCTCTTACGTGTTTGCTGACCTGTAGGTCTAATTCAAAATCAACACCACCACCTTGATAACTCGGCATCGCAGGACGTGGGTGGTCGGTAGGTAAACTCAGTAACTCTGGTATATCGATCAAATGTTCTATCCAATAATCACTTTGTTTTGCTAATACATCACCACCAAGTTCAGTGCGCTGCCATAGGGCATAATCTGCATATTGAATCGACAATGCTGTTAACGGATTGGGCTTATCCAAGCGATAGGCTTCATATAGCGCATTAAACTCTTGCGCCAATACATCCATTGACCAACCATCCGAGACAATATGGTGCATAGCCACCAACAACACATGATCATCATCTGATAACTGCACTAGCATTCCACGGATCAATGGACCAGTGGTTAAATCAAAAGGCCTTTGATTAAAAGATTTAGCTTCGCTTGTTAATTCACCTTGTGGATCTTCAACGGTGTGTAAATCTTTATAGGCTAATTCGAATTTAAAATCTCTACTTGAAACAATTTCTTGCCAAACATCGCCATCAACTTCCTTAAACACCGTGCGTAAGGCTTCATGACGAGCAACAATGGTCCCCAATGCCAACTCTAAGGCATCATGTGACAGATCACCCTGTAATTGAACAGCTCCAGAAATATGATAGGCTGCATTACCACCCTCTAATTGTGCGATAAACCACAAACGCTGTTGTGCCCATGACAACTTTAAAGGTTGTGTTCGATCAGTTAATGCAATGGGCGTTAACTCAGCTTTCTTTATTTCATCCAAGGCTTTAGATAAATCTTTCAGTATGGGTTGTTCAAATAAAGATTGTAAACTCAATGATCGGTGCATGTGTTGTTGTACCAACGAAACGAGGCGAACAGCCAATAAAGAATGTCCACCTAACTTAAAAAAGTTATCGTGTCTACTGACTTGCTCAACATGAAGCAATTCTTGCCAAATCTCCGTCAATATGACTTCTGTTTCGCTTTGTGGTGCCTCATACTGAGCATGTGCCAAGTGTTCATCATCTACTTTGGGTAAAGCCTTACGATCCACTTTACCATTAGCAGTTAAAGGCATCGCCTCCAGTTCTATATAGATTTGTGGCACCATATATTCTGGTAATGAGATACTTAAATTTTGACGTAACAATTCATTGTCTAAGTCAACATCATCACTGGATACAAGATAAGCCACCAAACGACCATCACCAAAAGTATCATCAAGCACTACAACGACATCACTTATTGATTTTTGACTTAATAATTGCGCTTCAATCTCACCCAACTCAATGCGAAAACCGCGCAGCTTCACTTGGTGATCTATACGCCCTAGGTACTCAATATTTCCATTGGGTAACCAGCGCACCAAGTCACCAGTTTTATACAATAGCTTACTACTGTTGCCATCAGCATCGTAAAATGGATTGGTAATATATTTTTCGGCTGTCAATTCTTCCTGGTTTAAATAACCACGAGTTAAACCCGCACCTCCTATCAATAATTCTCCAGATACACCAAGAGGACACAAACTCATATGTGAATCGACAATATAGGCCTGCTCATTATGAATGGGCTTACCAATACTGGGCTGGCCATTTAACTCACGCAACACATAAGTAGAATATGTGGTGTCTTCTGATGGACCATACAGATCGTAAACCTTGTTGACGCCTGAGTGATAAAGTTTATCAACAGTCTGTTGTTTTAAAGCCTCACCTGCCAAATTAATGGTTTTCACTGAGGCCGGTAAAGTACCCATTGATAATAATGCTTCAATGGCTGAGGGAACCGTATTAATCAGAGTTAAATCATCGGTATTTTCCATCTGATGAAGATCAAGAATATCTTTCACAACAAAGGCACATCCGCCGCTTGATAATGATGCGAATAATTCAAATATCGATAAATCAAAACAAATTGAGGTAGAGGCAAGAACGCCCTTAAGCTCAGAATCTTGATAGGTTTTAAGAGCCCAAGATAACAAAGCAACCGTATTACGGTGTTCAATCATCACCCCTTTGGGTTTGCCTGTTGTACCAGAGGTATAAATCACATAAGCAAGATTTTGAGCTCCTAAACCTTGTTTTTGGGCACTCACATTGTGTTTGGAATAGCCTTGCAAACAATCACGCATCTCATCATTATCCAAGCATACTAGTTGAATAGACTTCACTGATGTCATTAATTCTTGCTGAGATTCTTGTGTCACAATGATATTGAGATCAGCATCTGTGATTTGATAAGCCAATCTGGCCTCAGGGTAAGTTGGATCCAATGGTACATAGGCACCACCCGATTTTAATATCCCCAACATACCAATGACCATCTCAAGTGAACGATCAAGACACAGTCCGACCAAAGTACCAGACTTAACACCTTGTTCGATTAAATAATGGGCGAGTTGATTCGATTTTTGATTCAACTCTTTATAACTTAAACTATATTGCTCAAACACTACTGCAATTGCTGCAGGATTGACTTTGACTTGATCTTCAAAAAAACTGTGAATCAGCGCTGTGTCTGGATAGTCTGTTTGGGTTTGGTTTAAATCCACCAACAAGTATTGATGTTCAGTCTCTGATAACATTGATAACTCACGCAAAGGAGCCTCAATATCACTGACAAATGCTGCAATCAAACGGTTAAAATAACCCGACCATCGCTGGATAGTATTTTCATCAAATAAATCACTGGCATACTCTAAACCACCTACAATACTATTATCATTGTTAGCATCATCATTCTCATTTTTGGTATCAACAAGAGAAAGAGTCAGGTCAAACTTCGCTAGCACATCAGACTCAAGAGCCACATCACCTGAGGATAAACCAGACAAGTTTAAATTACCATCTGCGCCATTCTGCGTAAAATTAAACATTGCTTGAAACACTGGGCTATAGCTCAGGCTCCGCATTGGTTGTACCAGTTCAACTACTTGCTCAAAAGGTACATCTTGATTGGCATAACCTGCCAACGTGATTGACTTGACCTGTGAAAGTATTTCTTTAACACTTAAATCCTCACTTAAATCCACTCGTAGGGCTAAAGTATTAACAAATAAACCAATCAAACCTACAACTTCATGGCGTTGACGATTAGCCACTGGTGTACCCACCACAATCTGGTCTTGACCACTTAAGCGTGACAACAATATCGACCACACTGCATGTAATACCATATGCACAGTCATGCCTTGACTTAAGGCCAAGGCTCTTACTTGTTTGCTCACCTGTGAGTCCAATTCTATATCAACAACACCGCCTCGGTAACTTGGCATCGCTGGGCGTGGATGATCTATTGGTAGGCTTAACAGTTCTGGAGCATCAGCCAAATGTTCTGTCCAATATACACTTTGTTGTGTCAATATATCACCGCCAAGTTCAGTGCGCTGCCATACAGAGTAATCGACATATTGAACCGAAAAATCAGGTAGCGGATTGGGCTGACCTAAACGATAGGCTTCATACAATACATTAAACTCTTGCACCAATACGCCCATAGACCAAGCATCAGAAACTATATGATGCATCGTCACCAACAATACATGAGCGTGATCTGATAATTGCACTAACATTCCACGAATCAGTGGGCCTGTGGTTAAATCAAAAGGCATTTGATTGAATACTTCGGCCTTAATCGCTAACTCACTTTGCTGATCCTCAATGTTACTTAAATCCTTATGCTCCAACTTGAAGTTAAAAACTTCTGGGGAAATAATTTCTTGCCAAACATCACCATCGACTTCCTTAAATACCGTGCGCAAGGCTTCATGACGAGCAATGATAGTAGTAAATGTTTGCTCTAAGGCACCACGTGAGAGTTCACCTTGTAATTGAACCGTACCAGGAATATGATACGCGGCATTACCACCGTCTAATTGAGCAATAAACCACAAGCGCTGTTGTGCCCATGACAGTGGTAAAGGTTTAGTGCGGTCTGCTGATGCAATAGGCCTCAGCTTGGTTTGTTTTTCTTCGTCCAAGGCCTTAGATAAATCTTTAAGCACTGGATGTTCGAATAAAGCTTGTAAACTCAATGAGTGCTCCAATTGCTGTTGCACCAACGAAACAAGACGGATGGCCAATAATGAGTGTCCACCCAATTCAAAGAAATTGTCATGTCGACCGACTTGATCAACATTCAGTAAGCCCTGCCAAATCTCCGACAATATGACTTCTATTTCACTTTGAGGAGCTTCAAATTCAGCATGTGCAAAATGTTCATCACCAGGCTTAGGCAAAGCTTTGCGATCCACTTTACCATTGCTGGTTAATGGTAAGGCCTCTAGCTCAATATAGATCTGTGGCACCATGTACTCTGGCAATGATACATTTAAGCCTTTACGTAAAAACTCACTGTCTAAATCAGCAGCATCATTGCATACAAAATATGCCACTAACTGGGCATCATCAAGGGTATTGTCAAGTACCACAACAGCATCACGTACTGACTCTTGACTTAATAATTGCGCTTCAATCTCACCCAATTCAATACGGAAGCCACGCAATTTTACTTGATGATCTATACGACCCAAGTACTCAATATTTCCATTAGGTAACCAGCGTACCAAATCACCTGTTTTATACAATCGCTTGCTACTGTTACTGCTAGTAGCATCATGAAAAGGATTAACAATATATTTCTCAGTAGTCAGTTCTTCCTGGTTTAAATAACCACGTGTTAAACCCGCGCCTCCTATCAATAATTCACCGGGAACCCCAAGAGGGCACAAATTCATATGTGAATCGACAATATAGGCCTGCTCATTATCAACTGGCTTACCAATGCTGGCTTGGCCATTCAACTCACGCAATACATAAGTAGAATATGTGGTGTCTTCTGATGGGCCATACAAGTCGTAAACCTTGTCGATACCTGAGTGATAAAGTTTATCAACCGTCTGTTGTTTTAGGGCCTCTCCCGCTAAATTAATGGTTTTCACTGAAGCCGGTAAACTGTCCATCGACAATAATGCTTCGATGGCTGAGGGGACCGTATTAATCAGGGTTAATTGATCAGTATTCTCCATCTCATAAAGATCAAGAATATCTTTCACAACAAAGGCACATCCGCCACTTGATAGTGATGCGAATAATTCAAATACTGATAAGTCAAAGCAAATAGAAGTAGAGGCAAGAACACCTTTAAGCTCAGAGTCTTGATAAGTTTTTAAAGCCCAAGACAATAATGCAACAGTATTACAATGCTCAATCATCACCCCTTTGGGCATACCTGTTGTACCAGAGGTATAAATCACATAAGCAAGATTCTGAGCTCCTAAACCTTGTTTCATAGCACTCACATTGCGTTTGGAATACCCTTTCAAACACTCAAGCATCTCATCATTATCCAAACATATTGATTGAATAGAACCCGAAGATGTCATTAATTCTTGCTGAGATTCTTGTGTCACTATGATTTTCAAATCAGCATCTGTAATTTGATAAGTTAATCTTGTCTCAGGATAAGTTGGGTCCAATGGCACATAGGCCCCACCAGATTTTAATATCCCTAACAAACCAATCACCATCTCAATCGAACGATCAAGACACAAACCAATCAAGGTATCTGGTTTAACACCATGTTCGATTAAGTAATGAGCCAATTGATTTGCGCGTTGATTCAGTTCTTTATAGCTTATACTCTCTTGCTCGAACACCACTGCAATTGCAGCAGGGTTGGCTTTGGCTTGTTCTTCAAACAATTCATGAATCAGTGCTGTATCTAAATAATCTGCTTGGGTTTGATTTAAATCAACCAATAAGTGCTTATGTTCATCCTTCGATAAAATCGAGAGGTCCTTTAATGGCGTCATTAAGCCTACTTCAGCATTGTCTACAAACAATTTTACTAGCGATTCTATCGTCGTTTGCACATAACCGATCAACCTTTCTCCATCTATTTCATCGATTGCCAGAAGACTTAAACTGTACTGTGTGCTATGGAAATCATTGACATTCAAGGTCAACGGGTAATTAGTCCGCTCATAACCTTCTATACCAACAATTTCTGTAATGTCTCCCATCTTGATTGTCTCTGATTCTCGAAGGGGTTGAACATCATGATCAGATTCGTTCCGTCGGTAGTTGAGTAAACTAGTAAACAACGGTGCATCACTAGATAAGCCAGTACAATCGCGCACCATTGACAAAGATGACTGTTCATGCTCCAACAAATTTAATAAATCATGATGTGTTTTTTTCAACGCACCTTTAATATCTCCATTGAGTGATAAACGAATCGGCAGCGTATTAATAAACAACCCTAAACTACCCGCAGCGCCTTGAGAACCTTGTAATCGACCTGATAGCACCGTGCCAAAAACCACATCTTCAAGGCCACTACAACGGCCAATGATCACACCCCAGACTAAATGAAAAACACTGGCAATACTGATGTCTAAATGAGAACACATTTGACGCATATTTCGACAAATACCTTCATCGAAAGTATAATCAAATGCGTTCACTTGAGCAGCATCAACCTGAGTATCATAGAGACCAAAAGGGGCAGTCGGTTCATCTATATCACTTAAACGTGATTCAAAGTAGGCTTTTGACGCCCCACTTTCAGCCAACATCAAAGTGTGTGCAATAAACTCTCGATAAGGCACTTCTACTGGCAAATCGATTGAACCGTCCTCATCTTCATCTATTGCAAGATAAGCCCCCACCTCCTTCACTAAGGTCTCAAGACCAATATGGTCATTGATGATGTGGTGCTGTAATATGATAATAAACACTTGTTCAGAATGAGGGTCTGCTGCCATGTCCAAACGTAACAATGGTGCTTGCCCCAAGTCCATCCATAATTGACCCGGTGCTATGTGTGCACGCAATTGTGCTGATGCAGAACGTGAGGGATCTAGAGTCAGTTCGTTCGCAACAATAGGAATCTCGCGTAATACCACTTGTACTGGTTGTGGTAAATCATCCCAAAAAATAGCTGTACGCAATACATCATGACGAGCAATAACAAGGTTTAATGCTTGAATAAAGCGATCTGCTTGTTCGCGGTTAGACAAAGTTACAGGGAACGGCACAACATATGCATCGCCTGACTCTGGAGAGCTCAATATATGGTGAAATAAAATCCCTTCCTGTAAAGGCCCTAACGGATAAATATCCTGAATATTTTCAACACCACCTGGTATTTGTTCAAGTAATCTATCAATATGTGATTGTTCCAAGCTCACCAATGGTAAGAGTTCTGGTGTTAAATGAGTACAACCAGCTGTAATTAAATTAGCAGGGGCTTGGAAACTATTTTTATCAGATTGACTTAACACGTTTGCCAAATCTTTCAAAACAGGGTAATCAAATACAGTTCGTACACTCGCTGTTAATTCTAAAGCTTGTAATTCAGCCATTAAGCGAATAATAAGCAGTGAATGTCCACCTAATTTGAAAAAGTTATCATGCCTACTGATTTGTTCAACATTAAGTAAATCCTGCCAAATCTCCGCCAATATGACTTCAGTTTCAGTTTGTGGTGCTTCATACTTAGCCTGTTCCAAATGCTCATCATCAACCTGAGGCAACATTTTGCGATTCACTTTACCATTACCGGTTAATGGTAAAGTTTCTAATTCAATATAGATGGCTGGGATCATGTATTTAGGCAATGAATCGCTTAAACCCTGACGCAATGATTCACTGTCCAAATCAGAATCATCGCTAGATACAATATAGGCCACTAATCGACCATCATCAATACTATCGTCAAGTACCACCACTGCATCACTGACTGATTCCAAACTCAACAATTGTGACTCAATTTCACCCAGCTCAATACGGAAACCACGCAATTTCACCTGATGATCAGCTCGACCTAAATATTCTAAGTTACCATTCGGTAAATAACGCACAACATCACCTGTACGATACAACAAGGCACAACTGTCTGAATCACCTTCATTAAAAAATGGATTGGTTATAAACCGTTCTTGCGTCAATTCAATCTGATTTAAATACCCCCTGGCCAAACCACCACCAGCAACATAAAGTTCACCAGCAACACCCATTGGCACCAACTGTTGGGCTGGACTTAAAATCACTGTCGACAAATGAGGCAAAGCACAACCAATATTACTCACACCACCTGAAATAATATCCTTTTCATTCAATAATTTATGCGTAACATGTACAGTGGTTTCTGTGATGCCATACATATTGATCAACTCAGGTGTACCACAACCAAATGCGGATACCCAAGGCTGTAACATGCTGGTATTTAAAGCCTCACCACCAAACACCACATAACGCAAGGCCAACTGTGAATTAGATCTCAATGCAACATCACTCAGCAGTTTAAAAGCACTTGGGGTTTGATTCAGTACCGTCACTTGTTCATCTACTAGTAGTCCATAAAAATCATCAGAAGACTGGCTCACACCTTGAGAAATAATCACACAACGACCACCGTAAATCAAAGCACCCCATAATTCCCATACCGAGAAATCAAAGGCTATGGAATGGAACAAACTCCACACATCATCATGGTTGAAATCAAATAATTCTTGTGATGCACTGAATAAATGACTGACATTATGATGCTCTGTCATCACCCCTTTGGGTTTGCCTGTTGTACCTGAGGTATAAATCACATAAGCCAGATTGTCACCACATAAACCCAGCTGCTGGGCATCTGGATTATCCGTTGAATAAGCCATAAGTGTTTTTTGAAAGCCAATTTCATCCAAACACAACGCTTGTGAAGATGTTGTTGGCAAATTTGCAGCCACCGATGATTGTGTCACAACAATATCGAGTTGCGCATCGCTAATCTGATAAGCCAAGCGCTCAACCGGATTATGTGGGTCCAATGGTACATAAGCGCCACCAGCTTTTAATATACCCAACAAACCAACAATCATTTCGCACGAACGCTCAAGACACAGACCTACCAAGGTATCGGGCTTAACGCCCTGCTCGATCAGATAATGGGCCAGTTGATTCGATTGTTCATTCAACTCTTGATAACTTAAAGTCTTAGAAGTATAAACCAACGCGATCGCACCAGGATTGGTTTTGGCCTGTTGTTCAAACATGGTATGAATCAGTGGTTCATCAGGATAGCTGGATTGCGTTTTATGTAAATCTGCCAACAAGTCTTGACGTTCAGCCTCTGGTAGCATCGGCAACTGGTGTACATTGGCTTGGACATCAAGAACAAATTCAGTCAATAAACAAATAAAGTAATGAGACCATCTTTGGATGGTCGTCTCATCAAATAAATCTTGAGCGTACTCTAAGCTGCCTAGAATGCCATTATCTTCATTCACAGTTTTTGTATCAGTAAGTGATAAAGTTAAATCAAACTTCGCCATTGTTTCTGGTTCAAAATCAACACCATCTGAAGTCAAACCCGATAAACTTAAATCGCCTTCTGCATCATCCTGTAAAAAGTTGAAAAGTGCTTGGAAAACTGGGCTATAACTTAAACTACGTTCTGGTTGCACCAGTTCAACCACCTGCTCAAAAGGCACATCCTGATTGGCATAGCCGTTCAAGGTCACCGACTTGACTTGTGATAATAATTCCTTGACCGTTAAATCTTCACTGAAATCAGCACGTAATGCCAAAGTATTGACAAAAAAGCCAATCAAACCTTCTATTTCAGGACGTTGACGATTAGCAACAGGCGTGCCCACCACAACTTGATCCTGACCACTTAAACGCGACAACAATAATGAAAACACCGCATGCAATACCATGTGTACAGTCATGCCTTGACTTAAAGCCAACGTTCGGACTTGCTGGCTCAGCTCTGGTGCCAATTCAATACCAATACTGGATCCTCGATAACTCGGCATTGCCGGGCGTGGGTGATCTGTGGGTACACTCAATAACTCAGGGGCACCAGTCAAGTACTCTGCCCAATAGGCACTTTGCTGTGCCAGTACATCACCACCAAGTTCAGTGCGTTGCCATACTGAATAATCCGCATATTGAATGGGCAATGGGGTCAATGGATTGGGTTTATGCAAACGGTATGCTTCATAGAGTGCATTAAACTCTTGCACCAATACACCCATTGACCAACCATCTGATACAATGTGGTGCATTGCCACCAATAATACATGCTGTTGATTTGATAACTGAACTAACTGTGCACGAATCAACGGGCCAGTGGTTAAATCAAAAGGTCTTTGATTAAAAGCTTGCGCCTCCATGACTAAATCACTTTGTTGATCTTCAACGGTGCGTAAATCTGTGTGTTCTAGCTCAAACTCAAAAGCTTCAACAGAAATGACTTCTTGCCAGACATCACCATTGATTTTCTTAAATACCGTACGCAAAGCTTCATGACGGGCAACAATGGTAGTCAATGCCAACTCTAGGGCATCGCGTGATAAGTCTCCATCTAATTGAACAGCACCCGGAATATGGTAGGCTGCATTACCGCCCTCTAATTGAGCAATGAACCATAAACGCTGTTGAGCCCATGACAACGGCAGAGGTTGTGAACGATCAGCTAACGCAATTGAAGTTAACTCGGATTGTTTTGCTTCATCCAAAGCATTAGATAAATCTTTGAGTATCGGTTGTTCAAATAAAGCTTGTAAACTCAATGATCTTTGCAACTGTTCTTGCACCGAGGAAACAAGGCGAACAGCCAATAATGAATGCCCGCCCAAGTTAAAGAAGTTGTCGTATCGGCTGACCAGTTCAACATTCAACAAATCCTGCCATATTGCTGCCAGAGCGATTTCTGTTTCAGTTTGTGGTGCTTCATACTCAGCTTGTGCCAAATGCTCATCACTTGGCTTCGGCAAGGCCTTACGGTCCACTTTACCATTGCTGGTTAATGGTATATTATCAAGCGTTACATAGATAGACGGCACCATATATTCTGGCAATGATACAGTTAGATCCTGACGCAATGATTCATTATCTGGCTCAAAACCTTCACTGGCGGTAATGTAAGCAATCAATCGCTCTTCATCAAGTACCACCACGGCATCTCTTACCGATTTTTGGTTTTGTAATTGTGATTCTATTTCACCCAATTCAATGCGGAAACCACGCAATTTCACTTGATGATCGACACGACCAACAAATTCAATATTACCATCTGGCAACCAACGCACCAAATCACCGGTTTTATACAAGCGTTTGCTGCCATTAACAGCATCCGCATCATAAAATGGGTTGGTGATAAACTTTTCTGCAGTCAACTCTGGCTGGTTCAAATAACCCCGAGCCAAACCTGCACCGCTGACATACAATTCTCCAACCACACCCTGTGGACACAACTTGAGGTGTTGATCCAGAACATAAGCCCCTCGATTGGCCAAAGGCTTACCAATAGGTATGTTGGTCATAGCTGCATCAAAATCATCGGGCATGCCATAAGTACAACTGAAGGTGGTGTTTTCAGTTGGACCATAGCCATTGCCTAAATTCAGCTGTGGATTCAGTCGCTTCATCTGACTGAACATTTCTACATTCACTTGTTCGCCACCGGCCAATAAATAACGCATATCAGCCAATGGTTTGTCATAACTCACCACAAACTGATCAAACAATCGTGCTGTCATCCAGGCGGTATTGATGCGATGCTCAGACAAGAAATCGCCAAGAGCCGACATCTCAATCAGGCTGTTATCCTGCACAATTAAACGGCCACCATTCAATAAAGCGCCCCAGATTTCAAAGGTGGCCGCATCAAAAGACACCGATGAATGAAACAACATGACTGTTTCATCAGAAAAGCTGGCATAATTGTTGTTCATCACCAGCGAAGTAACGTTTTGATGCTCAATCAATACGCCTTTTGGATTGCCTGTGGTGCCAGAGGTGTAAATCACATAAGCCAAATTTTGGGCATGTAAACCTTGCTTTTTAGCTCCGGGATTGCGTTTGGAATAACTGTGTAAGCATGCAAACATGTCCTCATTATCCAGACATATGGATTCAATGGACTCAGGCGCGGCTGATACAACCAGATCCTGTAAAGATTCTTGGGTGAGGATGATGTTCAGATCAGCATCTTTAATTTGATGGGCCAATCTGGCCTCGGGATAAGCTGCATCCAGTGGCACGTAAGCACCACCGGCTTTTAATATACCCAACAAACCAACGACCATATCAATCGAACGGTCAAGACACAAACCCACCAATGTATCTGCTTGAACGCCCTGTTCAATTAAATAATGAGCCAATTGATTGGCGCGTTGGTTTAACGCTTTGTAAGTTATATTGTCCTCACCAAACACCACAGCAATCGCTGATGGGTTGTTGTTGACCTGCTCCTCGAACAAACCATGAATCAATGCCGTATCTGGATAATCAGCTTGTGTTTGGTTTAAATCCACCAACAAATATTGAGATTCGGCCTCAGACAGCATGGCCAGCTGAGATAAAGGCACATCAATGCCCTTGACAAATGCAGCTACCAATCGAGCAAAATATTCTGACCAGCGCTGGATTGTTGCTTCATCAAATAAATCACAAGCATACTCTAAAGTACCTGCGATACAATCGGCACTGTCCTCAGCTGTTTTATTGCCATCAGAAAGAGAAAGTGTCAAATCAAATTTAGCCACCGTGTTTAAACCAAGATCAACCCCATCTGATGATAAACCTGATAAACTTATACTGCCGTCTAAATCACTTTGGATAAAATTAAACAGTGCTTGAAAAACTGGACTGTAACGCAGGCTCCGTTCTGGTTGCAGCAATTCAACCACTTGCTCAAAAGGCACATCCTGATTGTTATAACCTTCCAAAGTAATGGTCTTGACTTGTGAAAGCACTTCTTTAACCGGTAAATCGGCACTTAAATCGACACGTAAAGCCAAAGTATTGACAAAGAAACCAATTAAACCCTCTATTTCAGGACGTTGACGGTTGGCAACCGGTGTACCGATCACTATCTGATCCTGACCACTTAAACGCGATAACAACACTGCCCACACCGCATGCAATACCATGTGTACGGTCATGCCTTGGCTTAAGGCCAGCGTTCTGACCTGTTGGCTCAGCTCTGGAGTGAATTCAATGCTAACACTTGCGCCTCGATAACTTGGCATTGGCGGGCGAGCATGATCCGCCGGCAGGCTCAACAACTCGGGAGCATCAGACAAATGTTTTGACCAATAATTTCCTTGTTTTGCCAATACTTCGCTGCTGAGTTCAGTGCGTTGCCATACAGAATAATCGGCATATTGAATGGGTAATGCTGGTAACTGATGAGGCTTACCTAAACGATAAGCGTCATACAACACATTAAACTCCTCTACCAATACATCCATCGACCAACGATCTGAAACGATATGGTGCATGGTCAACAACAAGACGTGCTCTTGTTCTGATAACTTTAATAACATGGCCCTGATCAATGGACCAGTGATTAAATCAAAGGGCATTTGATTGAATGCTTCGGCTTCAAGAGTTAATTTATTGGGCTGATTATTAACGCCACATAAATCCTTTTGTGCCAATTTGAATTGAAAATCCTCACTCGAAATAATGGTTTGTCTGACATCACCATCTGCATCCTTAAATGTGGTGCGCAACGCTTCATGACGGGCAATAATAGTGGTAAATGCCTGCTCTAAGGCACGGTTTGACAAATCCCCTTTTAATCGAACAGCACCTGAAATATGATAAGCCGCATTACCACCTTCTAATTGTGCGATAAACCATAAACGCTGTTGCGCCCATGATAATGGCAAAGCTTGTGAACGATCAGCTGAAACAATCGGCGTTAACTCGGATTGCTTTGCCTCATCCAGGACTTTAGACAAGTTTTTAAGTGTAGGATGTTCAAATAATGTTTGTAAGCTCAATGATCGCTGCATGAGCTGTTGCACCAAAGAGACAAGGCGAACAGCCAATAATGAATGACCACCCAGATTGAAGAAATTATCGTGGCGTCCAGCCTGATCAATATTCAATAAATCCTGCCATATTGCCGCCAGAGCGATTTCAGTGTCGGTCTGTGGCGCTTCATACTGAGCAGATAACAAATGTTCATAATTGGGTTTAGGCAAGGCTTTACGATCCACTTTGCCACTGCCACTCAATGGAAAAGCATCCAACTTCATATAAACAGCAGGAACCATGTAATCCGGTAAAGATTCACTCAAGGCCTCTTTCAATGATTCGCTGTGGCTGATTGTCTTCTGGTTATCAAGCATGCCTTCTTCTGTCTGAGGGTTATTTTCTTCAATATGATCTTCATTGGTGGTGTAGTAAGCCACCAATCGACCCTCTCCATTGAGACCTTTATCAAGCACAACCACGGCATCTCTTACGCCATCAAGCATGGACAGTTGGCTTTCAATTTCTTCCAGTTCAATCCTGAATCCCCTGAGCTTGACTTGGGTATCAATTCGGCCTAAAAACTCTATGTTGCCATCTGCCTGCCAACGCACCAAATCACCCGTCTTATACAGGCGCTTACTGCTGCTGGGATTATGGCTGTCATAAAACGGATTAAGCACAAATTTTTCTGCAGTAAGCTCAGGCCTGTTTAAATAGCCTCGAGCCAAACCCACACCTCCAATCAGCAGTTCTCCGGCTATGCCCTTAGGCAGCAGCACACCATTCTCTGAACAAACATACACTTGGGTATTTAAATTGGGTTGTCCAATGTGCAATTTGGAAACTTGACTGGTATACACAGCTGATGTTGCACTGATTGTCGCTTCCGATGGACCATAATCATTGATAAATTTACGACCCTGAGACCATAAAGACACCAATTGTTCAGGACAATGCTCTCCGCCAACCACCAATGTTTTTACCGTATCAAACTGGGTGTGATCCAGTAATGACAATAATGCTGGTGTAATAATAATATGGGATACCCCATGGGTATTAACAACGTGTGAAATATCGCTTGATGATTTGACTTGCTCATCATTGAGCAGCACCAAAGTAGCGCCTTCTGTCAACGCTATGGAAATCTCACAGGTGGCTACATCAAAGGCTATTGATGCGATTTGTAAAACTCGACTGCTTGGCACAACATCAAATTTTTGAACATGATCAGTAATGAGGTTGTTCAAACTTCTGTGCTCAATCATCACACCTTTGGGCATACCAGTGGTGCCAGAAGTATAAATCACATAGGCCAAATGGTTGGCATGCAAACCGAGTTTTTTGGCACTGATATTGCGTTTGGAATAATTTTGCAAACAGTCACACGTCTCATCATTATCCAAACATATGGGCTGAGCAGACGACAGCGTTGTGAATAGACCCTGTAAAGACTCTTGCGTGATGATGATATTCAAATCAGCATCGTTGATCTGATAAGTTAATCTGGCCTCAGGATAAGTCGGGTCAAGTGGTACATAGGCCCCACCTGCTTTTAATATACCCAACAGACCGATGATCATTTCAAGTGAACGATCAAGACACAAACCAACCAGTGTATCTGGCTTAACGCCCTGTTCAACCAAGTAATGAGCCAATTGGTTGGCACGTTGATTCAACTCTTTGTAACTCAAGCTCATCTCTTCAAACACCACGGCAGTGGCATTGGGATTGGCCCTCACCTGATCTTCGAACAATTCATGAACAAGGGCTGCTTGTTGATAATCGGCTTGAGTATGATTTAAATCACATAATAAATGATGGCGTTCAGGTTCAGATAATATGTCGATATCGAAGATATTTTGTTCTGGAACCTCGCATATGGCCATTAAAAGGTGATCAAAATGAACAGACATTCTTTTGATCGTGTCACGGTTGAATAAATCTGTATTGTATTTCCAACCCAAATGCAGGCCCTGATCGTTTTCTTTTATCTCAAGTGTCAAATCATAGGGCGCAATGTTGTCATCAGCACTGTGGTCCAATGAAGAGGCTGTTAATCCTGAAAGATTGATCTTTTCATCCTCATTGTTCTGCAACACCAACATAATCTGAAATAATGGGCTGTATTCTACGCTGCGTTCTGGTTGCAATTGTTCGACAATTTTGTCAAAAGGCACTTGTTGATGTGAATAAGCATCCAGTAAGGTACCTTTGCTCTGGTTTAATACATCGATAAAACTTGATGACTCTGACAGCTGACAACGTAGCACCAAATTATTGACAAAAAAGCCAATTAATTCGGCAATTTCTGTCTGTTCCCTATTGGCAATCGGCGTGCCCATAACGATGTCTTTTTCGTTACTATAACGCGACAATAAAACCGAAAACAAGGCGTGTAAACCCATAAATAAAGTCGCACCTTCTGACTGACAAAGTTGATTAAATTGTTCAGTTAATTGAGGTAATACTGTTGAAAAATGGGTGTCACCCACAAAGGTTTGTGCTTTGGGTCGGGGTTTATCCAATGGCACATTATGTAATGTTGGCAAATCTTCTAATTGTTGAGTCCAGTAATTTAATTGTTGAGTGAATTGATCGCTTTGTAACCACTTACGTTGCCAGTGTGCGTAGTCTTTGTATTGAATCTTCAATGCTTGCAATGGATTGGCCTTATCGTGTGAATAGGCATCGTACAATGTACTGATTTCAGAGAATAACAGCGATATAGACCAACCATCAGAGGCTATATGGTGCATAGTCAGTTGTAACTCATGCTCATGTTTTGCCAATTTAAGTAATTTGCCCCTGATCATCAAATCAGCACTTAAATCGAAAGCTTGTTTTGCACCCAAATCAAGAAACACCTGTTTTTGTTTTAATCGTTGTGCTTCTGTTAATGTGGAAAGATCAACCACAGGCAATGTAAATGATTCAATGGTTTGTTTTTTTGCAACTGGATCACCGTTTTCTGCCTGAACAAAGTAAGTTCGCAAACTTTCATGCCGGGTAATGACTGTTAATATAGTGTCATTCAAAGCCTTGAGGTTCAATTCACCGGTCAAAACCAAACTGCCAGACATGTTATAGTGAACACTGCTGCCGACAATTTGATCTTGCAACCATAAACGCTGTTGAGCATAAGACAAACACATCTGCGGAACCTTTGTAATACTGGTTGAACTGAAGCTGTTTTCAAGTTTGTCTATAGCAGTGGCAAGATGATTTAATATTGGATGAGCAAATACCGTTTTAAAAGGCACATCAATACCAAGTGACTGATCAATTTGAGCAATTAATCGAGTTGCGATAAGAGAGTGCCCACCTAAGTTGAAAAAGTTATCATTGCGACTGACTTGTTCTGTACTGAATAGAGCCTGCCATATTTGAGCCAATACAACTTCTGTTTCACCTTGTGGTGCCTCGTATTGAGCCTGTGTCAAATGCACATCATCAACTTTGGGCAAGGCTTTGCGATCGACTTTACCATTATTGGTTAATGGTAATGCATCCAACTCTTTATAAATAGCAGGAACCATATACTCTGGCAAAGACATACCCAAGTACTGATGCAAGGATTCGCTGTCCAGTTCATAACCGTCATTGAGTGTGATATAAGCCACCAATAGACTGTCATTATTAATCTCATCAAGAATAACAGCGGTGCTATGTACCGATTCTTGTGTCAATAATTGCGCTTCGATTTCACCCAACTCAATACGGAAGCCGCGTAATTTTACTTGATGATCTATACGCCCCAAATATTCAATATTCCCATCAGGTAGCCAACGCACCAAATCGCCTGTTTTATACAGTCGCTCACTGCTGGTCGGGTTATTTACATCAAAAAATGGATTAGCGATAAAACGTTCTTGAGTGAGTTCTTCTTGATTAAGATAACCACGAGCCAAACTTGCACCACCAATATACAGTTCACCCATAACACCCAAAGGAACCATCTGCTGATGCTCATTCAAAACAAAATGACTGTAATTATTCAGTGCACCACTCAATACAACACCTTTAGAGGTATCTACCGCATCAATCAAAGACCAAATCGTGGCCTCTGTTGGACCATAACAATTCATTAAATGACTGCACAGTGGTGTCAGATTATTAGCTAATTTTTCAGATAAGGCCTCGCCTCCACATAAAGCCAATAAATCATCTTTACCCTCCCAACCAGATTCAACCAATGATTGCCATGTTGTTGGCGTCGCCTGCATACAATTAATATCGTGCTTGTTTAATAATGATTTTAAACGCCTCGGATCAAGCTGGTCTTTGCGTGAGGCCAATACAATTTGACCGCCTTGTGAAAGCACGCCCCATAACTCAAGGCCAGCAATATCGAAGGACACTGTCGTTACAGCCAAAAGTTTGAGTTCATCAGAACCCAACTGCCACAAACCATTTTCTAAAGCATATAAGAAATTGGTCATCGCCTGATGTTCAATCATCACGCCTTTTGGATTACCCGTTGTACCAGAAGTATAAATTACATAGGCTAAATGTTGAGCCTGCAAATCTTGTTTCTTGACACTCACATTGCGTTTGGAATATCCTTGTAGGCATTTAAGCATATCATCATTATCCAAACATACTGCTTGAAGAGACTTCACTGATATCATTAACTCTTGCAATGATTCTTGTGTCACCATGATCTTCAGATCAGCATCTGCGATTTGATAAGTAAGTCGTGCCTCAGGATAAGTTGGATCCAATGGTACATACGCACCACCAGCTTTTGCTATCCCTAATAAACCGATAATCATTTCAATCGAACGCTCAAGACACAATCCCACCAAAGCATCTGGCTTAACACCCTGCTCGATTAAATAATGCGCCAGTTGATTTGCGCGTTGATTGAGTTCTTTATAACTAATGCTTTCTTGCTCAAACACAAGTGCAATGGCATTGGGGTTGACTTTGACCTGTTCCTCAAATAAACCATGAATCAGTGTTGTATCTGGATAATCCACATGCAATTGATTACTGAGAAAAAACTCACGTTCTTCATTTAACAAAATGTCATAGCTACCAATCTCATTACCTAATTGAGATTCTATAGCTGTAAAAAAACTCAAAAGACGGTGTGAATGAGCATCAACATCCTGTTGACTGAACTCTGAATCATTTGCATCGATACATAATTCCAACCCACCTGAATGCCCCCTTTCATAAATGATAATTGAAAGACCATCAGTCGGGCCAGCTGATAAGTTATGACTGCGTCCATTACCACCACAAAAACCAGTGCCATATTCAGAAGGCACTATGTTAACCGATGTTGTATAAAGCCTGTCGGTATCTGCTTTTAAGTCCAGGTCTGCTCTTAAATCTTCAATACGATAACGTTGATGTTTGAGCAATCTGCGAATATTTTTACTCACCTGTTCAATACATTGAGCCAGTGTTAATTCTGGAGTCATCGATAAACGCAATGGTAAGGTATTGGTTTCATTACCCGAAAAATTTCGCAGAGATCGACCGCTGCGACCTGATGTTGGAAAACCAAAGATCAAATCAGACTCATCGGTCATTCGGTATAAATAAACAGCAATAAGGGAAACCAATAATTGCGGTAAAGTTGATTGGTATTGCTTGGTCAGATCCAATAGCATCTGATGAGTATGATCAGCAATATAAGACTGGCAACGTACCAGTTTTGAATCTGTAACAACACCATTGTGCTGTTTACTGCCTAAGCTTTTGGGCATTGGTCTTTGTGACATATGATTCAGCCAATACTTTTTATCACGTTGGTATTGTGAAGACACAATGTATTTATCATGCTCAATAAACGCATCTGGCAATTGAGTGAATTTAAATGGAGGCAATGCCTCACCAGAAATTTGTGACAAATAAGCATCTGAAATATGTCGCAAGAGTAAATAACCACCGTACCCATCCATGACCAGATGATGGACTGCGAGATAAAAATAAAAACAGTCAGATGATACTTTCAATAAAGCCATAGACAGCAAATCATTATTTTCTGTATCAAACGGTGCATCCATGTCCGACTGCATCCACTGTTTTGCTGCTTCTTCAGGGACTTTTTCGGACTGCAAATCAATGGTAGGACAAACCCAGTCACGAGATGATCCAATAATCTGAACAGGCCCATTATCAGATAATTCAAAAACCGTACTTAATGAATCGATATTTCCCATCGCCTGTTGGACTACACTGAGAAAAACATCCGAATCGAAAGCGCCATAAATTTCTTCATATACCGCAACCTTAAAGGCTCTACCTCTTGCATGTGTACTTAACTGTGAAGCATACCATAGGCTTTGTTGTGCTTTAGAAAGCGATAACTGCTGAATTTTTGATGTGGATGGCTTAAGTTCTGTGGATTCTGGTTTAATGTTTTTCATTTATGCTATATAAGTTTATTGGTTTTAAAAGAAGAATTTTTTTAAAAGTCGACCATCAAATACCCTTCACGATACCAAGGTATTTATAGATCTTGGACAGTATTCAAATATCGGTAAATTTACCTAAATATCGATGTAAAATGTATTTTCATATAAATAGGGCTCTTTGTTAGACAATATGAAACCAGATTTTATAGTACTCACATTCAAGTTTGGACATTTTAGTAAACAAGCATTTGTTTCGTTGTTATCCAAAAGGATTGATTGAATTAATGTTGCTTGCAGATAACGTCGTGTCACCTCAATATTCTGCAAAATATCTATAATTTTAAAAATAAATCGTATTTTAAATGAACGATTAATATACAAACACATAATAAAAGCAACAAGAATAATAAGTTTGACCGAATACTCCTGTAGATTTGTACATGAGCCATTTTTGCGAAAAAATATTGGAATGAAATCTAACGAAAAATAATCACCTTTTTCTAATATGGTATTGATATTAAATATTAAAAAAAAATTAAAAAAGTTTTCTTGAGATTGGTATTTTAAATCAAATAAATGTTGGTCAATTGTTTGAAAATTCATGATGTCCTGCACATTATTCAGCCTTTGTATGATTTCTAATGAATAAAATAGAACTGAAAATTTTATCATCCTAAATTTTCACAAACTATTATATTTTATTGTTATTATTTAACAAAATTCTAACACTTTTCTTATGAAATATACAAATTAATACATAATAATTCAAAATAATTCCAAAACATCATAGAAAACTATGAAGCCAATAATTTACAGTACATAATTGTATTTTTATAATTTTTTATTTTTTATTTTAACTTGAGACCTCTGCATAACTAGATGGCGAAAGAAAAAATAGAGATTGTTACCAAATTGAGTCAAAAATTGTAGGTAATAGACAGCTATTGACAAGATTTATGACGCTGTTGGTGAATTTAATCATTTTTTACTCGCCAATGTAGTTATGCTGAGGTCTCAACTTATCCATTTAACATTCAATAAACCTAAAACATTAAAGTAAAAGTTACCACACAATGACAATACTCCACAGCTGCCCCACCCTAAGAAAGATCAAAGATTACTTCTAAAGTGGCATTCCTCAAAATTCAATGTCAATTTGAATAATGTCATACCAGGAGATTATGAAGATGGAAGACAATTGAGCAAAAGAAAAATTTGAATGATGATTCATTGAATCATAGCAAAAACACATATGCCCGAAAGACCATAAGTACCCGATTATGATTAAGTCATAATGTAATAAACAGCATTATTTTAGCACTTATTTTAAATACAAAAAGCCTCTACGAATGGTGAATTATACAACTAGTTCACAGACAATTTAGAACGTTGACTAAGACCATGAGTGGATTCTCAATGAAAAACAACTTACTCAAAATGATTTATGCTCACATAATAAAGGCTTTCGCTAAAGTGGTCCTTGCAATTCAGAAATGGAATCTTACATTACTTCAAATGGCAATCCATTTTGAAGATATGCTTATTAAACATTAAAATTCATGATGAAAAACGGCTTTTTGATAGCAGATTTTTGTCTGGATTCCTCCTCATTGAGGCAGGCTCAAATCAAAAAAATCATAAACAAACAAAGCGTGTTAGTAAGATTGATACAGGATTTAATTACCTATTCCATATCTTTAGAAGGAATAATGCCCTAACGTCACTGAATTGAGAGAATAATACGATTAAAGTCAGATCATTCCTAAGTAATTAGAAATGATCTGACTTTCATAAACTTTTGACCTTAATTCAAGTAAATCTATATATGACATAGATTTACTTGAATTTCAAAGTACATGCTTTTTTAAGCGGTTTTCTTTTGTTCTTTCTTAAGAAGGGTAGAAATAAATGAGTTGATGTGTTCAAAATGCTCTTCATAAGTCCAATGGGCTTCAAGGTCTTCTATCACATGGAATTCTTTGATAAAGTTACCATTACTGTAATGTCTCAATACTGGATGAAGGAACTGACTCGCAGCTGCTTTATCATAATTATCACGAGCAATACGTTCTTGATTAAAGACATCCCCTTTAGGTCTCGGACCATATTCAAGTGTCATTGTGATGATCTCATCATTTGAAAAACCTTCTTTGGTGATGTAATCCAATGGCAACGCTTCATAATGCTCTACGTTTTGTCCATTCAATTTAAAAACTTCACCAAGAACTGCAGGTTGCTGCCATATACTGCTGACCACATTTAAGCGACCAATCAAGTATTTAACAACGCTTTCTTCATCTGAAGTTATCGTGGTTGATGGATGGTCGATACTGTTGTTTCTTTTATTTAATATTTCGACCAAAGCTTTTGTATTGTATCTAAAGCCATGAATAAAACCAGATGTACCTTTCCTGAAATCAGTGGAATGTGTCAAAACACCAGCAAAATACATATCAGAAATATTGGTACTTTCATAAGCATGAGTCATATCTGGAAATTTTCCGTCCATGACGAATTCTGGCTCACAGTCGCTGCTGAAAATTGATTCATCAATTTTAAATCCAGCACAACATAAAACTTCATCATAGTCAATGCCTTCTACTTCGTTTTCGGCATGTGTATAAAGCAGTTCAGCATGATAACCATTATCGGTTTTTTCTATGTAGTTTACCGAAGCATCCATGATAGTATGCTGAGATTTCAATTGATACATGTCAAGGATGTTATTATTAACAGCTCTTAAATTACCTACATAATGTGTTTGCCATGCCATTCTCAATGGTGTTTCACTCACCATATGAATAATCGCAGCAGAACCTGCTAGATGATCAGCTGTTTCGAAAGCAGAGTTTCCTTTACCTATGATCAATACTCGTTTGTTCTGAAAATCTTTTTTATCAACTGACATCTCAGAGTAATCAGTTGCGTGCTCTATGCCCTTTATTTTTGGTCTTCTTGTATTGCTAAAGCCCGTTGCAACAACCAGCTGCTTAGCATTAAATTCTTTACCATTAGTTAAGGTAACTTTAAATATGCCATCCTTTTTGTCAATGACTTCAACATCTGAGTTGTAATCAATCTTTACACCTTGTTTTTCAACAAAATGGCCTAAATATTCCACCAAACTTTCAGCACTTGGAAACAACTCTTCGTCAAACTCAGTAAAGAGTGGACCATCTTCTGAAAGCAGACTGTTCCAATCATGTCTCAAGTTAAATTCACGGTTTGTTTTTCCTGTATATTTTTTATTGATAGAAATCAATGTACCGTGTCTTGGGTATTTATCGAAAAATGCACCTGGTTTATCTGCTTTCTCTAAAATAGTATAGCTCATACCTGCTTTTTTTAAAAAGTAACCGGCTTGTATGCCAGCAGGACCAGCTCCGATGATAAGTGTATCTAATATCATAATATATTATTCCTCAGTTTTACAATTTTGTATAGTTAATTTCCCCACCTGAATTAGCTTTAACCCAGATCTAAATGTTATAAATTTTTATTATTATAATATGATCAATAGGTTCTGTATTATTATTAGTATTGATCATATTATTATGCAGTTTATACACTCTCACAGTTAATTTTACAGTTTTGTACTAAATTTGTTAAGTGTTTTCGTGATTTTATCTGCGTTAGCACGATTTAACAGTGTCATTGTATTGCCTTTAAGCTTCAGAGTTTTGAAACTTGAGAAATTATTTTCCCATTCATAACCTGTTTGCTTATTACCACGTTTTTTCCAGCTCCATTTCTCCTTAGATTTAACTAAAATAACATGACATTTAAGTTGTGAATCAGGGCTAAATGCCAATCTGGAATTATGTAAGTATAAATTAGCAACTTGTCTCATGGCAAAAAAGCTATGAAGCGGCGCTAGTGCTCCAATATGCTCGGTTTTGTTGATGATCATTTCAATCTGCTCATCTTCATTCAAGATCAACAAATCACTTCTTTTCACCTCACTATTAAACGAGTATAGCTCTTCTAATTTTTTCAAGAATGACAATAAACCATCTGATCTGGTTGTAAATTCATAACCATCACTTGTTGTACGAGGTGTTTTCGGATCAATTAAAATTACCGAACCAACTTTCATGCCTTGTTGTTCAAGTTTTTGTGCCAATTCATACACAATCCAAGCACCAAATTCATGCCCAATCAATTGAATTGGCTTATTGATATCATAACCTTTGATTTGATTAAAAAAGTGTTCTACATAATTGTCCACTGTTAGACAAGGTGCAGAATAAAAATCCAATCCAGGTGCATGTAACTCTATCAAAGACTGCTTCAGATTTGAGCTAACAGATTCAGAGAGACTTAAGGATAGCTCTGGAATACCAAAAACGCCAGGTACAAAAAATGCTTCACCTTTTATGTCTTTTGTTTGATCGCACTCAGCATTAGCAGCTTTTGTATTCACCTTATTTTGAAGGTCATTCAAATGGTTACTGATTTTTTCAGCCAATACTTTTACATGAGGTGTAGCCATCATTGATTGATGATCACCAGCCACAAGATAAGGTGTTAATCTATCACGTTGTCCTAATTGCCAAAGATCAATATCCTCTTTATTCTCCTCAGTATAAAAATAGGCCATATCAATGGGTAAGAATGGTACGCAATACCTTTCCAATTGAGGGGTCAAGAAATGATTAACGTTTAATTTTTCAATAACGACCTCACTACTGACACCACGACCTTTCGCTAACGAATCTATGATTTCTTTATGTTCTTGTGACGCCAATAACTCCTCTGTTTTCTTTTCATCAATCAAAGGAACTTTGGTTAAATCTTCTATGGATTTAAACAACGGCAGCACATCTTGATCCACTCCAAAATTAACCATCGAAAATTCATTGAAATCACCTTTGCTGGCGAAACGGTATTCAGGCCCTTGAATATCAATGCTTCCATTGAATTTCTCAATACCATCAATTGTTTTTGTTAACCAGTCCTTATCGACTTCACGTAAATTGTAATGACGACCTGAATCGATCATGCCCAAAAACTCAACATCTTCGCCTTCGCACAATAATTGGTAACCAACTTCACAAGCCAATTGTCCACCAATAGACCAACCGGCAATACGATACGGCCCTTGAGGATAAGCTTTTTTAATGCTTCTAATATACTCAGCAGCTAATGTATGTACTGTTAAGCCTTCAATGTTAATAGTGGTACCAACCAGAGAAAGTCCGTATACAGGAAAATGCTTTTCTAATTCTATTGCCAACGGCAAATAATAGAATAACTCTCCAGAACCCTCATGTATTAAGAATAAAGGCGTAGCCTCCTTATCAGTGTTATCATTCAGAGGCACTGGATTTTCTAGTATTTCATTATCTGCATTAACATGATAGTCTCCCCAATCAAGTTTAATCGTAATACAAACATCCATAATGCTGTCGTATTTGTATAAGGATGTAAAATTCATTAGATAACCATGGGTTTTCAATTGACCAACTAAATTAATGGCAGTAATGGATGTTCCACCAATGGCAAAAAAGTTATCGTGTCTACTGATTCTTTCTATGCCCAAAAGCTCTTCACACAAGGAAATAAATAGTTTCTCAACCTCACCTTCTGGTGCCTCATACTCGACCAATGAAAAGTCATTATCATCTGGTTTTGGCAAGGCTTTTCGATCGACTTTACCACTGCCACTTAATGGAAATGCATCCAGCCTCATATATACCGAAGGTATCATATAATCAGGCAATGAATCACTTAAAGCCAGTTTCAATGACTCACTGTGACTTATTGCCTCATCAATTCCAATCGCATCCTCATTGTTTTCTAATGGGTCTTGTTTATTTTCTACGATATCTTCTTCATTGGCTGTGTAATAAGCCACTAGGCGGCCTTCCCTATTTGGTTCTTTATTAAGAACGACCACTGCATCACGTATGCCATCAAGCATTGACAATTGAGTTTCAATTTCTTCTAACTCAATCCTGAACCCTCGCAGTTTGACTTGCGTATCAATTCGACCTAAAAACTCTATATTTCCATTGGGCAACCAACGGACTAAATCACCGGTCTTATACAGTCGTTCACTGCTGCTGGAGTCACTGATGTCATAAAACGGATTGGGTACAAATTTTTCTGCAGTAAGTTCAGGTCTCTTTAAATAACCTCGTGCCAAGCCTACACCTGCAATTAAAAGTTCTCCGGGTATGCCCTCAGGCAATAGCACCCCATTTTCACCACAGATATATACTTGAGTATTCAAGTTTGGCTTGCCAATGTTCAGCTTTGAAACTTGACTGGTATACACTGCAGATGTTGAACTAATGGTGGCCTCTGAAGGACCATAATCATTAACAAATTTTCGACCCTGAGACCATAATGCAGCAGTTTTTTCGGGGCAATTTTCTCCTCCAACGACCAATGTTTTTACCGTATCATATTGTGTATGATCCAATAACGACAATAACGCAGGTGGAATAAAGGCATGAGAAACCCCATGGGCATTGACAACACTTGAAATATCGCTTGATGATTTCACTTGTTCATCATTAAGTAAGACCAATGCGGCACCCTCAGCCAAGGCCATAAATACCTCACATGTACCCACATCAAAGGCTATGGATGCGACTTGTAAAATCTTACTGTTCGGTTCAACGTCCAATTTTTGCACATGATCAGTGATAAGGTTATTCAAACTTTTATGTTCAATCATAACACCTTTGGGATTACCTGTTGTGCCCGATGTATAGATGACATAAGCCAAATGTCGCACATTTAAGCCCAATTTTTCAACAGAGGGGTTAGATGATGGATACTTTTGTAACTGAGTTAAAACGCTTTCACTGTCCAGACATATTGTTTGAACAGGTTTTGCTAAATTATCTAAAGCATTCGTTTCATTAGCAAAATCCACCAATATTTCTTGTGACAATAGTATTGGCATTTCTGTATCTTCGATTTGGTAAATCAAGCGTGCCATAGGGTTAGAAGGATCCAAAGGTACATAAGCCCCTCCTGCCTTTAATATGCCCAGCAAACCGACTATCATTTCGATAGAACGTTCAAAACACAGACCCACCAAAGTATCAGGTTTAACACCTTGCTCAATCAAATAATGGGCAAGTTGATTAGCCATTTGATTCACGGTTTCATAGTTGACGTGTTCGCCTTCGAATATCAAAGCAGTGGCCTTTGGTGTTTCACTGGCATGCTTTTCAAATAACGTATGGGTCATGACAGTACTTGGGTAATCTGCTTTTGTCTGATTTAAACCAAACAACAAATGCTGTTTCTCACTTTCTGGAACCATTTTCAAGTCAGTTAAAGGCATATCCAAGTTGGTGACAAATTCTTCAACCAAGCGACAAAAATACCTTGACCAACGTTCAATCGTCTCAACATTAAATAAATCTGTGGCATATTCTAATGTGCCCTCAATACACCCTCTGTTCTCAGTTAACCACAGTGCTATATCAAGTTGAGCGACTGCATCAGAATCTGAATTCGCCTCTTTTTGCTCTGAATCATCTGGTTGTAATGATGAATCTGTAGATTCTTCATTGTCTTCAGGCTCACCTTGTTCAAAGTCGAAAGTAGTCTGGAACAACGGATTATAACTGAGATTTCTCTCTGGTTTGACCAATTCAACTACTTGCTCAAACGGCACGTCTTGATTGGCATAACCATTTAAGGTAATGGACTTGATATGCGACAACAAATCTCTACCAGTGAGTTTCTTACGCTCACCGTTTTCATCCTCTCGATCTCCCAAGTCTGCTTTTAACGCCAGATTATTAATAAAGAAACCAATGAGGCCTTGTATTTCATGACGTTGTCGATTTGCGACTGGCGTACCAACCACTATTTGATCCTGGTCAGTTATGCGCGATAACAAAACTGTCCAAATGGCATGTAAAACCATATGCGTAGTCATACCATGGCTTAAAGCCAGTTCTCGAACTTGATCACTCACAGATGCATTCAAACCCAGATCAACAAGTCGACCATTGTAACTGCGTATTTCCGGGCGAATGTGATCAGTTGGTAAATTCAATAATGTTGGAGCATCAACCAAATGATCTTGCCAATAGGCTCGCTGTTGTGCCAATACTTCATCATTTACATCACTGCGTTGCCAAACAGCATAATCCACATATTGAATGGGCAATGCTGGTAAAGGGTTAGGCTGACCTGATCGATAGGATTCATACAATATATGAAACTCTTCCATGAAAATTTTCATTGACCAAGCATCTGAAACGATATGATGCATGGATAACAGTAAGAAATGTTCTTCCTCTGAAAATTGAACCAATCGCCCTCTGATCAATGGCCCTTCAGTTAAACTGAATGGTAAGGCTTTTATTGATTCAAACTCTGCTTCAAATGGATTATCCATATCAACATCATTATTTTCACGTAAATCTTTATAATCCAAATCAAATTCGAATGCATCAGGTTCAATAATCTCCTGCCAAACATTGCCATCAGCTTCTTTAAATACCGTACGCAAGGCTTCATGACGCAGAGCTATTGTATTCAAAGCCTTTTTCAATGCATCAGTTGACATGCTTCCAAAAACTGGGATGGCATCTATGACATGATAAGCCTCATTACCACCATCTAGTTGCGCAATGAACCACAATCTTTGTTGAGCCCAAGATAAAGGCATAGGTTTGGAACGGTCAGCCAAAGGAATTGGAGATTGATCAACTTTAGCTGTACCCTCTAATACCAATGACAAATCTTTAAGTGTGGGTTGTTCAAATAATTGTTGTAGGTTTAAAGGCCTCTCTAAGTGCTTTTGAACCAATGAAATGAGGCGAATTGCCAATAGTGAATGCCCGCCTAACTTAAAGAAGTTATCATGACGACTGACCTGTTCAATATTCAACAATGCCTGCCAAATCTCTGCCAACACTTTTTCAGTGTCACCTTGAGGCGCCTCATATTCAACAGAGCTCAACTCATAACCCTCAGCTTTGGGTAAAGCTTTTCGATCTACTTTGCCACTGCTGGTTAACGGTAGAGCTGGCAATTCCATATAAATTGAAGGGACCATATATGCAGGTAAAGACTCAGCCAAAGCTTGAGACAAGGATTCGCGATCCAATTCTATGCCTTCGTTAATCGTTATATATGCCACCAAGTGGCCTTCAACTGCAGTATTGCCTTCTTGGGCTTTATCAAAGATCACTACTGCATCACGTATCATGTCTTGATTCTGCAACTGCGCTTCTATCTCGCCTAATTCTATTCGGAAACCACGCAGTTTCACTTGATGATCACGACGGCCTATGAACTCAACCAACCCACCTGTGAGCCAACGTGCCAGATCTCCTGTTTTATACAAACGGCCTTCAATGAATGGGTTTTCTACAAAGCGCTGGGCCGTTAATTCTGCTTCTCCTAGATACCCCAAACCAACTCCAGCACCACCAATACACAGCTCACCGATCACACCTTCTGGTACTGGGCTACCAGTCTCATCCAAAATATAGACTTTAGTATTGGATAAAGGACGACCATTGGGCAAACGCTTTTCAAAATCTTGTGGGCCCTGAGCCTTATAAACCAGAGTTGTACAACCGGTTTCAGTCAATCCAAATACGTTAACAATAGGAATATCAAAAGCTTGCCAAGTATTGTATGCAGGCATCAATACTGCATCACTACCTAACATGACGGTACGTAAAAACTCAGGTGGTCGTGCATTTTGGTCTGATAAATGACTGACCCACAACGACCAGTAACTGGCCATTAATTCACAGACAGTAATTTGCAACCTTTCTAACATCGCCTGCAGCTGATCAGGAGCCAATAGCCCCTCTTCATCACGAATCACCACTGCAGATCCAGCAAACCAGGCTGGGAAAATTTCTTCAATTACCACATCAAAACTTAAGGAGGCAAATTGTAAGACCCGATCGTTTGTACTGAGATTCAATTCTTGCGACATGGCCCACATGGTATTGATCACACCTTCATGGCTATTAATGGCACCTTTTGGCGTACCTGTTGAACCAGATGTCACATATACCAAAGCTGGCGAATCTTCTGGTAACTGAATACCAGGGTTTTCACCTGAACCACTGGACAGACGTTTTTGCAATACCAAATCATCTAAATAGAGGGTTGATGCCTCAAAATGGGCATCACATGCTTCATAGTATTGACCATGACTTAATACCAATCGAAGATTGGCCTGTTCACTGATGCCTTTCAAACGTTCAACCGGTTGTTGTGTATCAAGCATCACATAGGCTCCACCTGCTTTCATCACAGCCAACATAGAGATGAAAATATCAGCTGATCGAGGTAAGTAAAGCCCAACATAATCACCAGCCTCAACGCCGTGATTTATCAACTCATGCGCTAATTGATTGGCACGGATATTCAAATCTTGATATGTTAAACGTTGACCTAAGGATTCCAACGCAATGGCATCAGGGTGCTGAATAACTTGGGCCTCAAATAAATGATGAATCGCCGAACCTTGAGGCAAGGCTGTTTCATTGTCATTGTATTCTTCTAACAATCTATGTCGATCAGCCGCAGATAAAATGGAAAATTCTTCTAACAGCGTAGTTGGTTTAAGTTCTATATCACCCATCATTGAATCAACCAAATTCTCCATGGTTGTTCGCATGTATCCTAGTAAAGCTTCGCCATCAATTTCTTCTATGGTACTTAAATTCAGACTGAACTCTTTACCACCCAAATCATCAACATTGATATCAACAGGGTAATTACCACGTTCGTAGCTGTCCATTTCCTCAATTTGGGTAATTTCCTCATCATTATGCGCCTCTTCATTAATGGCACCTTCATCCATTCCATGATCATCAACTGTTTCTAATTGTTGATCTGCATCAACAATTTGCTCTTCTTCATAAGGATGATCTCCACGACGATAATTGAGCAAACTGGTGAACAACGGCGCATCATTGGACAGTGCCGTGCATTCGCGGACTTGTGCAAAAGAGCCTTGTTCATGCTCCAGCAAATTTAATAATTCCAAGTGCGCTTGCTTCAATGCCGACTCAACGGTGCCATTGAGTGACAAACGAATTGGCAGCGTATTCAGAAACAAACCAACACCACGTGCAGCACCTTCTGTGCCTTGTAAACGACCTGATAAGACCGTACCAAACATGACATCATCACGGCCACTGCATCGTCCCATCACCAGTCCCCAAGCCAAATGGAAAACACTGGCAATACTGATGTTTAGTTTTTTACACATGTGTTGCAGATTTGTGCAAAATGTCTTATCGAAAGCATGATCATATTCTGTCAATGCCGCGGCATTAATTTGCGTATCATAAACACCAAAAGGTACTGTGGGTTCATCCACATCAGCAAAGCGTGATTCAAAAAAGGCCTTCGTTGCACCACTTTCTACCAGCATTAAACTGTGCGCAATAAACTCACGATAAGGAACCACTGCAGGTAAATCAGGTGTGGTACCCATTTCATTGGCTTCCATAAATGCATCCACTTCCTCGGTTAAAATTTCAAAACCAATATGGTCATTGATGATATGGTGTTCATAGATGATGATGTATACGCCATCAGATTCTGAATCCTCGGCCAAATCTATATACATTAATGGCGCTTTATTTAAGCTCATCCATAAATTACCAGGCGCCATACGCTCACGCATTTGACTCAAGGTGTCTTGCGAAGGATCAAAACTCAACTCATTAACAACAATCGGGCTCTCTCGTAAAACCACTTGGATAGGAGTGGGTAAGTCATCCCAAAAAACAGCGGTGCGCAACACATCATGACGGTGCATCGCCTGATTTAATGATTTAATGAATAGATCTGTTTGCTTACGGTTGGGTAACTTATAAAGCATTGGCATGATGAAGTTATCACCAGACTCTTTTGTTGACAAAAGGTGATGGAACAAAAAGCCTTCTTGTAATGGTCCCAATGGATAAATGTCCTTAATATTGGCAGCACCCCCTGGTATTTGCTCAACCAGCCCATCTATTTGCTCTTGACTCAGCGTCACCAGCGTCAAAAGATCTGGGGTTATATGAGTGCAATCTTCTGGAATAAGGTTTTCGGGTGCTTCAAACACGGGTTTATCCAAAGGCAATATCTCTGTTGATAAATCTTTTAAAACAGGATATTCAAATACCGTACGTACAGTTGAAGTGAACTTTCTTGCTTGCAATTCAGATATTAAACGAATAATAAGTAAAGAGTGTCCACCTAAGCGGAAAAAGTTATCATGGCGACCCACTTGTTCAATATGCAATAAATCTTGCCACACTTCTGCCACCATGATTTCATTGTCGCCAACTGGAGCTTCATATTCAACTTGACCCAGATGATGACCCTCAGGCTTAGGCAGTGCTTTACGGTCCACTTTACCACTGACAGTTAATGGCAATGACTCCAATTCGATATAAATCTGTGGCACCATGTATTCTGGTAAAGATGCATTTAAGTCTCGACGCAATGACTCTTGGTCTAATTCTATCTCATCATTGGTGGTGACATAAGCCACCAAATGACCCTCAACATTTGCCCCTTCTGGTTTATAGAATATGACCACTGCATCTTTAATGATGTCTTGATTGTGCAATTGAGCTTCTATCTCACCCAACTCAATACGGAAACCACGCAGTTTGATTTGATGATCTCCGCGACCAATAAACTCAACCAAACCATCAGATAACCAACGAGCCAGGTCACCTGTTTTATACATTTTACCTTCAGCAAATGGATTATCAACAAAGCGTTCAGCCGTTAATTCAACCTCGCCCAAATAACCCAATCCAACACCCAAACCACCGATGCACAGTTCTCCCATCACACCTTGTGGTACTGGGTTACCTGCTGTATCCAAAATATAAACTTTGGTATTGGCCAATGGGCGACCATTGGGCAAACGGCTTGGGTAATCTTGTGGACCCTGTGCCTTGTAAGTCAGGGTGGTACAACCCGTCTCGGTCAAACCAAATACATTGACTATGGGAATATCATAAGCCTGCCAGGCATTGTAAGCTGGCATCAAAACTGCATCACTGCCCAATATCAAGGTACGCAAACTAGCGGGAGGGTGTATTTTTTCAGCTTCTAGATAATTCACCCACAATGCCCAATAACTGGCCATCAATTCACAGACTGTAATCTCCTGACGTGTCAGCATTGCATTCAATTGCTCAGGACCTAACAATCCTTCTTCATCCCGGATGACTACCGCTGCACCAGCAAACCAGGCTGGGAATATCTCTTCAATCACCACATCAAAACTCAAGGAGGCAAATTGCAAGACCCGATCAGCTGGTGTCAATCCAAGTTCATTGGACACAGCCCACATGGTATTAATGATACCCATATGGCCGTTGATGGCACCTTTTGGTGTGCCTGTTGAACCGGAGGTCACATAGACCAAAGCCGGGGCATCTTCAGTTAATTGAACATTGGGATTATCATTAGATTGTTCACTTAAGGTTTTCTGCGTACCAGTGTCATCTAAATACAATGAAGGCACATCAAAAATCGACTCACACTTTTGCTGGTGTGCACAATCACTTAACACTAATCGAAGATGGGCTTGTTCACTGATGGCTCGCAGACGCTCAGGCGGTTGTTGTGTATCCAACATCACATAAGCTGCGCCTGCTTTCATCACACCCAGCATTGAAACAAAGATATTTTGTGAACGAGGCAGGTAAAGGCCGATAAAATCACCGGTTTGCACACCTTGAATCATTAGTTCATGAGCCAATTGATTGGCCTGGTCATTTAAGGCTTTATAGGTTAAACGATGGCCAAAGACCTCCAATGCGATCGAATCAGGACGCTCAATAACTTGGGCTTCAAAAAGCCCATGAATACTTGAAACAGAAGGTAAATTTGCCTGATTATCGTTATGAGACTCTAACAATTGATCGCGTTCCGATGCTGATAACATGGTCAATTCATGCACTGGAGTATCAAGATTATCCACAAATTCAGCAACCAAGCGACTGAAGTAACCTACCCATCGCTCGATCGTTTCATGTGCAAATAAATCACAAGCATATTCCAAACTACCAATGATGCCCCCTGCCCCTTCAGTGGCACTGCCAGCTAAAGCCAATGACAAATCAAATTGGGCAACGGTATCGGCGGCAAGATCAATGCCTTGATCAGGGCTTTGATCGGGAAATTCTTGTGAAATTAACTCTTCATCCTCATTCAATACAGCCTGTTCATCTGAATTAACATCTTCATCTTCTGAACCAAAATGATGCTGCTCAAAGTCAAACATCGCTTGGAAGATTGGCGTATAACTCAAACTCCGTTCTGGTTTAACCAACTCAACCACTCGCTCAAAAGGAATGTCCTGATGAGCATAACCATCCAAGGTGACTGATTTGACCTGAGCCAATAAATCTCTGACACTTAAGTCTTCACCACTGAAGTCAAGGCGCATTGCCAAAGTATTCACAAAGAACCCAATTAAGTGTTCAAATTCATAACGTTGACGATTGGCAACAGGTGTACCAATGACCACTTGATCCTGACCGCTTAAACGTGATAACAATGTTGCCCACACCGCTTGTAAAATCATTTGCATGGTCATGCCTTCGCTTAAAGCAACTGTGCGCAGTTTCTCACTTAAGTGCTCATCTAGCTCAATTTCGACCATGTCCCCGCGATAGCTCGGCATATCTGGACGAGGATAATCTGTTGGCACACTCAACAATGTTGGTATATCTGCTAAATGGTTCTGCCAGTAGATGGCTTGATCAGACAACTCATCTCCACTCAACTGATTGCGCTGCCATGCTGCATAGTCTACATATTGAATAGGCAAAGGCTCTAGTGAATGAGGTTCTCCCAAACAATAGGCTTCATAAAGAGCACTGAACTCATCTATTAACACATTCATCGACCAGCCATCAGAAACAATATGATGCATGGTGAATAACAATATGTGCAAATCATCTGATAATTGCACTAATTGTCCACGAATCAATGGCCCTTGAGTTAAATCAAATGGTGCTTCTTTAAACGCTTCTGCCTCATTCTGTAGCACCATGTATTGATTGTCAATGTCACGCAAATCCAGATACTTCAACTTAAAATGTGATTCTTCACTTGGAATGATTTCTTGCCAAACATCTCCATCAATTTTCTTAAATACCGTACGCAATGCTTCATGACGTTCAATGATTGTATCTAAAGCATAGTTTATGGCTTCACCTGAGATGTCCCCTGATAAGAACTCTTCTCCTGAAATATGATAGGCAGCATTACCTCCATCCAATTGGGCAATAAACCACAGACGTTGTTGCGCCCATGATAAGGGTAAAGGTTGTGAACGATCAGCCAACACAATATCACTTTGACTGCTGTGTTGTGTTTTATTTAAAACTTCAGACAAATCTTTAAGCACTGGTTGATCAAAAAGGCTTTGTAGTTTCAAAGACCTTTCTAAACGTTGTTGCACTAGAGAAATAAGTCGAATCGCTAACAAAGAATGACCGCCCAAGCGGAAAAAGTTGTCATGACGACTGACACGATCAACAGTCAATAAATCTTGCCAAATTTCTGCCAACGCTATTTCCATATCACCAAGCGGCGCTTCATATTCAATTTGGCTCAAGTGATCGCCTTCTACTTTAGGCAAGGCTTTACGGTCTACCTTACCGCTGGTGGTTAATGGCATTTCATCCAGTGCAATGTAGATCTGTGGCACCATGTATTCTGGTAAGGCAGCACTCAGGTCTTGACGCAATGAACTATCATCTAGTTCTAGCCCTTCATGGAGGCTCACATAGGCCACCAAACGTCCTTCAGCACCCATATCATCCTGATCAAATATCACCACTGCATCTTGAATGACGGGCTGATTGTGTAGTTGCGCTTCAATTTCGCCCAATTCAATACGGAAACCACGTATCTTAATCTGGTGGTCACCACGGCCAATAAACTCAACCAAACCACCAGGCAACCACCGCGCAAGGTCACCTGTTTTATACATTTGACCTTCAGCAAATGGGTTATTAACAAAGCGTTGGGCCGTTAATTCTGCCTCTCCCAAATAGCCCAATCCAACACCCAAACCGCCAATGCATAATTCACCCATCACACCTTGAGGTACTGGATGACCAGCTTTATCAAGGATATACACCTTTGTGTTAGCCAATGGACGACCATTGGGTAAACGGGTCTCATAAGCTTGGGGGCCCTGTGCTTTATAAGTCAGTGTGGTACAACCCGTCTCGGTCAAACCAAACACGTTGACTATGGGAATATCATAGGCTTGCCAAGCATTGTAAGCTGGCATCAATACCGCATCACTGCCCAATATAAGGGTACGTAAGCTACTTGGTGGTGTGGTTTTTTGATCTTGCAAATAACCAACCCACAGTGACCAATAACTGGCCATCAATTCACAGACAGTGATCTCTAATCTTTCTAGCATCAATTGTAATTGCTCAGGAGCCAAAACTCCTTCCTCATCACGGATGACCACAGCAGCACCAGCAAACCATGCTGGGAAAACCTCTTCGATCACCACATCAAAACTCAAGGAGGCAAATTGCAAGACTCGATCTGATGAGGTTAATGCCAATTCATTTGACATCGCCCACATGGTGTTGATCACACCTGCATGGCTATTAATGGCACCTTTGGGTGTACCAGTTGAACCTGAGGTCACATACACCAAAGCTGGAGCAGCTTCAGGCAATTGAATATTCAGATTTTCAACCGAGTGATTACTTAAAGTTTTATGTGTAACCTCATGATCTAAATATATTTTAGGCATTTCAAAAATAGCATCACACTGCTGTTTTTGCTGAGTATCACTTAACACCAATCGAAGACTGGCTTGCTCACTGACCGCTTTTAATCGCTCTGCAGGTTGCTGCGTATCCAGCATAACGTAAGCCCCACCGGCCTTCATCACGCCCAGCATGGATACAAAAATATTCAATGAACGAGGCAAATATAAACCAACAAAATCACCAGCTTTGACACCTTGAGCAATCAATTCATGGGCCAATTGATTGGCTTGGCCATTCAATTCTTTATAAGTCAATTGTTGACCAATGACCTCAAGTGCAATTGCTTCAGGGCGTTCAGCAACTTGACACTCAAACAACTCATGAACAGTTGAAACCGATGGAATCTCAGCATAATTATCGTTATACGAACTCAACAACTCATCTCGTTCAGCTTCAGGCATGATTGTAAATTCTTCTAATAAAACACCTGAATCCAATTCTTGGTTATTGACAATAGACTCAACTAAGCTTTCCATTGTGGCTTGCATGTATCCCATCACACGCTGGCCATCAATTTTTCCTATGGCATGAAGATTCAAACTAAAGTGTTCTCCTCCAAAATCATTTATATTAAGATCCAGAGGATAATTACCACGTTCATAGCTGGCTATTTCGTAAATACCATCGTCTTCTTCAACCCCTTCAGCAGCATCCAATTCTTCATGGATCTCTGTTTCATTGTCGTCTTCAGGTTCAAGCTCTGCTCTTCTATAGTTCAGTAGACTGGTAAACAATGGAGCATCATTGGATAATGCTGTGCAGTTTTGTACCATCGCTAATGAGGCTTGCTCATGGTCAAGCAAGTTTAATAACTCGAGGTGCGTTTGTTTTAGAGCATCCTTTAGGTTGCCATTCAATAACAAACGTACAGGTAGCGTATTAAGGAATAGCCCAACGCCTCGAGCAGCACCATGGGTGCCTTGTAAGCGGCCAGATAAAACTGTACCAAAAACCACATCATCTCGGTTACTACATCTGCCAATGACCAATCCCCATGCCAAATGGAACACACTGGCAATACTGATTTCCAAATCCAGACACATGTGTTTTAATCTTTGACAGAAATCATAATCAAATATATGGTCAATTTCTACTACATCCGCAGCATGAATTTGAGTACCATATATACCAAAAGGTACTGTTGGTTCATCAACATCATGTAATCGTGATTCAAAATAGGTCTGTGTTGCCCCACTCTCTGACAATGTCAGGGTATGTGCAATAAATTCCCTATAAGGTACTGCTGGACCCAAGTCATGGACTTCTGCAAGATTCCCTTCTTCCTCAGCAAGATAGACTTGTATTTCATCAATTAAGACCTCAAGACCAATATGGTCATTGATAATATGATGCTCATAAATGATCACAAATACTTTATCTGAGTGTGGATCAGCAGCAATATCCATATGCAGCAGTGGCGCTTTTCGCAAATCCATCCACAATTTGCCTGGTGCAATGTGCTCATTCAGCTGATCCAAAGAATCTTCTGACGGATCAAGAGTTAATTGATTAACAACGATAGGGCTATCTCTCAAAACCACTTGAATTGGTCGTGGTAAGTTATCCCAAAAAACAGCTGTGCGCAATACATCATGACGTGCTATCGCACGATTCAATGCTCGAGTAAAGCGCTCTGCTTTTTGTTGATTTGGTAACTCATAGAGACATGGCATAATATAGGTATCCCCTGTCTCAGGAGACGACAACATATGATGGAACAAGAAACCTTCCTGTAATGGTCCCAGTGGATAAATATCTTGGATATTCGCAGCACCACCAGGTATTCTTTTAACAATATCATCAATATGAGATTGTTTCAATTCCACCAATGGTAATAGTTCTGGAGTAATGTGAGTGCAATCAATAGGGATCAAATTAGCTGGAGTTTGATAACTCAGTTGACCCGAACTGGTTAATTCATTGGCAAAATCTTTCAAAACAGGCGCATCAAAGACCGTACGTACAGATGCTTTTAAATTTCTTGCTTGCAATTCAGCAATCAAACGAATAATAAGCAGCGAATGTCCACCCAAACGGAAAAAATTATCGTGACGACTGACTTGTTCAACATTTAATAACTCTTGCCATACTTCAGCCAATACTGTTTCTGTTTCACCTTGTGGTGCTTCGTATTGCGCATGTGCTAAATGATGGCCTTCAGGTTTTGGTAAAGCTTTTCGATCCACTTTACCACTGACGGTTAATGGCAAAGCTTCCAGTTCAACATAGATTTGTGGAACCATATACTCTGGTAATGCAGCGCCCAAGTCTCGTCGCAAAGATTCCTGATCAAAGATCATTTCATCATTGACAGTAATATAAGCGACCAAATACCCTTCAACATTGGCACCTTCTGCTACCTCTGGTTTCTCAAAAATTACGACCGCATCTCGAACAACATCCTGATTGTGTAGTTGTGATTCAATTTCACCCAACTCAATACGGAAACCACGTAACTTCACTTGATGGTCTCCACGGCCGATAAATTCAACCAAACCACCAGGTAACCAACGCGCTAGGTCACCTGTTTTATACATTTTGCCTTCAGCAAATGGGTTATCAACAAAGCGTTCGGCGGTTAATTCTGCTTCTCCAATATAACCAATACCTACCCCTAAACCACCAATACACAACTCACCCATCACCCCTTGTGGTACTGGGTTACCTGCTGTATCCAAAATATAGACCTTGGTATTGGCCAATGGACTACCATTGGGTAAACGCGTTTCATAATCTTGTGGACCTTGTGCCTTATAAGTCAGTGTTGTACAACCCGTCTCAGTCAAACCAAACACATTGACTACCGCAATATCATAGGCTTGCCATGTATTGTATGCTGACATCAATACCGCATCACTGCCAAGTATAAGGACACGCAAACTTGCAGGTGGGCGCATTTTTCCAGCTTCTAAATAATTCACCCACAACGACCAATAACTGGCCATTAACTCACAAGCGGTAATTTCTAAACGCTCCAACATCGACTGTAATTGATCTGGAGCCAAAAGTCCTTCTTCATCACGAATGACTACAGCAGCACCACTAAACCAGGCCGGGAAGATCTCTTCAATCACTACATCAAAACTTAATGAGGCAAATTGTAATACCCTATCGAATGAGGTCAACTCTAACTCTTCAGACATGGCTCTCATGGTATTGACGATCCCCATGTGGCTGTTGACTGCACCTTTGGGCGTACCGGTTGAACCAGAGGTCACATATACCAATGCAGGCGCATTATCAGGCAACTGAACATTTGGATTTTTATCTGATTGATGACTTAAGGTTTCTTGTGTAACTGCTTCATCTAAATACACTTTAGTCATATCAAATATAGAATCACACGGCTCTTTATGCGCACTATCACTTAATACCAATCTGAGATCAGCCTGATTGCCAATGGCTTTTAGACGCTCTAAAGGTTGCTGTGTGTCCAACATAACATAAGCTGCACCAGCTTTCATTACAGCCAACATTGATACAAATATATTCAAAGATCTGGGTAAATACAAACCAACAAAATCCCCAACATGCACGCCTTGAGCAATCAACTCATGAGCCAATTGATTGGCATGTTTATTCAACTCTTGATAAGTTAATCGTTGGTCAAGAAATTCCAACGCAATCGAATCAGGATGTTCAATAACTTGAGTTTCAAACAATTCATGAATGCTCGAAACAGATGGAAGCTCAGTTGTATTGTCGTTATAACTCTCCAATAGTTGACAACGCTCAGACTCTGGCAAGATCGGCAAGTCATTGACGGCTCTATCAAGATCAGCAACTAACTCTGTAACCAAACGGCTGAAATATACACTCCACCTCTCAATCGTTTCATGTTCAAATAAATCACAGGCATATTCCAAATGACCAACTATACCTACATTTTCATCCTGCGCATTGTCACTTGTATCTATCATGGTGTCCATAAGCGATAATGTCAAATCAAACTGGGCTGGGGCCTCAGTCTCCACATCTACTCCACCTGTAGATACTCCGGACATTTCTATCTCTTCCTCTAAATCACTCTGAGTAAAGTTGAACATCGCCTGAAATACTGGACTATAACGTAAACTCCGTTCTGGTTGTACCAGTTCTACCACTTGTTCAAACGGTACATCTTGATTCGCATAACCTCCCAATGTAACTGATTTGGCTTGCAACAGGGCTTCTTTAACTGTTAAAGCCCCACTTAAGTCCATACGCAAAGCCAAAGTATTAATAAAGAAACCTATTAAATTCTCGACTTCTTGGCGTTGGCGATTGGCCACCGGTGTGCCCACAACAATCTGATCTTGACCACTCAAACGTGATAACAATATTGACCACACTGCATGCAATATCATATGTACCGACATGCCTTGACTCAAAGCAACGGCTCTTATTTGACTGCTCACCTCCGAGCTCAATTCAACACCAACAGCATTACCTTTATAACTTGGCGTCGCTGGACGCGGATAATCGGTAGGTAAATTCAATAACCCCGGGGCACCTGCCAAATGCTTTTGCCAATAAGCCACTTGTTTTCCTAAAACATCACCACTCATCTCATTGCGTTGCCATACGGCATAATCTGGATACTGGATAGGTAAATCAGGCAATGGATTAGTCTCACCCAAACGATAAGCTTCATACAATGTGTTAAATTCTTGTGACAAGACACCCATCGACCAACCATCTGAAACAATATGGTGCATTGTTACCAATAAAACATGAGACTGGTCTGATAATTGCATTAATTGACCACGAATCAATGGCCCTTTGGCTAAATCAAAAGCCATTTGATTAAATTGTTGAGCCTCTTGCTGGAAAATGCCTTCTGCATTTTCAACATCTCGAAGGTCTCTATGGACCAAGTTGAATTTCGATGCCTCAACTGGAATGATTTCTTGCCAAACATCGCTATCAACTTTCTTAAATACTGTGCGTAACGCTTCATGACGGGCAACTATGGTATCCAGAGCTTTCTCTAATGCATCGCGTGACAACTCCCCTTCCAATTGAACAGCACCAGGAATATGATACGCAGCATTTCCGCCTTCTAATTGAGCAATAAACCACAAACGTTGTTGCGCCCATGATAATGGCAGAGGTTGTGTGCGATCAGCCACTCCAATCGGAGCTAACTCAACATGCACAATATCTTCTAAAACTTTGGACAAATCTTTAAGTACTGGCTGATCAAATAAGTTTTCCAGATTTAATGACCGATGCATGCGTTGTTGCACCAATGAAACCAATCGAATGGCCAGTAATGAATGCCCTCCCAAACGGAAGAAATTATCATGACGGCTGACTCGCTCAACATTCAATAAACTTTGCCAAATCTCTGCTAATGCGATTTCTATATCACCTTGCGGTGCTTCATACTCAGCATAAGACAAATGTTCATCACCAGGTTTTGGTAAAGCTTTGCGATCCACTTTGCCATTGCTGGTTAATGGAAACTCATCCATTTCAATATAAATTACAGGGACCATGTACTCTGGTAATGACTGACTTAAGTCCTGACGCAGCAATTCATTATCCAGCTCAGAACCTTCACTGACTGTAACATAGGCAACCAAACGTGCTTCACCAGAAGAGCGATCAAGTATCACCAGTGCGTCTCGCACAGATTCTTGGCTCATCAATTGGGTCTCTATCTCACCCAATTCAATACGGAAACCACGCAGCTTTATTTGATGATCAACACGACCAACAAACTCAATATTGCCTTGTGGTAACCAACGCACCAAGTCTCCTGTCTTATACAGGCGTTTACTGTTGTTTTCATTCGATTCATCATAAAACGGATTATTGATAAATCTCTCTGCGGTGAGTTCTGGTTGGTTCAAATAACCACGAGCCAAACCCGAACCACTGAGATACAACTCTCCAACAACGCCTTGTGGGCATAACTTCAGGTGCTGATTTAATACATAGGCACCTCGATTGGCAAGCGGAATACCGATTGGCACTCGAGTACTTGCTGCATCCAACACTTGAGGGGTTCGATAACAACAACTGAAGGTGGTATTTTCAGTAGGGCCGTAAATGTGACCCACGTTAAGATCTGGATTTAACGCCTTAATGCGATGGAACATCTCAATGTTTTCTTGTTCTCCACCGGTTAACAAATAGCGTAATTCAGGAAGTGGCTGTTGATAATTAACGGCAAATTGATCAAACAAACGTGAGGTCATGAAAATTGTATTGACATTTTTATCAGCCAAGAATCCACCAAGATCAGACATATCAATCAAAGATTTTTTCTGGAAAGCTAAACGACCACCATTTAATAAAGCACCCCAAACCTCAAATGTAGCTGCGTCAAAAGAGACCGATGAATGGAATAACATAATGGTCTGTTCAGACAAATCAACATAATTACTATTGATGACTAGAGAGGTAACATTTTGGTGTTCAACCATAACACCTTTAGGGTTACCAGTTGTTCCAGAAGTATAAATCACATAAGCCAGTTTATGAGCATCCAAGCCTTGTTCATCCATATTTGGATTATCTTTACTGTAGCCTTGTAAGCACTCAATCACCTCATTATCATCTAAGCACAGGGCTTCAACAGAAGACGTTGAGGTCACTAATTCTTGCAAAGATTCTTGTGTAACAACAATTTTTAAATCAGCATCTGTGATCATATAAGCCAATCTGGCTTCAGGGAAGTTTGACTCCAATGGCACATAAGCACCACCAGCTTTCAATATACCCAATAAACCGACTATCATTTCTATGGAACGATCTAAACACAAACCCACCAATGTATCAGGTTTAACGTTCTGCTCAATCAAATAATGGGCCAATTGATTGGCACGTTGATTCAACTCTTTATAACTTAGAGTTTCCTGTTCACAGACCAATGCAATGGCATCAGGGTTAGCTTTAACTTGTTCTTCAAACAAACCATGAATCAGTTCCTTATCTGGATAATCAGCTTGTGTTTGGTTTAAATCAACCAATAAGTGCTGACGTTCAACTTGAGATAAAATAGAAAGGTTTTTTAATGGTGTGTTTATACCTGATTCAAGGTCATCGGCAATCAAACCTATCAGTCGTTTTGCTGTTGTATGTACGTATTCAATTAAGCGCTCACCATCAATATCATCGATGACATGTAAGTCCAGACTAAATTCTTTACCACCAAAATCATTGACACTCAATGATATCGGATAATTGGTTCGCTCAAAGCCCATCGATACTGTATCTTCAGCTTCTTCATTTATCTGATTCTCATCGCCAGAATCAATTGCTTCAGTAAAGTCTTGAGGAATTTCATCTTCTATCTCATCGCGTCTATAGTTGAGTATACTGGTAAACAAAGGCGCATCATTCGATAATGCTGTACATTCACGAACCATTGACATGGGTGCCTGTTCATGTTCCATTAAATCTAATAGCTCTTTTTGTGCCTGCTTGAGCGCATCCTCAATATTGCCATCCAATGACAAACGTAACGGCAGTGTATTAATAAACAAACCGATACCACGCGAAGCAGCTTGCGTGCCTTGTAAACGACCAGACAATATCGTTCCAAATACCACATCTTCACGGCCGCTACAACGACCAATTATCAAGCCCCATACCAAATGAAATACACTGGCAATACCAATATCCAAACGTGAACACATTTCGCGCACATTGCTACAAAATTCAGCGTCAAAGACATAATGAAATTCATTTATTTTAGTTGTATCTACTTGAGTGTCAGAAACACCAAAAGGTAACGTCGGCTCATCGACATCTGCAAAGCGTGATTCAAAATAGGCTTGTGTTGCACCACTTTCGGCCAGCATCAAAGTATGCGCGATAAATTCTCGATAAGGAATTAATTCAGGCAACTTGTGCTCTAACTCTTTTTGCTCTTCAACAGTTACATGATCCATGTATAAAGACACTTCTTTGGTTAAAAACTCAACACTGATATGATCAATGATAATGTGGTGCAATGTGTAAAGAAGAAATACTTGATCTGAATGGGGGTCTTTGGCTGTTACCACACGCAACAAAGGCGCTTGACGCAAGTCCATCCATAATTTATCTGATGCCATATAGGTCTGCATTTGAACCAAACCATCTTCTGATGGATCCAAAGTTAATCTATTCACCACAATTGGACTATCGCGCAACACCACTTGAACAGGGCTTTCCAAATCTTCCCAGAAAAATGAGGTACGCAACAGATCATGCCTCAGAACAAGACGGTTCAGTACATCAACAAAGCTATTTGCCTCTTGCTGATTCGGTAAAATCTCTAGACTTGGCAGTACGTAGGTATCTTCTAATTTTTTCGACCCAAGCATGTGGTGAAATAAGATGCCTTCTTGCAAAGGGCCCAGTGGATAAATATCCTGAATATTTTCAACCCCACCAGGTATTTGCTCAACCAATTTATCAATTTGAGATTGTTCCAATGTCACCAAAGGTAAAAGTTCAGGAGTAAGGTGTTTGCATTCAGGCGTGATTAAATTAGCCGGAACCTGGAAACTTGCTTTATCTGACTCGCTGATTTGGCTGGCCAAATCCTTTAAAACAGGGTGATCAAATACGGTACGCACGCTGCCTGTTAATTTTCTGGATTGTAACTCTGAGGATAAACGAATGATCAGTAATGAATGCCCACCCAAGCTGAAGAAATTGTCATGTCTACTAACCCTTTCAACATCAAGCAACTCTTGCCAAATCTCAGCCAAAACCGCTTCCATCTTCGTTTGCGGGGCCTCATATTGGGCATGTGCCAAATGTTCACCACTTGGTTTCGGCAATGCCTTACGATCCACTTTACCATTGCTGGTCAACGGTATGCTTTCAAGTTCTACGTAAACAAGAGGCACCATATACTCTGGCAATGATTCGCCCAAATCCTGACGGATCGATTCACTGTCCAATTCAATTCCATCACTGGCTGTTACATAAGCAACCAATCTGCCTTCATCAAGCATCACCACCGCATCTTGGATCGATGCCTGATTCTGTAACTGTGCTTCAATCTCACCCAACTCAATTCGGAAACCACGCAACTTAATCTGATGATCGACACGACCAACAAATTCTACATTACCATCGGGTAACCAACGCACCAAATCACCAGTCTTGTATAAACGCTTGCTGCTGTTGGCATCAACATCATAAAATGGATTCGTAATGAACTTCTCTGCTGTTAACTCTGGCTGATTCAAATAACCACGTGCCAAACCTGATCCACTGACATATAATTCACCAACCACACCTTGAGGGCATAACTTTAAGTGCTGATCTAATACATAAGCACCTCGATTGGCCAATGGCTTACCAATGGGTATGTTGATCATCGTGGCAGACAAATCATCAGGCATCATATAGGTACAACTGAAAGTCGTATTCTCAGTAGGCCCATAGCCATTGCCTAAATTCAACTGAGGATTCAAACGCTTCATTTGGCCAAACATCTCAGCATTGACTTGTTCACCACCAGCCAATAAATAACGCATGTCAACAAGTGGCTTTTGATAATTAACCACAAACTGATCAAACAACCTCGCTGTCATCCAAGCCGTATTAACGCGGTGCTCAGATAAGAAATCGCCAAGCTCAGACATTTCTATGGCCGTATTGTCTTGAACAACCAAACGGCCTCCATTTAACAAAGCGCCCCATATCTCAAAGGTTGCCGCATCAAAGGACACCGATGAATGGAACAACATAACCGTTTCATCTGAAAACGACACATAATTACTGTTGATGACCAATGAAGTCACGTTTTGATGCTCGGTCAATACACCTTTAGGATTGCCAGTGGTACCTGAGGTATAAATCACATAGGCCAGGTTATGTGCATGCAATCCTTGTTCATCAATGCTCACATTATCATGAGAGTAGCCTTGCAAACATGCAAGCATCTCAGCATTATCCAGACATACAGGGCTAACAGAAGCCATTGATGTGATTAACTCTTGTAGAGATTCTTGTGTGACGATGACTTTTAGAGCAGCATCGTTGATTTGATAAGTCAGACGCGCCTCTGGATAGCTTGGATCCAAAGGTACATAAGCGCCGCCTGCTTTTAATATGCCCAAAACACCAACAATCATATCAATCGAACGATCCATACACAAACCCACCAAGGTATCCGGCTTAACGTCCTGTTCGATTAAGTAATGGGCCAACTGATTGGCCCGTTCATTCAATTCTTGATAAGTGATCTTGTCATCACCAAAAACCACAGCAACCGCAGTAGGGTTGGCTTTGGATTGATCTTCAAACAATCCATGAATCAATGCCGTATCTGGATAATCAGTTTGGGTATGATTCAGGTCTACTAACAAATGCTGACGTTCAGCCTTTGATAGGATATTGAGTTCATTTAGTGGGGTATTTAATTGTATTTGCGCATCATCAGCAATGGACTCAACCAGTGTTTCCACTGCCGCTTCCATGTAACCAATTAAACGTTCTCCATCTATCTCATCAATGGCCTGAAGACTTAAGCCAAATTTTATGCCTGCTTCATCATTAATACTTAAATTCAATGGATAATTACTGCGTTCATGAGCACTGATACCTGTAACATCTAATCCCATATCACCATCAGAAATCTCTTCTTCAGAAATTTCAAAATCCTCACCTACATCAATTTCATCCCCACCCCTTCGATAGTTCAACAAACTGGTGAATAATGGCGCATCAGTGGATAAACCTGTACAACCGTGAACCTGCATCAAAGGCGCTTGCTCATGCTCTACCAAATTCAACAATTCACTGTGTGATTGCTTCAATGAATCTTCAATAGTGCCGCTCAATGATAAACGCACTGGGAGTGTATTGATGAATAAACCAACACTTCTTTCGGCGCCCTTACTGCCTTGTAATCGACCAGATAAAACAGAACCAAAAATCACATCATCACGACCACTACAACGGCCTATGACCAAGCCCCAGGCCAAATGAAACAAACTGGCAGTACTGATATCTAAATGCGAACAAATGTTACGTATGTTACGGCAAACGGAATCAGTGAAATTATAATCAAACTCCTTGATTCTATCCGCATCAACTTGAGTATCATACACACCAAATGGTACTGTGGGTTCATCCACATCTCCCATGCGTGACTCAAAATATGCTTGAGTGGTGCCACTGTCTGCCAGCATCAAGGTATGTGCAATGAATTCACGATAAGGAACCACAGCCGGCAAATCCGGTATCTTCAGCTCTTCGCCTTCATTTTGCAATGAGTAACTACTGACTTCCTTAATCATGGTTTCAAGGCCAATATGATCATTGATTATATGGTGCTCATAGAGGATCACATAAACCGCACTTGAATGTGGGTCTGCGGCCAAATCCATACGCAACAGAGGCGCTTGCCCTAAGTCCATCCACAAATTACCATGATCAGTATACTGATCCAATTGAGCAATCGTGTCTTGTGAAGGATCTAAAGTCAACTCATTGACAAGCAGTGAACATTCTCGCAATACCACTTGTACTGGCCGCGGTAAATCATCCCAGAAAACTGCAGTTCGCAACACATCATGGCGACTGATCTGATGATTCAATATATCAATAAAACGATCAACCTGTTGTTGATTGGGCAATTTGAAAATTGAGGGCATGATGTAAGTATCGCCTTGTTCAGGGGTAACCAACATATGATGGAATAACACCCCTTCTTGCAATGGCCCCAGCGGATAAATGTCCTGAATATTGGCTGCACCGCCCGGTATCTGTTCAACCAGTTTATCAATCTGAAATTGTTGTAAAGCTACCAAAGGCAAAAGATCTGGGGTTATATGAGTACATTCCGATGTGATCAAATTAGGTGGAGCCTTGAAACTGGTTTTTCCTGACTGATTAATTTCATGCGCCAAATCCTTCAAAACAGGGCTTTCAAATACTATGCGCACTGTCGCCACAAGGTCTTTGGCTTGTAATTCAGCAATCAAACGGATAATCAATAAAGAGTGACCACCCAACTTGAAAAAATTATCATGACGGCTGACTTGCT
>CAYGTC010000029.1:0-51040 GCA_964352735.1 uncultured Alcanivoracaceae bacterium | reverse complement strand
GTTTGCGTTTTGCAATCCGTGAAGGTGGTCGTACGGTTGGTGCTGGTGTTGTTGCCAAAATTTTTGAATAATTTTTAACTCAAAAATTTAAATAAACAAAAAACATTAATAATTTATTATAGAGCGTTGCGAAAAGCGCGCTCTTAACTACAGAGGCAACGGTAATGGCCGAACAGAAAATTAGAATAAGATTGAAAGCATTTGATCATAAATTAATTGATCAATCAGCGGGTAGAATTGTTGATACTGCTAAACGTACAGGTGCGCAAGTTAAAGGGCCTATCCCTTTGCCTACTCGTATCGAGCGTTATACAGTTTTGACTTCACCTCATGTTAATAAAGATGCTCGTGATCAATACGAAATCAGAACGCATAAGCGTATGGTTGACATATTAGATCCAAATGACAAGACAGTAGACGCGCTAATGAAGTTAGACTTGGCCGCTGGTGTTGATGTGCAAATTCAACTATCTTAAAGGGGTGGAAAATGACTATAGGTATTATCGGACATAAAGTAGGTATGACTAGGGTTTTTTCTGAAGAAGGAAAATCTACTCCAGTTACTGTTGTCAGTGTCGCTGACAACACCATATCTCAAATCAAAACTAAAGAATCTGATGGTTATAATGCTATTCAGGTTTCAACTGGTGCTGTGAAAGCATCTAAAGTAAACAAGCCTTTAGCTGGTCACTTTGCGAAAGCAGGTGTTGACGCGGGTAAAGTTGTGATGGAATTCAGAACAGAAGAAACACATGATCTTGGTGCTAATTTAGACATTAATATGTTTGAAGCAGGCCAAAAGGTTGATGTGACTGGTCGTTCTAAAGGTAAAGGATTTCAAGGTGTGATCAAGCGCTATAATTTTAGTATGCAAGATGCAACACACGGTAACTCAGTATCTCACAGAGCCCCTGGTTCTATTGGTCAATGTCAAACTCCAGGCAGAGTATTTAAAGGTAAGAAAATGTCTGGTCACATGGGTGATAGAAATGTTACTACACAAAACCTTGAAGTGGTAAGAGTGGACTCTGATAAAGGGTTGATTCTTATTAAAGGTGCCTTGCCTGGCGCTAAAGAATCAAGAGTGATCATTAAACCAGCAGTTAAAGCTTAAGGAGAAGATGATGGAAATTAAAGTAGTAGGTAAAAAAGCTAAAGTTGAAGTTTCTGATGAGGTTTTTAACAGAGATTATTCAGAAGCATTGGTTCATCAAGTGGTTACGGCTTACTTAGCTGGCGGTCGATCTGGAACAAAAGGTCAAAAGAATCGCGCTGCAGTAAGTGGTGGAGGCAAAAAGCCTTTTAAACAAAAAGGCACAGGTCGCGCTAGAGCTGGTACAATAAGAAGTCCTATTTGGGTTGGTGGTGGTAAAACTTTTGCTGCAACCAATAGAGATCATTCTCAAAAAGTTAACAAGAAAATGTATAGAGCAGGTATGAAATCTATTATTTCTGAGTTAACGAGATCTGAGCGTATGATTTTTGTAAATAGTATTGCTATTAAAGAAGGCAAAACAAAAGAAGCTGTTAAGTTTTTAGATAAACATAATGTCAAGAAAGGCACGATTGTTGTTGATGAGTTATCCAGTGAAGTGATTCTGGCAACAAGAAATATTCCAAATGTATATGTGACAGATGTTAGATCATTGGATCCTGTATCTTTGGTATCTTCTGAGCATGTCATTATGACAGCGACTGCAGCTGAAAAAGTTCAGGAGTGGTTATCATGAGTTTAAGTAATGTGTATACAACGATTTTATCACCTATTATTTCGGAAAAAAGTAATAGAGTTGGAGAAGATTCAAATCAATATGTTTTTCAAGTTGCTGTATCTTCTAATAAACAGCAAGTGAAAAAAGCAGTTGAGAAAATGTTTGAAGTGAATGTTGAAAATGTTCGTATTTTGAATGTTAAAGGAAAAACTAAAGCGTTTAGGGGTAAGCCTGGTAAAAGACCAGATTGGAAGAAGGCTTATGTAAGAATTCAACAAGGTCAGATAATTGACTTTGGTGTCGCGGAATAATCTGGAGTATAAAATGGCATTAGTAGTATTAAAACCAACTTCACCAGGTCGAAGAGGCACGGTAAAAGTTTTAAGAGATGGTTTACATAAAGGTGGACCATACGAGGCGCTGGTTGAGAAAAAATCAAAGACTGGTGGTCGTAACAATAACGGAAGAATAACCACTAGACATAGAGGTGGTGGTCATAAACAACGTTATAGAGTTATTGACTTTAAGCGTAATAAAGATCAAATAGCAGCTAAAGTTGAAAGAATAGAATATGATCCAAATCGAACAGCATATATTGCATTGATTTGCTATGCAGATGGCCAACGCAGCTACATTATTGCTCCAAAAGGTTTGGAAGCTGGTATGAGTGTTCAGTCTGGTAATAATGCTCCAATTAAACCAGGAAATTGCTTACCATTAAGTAATATGCCATTGGGTTCAGTTGTTCACTGTATAGAGATGAAGCCTGGTAAAGGCGCTCAAATCGCTCGTAGTGCAGGAACAAGTGTTCAATTGGTGGCAAGAGAAGGATTATATGCAACTTTAAGATTGCGTTCTGGGGAAATGAGAAAAGTACCCGTTGGCTGTAGAGCAACATTAGGTGAAGTTTCTAATGGAGAGCACAGTCTTGAAAAACTTGGTAAGGCTGGTGCCAGCCGTTGGAGAGGTGTAAGACCTACAGTCCGCGGTGTTGCAATGAATCCAGTCGATCACCCGCATGGTGGTGGTGAAGGTAGAACCTCTGGTGGTCGTCATCCTGTAACTCCTTGGGGAATGAAGACTAAAGGTTATAAAACTAGAAAAAATAAGCGTACAGATCAGTATATTGTGCGTCGTAGAAATAAAAAATAGGTAAGCAGATATGCCACGTTCTCTAAAAAAAGGTCCTCACGTTGACCATCATTTAATGAAAAAAGTGCTCAAGGCAGTTGAGGAAAATAACAAAAGACCAATTCAAACATGGTCACGACGCTCAATGATATTGCCAGAAATGGTAGGGTTGACTATTGCTGTACATAACGGAAGACAACATGTTCCAGTATTGATTTCTGAAGACATGGTTGGTCATAAATTAGGTGAGTTTTCTCCAACTCGTACTTTTAAAGGTCATTCAGGTGACCGTAAATCTAAGTAATAGGTGAAGATAATGGAAGTAACAGCAAAACACATGAGAGCAGCTATCTCGGCGCAAAAAGTCAGATTGGTTGCTAACCAGATACGTGGTATGCAGGTTGAAAAAGCTGAGCAATTGCTAGCATTCAGTCCAAAAAAAGCCGCTCATTTAATTAAGAAAGTATTGATGTCAGCGGTCGCTAATGCTGAGCACAATGAAGGTCTTGATGTAGATGAGTTGTATGTCAGCACTATTATGGTTGATGAAGGCCCAACTTTAAAGCGTGGTAGAGCACGTGCAAAAGGAAGGGGAACAAGAATATTAAAAAGAACGAGCCACATCACTGTGAAAGTGGCAGAAGCTTCGTAAAGGTAAAGTTATGGGTCAAAAAGTACATCCGGTTGGAATTAGACTAGGTATATCAAAACCTTGGAATGCTCGTTGGTATGCTGAAAAAAAAGATTTTTCAGATCAACTGATTAAAGACATTAAAGTCAGGACTTTTTTAAGAAAAGAATTGGCTAATGCATCAGTGAGTAGAATTGAAATTGAACGTCCTGCAAAAAATGCAAGGATTACAATTCATACGGCGAGACCAGGTATTGTTATTGGTAAAAAGGGCGAAGATATCGAGCGTTTGAAAAAAGCTGTGTCAAAAATGATGGGTGTGCCGACACATGTAAATGTTGCTGAAATCAGAAAACCTGAATTAGATGCTGAATTAATTGCTCAAGGTATTGCATCTCAGCTAGAAAGGCGTATCATGTTCCGTCGCGCTATGAAAAGAGCTGTGGGCAGTGCTATGCGTCTTGGGGCATTAGGTATTAAGGTTGCTGTTGGTGGCCGATTAAATGGTGCTGAAATTGCTAGAACTGAATGGTATAGAGAAGGTCGTGTACCTTTACATACATTCAGAGCCAATGTTGACTATGCAATGGGTAAAGCTTATACCACATATGGTGTTATAGGTATTAAAGTTTGGGTTTATAAAGGTGATGTTTTTGATTTGCATGCTGCGCAAGAACAGGAACAAGGTAAGAAACGGAGATAAACGATGCTTCAACCAAAAAGAACAAAATTTAGAAAGCAACAAAAAGGCCGTAACCGTGGCCTTGCTCATGCTGGTAATAAAGTAAGCTTTGGTGAGTTTGGGTTAAAAGCCACAGCCAGAGGTTTTATGTCTGCAAGACAAATTGAAGCTGGACGTCGTGCCATTACAAGACACGTTAGACGTGGTGGTAAATTATGGATCAGAGTATTTCCTGATAAACCCATAACAAGCAAACCAGTCGAAGTACGTATGGGTAAAGGTAAAGGTAATGTTGAATATTGGGCTGCTGTTATAAAACCAGGTAGGGTTTTATATGAAATTCAAGGTGTTTCAGAAGACGTAGCAAGAGCTGCATTTTCAAGAGCAGCAATGAAATTTCCTTTTAGCACAACATTTGTAAAAAGAACGGTGATGTAAATGAACATTAATGAATTAAAATCTAAATCTCAAGCAGAATTAAATGAGCAACTAGTCACTTTGCTTAAGAATCAGTTTGATTTGAGAATGGCTAAAGGTAATGGTCAATTAACAAAAGTTAATGTTTTAAAAGAAGTCAGACGTGATATTGCACGTGTAAAAACGATTCTGAGACAAAACGAATTAGAAAATAATAAAGCAGGTAACGAATAATGACTACAGAGAATAAAACAATACGTACTAAACAAGGCGTTGTAGTTAGTGATAAAATGGATAAAACTGTTACTGTACTCATTGAACGTAAGGAAAAGCATCCTATTTATGGGAAATATATAAAACGTTCTAGTAAAGTTCATGCCCATGATGAAGATAATAGTTTTAAAATTGGAGATAATGTAAAAATTACAGAATCACGTCCATATTCTAAAACTAAGTCATGGAAAGTTGTTGGTTTAGTGAATGCTGCACAATAAGCTGCAAATAGCTAATTCTTAAGCATTAAAGTAAAGAGGTATAAACCATGATTCAAATGCAAAGTAGATTAAGTGCAGCTGATAATAGCGGTGCTAAAGAGGTAATGTGCATCAAAGTATTGGGCGGATCTAAAAGAAGATACGCTGGTATTGGTGATATTATTAAAGTAACAGTTAAACACGCAATTCCTCGCGGTAAAGTAAAGAAAGGTGAGGTTTATGATGCTGTAGTTGTGAGAACCAGGAAAGGAGTAAGAAGACCAGACGGATCACTTATTCGTTTTGACGGTAATGCTGTTGTCATGCTGAATAATAAATTAGAACCAATCGGAACACGTATCTTTGGCCCTGTGACTAGAGAATTGCGTTCAGAAAAGTTCATGAAAATTATTTCATTGGCTCCTGAAGTATTATAAGCATTTAAAGGTATTCATATGAAACGAATTAAGAAAGGTGATGAAGTAATTGTAATTGCGGGTCGTAGTAAAGGAACTCGTGGTTCTGTTCTAGAAACATTAAAAGATGATAGGCTATTGGTTGAGAACGTTAACATGGTTAAAAAACATGTTAAACCTGATCCCAGTCAAGAAAAGTCAGGTGGCATTATCTCAAAAGAGGCGCCAATTCATTTGTCAAATGTCATGTTATATAACGACAAGACAGGTAAAGGCGATAAAGTCAGTTTTAAATATCTAGAAAATGGTAAAAAGATTAGAGTGTTTCGTTCAAATGGCGAAGCAATTGATGCATAAATAGAGTGATATTATGACTAGATTAGAAAGGTATTATAAAGAAACTGTTATTCCTCAAATGATGAAGGATTTCAAATATAAAAATATAATGGAAGTGCCCAAAATCGTAAAAATTGGTTTGAATATGGGAGTTGGTGAAGCAGTTGGTAATAAAAAAATAATGGCCAATGCTACCAGTGACATAGAAAAAATCTCAGGTCAAAAAGCTTTGGTAACACATGCAAAAAAATCAGTAGCGGGATTCAAAATTCGTGATGGTTGGCCAATTGGTTGTAAGGTGACATTAAGAAGAGATAAAATGTATGAATTTTTCGATAGACTTGTGAATATTTCTATTCCGAGGATACGTGATTTTCGTGGTTTGAATCCAAAGTCATTTGATGGCAGAGGTAACTACTCAATGGGTGTTAAAGAGCAAATTATCTTTCCTGAAATTGATTATGACAAAATTGATACCATCAGAGGTATGGATATCACTATTGTTACAACGGCAAAATCAGATGCAGAAGCGAAAGCGCTTTTAAAAGCTTTTGATTTTCCATTTAAGAAGTAAAAAGGGTAAAAAATTATGGCTAAACAATCAATGGTCCAAAGAGACTTGAAAAGAGCAAAAATCGTCGCAAAATATGCGAAGAAAAGAGCAGAGATCAAAGAGATTATTGCAAACCCAGAAACTTCTTTTGAAGACATGATGGAGGCTTATGTTAAATTACAAAAGCTGCCAAGAAATTCTTCTCCTTCAAGAATGAGAAACAGATGTCAAATTTCTGGTAGACCTCGTGGTTACTACCGTAAATTTGGTTTGAGTAAAACGCAGTTTAGAGAAGCTGCAATGCGTGGCGATATCCCTGGTTTGAAAAAAGCCAGCTGGTGATTTTTAGGTTAACACGTCAGGAAAAAATAGGAATAACATTATGAGTATGACAGATCCAATTTCAGATATGCTAACACGCATAAGAAATGCACAGATGGTCACTAAGAAATCGGTAACTTTCCCTGCTTCGAAAATTAAAAAAGGCTTATGCTCAGTCTTACAGAAAGAAGGTTACATTCGTTCTTTTGAAGTCATTGAAGCCAATAACAGTGATACTGGTCACCAACAAATTAAAGTTAACTTGAAGTATTTTCAAGGTAAGCCAGTAATTGAATACATTAAAAGAGCCAGTAAGCCAGGTTTAAGACTTTATAAAGGTAAAGATGAGTTGCCAAAAGTTGATGCTGGATTTGGTACAGCAATTATCTCTACTTCTAAAGGTCTTTTGACAGATTATGAAGCCAGAGAATCGGGTGTAGGTGGCGAAGTCATCTGCATTGTCAAGTAAGGAGTAAATTCATGTCTAGAATAGCAAAAAGCCCAGTAAGTATTGTTTCTGGTGTAACTGTTGATATTAAAGATCAAACAATTACAGTAAAAGGACCAAAAGGTGAAGCTTCTTTAGTTGTCAATGAAAACGTTAATGTTAAAGAAGAAAATGGATCATTATTGTTCAGCCCTAAAAATGATTCTTCTATGCCGATTTCTGGCACAATGAGATCATTAGTTAACAATATCGTTATTGGTGTGACAGAAGGTTTTTCAAAAAAATTACTTTTGGTTGGTGTTGGTTATAGAGCAACTTTACAAGGTAAAGATCTAAAATTGTCTCTTGGTTTTTCACATGACGTGATCTATCCAGCTCCAGAAGGTATTTCGTTTGAAGTACCTAAAAATCAGACAGAAATAACTGTTTCTGGTATTGATAAGCAAAAAGTTGGTCAAGTTTGCGCAGAAATTAGAGCTTACCGTCCGCCAGAGCCTTATAAAGGTAAAGGCGTTAAGTATGCAGATGAGACCATCTACAGAAAAGAAGCTAAAAAAGCTTAAAACATAACATAAATATTTGAGTTTGAGTAAAGTATAATGAGTAACATTAAAAATAAAGCAAGATTAAGAAGAGCTAAAAGAACGCGCGCAAAAATTCGCACGTTAAGTCTGCCTTCATTATCGATTCACAGAACAGATAAAAACTTATATGCTCAAATCATCTCAAGTGATGGTGCTAAAACCATTGCAAGTGCATCTTCATTAGAAAAAGGTTTAATTACTGATGGTAAGTCAGGTAAAAACATTGAAGCCGCTAAAGTTATCGGTAAGACTATTGCAGAAAGAGCAATAGAAGCTGGTATCAATAAAGTTGCATTTGATAGATCAGGCTATCTTTATCATGGAAAAATTAAAGCATTAGCCGATGCTGCAAGAGAGGCTGGATTAAATATTTAATCCTAGCGCGATTTGAGTCAAAACATAAATAAATATATAGAGTATAAGGTAATAAAATGGCGAGCGTAGATAGAAAGAAAGAAGAAGGCGATGGCCTGTTAGAACGTTTAGTGTCAGTCAACCGTGTTTCTAAAGTTGTAAAAGGTGGGCGTCAGTTCAGTTTTACTGCATTAACAGTGGTTGGTGATGGTAATGGTAAGATTGGTTTTGGATATGGCAAAGCAAAAGAAGTGCCAATAGCTATTCAAAAAGCAATGGATAAAGCCAGAAAAAACATCATACAAGTTGACTTGAAAGAAGGCACTTTATGGCACCCAATTAAAGCTAAACATTCAGGTTCAAAAGTATATATGCAACCTGCATCTGACGGTACTGGTGTTATTGCTGGTGGTGCGATGCGTGCAGTATTTGATGTGGTTGGTGTTCATAATGTATTAGCAAAATCACAAGGTTCAAATAATCCACAAAACTTGGTAAGAGCTACGATTAATGGTTTGAAAAATATTACTTCGCCAGAATCTGTGGCCGCAAGACGTGGAAAAACTGTTGAAGAGGTAATGCAAAATCATGGCTAATATTCAAAAGATTAAAGTCACTCAAACAAAAAGTACTATTGGGGCTTTGGCAAATCATAAAGCATGCGTTAGAGGTTTAGGGCTTCGTAAAATGCATCATACTGTAGAAGTGCTAGACACTCCTGAAAACAGAGGCATGATTAACAAAGCTATTCACTTATTAACCGTAGAAGAAGTTAAATAATCATAAGGGTGGATAGAGTTATGCATTTAAATACATTAAAACCTGCTGTTGGTAGTAAAAAAACAGCAAAGAGAGTTGGAAGAGGAATGGGTTCAGGCCTCGGTAAGACTTGTGGTCGTGGACATAAAGGTCAGAAATCTCGTTCTGGCGGTTGGCATAAAGTCGGTTTTGAAGGCGGTCAAATGCCATTGCAAAAAAGATTGCCAAAATTTGGTTTTTCTTCGAGAATGGCCAAATACAGTGATGAAGTTTGTTTATATCATTTAGAAGCTTTAAAAGTTGACACTGTTAACTTAGAAGTTCTCATTGAAAAAGGATTGGTTAAACGTTTTGTTAAAAAAGTTAAGGTTATTAATACTGGAACTTTAAGTAAGTCAATAAAAGTTGTTGGGTTAAACGTCACTGCTGGTGCTAAAGCCAGTATTGAGAAAGCAGGCGGAACAGTAGAGTAAAAGATATTATGTCAGCATCACAAGAACAAGTCCAAAAAATGTTAGGTAATAAAAATAACCTATCTGAGCTTAAATCAAGAATTTGGTTCGTTATTATTTCTCTTGTAATTTTTAGGTTAGGATCATATATTCCTGTTCCAGGCGTCAATCCAAAAGTGTTGTCTCAATTACTTGAGACGCAGGGTGGTGGCTTGATAGACATGTTTAATATGTTTTCTGGTGGTGCCCTTGGTAGATTTTCATTATTTGCTTTAGGTGTTATGCCTTACATTACAGCTTCTATTATTATTCAAATCCTTGGTCATTCAATTCCAATGATTAAAGAATTAAAAAAAGAAGGTGAATCTGGTCGTAAAAAAATCAACCAATATACAAGATATGCAACTGTGTTTTTAGCAGGGTTTCAAGCTTATGCTATTTCTTATTCATTACAACAAATGGGTAACACCGGTGGTGTAGCGGTTGTTCCAAACCCTGGTTTTGGTTTTCTATTTCCTGCAACCATCGCATTAACTGGTGGTACCATGTTTTTAATGTGGTTAGGTGAACAGATTACTGAAAGAGGTATTGGTAACGGTATATCTTTGATTATTTTTGCAGGTATTGTCGTTGGACTTCCTTCTGCAGTAGGTTCTGTTTTTACAATGGTTGGTAACGGTCAACTTAATGCATTAGAAGCTTTGTTTTTCTTAGTGCTGGCACTGGCAGTTACTTATTTTGTGGTTTTTGTTGAAAGGGCACAAAGAAGAATTACCATGCAGTATGCCAGAAGAGGCGGCAGAATGGGGACCAATGCACAAAGTTCATATTTACCGCTCAAAGTTAATATGTCTGGTGTAATTCCAGTTATATTTGCTTCAAGTTTAGTGTTGTTTCCGGGTACAATTGCAAACTTTTTAGGTCAAAAAGATGGGTTTGGATGGTTGTTAGATGTTTCACAATGGTTGTCTCCAGGAAATGTTTTATACATGATTGTTTTTGGTGCATTAATTTTGTGGTTCGCATTTTTCTATACCGCTTTAACATTTGATCCAAACGAGATGGCAGATAACTTGAAAAGATCAAGTGCTGTTATCCCTGGAATTAGACCTGGTAGACAAACTGCAGATTATATAGATAATGTTACAACTAAAATTACATTTTGGGGAGCCTTATACCTATTGGGTGTTAGTTTGATGCCACAATTTGTTTTAAATATTTGGTCGGTGCCATTTGCATTAGGAGGCACCTCACTTTTGATCGTAGTAGTAGTAGCTATGGATTTCATGGCTCAATTACAAACACATTTGATGTCTGGTCAGTACGACAGCTTAATGAAGAAATCAAACTTAAAAAATTACGGTAAATCTGGGGTTCAAAAACGATAATATCAATAATTGATATTAATCATTTGATATATTTTATATCGACTTTTTGGGTCCAAGTAAACAACTTCAAACAACGTGCGTAATGCGTTAAATTAGATTTGAAGTACATAGAATCTCTAGTAAATCCTGAATTTTTAATCAGTTTTTTAAGATTCATGTAATAAATGCATAAAAAGGCATGGCATGGTTGTTGTCTGTCTTTTTATGCAGTATAATGCACGGCTTTTTTAAGCCAAAGTGGTTTTTTGTGTATTTGGATTTATTTTTTGAATACATGAAAATGCTGCCTTAATAAAATAGATAAATTAAGATTCAGGAGAATTAAATGGCGCGAATAGCAGGTGTCAATATACCAGTTTACAAACATGCGTGGATAGGCCTTACCAGTATATATGGTGTAGGTAGAACCACAGCATATATTATTTGTGAAAATGCCGGTGTAAATCCAACGACTAAGGTCAGAGATTTGGATGAGGAGTCGCTTGAGAAGATACGTGGCGAAGTGGCTAAATTTAATGTTGAAGGTGATTTAAGAAGAGAAGTTGCCATGGACATTAAACGTTTAATGGATTTGGGTTGTTATCGTGGAATGAGACACAGAAGAGGCTTGCCTTGTCGTGGTCAAAAAACCAAAAACAATGCACGTACAAGAAAAGGTCCAAAAAGACCAATTAAACGTTAATGGTATTTAATAAATATACGTTGTTAGTAAAACCTATATAAAACGAGAAAAGTTATGGCAAGACCTCAAAAAACTAAGAAAAAGATAAAAAGAACTGTTGTTGATGGAATCGCGCATGTTCATGCTTCTTTCAACAATACAATTATTACCCTAACTGATAGGCAGGGTAATGCTTTGGCATGGGCTACAGCTGGTGGAGCTGGTTTCAGAGGCTCAAGAAAAAGCACGCCTTTTGCTGCGCAGGTTGCCGCTACAAATGCTGGGAAAGTGGCTAAAGATTATGGATTGAAAAACTTGGAAGTTCATATTAAAGGACCAGGACCAGGGCGTGAATCCTCAGTAAGAGCTCTTCATGGCTTAGGATACAGAATCACAAATATTATTGATGTAACGCCAATTCCACACAATGGTTGTCGTCCGTCTAAGAAAAGAAGAGTTTAAGGAGAGTTATTATGGCTAGATATATTGGACCAACTTGTAAATTAGCAAGACGTGAAGGTACTGACTTAATGCTTAAATCTCCAGCGAGAGCTGTAGAAACAAAATGTAAATTGGATCAAGTTCCTGGTCAACATGGTGCAACTATGCGTCGTGGAAAGCCAACTGACTACGCATCACAGTTACGTGAAAAACAAAAAGTCAGACGTATTTACGGCGTCTTAGAAAAGCAATTCAGAAATTATTACAAAAAAGCTGCAAAGCAAAAAGGTGCAACTGGTGAAAACTTGTTGAAATTGCTTGAAGGCAGATTAGATAATGTTGTGTATAGAATGGGTTATGCTGTTACAAGATCAGAAGCCAGACAGTTGGTTTCACATAAAGCCATTCAAGTAAATGGCAAAACATGTAACATTCCTTCTTATCAAGTTCTAGAAGGTGATGTGGTCTCTATTCGTGAAAAATCTCAAAAACAATTGCGAATTCAAGAAGCGTTATCTCTATGGCAAGAAATGAATCTTTTTGCTGACTGGGTTACTGTAGATGCAAAGAAAATGTCTGGCACATTTAAAAATATTCCTTCAAGAGAGGATTTGCCGGCTGAAATCAATGAAAACTTAATTGTGGAATTGTACTCTAAATAATTAACTAACGAGGTATTTCTTATGTCAGGTGTATTGGCAAAATTACTGCGCCCAAGAGTGGTGTCAGTAAAAGAAGAATCAGCAAATAAAGTAGAGATTGTGATTGAACCATTGGAAAGAGGTTTTGGTCATACGCTTGGTAACGCGTTTAGAAGATTATTGCTGTCTTCAATTCCCGGATATGCAATTACAAATGTGCAGATTGATGGTGTTGCTCACGAATTTTCTACCATAGAAAATGTTAAAGAAGATGTTGTAGAAATATTGTTGAATTTGAAAGGCGTTGCTTTTTCTGTCAAAGGCAGAGAAGAAGAGTCATTTGATATCACATTATCTAAATCTGGCGCAGGAGTTGTGACGGCTGGCGACATACAATTAACTGATGGTATGAGTGTTGCTGACCCGAATCATGTTATATGCCATTTGGCTGGTAATGCTTCAATAAATATGAATCTTACAGTTAAAGAAGGTGTAGGATATCAACCCGCAAATAACAGTGCTGCTGATGAAGAGTCTAGGTCCATTGGTTCTTTGGTTTTAGATGCCAGCTACAGCCCTATTAAACGCGTCTCTTACGAAGTAGAAAATGCTCGTGTAGAACAACGTACTAATCTAGATAAATTGATCCTAAGTATTAATACTGATGGGTCAATCAGTGCTGAATCTGCTGTACAAATGGCTGCAAGAATTTTAATTGAGCAAATGGCTGTTTTTGTTGACTTTGAAATGTCAGCTCCGGTTGAAGAAGAATCTGAAGAAGAGAAATTGAACCCTATACTCCTCAAACCTATTGATGAGTTGGAATTGACTGTTAGATCAGCAAATTGTTTGAAAGCTGAAAATATTCAATATATTGGTGATTTAATTCAAAGAACAGAAGTTGACTTATTGAAAACACCTAATTTAGGTAAAAAGTCATTAAATGAAATAAAAGCAGTGCTTGCAGAAATGGGTTTGAATTTTGGTGTGCGTATAGACAATTGGCCACCTGCTTCAATTCGTACTGTTGAGCGTTTACTAGGATAAACTAGTTTAATAAAATAGGAATTGGTGATATAAAATGCGTCATAGAAAATCAGGTCGTCAACTCAATAGAAACAGTAGTCATCGTAAGGCGATGTTCCGTAATATGGCTGCTTCATTGTTTGAACATGAATTAATCAAAACAACTTTACCAAAAGCAAAAGAATTGCGTATGGTTGCTGAGCCTTTAATTACAATTGCAAAATCTGATAGTGTTGCAAATAGAAGATTAGCGGCTTCGCGCTTACCTAATGAGCGTAAGGATGTTGTAAAAAAACTTTTTGAAACTTTAGGAACCAGATATCAAGATCGCCCAGGTGGGTACTTGAGAATCTTGAAATGTGGATACAGAAGCGGGGATAATGCTCCAATGGCTTATGTCGAATTGGTTGATAGACCTCGACAATCCGTAGAAACTGACTCTGAAAGTTAAGAGTTTATTCAAAGCCCGGTTTAACCGGGTTTTTTTTTACTAAAATTTATATGTGTTTAGTATTAAATAAATGTCAATCTTATAAAATTAGTTCCTTCATAAAAAAATAAATGAATTTGATGAATTAAAAACTCTGTAAATTTTCACGGTAGTTATAGGTATTATCAATTAATTTTAAAATAAAGAAGGTTTGGTATCGGAATATAATATGAAAGTCAATTCGCTTAGATTTTACAGTTTTTTACCTGTTCTTGCTGTTATAGGTTTAATGGGTTATGCCATATATACAGAGAAATATTTGTATCTAAATCCATGCCCTTTATGCATGGTGCAAAGATATGTTTATGTTTTGATTGGAATATTATTTTTACTAACCATTGTAAAGCCGCCAATTAGCTGGGGGCGTAAATTAGTGGCAATGTTTAGTTTTTTGGTTTCTGGATTAGGAATGGTTGTTTCTGGTTGGCATATTTATTTACAGAATTTGCCACCTGAGGAGGTGCCTGATTGTGGGCCAGGATTGGATTATATGATCAGTGCATTTCCATTAAAAGACATCATTAAAGAATTAATCAATGGATCAGGTGATTGTGCTGATGTTGTGTGGAGTTTTTTGGGATTAAGTATGCCAAGTTGGTCATTTATCTGTTTTCTTGGCTTATTTTTCTATACAATATTTTGGGTGAATTTAAAACAAAGAAAATTTAGAATATGACAAATATGCATGATTGGTCACCAGAAAGCTGGAAAACCAAAAAAATAAGACAACAAGCAAATTACAATGATAAAGTATTACTAGAACAAAAAGTAAATAAATTATCTGGAATGCCACCTTTGGTAACTTCTTGGGAAATATTGAAATTAAAACAAAAATTAGCTGATGTACAACAAGGAAAACGCTTCCTAATACAAGGTGGTGATTGTGCAGAAAGTTTTGCAGAATGTAATTCTTCAATAATATCAAATCGTTTGAAAGTGCTTTTACAAATGAGTTTGGTTTTAATACATGGATTAAAAATGCCAATCGTGAGGATTGGCCGTTTTGCAGGTCAATATGCCAAACCACGATCAGCAGACACAGAAACAAAAAATGGGATTACACTGCCATCATATCGTGGTGATTTGATTAATAATTTGTCATTTGACGAATCATCAAGAATACCTGACCCTGATAGACTTTTGCAAGGGCATGCATCATCTGCAATGACTATGAATTTTGTTCGTGCTCTTATTGAAGGTGGTTTTGCTGATATCCGTCATCCAGAATACTGGAACTTAGAGTGGATTGAACATTCACGCAGGTCCTCTGAATATCAAAATATGATGGCAAAGATTACTGAATCTATTGAGTTTACTGAAGTATTGGCTGGTGAAAAACTGGGCAATCTTTCAAGAGCTGATTTTTATTCTTCTCATGAAGCCTTACATCTACATTATGAACAGGCAATGATTAGAACAGTGCCAAGACAATCTGGTTGGTTTAATTTAGGTGCACATTTCCCATGGATAGGTTTGAGGACTAACCAACTTGATAGCGCTCATGTGGAATTACTTCGAGGCATCAATAACCCAATTGGTATTAAAGTAGGAAAAGAGACTTCTAAAGAACATTTAATTGGATTGTGTAAAACTCTAAATCCTGAAAATGAAGCTGGAAAAATTACATTAATTCATCGATTTGGTGCTAACAATATTGAAAGTGAATTGCCAAGATTGATTCATATTCTTAAAGAAGAAGGCATTGGTGTTGTATGGTGTTGTGACCCCATGCATGGAAATACAGAGAGTACATCAAATGGTTACAAAACACGAAAATTTGAAAATATCAAAAAAGAAGTTGAAATGTCGATCGAAGTTCATCGTTCCGAAAATTCAATACTGGGTGGTGTTCATCTAGAGTTGACTGGCGAGAATGTTACTGAATGTTTGGGTGGTGCCAGAGAATTAAGTGAAACTGACTTAGAAAGGGCGTATAAAACTCAAGTTGATCCTAGGTTAAATTATGAGCAATCATTAGAAATGGCCATGGCAATCGTTAGTAGGTCTAAACGCTAAAAGGAGCAAGTGAATGAGTAATATCTCTGTCCACTCAGAAATTGGTAAATTAAATACAGTAATAATACATCAGCCTGGTAATGAAATGGAGAACATGACACCAGCTACAGCTCAAGAAGTGCTATATGATGATATATTGAATTTAGACTTGGCTTTGCAAGAGCACAGACAATTGACCGGTGTATTAAGAAGGGTGGCTACAGTTCATGAGTTCTCTGATTTGCTCAGTGATATTTTGATCGATGAAAAAGTCAAGTTACAAGTACTTAAGAATGTCTGTAACTTATATGGTCATCCAGAATTGATAGATAATCTCAATGAATTGGATGCAAATTCTTTAGCAGAACAATTTTTTGCCGGAACCCTGCTAGAAAAAAATACATTCGAACGTTTTATCAGTAATTCTCGACATGCCATCCCTCCATTACCGAATGCGTTTTTTACTCGTGATGCTGTTATGTGTGTGTATGAAAATATTATCATAGGATCAATGGCGCATAAAGTCAGATTAACAGAGGCATTATTACTGCGCTATATCTTCAGCCATCATCCATCACTTGGAGTGAATAACTTTTATCATGATGGTACTCGTAAGCATTCGGATGAAATGACGGTTGAAGGCGGTGATATTTTAGTAATAAAAGAAGATTTATTGATTGTAGGGTTTAGCGAAAGAACATCTGCACAGGCCATTGATACTTTGGCAAGGGAAATGTCAAGAGATAAAGAAAACTTAGATATTCTGGTTGTAGCTTTGCCGAAGATACGTGCTACCATTCATTTAGACATGATTTTTACCATGTTAGATGTTGATAAATTTATGGTTTTCCCTCCTCTAGTTACGGGACCAAACAAATGTAAATGCTACCATATGAAATGCAATGATGGAGGCATTAAAAATATTACTGAATATTCAGGCTTGCCAAAAGCGATGTCTGCATTAGGCATTGAAAGCACATTTATTAATTGTGGAGGAGATAAACCGTTTGCACAAGAACGCGAACAATGGACCAGTGGAGCAAACTTTTTTACTTTCGCACCAGGGCAAATTATTGGTTATGCTCATAATAGAGAGACCTTTGATGCATTAGATTCAGCAGGTTTTGAAATAATAAATGCCAATGATATTATCATTGATAAAAAACAGATTGTTGATAATAAATTAGTTGCCGTTGCAATGGATGGCGCAGAATTAAGCCGAGGTGGTGGTGGTTGTAGGTGTATGACTATGCCAGTTCATCGAGATAAAGTGAATTGGTAGACACTTTATAAAAGAAATTTTTGATAGAGTTATTGAATTAAATATTAAGTAGATAAATGAAATTTTCAGAATTAAATATTGAAGTAGATAAATCGTTTAATATTTTTTTTCTTGTGATCGTAAGTTTTGTTATTTTATTAACAATAAATGTATTTTTTTATCAATTAAAAGAAGAAATTGATTTTTTTCAATTAGTTGCTAATTCTATACTGTTGATGACAACTTTTTATTTGATTTATGTTACTCAAAAAAACAGCACTAATAAAAGTGGTTTCTATTATTATACTTCAATTGGGTTTGCCTTTATATTTTTTGGTTTATTGATATTAACGCTCAATTATGTATATATTTATTCACAATCAGCGGTAGAAATTTCCGTAAAATTGCTTTTTGTATTTGGTTATACCTTGTTAGCCATAGGCGTGACAAAATGGATTAAATACAATGAGTCAAGACAAGATGAATTGGCATTGCAAGCCAATACCGATGAACTTACAGGTATATTAAATCGAAGATCTTTTACAGGTTTTGTTAATCATGAATTTCAAAAAGCGAGAAAACATTCAATGCCATTTTCTTTGGTGATTATTGATATTGACTTTTTTAAATTGGTAAATGATGAGTATGGGCATTTAGTTGGTGATGAAATTTTGAAAAACTTGGCTCATCTAATGAGCAGTTCATTTCGTTCTGCAGACAAAGTCTGTCGTTGGGGAGGAGAAGAATTTGCCATTTTGTTACCCAATACGAGTTTGAACAATGCAATGAATGTGGCAGATAAATTTCGTAAAAAAATTCAAAAACAAAATTTCTACCATGAACAGCACACAATCAAATATACGATAAGTTCAGGTGTTTCAGAATTTTTATCCAGTGATAAAAATGTTGATAATCTGATCAAAAGAGCCGATGAAGCTTTATATAAAGCAAAAAATAATAACAGAAACTGCGTACAATCAATTAGAGCATAAAAACGAATGGCACTATTAACTTTGATCAATGTCTCATTAGACTTTGGGGCGGAACCGCTGCTTGATAACATTAACTTCTCAATCGAAAAAGGACAGAAGATCAGTCTAATAGGAAGAAATGGTGAAGGAAAATCTTCATTAATGAGATTATTAACTGGTGAAATTATTGTTGAACATGGAGAAATAAGAAAACCTGACGGCATTAAAGTTGCGATGATGGAACAAAACGTTCCCGATGATAAGTACGATTGTGATGTTTATACATTAGTTGCTAAAGCATTAGGGCAAAAAGGGAAAGACATTATTGCCTATCATAACGCTTTGCAAAATAATGATGATAACATTGATATTCTAGGTGAAAAAATTACCACCAGTGATTCGTGGGAATTAATAAACCTCATAGAAACAACCATCTCACAACTTAATCTGAATAAAGATGATAGATTCAATGGTTTGTCTGGTGGTGTAAAAAGACGGGTAGTTTTGGCTAGGGCACTTGTTCAAAGTCCGGATTTACTGTTGTTAGATGAACCAACAAACCATCTTGACATTGAAACCATCGAATGGTTGGAAAAATTTGTTAAAAGTTTGCATATCGCGGTATTATTTGTAACCCATGATCGAGCTTTTTTAAAAAATATTGCTACAGGTATCTTAGAATTAGATCGGGGGAAAATCCATTATTACGATTGTGATTATGAAAAATACTTGGTAAGAAGAGATGAAAGGTTAAACGCTGAAGAAAAAGAGAATGAACGTTTTGATAAACACTTGGCCAAAGAAGAAATCTGGATAAGACAGGGAATAAAAGCGCGAAGAACACGCAATGAAGGAAGGGTGAGGGCTTTAAAAAAACTGCGTAATGAAAGAGGAGAAAGAAGAGAACTTTCAGCATCAGCACAAGCTCAGATCAATGTTGCTGATAAATCTGGTAAGAAAGTGATTACAGCACATAACATCAGTTATGGGTGGGACAATAAAGTGCTTTTTTCTGGCTTTTCAGCAAAAATAAGAAGAGGAGATAAAATCGGCGTAATTGGTAAAAATGGTGTAGGTAAAACAACTTTAGTGAATGTTTTATTGGGAGAATTATCATCTTTAACCGGAAGTGTTAAACATGGAACAGGTCTTGAGATAGCTTATTTTGACCAATTAAAAGGAAATTTAGATTTAAATGATACTGTGGCCAATAACCTTAATCAAGGCACTGATGAAATCGTAATCAATGGTAAACCAGTACATGTCATATCATATTTACAAAAGTTTTTATTTAGGCCTGATAAAATAAGATCTCCAGCTAAAGTTTTATCTGGTGGTGAAAGGTCTCGGTTATTATTGGCACGATTATTTGCTAGGCCTGCTAATGTTTTGGTATTGGATGAACCAACAAATGACCTTGATATTGAAACCTTGGATCTTTTACAGGAGCAGTTATTTGAATTTACTGGTACAGTAATTTTGATCAGTCACGATCGAGATTTTATTGATCAAGTTGCTACTCAAACCTATGTATTTGAAGGTGATGGGTTGGTACAAGAATATGTAGGTGGTTATGAAGACTATTTACGACAAAGGCCAAATGTCAAAAAAAATGAAAAAGATAACAAGAGTGATAAGAAAAAAGATGTCAGAGCAATTAAACACGCAGCTACTGATAATAAGCTATCTTTTAAAGAACAATATGAATTAGACCAGTTACCTTTAGAAATTGATGAACTAGAATCTCAAATAGCAAAAATAACAGACGAAATAAGTCAAACAGATTTTTATCAAAGAGATAAACACATCATTAAGCAAATAACAAAAAGACATAAAGACTTACAAGAGAAACTAGAACTCAAGTATGCACGTTGGGAAGCGCTGGATGTGTAGTTCTAGTTATTAAATCTCAATCGTTGATTGAATTCCATTAGAATAATCATTCTTTAATGTTATTAAATCCTCCACAAGAATTGAACTAAATGTCAATTTAGTCATCTTAATTGTTAATAAATAAAATGACTTTTAGCACTGATGAAGACATTAATAAAATGTTTTAATTATATGAGTCGTGAATAGGATAGATATCAAATTCTTGATCAATAAATACGTTTTAAAATGACTAAACAGATATTTTCTAGCTAAGTCATTAAACTAACAGATGTTCTATCGGCCCACGACAACGCAATATGGGTGTGCTCATCATGTGCTGTAGAGCACGTGTGAACATTCAAAAAACTGCGTTATTTTGAATAACATTCTAAAAAGGCTTCAGCTTGGCATTTTTGGGACTAACCACATAGTATCAATCTATAGAGCTAAATTATGACTAAGCAATCTAAAATTACACTTCTGGGGAAATTTATGAAAAAAAGAATCACAGCATTTATATTAATCTTACTGTGCATGACATCAGCACATGCTGAATTGGGCTTGGAGTTTAACAGAAAAGGAGAATTTGTTCCTCCAGACCTGATTTTGCAAAATAGAGCGGTTAATAGTTATCGTGATGGAGATATCAATGATGCCATGAGCCAATTCAAGCATTCAGCACGTTTTGGTAATGAATATTCAAAGTATTTGGTGGCAAGTTTGTATTTTGAGAAAAAGAATTGGATTGATGGATATGCCTGGTTGAACTTGTTAAAACAACCGATTGATAAATCTGATGCACTAAAAGAAAAAATTGAGGCATCCTTTTCAAAACAGCAAATAGAAGCTTCTGCTAATAAATTTGCCAGCTTGGAAAAAGAATTCAATGATGAGACCAGTTTAAAAAGGCGCAAGAAATGGGAAAGAAGTTTGCGTTCTGTTGGGACCAACTTGCGAGGTATTGATGCGATGCTGAGGAAAAATGTAAGATTATCAGTATCAGGGTCACAAGTCACGGCTGAGCCGACGGTCATTAGAAGAGCCGTTACAAAGTATATTAAAGAAGGTTATCATCCAAAAAGCTGATCTATAACGAAAAGTGTTTCAAATATTTGATTTGATAAAAAAGCTGCGAAGATTTAAATTCTACGCAGCTTTTTTTGTCGAAATTTGTTACATTGATTTAAGGTTCGAAAGTTTCTCTTTCTACAGCAATTTGATCAATCAAATTGATATCAATGAACAAAGGTAAATATCCATTGGTTAACCATGAGAATAATTGGTTGACATAAAGTGCACCACTGGTAATAACGCCGCTTTGGCCACCAGGAATGACTTGTTCCATAGCTGGGCCTTGGGGTGTTAACTCCCCAACAAACCTTCTTGCAGGGCCTGAATTAAACATAAAATCATCTAAACCCTGAGCTCTGGTATCGTGACTTGAAGCATCAAGCACCTGATAACCTCCAGATCTTGCAATACCGCTTAGACCATCAATGGTAGCAAAACCAAATAATCCATTGGGTACGCTTAAACTGCTTCCCAAAATATGATCAAAAGATATTCTGTGTAATTTGCCCCATCGATAATCATTGATGTCATTAGAGTTACTGAATGCAGGTGCAAACTCATCGCTGGCAAGCAAGTCCAAAGCTTGTTTTAAACTTCCAAGAATAACAAAGTCCCTCGCGTCTGCAGCAGTGGGTGCTTGTGGATTGGTAAAAAAGTTAAGACCTGATGCGCCAACGCCATTATTGGCAGGGAAACTGTCCAATAAATTTTTAAAAGCATTGAATCCCAATCGGCTACCAGGTAAGTGTTCAGCCAATAAATCTTGTCCAATGGCTGCATCAACACCTCTGATGGTAGCATCTATGGTATTTTGTATCGCCAGCGCGCGCCACGTAGAATAAATGGTAGCAGCAATGGAATAATTGATTTCTTCCTCACTCGGATCGCTTAATGCAAAAGGATCTTCAAATGGATCATAACCTTCAGGTAATCCCGTAGGCATGCTGTAATCCCAAGCCAAGAACTTTTCAATTGTCCCCATGATTCTTGGGTCTGCAAGAAATTGTTGAATGCCGGGCCAAGCGCTTTCATTACTGGCATTTTCAAAGGCAGCCAAAATATGAGGCATGATCAATTCAGCATCCATCGATTGAGTATTGGCTTGCCAGTCTTTCATGTCCATGTTGGTGATTCCGCCATTGGTTGCGGCTTCTTTCATCAATCTATCTATTCTACCCATTCTATAGCTGGAGTACCCGCCTTGAGAAATGTAGTACAACCCTCCACCTGGTCTGATTTGGTTCAGAGGGTTATTATCAAGAGAAACACCAACGGGGTCATTGTTGGCATTGGCAAACCACCCTTGTTCAGGATTTTCCCATTGTGGCATTTCTGAAGTGGGGACTATGGCGTGTTTTTCGGCTTGATTGACTTCTGGATCAGTGACAGCCATCCATTCATGATTTAAAGCGCCTGTTCCATCACGTATAAACATTGGTGGTATCCCGCCATCAGGTGCCATCATCGTTTGTAGATCTTCTCTAAGGGGGACTTCAGCCCCAGTATAATAAGCAATATTTCCATTGATATCAGCCACACCAAAGTTCTGTGAACCCACATCAAAATAAGTCAGTGCTTGTTTGAATTCAAAAATATCTTCGGCTTTTGTCATATCGGTAAAGGCCTGGATTTCTTGTGTTGCACTAAAGCCTGTGTATTGCATACTGACAGCTCTTCTATTCGGTAAGTCAATACTCAAGATAGGGCCATTGTTTCTTCTTGGTATAACAAAAGTGATACCGCCTGCATCATAACCAATGTTTTGATTCTCTTCATTGTCTAAGATGCCATCTCCGATAACATTGGCATAATAGACTTGAAAAATCCATTGAATGGGTTCTTCCTGACCTTTATATACTGTAAATGCTGGTAGGCCAAATAAATTGGTTTTGATGTCTTCAAAATAGAAATCAGTTTCATCAACCGGATGAACGGTGCTTCCCCAGCATAAATATTGATTACAACCTTGAGCAATTACTGGTGCGCCAGGGAAGCTGACACCAGCTGTATTGACTTCAACTTCATTATTTGCATTTTCTACAAACAAGTGTATTGGATAAAATACTGATGGATAGTTAAGAGATAAATGTGGATCATTGGCTATTAAAGGAAATCCATTGGCGGTTAAATTTCCAGAAACAGCCCAAACATTTGATCCGATATCTTTGCTGCCATCATTTCTGAGATTGTCCAGTTCGGGTGTGCTAGACCATACTTCAGCAATGTCTTTGGCTAAATTGATATCAACTTCACTATACGGAGTCATCTTGCTGACATCTAAACGCTTATTTTGCTCGTCTCCTAGGATAATTCCTCCTATTGATTCAAGAAAGTCAGGATAGGTAACCCTGTCATCGGGTGGAGCTGAGCGGTACAAATCTTCAGAAAATAAAGCCACGCCATCAAAGCCTGCTGCTGCACCGACTTGTTGAAATGTCCCAAGAGCTATGGTCTGATTTATCTCTTGTAAATCATTAGATAGTTGAAAAGAAATAAGTTTGGCAACGGCGACAGAATCAATTGGGCTCCATCTTTTGATTCTTGTTATTTCCAATCCTCCATATTCAACGGGCAACTCATTCTGAGCTAACCACGCATTAACACCATTAGAATATGATCGTAATATAATTTTCACTTCATCTGAAGCAGCGATGTATGACCGCAATGCAGAGCGAGTAAAACCTAAAGTACGCAGTTGTATATCTGAAGCGATACCTGCTGGGCCAACCAATTCTGAAACTGTACCACTGGCCAATCTTCGGGTATAATCCATTTGAAAAAGTCGGTCCCTGGCGTGTAAATATCCGGTCATAAATGCCATATCAGCGGAAGAACCTGCTTTGACAGATGGTATTGATGTAGCCGGATAAAGCACTTCAGCGGGATTCATAAGCCCTGCTAATTGTTGATTACTTCCTGCCATGGCAGATTGTATGAATGTTAAGCACATTAGGCTTATTAACATAGATGATTTTGTAAGCATCACCCCAAATGGATGAACTCCCTTATTCTTCATTATTGTTTGACCTCTGGTTATAGTTGTTAAAAAGGAAATACAAGCGCATATAAATACTCTCAGAGACGTTTGCTTCATTCACAAATCAGCAAGGTCTCTCTCAGTAAATTCAATTGTTTATTGGGCTGTATTTCTTCTATTATGTAACAATCGAAGCTGTTATTTTAACCACAACAAATGATGCATCATGTGATCATTAATGCAAATGGGAATGAACTCGATTCATTACACTAGAATTATAACACAAATTAATACAGACAATATGCATCAATTATTAATGGTAATAATTGATCAATCTACTTAAAAAGCCATTCAGATTACATAAATCATTGGTATTTTTTTACACTTTAAAAAACAACTTGTAATTGATATGGTGTTATACTATACTAGTACACTATAAACGCAAGCACACTTAAACATAGAGAAAATATTATGAAAACACAACTAAGTCAAATCATCACTGTAGTGGTTTTTTTCTCTTCATCAATTGGAACAACTCTGGCTATTTCTTGGGGAGTGACGAATGTCTTTGTTAACGAAACTGAGTCGACAAAAAAAACACCAAATATAATCATACCTCAAGCAAATGCGGCTAAGAACATTCAAAAATCGTTTAAGTTTTTAATTCCTAATCTTAAATAATAGGAGGTCATACAATGAGTTTTCAGTGGAATGACAAAGAACCAATTTATTTACAATTAAAAGATCAGATTCGTAATATGATATTGATTGGAGATCTGAAAGAGAATGAAGCCTTACCATCGGTTCGTCAAGTCGCTTCAGATTACAAGCTAAACCCAATTACGGTGTCAAAAGCATGGCAGTATTTGGTCGATGAAAAATTGGTTGAAAAAAAACGAGGGTTAGGCATGTTTGTAAAAGAAAATGCCAGAGAACAATTGTTGGCATCAGACCAACAAAAGTTTATGACTGTAGAATGGCCACGCATTAAAACACGTGTACAGGACCTTAAGATAGATAAAAACATTCTCATTAAATCATTACAGAATATCGCAGGGGATAAATAATGACAGATATCATAAAAGCCAAAAACTTATCAAAGAAATATGGTAATTTTAGCGCATTAGACAATATCAATTTAACAATAGGAAAAGGTAAAATTGTTGGACTGATTGGTCCTAATGGCGCAGGAAAAACCACTTTCCTTAAAGCCATGTTGGGTTTAACCTCTTATGATGGAGATTTGAGTGTGATGGGCATTGATCCTTTTAAGGAAAGGGCTAAATTGATGGAAGACATTTGTTTTATTGCTGATGTTGCGGTTTTGCCTGATTGGATAAAAGTTTGTGAGGTTTTAGATTTTGTTGAGCAAACACATCCAAAATTTTCACGAGAAAAAGCAGAAAAATTTTTAAGCAAAACCAAATTGACCAATAAGCAAAAAGTAAAATCCATGTCGAAGGGGATGGTGGTTCAATTGCACTTGGCAATAGTCATGTCTATTGAAGCGAAGCTATTGGTATTGGATGAACCAACATTAGGTTTGGATATTATCTATCGTAAAGAATTTTACGATAATCTACTTAATGACTATTTTGATCATGAAAGGACCATTATCATTACCACTCATCAAGTTGAAGAAATTGAACACATATTAACTGATTTGTTATTTATCAAGAATGGTGAAATTGTGTTAGATTCGAATATGGATGATTTAACCAGTGAGTATTTTGAAGTGATGGTGGGATCAGATAATTATGATGATGCTATGGCCTTCAACCCATTACAAGTCAGAAAAGTTTTCGGTAAGCATATTATGCTTTTTAATCACACTAACAGAGGAGAGCTCGAGGCTCTTGGAGATGTACAGAGACCCGGTGTCGCTGATCTATTTGTAGCCATGTTGAAAGAGGAGGATAAATCATGATAAATACAATGAAAGCTTTGATCAAGAGAGAGTTTTGGGAGCACAGAGGGGCATTTGTCAAAACACCAATAATCACAGGGATAGTTTTGCTGGTCTTAACAATAGGGGCATATATTACTGGATTGTTTTTATCCAATCAAACAGGTTCAGATAACTTTATTGCACAAATTCTATCTGAGTCATCAGGCATTGACTCAGAAACGTTGACAGTAATTTGGGGCAGTCAGATGATGGGCGTTTCTATGCTCTATTTAATGATCATGTTTTTTGTCTTATTCTTTTTCTTGCTCGGTTCATTATTTGATGACAGAAAAGACCAAAGCATATTGTTTTGGAAATCTTTGCCAATCAGTGACTCGATGACAGTCGCATCAAAAATATTAACGGCAGTGTTTTTTGTGCCAATTACTTTCACAGTGATTTATTTTTTCTTAACAATTGTTTTCATGATATTCGTGTCATTGATATTATTGATTCATGGTGGTAATCCGATTACCTTGGTGTGGATGCCAAGTCCTATCTTTTCAGCAGTGAGTGTCATGTTTATTGGGGCTATGGTACAAATGTTATGGGCTTTGCCAATCTATGGGTGGCTAACTTTTAGTTCATCGTTCAGTAAAAGGCGGCCTTTTTTGTTTGCAGTATTCATACCAGCAATAGTGTCATTCTCATTGTATTGGATCAATGCCTTGAGCTTTAAGTTTACAGACTTTAGTATGTTTAAAAGGCCTTTGAATTATATGGCTCACGCAATGATTCCTTATGGTTCGGGTTCTATGAAAGAAAATTCTTTTAATTTAGATTTAACTGATGAATCCTCTGTTTCAATGGTCATGAAAAACATGCTGAGTTCTTTGGGGAACATTGAAATTTTATATGGAGCAATTTTTGCTGGTGTAGCAATTGCATTGGCAATTTGGGTAAGAAGGTATAGAAATACGACTTAATATCGCATAGAATGTTGATCAAGTATAAAAGCGACAATGTTTTATTGTCGCTTTTTTTGCATTACATTACAGAAATTATTGTCTTATTGCATAGCAACATTTACTTGGTTGTGACTATGAGCGAATTATACACATGAATTTATGGCTAATCATTTAAACATTTACCTATTAAATCAATTCAAAATGCGCCATGGAGGTGAATTGGATAATGTCATATTGGCATATGAAACATGGGGTGAACTTAATCAACAAAAAAACAATGCGATATTGATATTGACAGGACTTTCAGCAGATTCTCATGCTGCCAGCCATGATGAACATGATACCGCAGGTTGGTGGGAATACATGTTGGGCCCAAATAAGGCAATTGATACCAATAAATGGTACGTGATTTGTGTCAGTTCACTGGGAAGCTGTAAAGGATCTACTGGACCATGTTCGGCAAATCCTCGGACCAAAATGCCTTACAAATTTACTTTCCCAGATTTAACATTGGAAGACATAGCCAGTTCTGCATATGAAATTGTTAAATCATTAAAAATAAAGCAATTGGCTTGTATTATAGGCCCATCCATGGGTGGAATGACAACATTGGCATTGCTTTTACAGTACCCACATGCCAGTCGACATATGATAAATATTGCCTCAGGCAGTCATTCGGAGCCTTTTAGTACAGCCATTAGATCTTTGCAACGTGAAGCGATACTTAAAGATGTAAACTTTAATGAAGGCAACTATTCAACTGAACAGTGGCCAACTCAAGGTATGAAACAAGCCCGAAAACTTGGCATGTTGTCCTATCGTTCTGCATTAGAATGGAGGGAGCGATTTCCAAGGAGTTTGCGCCAAAGGCCCAAAAAACCGTTCGGTATTGAGTTCCCTGTTGAGGGTTATCTTGAGCATCATGCTGAAAAATTCGTGCATCAATTTGATCCAGTAAGCTATATTTACTTATCCAGAGCAATGGATTGGTTTGACGCCTGTGATTATAAAAAACCTGGATCAATCAACGCTTTTGATGGAATAACGCTTGAGACGGCTTTGATCATGGGGGCGAAAACAGATTTACTTTTCCCCATTGCTCAGCAACAAGAAATGGCAGAGCAGTTCAATCAAATTGGCTGTAAAGCGACATTAAATATTACCGATTCAATTCAAGGTCATGATTCATTTTTAGTAGACCAAGATAATTATTCAAAAGCGCTAAAAAACTATTTAAACTGCCTATGATTTAAGAATCAGGTGCTTAGATTTTTAAAATTTCAATCCCTCAACACAATACCAATATGCGAATCTACTGAATTTTATTATTGGGTGGCGTGATCGTTTGAATTCTGATCTTTTCACAATCTGCCACTTAATATATTAACCCCACAAGATGATAACGACTAACAATACTACTTATTATCTAGCAGGGTTAATATTCACTTTGAGGCAGAGTTATTTTGTTTGGGCAAATTAAAATAGATCACTTGCTCAGCTGTTGCTGCTGAAGATTTTCCATTAATAATAACGGGTTTGTATTGTGAGCGGTATATGGCCTTAATGCTGGCTTTATTAAAAATATTTCTGGGCTTTGCTTCAACAACTGATGCCTTTATTACTTTGCCATATTCATTAATCTTAAACTTCACCTTAACCCAGCCCTCAATTTTATTGATGATGGCTTTAGGAGGATAAACGGGTTCTATGAAAACCAATGGAATCAAACCCTGATCACTGTGAAAATTGTTAGGTGTTGTGCCAGGTCCAACCATACCAATGCCATGATAACTGTTCATGATTTCTGGGGTTGGCTTGGCCAGACCCATAGGGATATCAATGGTTGGTCTGGATTGATCAGTCGCAATATTCAGCTTGGGGGCAGCTGGTGGTTGTTTTACCACTTGTTTCTCCACTTTCTTTGGCGCTTTGGGAGGAGTAATGGTCAGAGGCTTTTTAAATTCTTTGAGTAGAGTGAAACTGCTTTCTTTAAAAGAAGACTTTAGAGGTTTTTGAGGGTTTTGAACCATCATTGACATGCATAAAAAGCACACCAGCGTGATCACTGTTGCCAAGAAACAAAAAGGTAAAAATCGTATATTGGTAAGCATATTTAATCTCCATAATGGTTAACGGTCATAATTTGTGACACGAAGTTTATTGAAAAAGTTCATAAATTGTATTTATTCAAACGTTTGTTTGATAAAATATAGAATAATTTTACTGAATGATAGAGAAAACTAATTATGGCAATGATAGCAGCGCCCATTAAAGATATCCAATTTCTTGCTGAACAGCTATTTGATCTTGAAGGGCATTACCAAAAAATACCAAAATATTCGGAAATAGATGCCGCCACATTTGAAACAGTTGTTGACGAGGCCTCTAAATTTTTATATGAATTCGCAGCGCCTTTGAATCGCAATTCTGATGAACAAGGTTGTACTTACAAAGATGGTCACGTTAAGACACCTGATGGTTTTGTTGAATTGTATAAAAGCTATTGTGAAAGTGGTTGGAGCAGTTTAGACGGGGATCCCAAATATGATGGTCAGGGCCTGTCTTACTGGTTACAAACCATTATCGGGGAACTCAATACTTACTATTGTCCGGGCTGGTCAAATTACCCAGGCTTAACACATGGTGTCAGAGAGCTTCTAGAAGAACATGCTCATGATGAAATGAAACAACAATATTTGCCAAAACTGACCACTGGTGAATGGACTGGGACGATGTGCCTGACAGAGCCACATTGTGGTACAGATTTAGGTATGTTAAAAACTGCTGCGGTGGCCAATGATGATGGTTCATATCAGATCACGGGCACCAAAATATTCATCACTTCAGGTGATCATGACCTCACTGAAAACATCATTCATTTGGTTTTGGCCAGATTGCCAGATTCGCCTAAAGGAACAAAAGGCATTTCGATATTTTTAGTGCCTAAATTTATTGATGGTGATCGAAACAACGCCTGGCCTGCCAGTATTGAGCACAAAATGGGGCTCAATGGATCGGCCACATGTGTGATGAATTTTGATGACGCCAAAGGTTATTTAATTGGCGAGGTTAACAAAGGCTTGAATATCATGTTTTCCATGATGAATGGAGCCAGATTAAACACAGGCATTCAAGGGATGGCTCTATCATCGGCTTCTTACCTAAGTGCTTTAGAATATGCCAAAGATCGTTTACAAATGCGCTCATTGACAGGCCCGAAATATCCAAACAAAGCCGCTGATCCAATCATCGTTCATCCAGATGTGAGAAGAATGCTGTTAACGCAAAGAGCCATAGCTGAAGGCAACAGAGCGCTGACTTACTTTACCACCATGCAAATCGAACTTTCCAGACATGCCGGAGATGAAGCGTCTCGCAAAAAAGCCGATGCGATGGTACAGATTCTCACCCCAATTGTTAAAGCTTTCATGACGGAATTGGGTCTAGAAGCCACCAATCACGGTATCCAAATCTTTGGTGGGCATGGATATATCGCTGAGCATGGTATGGAGCAAATGTATAGGGATTCCAAAATCTTCACGCTTTATGAAGGCACAACAGGCATTCAGGCATTGGATTTGCTGGGCCGTAAAATCATGCAGTTCAATCGTGGTTCTCTGGGCCCATTACTGGATGAGATTACTGACTTTGTTGCAAACAATCCTGATAATCCATATGCAGAGGAAATCACAACACTGACCAGGCAATGGCAACAAGTCATTGTTGAAGTCTCTCAGCGCTCAATGAAAAACATGGATGAGATGGGAGCTGCTTCTGTCGACTTCTTGATGTATTCAGGATATGTGTTATTGGCCTTTTTTTGGGCGCAAATGTATCAATCTGCTGATAAAGGTGGTAGATTTGGAAAGTCTTTTTATGAAGGTAAAAAGAAAACTTGTGAATTTTATTTTAAACGCATATTACCAAGAGCACAAATGCATGTCCAGACCTTACAAAGTGGTTCAGACAACTTAATGGCAATGCATGAGGATGAATTTTAATGAAATCAGTTTTATACGTTATTCCACTGATTCTAATTGTAACAGCCTGTTCGGAGCCGGTTCAACCGGTTTCCGAACAGCCTGTTCAAGAAAAAATGCCTTTGGAAAACTATCAAGACAGCATTGAAAAAGCCAAACAAGTAGAAAAACAGCTTTTGGAAGCAGCAGAAAAAAAGAAAAAAGCCATAGATGATCAACTACAGTAAACACCTCATTAATTTTAGCCAATGGCTCATAGTAGGGCTGATTATTTTGTTATGGGTGTCTTTTTTTCTAAACAGTGACAATCAAATCTCTGATTTATCGATTTCATCATCAAATAAATTTGCTCAGCAAAATATTTCATCTCCTACAAATATTGCCCAATACCACATTTTTGGCTCAGCTCAAAAACTGTACGATGTGCCTATATCCCAAACACAGAGTAATCTTGATTTAATTCTCAATGGTACCATGAGCAATATTGATAAATCTTCTGGAATGGCTTATATCAGCAACGTACAGGGCGTACAAAAAAACTTTAAAGTTGGTGATAAAGTTTTTGATCTGGCAATCTTAAAGGAAGTGCACACAGATCATGTGATACTTGCCCATAATGGTAGAAATGAACGCTTGGCATTATTAGATGATGATGTTGTTGTTACCACTACACAAAGAAAAAACAAAAAAGCAGCAAATACCAATCAAAAGCCAACATTTTTAAAACACCTGAATGGTTCGCAACAAAAGAATTGGCAAGATATGGTTGCGCAACAAAAATTTGACCCAGCAAAAATTTCTAATATTGTCAGTAATATCAATATGGTAACTGATCAAAGTGGCGCGATACAAGGTTTGAGGGTCTCAAATTTGGCTCAAGGCAGCGCATTGAAAAAGCATGGATTAAAGTCGAATGACATCATTACAGAAGTCAATGGTAAGAAAATTACTGGCAAAAATATGCTGACCATTAAACAGACATTGACACAAAATCCCAATGCCAATATTACCATCAAGAGAAATGGTAAACTTCAAAACATACAGGTGAACCTGTCTGACCTATAAATTGTCGTTATGACTTTGGGAATAATTTCGCTATTAATGGTTGGATTACCCGATTATATAATCCGGTCAGTACAATGATCTAAAACTATTATCAACAATTGCTTCTACATTAGAGCATTGTTACGCTTTTTGGGTTAAAATCTCAGAAATTGCCAGCAATAATATAGATCACTTATTATGAAAATAATCAAACCATTACTCATAGCAATCTTTGTCTTTTTTCAGATGAATGTAACAGAGGCACAACAAGAAGAGTTGCACAGCCTTAATCTCCAAGATGCAGACATCAGGTTGTTAATTGAAACAGTATCCGATATTACCAACAAAAACTTTGTTCTTGATCCACAAGTTCAAGGAAAAGTTACCGTCATTTCTGGCCACCCAGTTTCACAAGATGAAATTTACAGCATCTTTTTATCCATACTCAGTGTCAATGGTCTTGCCGCTATCAAAGATGGTAACAGCTTTAAAATTATCCCAGAAAACGATGCAGGTGGAATCATAGGTGAATTCAATGTTGCTCATGACAGTGATTTTGTTACCAGAATTGTGCCATTAAAATACATACCAGCCAATGAGTTGGTCAATATGCTTAAAGGTATTACCAATCAAAAAGCCAAAATCATTGCGCACAAAGACAGTAATATGTTAATCATATCTGATCGTGCAAAAAATGTAGAACGCATGATTGGCATCATCAGCCGTTTAGACAGAAAATCAGACTCCAGCATTGAGATGATTGAATTACAATATGCCCGCGCGAGTGAAGTCGCACAAACCATAGAAACACTGTTGGATACAAGTAATACGACGCTCAGTGGTAAAACCAAAATCGTTGCTGATGAAAGAACCAACTCGGTTATAGTCAATGCTGACCCTTCTATAAAACTGAGGGTTCAAACCTTAATTGCCCAACTGGATCAGCCCTTAGATACCAATACTGAGTCACAGGTCATTCATCTTAAATATTCTAATGCTGAATCTTTGGTACCAATTTTAGAAACATTGGCCAATAAGTCTGAGCAAGCACAAAACGGTGAAAATAGTTCATCAAACAATACAGCAACCATACAAGCCCACAAAGAAACCAATACACTGGTGATTAATGCACCACCTACAGTTTTTAAGAATTTACAAAATGCCATTAAATCATTGGATGTTAAACGCCCACAAGTGTTAGTTGAGGCCATCATCGCTGAAATCACAGTAGATCACTCAAATGAGTTTGGTTTTCAGTGGCAGAGTTTATTGAGTAACCTAGATGGTGGGACAGGTATCATTGGTGGTACAAACTTTGGTGTGGTTGGTAATATTTTGAATACAGAAAGCGGCGCTAATGGTGGCATCAACATAGGATATGTCAGTGGTTTAAATGAAGATGGAACAGCACAAATTGGTGCGGTATTATCTGCATTAGCGCAAAACACCAATAACAACATTTTATCGACCCCATCATTGGTTACTTTAAATAATCAAGAAGCCAAACTGTCTGTGGGTCAAGAAGTACCATTCCTTACAGGTCAGTTTACCAATACTGGTGCTAATAATGGTTCAGCAAATCCTTTTTCTACCATTCAACGTAAAGATATCGGCATTTCTTTAACTGTTACCCCTCATATCTTCGAAGGTAACCAAATCGTGTTGGATATTGCACAGGAAGTTTCAAGTTTGTCCCCATCAGCAACTTCTATCGATGTTATTACCAACAAAAGAACACTAAACACATCAGTAATGGTGCCCAATGATGGTGTTATAGTTTTGGGTGGTTTGATTGATGATACCATCCAAGAAGATGTACAAAAAGTACCGTTACTGGGTGACATTCCAGTGGTGAGAAATTTGTTCAGGAAAAAGAAAAAGACACGTGTTAAACGCAACCTCATGGTTTTTATTCACCCAAGAATTCTTGATGCCAGTAATCAGGCTTATATAACCAATAAAATATATGATGAAATCCGTGGCGAACATCTGAAAGAATTTAACGAAACAGAATTTTCCAAAGGTAACATAGTTCTGCCTGAAACATTGAATTCTTCTGATGGCGGGCAGTAATACAGCGGGTTAAATAATAATGACAACTCAAGAAAATATCCAATTACCCAGTTACGGTTTTGCGCGTAAAAAAGGTGGAACCATAGAAAGATGGAACAATGGTACAGCTGTATTGGCGTTGTCAGAGAAAGCTTCAACACAAACCATTGATGAACTTCAGCGGTATGTTGGGGGTATGACTGAGGCAAAGGTATATACTGAAGTCGAATATAAGAAAGTCATACAAAAATTGTACGAGTCGCAAAAATCTTTGTCAGATGATGTGATTGACTTTGACAATCAACCAGGGTTAGAAGAAATTGCCGGAGACTTGGGAGAGCCTGAAGATCTGTTGGAAAGTGATGATGACGCACCAATCATTCGATTGATCAATGCCATGCTTTCAGATGCTGTGAAACTCAACGCATCTGACATACACATTGAGCCATTTGAAAACATTGTTTCTGTAAGGTATCGGGTTGATGGTTCTTTACAAGAAGTCATTGCACCACCAAAAGCGATTTCGCCATTGATCAGTTCAAGAATTAAGATCATGTCTAAATTGGACATTTCTGAGAAGCGTTTACCACAAGATGGTCGTATCTCAATCAAGATTGCTGGTCGTTCTGTTGATATACGTGTCTCAACCATTCCTGGTGCGTTTGGTGAAAGAATCGTGATGCGATTGTTGGATAAGCAATCCGCTCAATTGAACTTGAGCCACTTGGGTATGAACGAAGAAAACTTATCACATATGAATGAGTTGGTTAATTTGCCCCATGGTATCGTTTTGGTTACAGGTCCAACTGGTTCTGGTAAAACAACCACGCTCTATGCTGGGCTAGAAACCATCAATGATAAAAGCCGTAACATCATGACAGTTGAGGATCCGGTTGAATATTACTTGGCAGGGATCAGCCAAACACAAATTAATCCAAAAATTGACATGACATTTGCCAAAGGTTTGCGAGCAATTCTCCGCCAAGATCCAGATGTTATCATGATTGGAGAAATTCGAGATTTAGAAACCGCAGAAATTGCCATTCAAGCCAGTTTGACAGGTCACTTGGTATTGTCTACTTTGCATACCAATACAGCTGTTGGAGCAATCACAAGATTGGTCGACATGGGTGTACCACCATTTTTATTGGCATCGAGTGTCAAAGCAGTGTTGGCGCAACGATTGGTGAGGGTGTTGAATCCAAAAACAAGAGTGGCCTACGAGCCAGATGCCAGTGAATGTAAACTGTTCAATATAGAACCACAAACATTATACAAGGCTGACCCCAATCTTTCTATTCAGGACGCTTATTCAGGAAGGGTGGGCATATATGAACTGATTACCATTGAAGAGAAAATGAAGGGACTGATTCACAAAAAAGCCACTGAACAACGTTTAGAAAACCTAGCCAGGAAATCATCTATTTCCATTCGACAAGATGCCATCAATAAAATGTGTGCTGGATTGACTTCAGCTGATGAAATTTTGCGGGTTACCTAAGGATTTAATACAGTGGATGCTTTTGAATACAATGCTTTAGACCCTGCTGGTAAGAATAAAAAAGGCATATTGCAAGCCGATACAGAAAAGCATGTACGACAGCTGTTGCGTGAACAAAACTTGATACCTGTGTCCATTGACAAAGTGGATGGTGGCATCAGTAATGATTTAGGGAAAAAACACAAAACAACACTCAGATCTGGTGAATTACCCATAATTATTCGGCAATTATCAACGCTATTAAAAGCTGGATTGCCATTGGATGAAGCATTAAGTACCATTACTGATCAAACTGATCACAAGCATTCTAAAAAAATTCTCATTACTCTAAGGGCCAAATTGATGGAAGGCCACCCTTTGGCTTATGCGATGCAACTTTTCCCTAAGGCATTTGATGAATTGATTACTACCAGTGTAGAAGCTGGTGAGCAATCCGGTAATTTGGATGAGGTGTTGTTGCGATTAGCGGAGTATCTTGAACGCAAAGAAGACATGAGCAAGCAATCATTAATGGCATTGTTGTATCCTGTTATACTGATCATTACTTCTATAGCCGTGGTTTCAGGTTTAATGGTGTATATTGTACCGAAAGTGATACAGGTGTTTGAAAACAACAACGCTGAGTTGCCAGTCATTACACAAGTGGTAGTTAACATTAGTGATTGGATCCGTAAATATGGCTTCGCGTTATTTGTGGTGTTAACCATGGCAATTTTAGGTTTTGTTGCCGCATTACAAAATCAGCAATTCAGAGCTAAGTGGCATGCTTTATTGTTAAAGTCGCCTATTTTCGGCAGTTTTATACGTTTGTCCCAATCGGCCCGTTTTACCCGTACATTGGGTATCTTGACCAAAAGTACTGTGCCCATTGTTCAAGCCTTATCTTTATCCAGTAAAGTCATCAAAAACTTGGCCATCAAAGCATCGGTAGAAAAAACTGCGGCACAAGTCCGAGAAGGCAAGAGTCTTAGCCAGTCACTTAAATTGAATGGACACTTCCCACCAATGACCATCCGTTTGATCAATTCTGGTGAGCAGTCTGGTATCTTGAGTGAAATGCTCGAGCGAGCAGCTGACACACAAGAACGCGATGTCAATCATAAACTCACTTCCATTGTCAGCATATTACAACCAGTAGCGATTCTGATTGTTGGTGTCATGATACTGTTAATCGTATTGGCTATGTTGTTACCCATATTCCAGATGAATACAATCATTTCTTGAATGTGATTTACTTTTTAATTGTTACTCGAATCCATTGATGAAAATCACATCACCAGGACAGTCAGGTAAACCAGGGTGATTGTCATATTGTGTTTGTAGTTCATCAATCGGTTCAAAGATATTGGCACCTGGTGGAATCCATACATTGATATCCAGAGGTAAATTTCCATAAGAACTGTTAGTGTCACATGTTCTGGCAACCCGAATAAATGCTGAGGCAGAACTGACATCAAAGCTAGTACAGCGTGAATCTGCACCAATTCTTTTAGCACCTTGTAAGGCAGCCATCAACTTGTCACTCAATGAACCATCTGTATTTACAAATGCCAGTTCCATATCATTAACAACATCTTCTGAAAGTAAAATATTGCCAGCAATAGCATAATTGGGGCCATTAATTTGGTGAACAACATCAAAATTACCTGTCCCAGAAAAAGTTGCGCTTCTGGGATTACTGTCATTCAAATCAACGGCTAGGTATTGTCGTGAAGGGGCATCATTACCAATGTCATTTGCCACTAACCAGTCCATAATTTGTTGTGGGCTATCACCCATTTCCATTCTTGTTCTGGCATTGGCTTGGTTGGTAGGATTCCAAAATGATTGAGTATGGATAACACCACGTCCCAAAATGATATCACTGATGACGATCGCACCGTCTTCTGCGCCGATACAAGTGGCTCCAGCGCTGCCTAATTCCCCGGTAGCTGGGTCAACTGCAACAATTGAAAAAGTGGCATATGAGTGGTTAATAATGAAAGCCGTCATTATAATGACCATAAGTAATCGAATGTTAATCATATTGATACTCCTATTATTATTTATTTCAACTCATGTTATCACAAGAATATTGTATATTGTATTCTAAATAAATTAATTGGTATTAAAGTTAATTTAACTGATTTTTATTGTTGAAATATGTACTTTATATTGCATTTTTATAGAAGGTTTTTATAAAAGCACTAATGACTGAAATCTGTAATACACTTCATAAAACCATTCAGACACAAAGTGTACTTTTACAAAATCCTTTTAACTCCATGTTTTACATAGATAAAATCAATATTTTTACCGATTTGATGAAATATCCAGGTTAAACATGACTGATTCATGATAACTCCAATGTAATGCCCGTTTTTCTTTGACTAATTTAAGATGGGAAATCATCTTGTCGTTATTAAATAATCTTTTGTTTTCATGGACTTAGAATTAAACCATAAATCTGGTAAGAATTTGGCAAGTGTTAGCAAGATATTGATAAGGGTAAATAAGGTTTTAACCAACATTCGCAAGGTTTTAGCAAGGTATTTAGTGTGTGGAAATTTGTATAGTGAATGGGCAGTGAGTACTGCAGTGAAAAATTAAATCAATTAAATTTTTTGATTAATAACCACACTAAAAAATATGCAGACATCATCATTGATGAATGTTCTATAACAATAAACTTAAAAATAAAATAAACAAGAGAAAATAACATGAATACAATAGATATATTAGTAGTAGTAGACACAGGTCACGCATTATCTTCAGGCAATTTAAGTAATTTTGTATTGTTGGTGGATGATACCAACCCAGATAGATTAGTGGCTTCCAATGAATTGACGACGCCAGTTTCAAACGGCCAGAACATTCAGTGGCGTGTCGTATCAATAGACGCTGGACAAGAGTTGAGTATTAAGAGTTTTCAAGGCCAAGCTGTAGATGATGGTGTCATTGCGCCTAAGTCAAGCCAAACAGGTAATGATACTTACTGGTCATCTGAAGTAGAAACACGAACAGCTGCAACTTATCAGTATACAATGACATTGACAATTGAAGGTAAAGACATGATATTTGATCCGTTCCTAAATGTTTCTGTTTAACCTTTAATACTAAAGAAAAAACCATGCTGATCGAGATGACCTTTATGTTGTCTCGATCACATTTATACCATCATAAATGATCTATAAAATCGAATTAAGTGTTTTTTGAGATGAAAATTTTCATAGAAACTAATGCAATTCTAGGAATTTGGTGGTTTATTTGATTAATTTGAAGGCTATGTGGCGCTTTTTTGTTTTTAATTTGTTTCTTAAGGTAATAAAAACATAATTAGGAATAAAAATGAACATAAACTTTAAGTGTCTATTAGTGATCAAACTGGCCTTATTTACAGTGATGGCACACTCAGCAATAATAGAAGTCAATGATACTGGAGATAGTGCGCCAGGAGCTATTGGAACCCATCAATCTGGTTCTTGTAATTTACGCGACGCTTTGACAGCAGTCCGCTTTAACCAACCGATTAATGGTTGTGCAGGAGGAACGGCAGGAGAAACAGATGAAATATGGCTTAATGTTGATGAACCCATTCAATTAGATGGTGCTATTTCAGTTGTTGGTGCCGTTCGAATACAACCTGCGCCAGAAATTGAGCAAGTCACGATTGTTGCAGCAGCAAATGATAGAATATTTCGTGTTAGACCTGAGCAAGCCAATGACACAAATTTTCACATCAATAATGTCAAATTGGTTGGTGCCGATCCAGGTCCAGAGTCGGGCTCAGTAAGTGACCAATCAGATGTAACAAGACATGGAGAATTTGTGGGTGGGGCTATATTTTTACAACGCATCAATAATCCTGAGGTGACATTTGAGATAATTGAAATACGTGATTGTGTTTTTGAAAATCATTCTGCAAATGAGGGTGGGGCCCTTTACTTTGATAATACATGGGGTAATAGGGTGATTATTGAAGGAAATCACTTCTTAAATAACACGGCCATAGATGCAGGGGGCGCGATCTCTGGCTATAATGTTGCTGGATATTTAGAAGACTTTCCGAGGATCTTAGGTTTAAAAGAAGTATTGAGCATTACCAATAATACTTTTGATGGCAATCAAGCCAAGCTTGATGTTGGTGCCGTTACCATTGCTAATAAAACTAATATTGTATTGATTAATAACAATTTATTTATTAACAACTCGGCAGGAAGAAATACTGGAGCCTTAAGCTTGAATGGTGGTGTAGATACACAACCCGCTTTAATACCAGACTTTTTAAGAGGCAGTGATACACAAAATTATAGATTAGACTCCAATACTTTTTTATATAATCAAGCAGGGCAAGAAGCCGGAGCATTGAGGGTTGAATCATTAGCGATACTTGAGGCCACTAACAATACCTTTGCCTATAATCAAGCCAATGTAGCAGGAGCCATTTATTCTGTAGATGGTGATATAAAACTGTTACATAATACCTTGGTTTATAATGAAGCAACAAGTAAAGCCGATCAACTTTTCGCAAGTGGTGGTAATGGAGAGCTCTTACACAATATTATTGCTTATTCGGTGAATGGGGATAATTGTTCTGGCGATTTTACTGCTTATCAAACCAATCTGAATCTGACAGACAACGACTCCTGTGATGTTTTATCAGTAGCAGGAAATAACACCATTCAGGCTGATCCACAATTATTGAGTCCAGTATATTCTGGTAATCAAGTCGGCTTTTCTCCAGCCAGTGGCTCGCCAGCCATTGATACTGTTGAAATGTGTCAGGATTTGGATGGCTCCCATTTGGTTATTGATCAACAAGGCCGTATTAGACCCATAGATGGCGATGATGATGGTGTGGCTTTATGCGACATTGGCGCCATAGAATCATTACAAAATAATGATCTGATTTGGCGCAATGGCTTTGATTTTATGTAAATCATCATTATTCACAGATGCCAATTCTTAGCCCGGATATTTCATCAAATCGGTAAAAAAAATCGATTTTATCTATGAAAAATATTGAGTTAGACAAATTTATTAAAAAGACACTTTGTACCTGAATGGTTTTATGAAAAAAATGGCTGCATATATTGAACAAAATCGCCTCGAAGCCATGAATAACTGGCTTTAAGGCGATATTTCCTCAATCTTTTTTGCCATTATTCCCCTAAATTCCATTCTATGATGAAGTATCCGGGTTAGCATTAATAGTTAAATCAATGAGGGTTGTTAATCATGTGTTTTCAAAAACGATCAATCACAGTGATGCCTGTACCATTAAAATCATGCATTGCTGGCAATGCATTCAATGACTGCTCTAATGAAATGGTTTGTGATATCAGTTGTTGGGGCTTTAATTGACCTGATTCAATCATGTTCAACAGCTCTGGATACTTGTGTGCTTGCATGCCATGACTGCCCATGATTTGCAGTTCATTGGCAATGATTTTATCCATTGGTATTGATGCATGACTGTCTGCAGCTACCATCAGACCTACCTGTTTGTGTTTGCCATGCTTCCTGAGGTTTGCTACAGAGTTAAAACAGGTTTGTGCACTGCCCAAAGCATCGATTGAAACATGAGCGCCACCTTTTGTTATGTCAATCACTTGCTCAACAACCTGATTATTGAGCTCAGCATTAATGGTTGCTGTAGCTCCAATTGTTTTCGCAAAAGACAGTTTTTCATCTGCAATGTCAATGGCAATTACTTGAGCGCCTAAAGCTTGAGCAATCATGATGGCAGATAAACCCACACCTCCACAGCCATGAATCGCAACCCACTGGCCCGCATTGACTTGGCCTTGTGCAACTACAGCCCTAAATGCGGTGGCAAATCGGCAACCCAAGCTAGCGGCGGTGGCATAATCTATTGACTCAGGCAAAGCAACAAGATTCATATCAGCTTGTTCAATGGTGGTATATTCTGCAAATGAGCCCCAATGCGTAAAGCCTGGTTGTGATTGGTTATCACAAATTTGCTGTTGACCAGTATGACACTGTAGGCAAATACCGCAAGCACAAACAAAGGGAATGGCCACTCTGTCACCCACTCTCCATTTGTTAACATTTTTGCCAATTGCCTGAATTATTCCGGCAAATTCATGTCCAGGAACATGAGGTAAAACTATGTCGGGGTCATGTCCAGCCCACCCATGCCAGTCACTGAGACACAATCCTGTGGCTTCAACTTTGATTACCGCACCTCCTTTTGGGGGAGTTGGGTCAGAAACGGTTTCTAAGGTTAAGGGGTGATTGAATTGGTGATAAACAGCGGCCTTCATGAGAGTGCATTGATCATTGGAGAAATGAATATTCTAACACAAATTCCAGTAGCGTATTTAAATCGTGATAGTTGATAAAAGTTGTTCAATTAATTCTGTTGAAGGCTATAATAATCTGCTGATGATGGATTGGATTATTAATGTTACTACTTGATGCTTTTATGCGGTTTTCTGGTGTTGGCTTGTTGTTATTGACTATGCTTCTCATCATTAGGGATCTGAAAAAAACACCTGGTTTCTGGTATTTATTATTGGCAAATATATGCATTACTTGTCATTTTATGGGTTTTACACCCAGTGAGTTTGAATTGCCATATTACTTCAGGATGTCCTTGAGGTTTATTGATGTGTTTTTAATGTATTTCTTATGGTTGTTTGCTTTATCACTTTTTCAGAAAGATTTTAGACTGAAGTATTCCCATATGATTGTGGCAATAATTTATACTCTTCCAATGATCATGGAGCGTTGTGTCCAATTTGGCTTTATTGACATATTGCCACAGTGGTGGGCTCAATTGGTTAATGGTCTTAATCTTTTACTGATCATACATATGGTTATTTTTGTGCTCAAAGAGCGCAATGATGATCTGATAGAAAAACGCAGAAAATCTCGCTTATATTTGGTTTTAATGATGGCAGTATGTGCCACAACAGTGGTAGTTTTTGCACATATCCTTTTAATGTATGGTTGGACCCAATACCAACCGACAATTAATATTATTGGTATCTGGCCTGCCATAATTTGGAGTTGCTTTTGGTTATTAAGCATAGAAAAACACTCATTGTCATTTGATGAGAAACATGTCAGTGATCTGAACCATCGTGATATGAAGTTAAAAACTCAACTTGACAACTTGATCATTGACCATAAAGTTTATCTTGAAAATAATTTGTCAATAGAAAATCTGGCCAAACGTTTAGGTGTCAGCGCACACCGGTTGCGAGCATTCATTAATCAAACCCTGGATTTTCAAAACTTCAGTACCTACATCAACTCCTATCGAATTGCTGCAATAAAGCAAGCATTAATCAATCCAGAATATGAACATGTTCCAATACTGACCATCGCAATGAATCATGGCTTTAATTCATTGTCTCCTTTTAATCGGGCCTTCAAAAAAATCGAAAATATTACACCAAAAGCTTTTCGGCAACAGCATTATAAGCAAGTTTGATTGTATTTAGTATAAATAATAATGTGTTGATTAATTTTTAAAATCAATAAGTTATATTTGATCATTAAAAAATGACCAGCTTTTTCTCATAATCGACAAGACTAAATTTACCTATTCAATAACAATACACTTTCCAATAATTTTTCAGGAATAATTATGAAATTGTATGTCATTAAAAAGTGGTTTTTTCGTTTGTTCATTTTATCGTTGGTCATAACATTTACGGTGTTTTTATGGGTCGATTATCAGATTGATGACATGTGGGGAGCACATACTGAAGTGGTCAATCATCAACAGTTCAAACAAGCACAACAAAAAATAGTGATCTCGAATGTGAATATTTTATCTGCTGACGGTGAGACTATGTTGGCAAATCACTCTGTTTTGATTGATCAGGGTAAGATTGTTTCAGTCAGTTCGCAGCCGATGGATGTAAGTGATGGACTGATTGTAAACGGAAGCGGTCAGTATCTAATACCCGGATTAACTGATGCCCATGTGCACATGTGGCAAAGCCCTAATGATTTGTTGTTGTATATCGCCAATGGTGTGACTCATGTCCGTGAGATGAATGGCAATGCACAACACCTCGAATGGAAAAAAGCCATTAATAATGGTCGAGTCGGCCCCAAAATGTATGTGGCATCCAGTCGAGTGAACAGCAATGGTTTGATTAAAGGTTGGTTTGATTCATGGACAGCAAAAATTGCCAGTGTGAATGAAAACAGTGATATGGATTCATTTGTTATTTCATTGAAAAAACAGGGTTATGATGCCATTAAAATATATACATTCATCAATGACAATGATTATTGGAGATTGCTTGAAGCAGCAAAAAAAATAGGCATGTCGATTGTCGGTCACTCACCGATTGGACTGACATTGGATCAACTGTGGCAATCAGACCAACAAAGTCTGGCTCATGTTGAAGAATTGGTCAAAGCTTTGAATCGTGAGTTTGGAGGTTATAATACACCCAATGCTGACGATTTTTTAAGGTTTGTAGAGCGTCGCAGTGATGAAATTGCCAAACACATGGCAGCCAAAAATATGGCTGTTGTCAGTACTTTGTGGTTAATGGAAAGTTTTGCCAAACAAAAAGCGGAATTGGATCAAATATTAAAATCAGTGCAGCTTCAATATGTTAACCCTGGTATTTCTGAAGGCAGTGTATTGGCTGACCGAGTGATGGGTTGGTTACCCGGTCACAATATTTATCGATTAACAGACGAACACAACCATCAACAATTACTAGAAAATACACTATATTGGCAAACTTATGCAGAGGCTAATCGACTATTAACAAAAGCTTTGACAAAGCAGGGTATTAAAGTGATGGCTGGAACAGATGCCAATGTACCGGTGGCGGTACCTGGGTTTTCTTTACATCAGGAATTACAATCAATGGTCAGTTCTGGATTAACTAACGCCCAAGCATTGCGCAGTGCAACCAGTATTCCTGCAGAGTTTATGAATATAAAGTCAGGGAAGATTTTACCCGATTACCGTGCTGATTTAGTGCTATTAAAAGCCAATCCACTAGAAAATATTGCCAATACTACAGAGATTGAATCTGTGATTGCTGATGGTCGTTATTATGCTCAATCTGACTTGGATGAGATGTTGAACGCAGTAAAAAAGGCCAATGATCAGAGTCGTATTGTCGATGTTTCAGGTTATGAGTAACTTAAAATGTCAATAACTACACAAATCCACTGTTGTTTATTCAATACAGTGGATTTGTGTTTTTTTCTATTGCCAACAGTATTCAAAGGGTTGGGTGGTGCTTAAAGCCAAATCAAAAGGTGTGTCAAAATAGGTATTGCCATCAGCATAACCCCACACATTTCGAAAACGAAACGCCCAGCAAGAATTAATGGTACTGTCGATGTAATTATCAATCAGTGTTAAATTGGTGAAGTCTCTAAAGGCGAGATAGCCATCGGTCAGGGTGTTACGGCGGATGTCTAAATCTGCACTTTGATACATATAAAAGCCACAGCCATCACAATAGTTATCATAAATATAAGTGGTGGCCGGATTTGTTTTCGGTAGTGAATTAGAGTATTGAATGATGCCAACTTTAAGGTTAACGGTCAATTCTCGTACTTTGATATAATTATAACGGATGGTTTGATCGGCATTCTTCCAATAAACGATAGAACCGTCTGTGCCAGTGCCTATTCCGCGCTGTTCCATGGTGTTGTATTCGATCAAGACATTGCGGCCATCAGTATTGACCACATGTCCTCCACCATAGCCATCAGATGCAATATCTGTTGTGCCGTTCGCGTAAAAAAGATTATGGCGTATTTGAATGTCACGACTTTCAAAACTCAAGCTTTCGATGTCGATGCCAAATTGCGGCGCGGTACCATGTGTATCGTGAATTTCGTTATACTCTATTAATAAATTTATCGCACCCACTACAGAAATGCCTTGTCTGCGATTGTTGTCAAACTCGTTATGACGAATGGTGGTGTCCTTAGTTGATGTGGTGCCACTGCCAACCAATAAAATGCCATCACCATTGGCTTTTGATAAATGCATGTTTTCAACCAAAACATACTGGCTGGCTTTGATACAAATTAAATGCCCTTCATCATGAACTGTTGACCCATCACCAGGTCGGGGCGTATAAATATGATTGTCTCGGTCGCCACGCACCACGCCTCCACGTATGGTGACATTTTGATGACCCGTTACATCAATGACACAATAATTCCACTTGTCATTTTGTGCCATTTGAATCACTGCATTATCATCCAGTTCAAAGACCATGTTGCCATGTAATTCGATCCCAGCCTGATAAATGTCATTGCCATATTTACCAACCAGATATTCTCCAGCTGGTAATTTTACGGTACCAAAGCCTTGGCCGACTGCCCAGTCTATTGCAGCCTGGATATTATCGGTGTTATCAACTGGGTTTCCGCCACCATTGTTGATGATATTCCATTGACTGGTATCTATGGTGTATGTTGATGCATTTTCAGTTGGTAACATTGGTCGAGGGCCGCCTTTGAGTTGTTCAAAGTCGCCGACATATAATCGGTCTTGAGATTGGGCATTACATAAATGTATAAAAAACAACAGCACCATTGATGCGGTCAATTTTTGCTTGATCATAAATACTCCATTGGCATGGTTGGTGAATTTGTTTACATGTGGCCATATTAACAAATCTGGTTTACCAAAAGTGTGATGAAACGCTCCTTATTAACCCTGTTAGATAATACCGCAAATTCAGCCTCAGGTTATTTCTTCATATCCTGAATTGTATTATTTGCTAGCAGGGTTAATAATTGCGATGGATTATCTGGATGAAAAATTATTCATTGACTGGGTAAATTCCAGATAGGAGTTTTTGTATTTTAGTTACAATAAATCCTTTTCCTTTATTGATAACAGGCCTTTTTTATTGAGTGATGCCAGATCTTGTGCACCACCTGAAATATAATGATTAAACAATTCAATCCAGCCATTGGGATTGTTTTTATTCATCCATTGGCCCACATGTGCAGCCATTGAGTAAAATGCTGCTGTCTTATCTAGATTTTCACTTGCTTGTGCATCATTATCATCAAGTTTTAGAGTGATTATTTTCATGCCTTGTTTATCATCGCCGTTTTCTGTTTTTTTGTTGTACATGTCTTTAAAAGAACTCTGTAAACCAGCCATCAACGGATGTGCTTGTGTAACAAATTTCTGTAACGAGGTTTTTTTTTCAAGTTTTGCAAAGTGCTGGCGACGTTTTTTTTGCAACTCAGGTCCCTCGCATGAAACTGCTACAGCTTCATCGAACCAATCAGGCATGCTGGCATGACCATAATTGGCTTGGTCAGATTTATGTGTTATTTTTTGATCTGCGATGCTGGTTAAAAACAGGTGACAAGCTTCATGACCAATGGCTTTACTGACATTGATATCTGTGCTTAAATTATTTATGTTGGTCATAAATGGTAAAACTGTTTGACCTTTAAATTTTTGCCAACCAGTGTATTCAATATCTTTAACGTCATGAAAAAGAACCACTTGCAAAGGTTGAAAGTGCATATCGAAAGAACGTTGGAATACTGCAACAGCACGATTCAACTCTATGATTTCTTGCTGTGCCTGATAATTTATTGGTACCCATAAGTGATAGTGATCATTTTTAATAACACGGTAATTATCAAAAAATGCTGCCAATTGTTGTTGGCTTTTGGGTTGTTTTTGCGCCATAGAGGATTGAAGCTGTTGTGTTAACTGTTTTATCATGTCATCACTCAAGCCAGATGCTTTGAGTTTTTCTATTGTGGCTTGATTAAGCTTGCTTTTATCTTTGATGACTATTTTTTCTTGTGCAAATAAAGTGAACGAAAATAAAACAGTCAATATAACTGTCAATAAAACTTGATTAAAAAACATAAGGACCTCTCAAAATATTAATGTACTTGTCAATATAGAAATAAAGACTGCTGAATAATCAAAAGGTCGCAAAAATTGGATCTTAATAAACAGCACAAATTTAGATTCAATTCTCGATTAATGTTTTTTGATTGATCTTACCAATGTACTTTTGTTCTATGGTGATAAGTTTTTTTAAGGTGATTTTCGATTTATTAAAGTGAAGAAAAGCTTGATAAGCTCATTGAGGCAGTTAATGAGAATAAACCTGTGCTTTTCAGTGTTAAAAAGCACAGGTTTTTTTCAGAGGTGTTACAGTCACATCATATTTAATGTTATGTATGAGGCGATCAAAATACAATGTCAAGAAAAGTGATTAAAAGCCCAATTCTAACTGTAATCTGAAGGTGTATCTATCAACTTTATTGTCTTCTTTTAACAAAGAAATATCGCTTTGCACTTTTAAATAGTGACCAACAATATATTTTGATACACCAATAGTATACTCTCTTAAATCGTTATTGCCAGATGCAAGTTCTGGGTTTACATGGGTAATTCTACCAGCAATTTCCCAGTTGTTATTGAATAGGTAACCCACTTGCGCATTAATCGCAGAGCCAGTATAAAATGATTCAATCAATTCACCATCGGTATTGAAGATTGCTGGCGAGCTGTCATTGGTTTTCTTGTACGCATATTCTGACATAATGGATAAACCTTGGTGCTTATACATCATATCTAAAAAGTATGTTTCTAAATCTCTTGATTCACTCAATACGCTGCCTAATTGACCACCTGATTTAACCGCATTATCATTGTAATCATAGGTCATGCCAATGGCCAATTTAGGCTCAGGCTCTCGCTTTAAATCACTGGCAAAATAATCACCTTTACCGCTGAAGTTACCAAATGGCAAAAATTCAACACGCCCCGTGTAATCATTGCCCAAGTTTGGGCCTGAAAAAATCCGGCCTTCGCCACGAGAAACTGAAAACATTTCCCTAAAGACCATGTCTCCCATATTGAAGTGATGCCTGAGTTGGAAGCCTTTGTCACGGTCAATATTAAAACGCGAGTTAAGCAATGATCGATCGACAAACTGAAGGTTTTGAGAAGAGATTACGCGTTCACGATTACCCGGTAATTTGGTTTGCCCCACCCATAAGCTGAAGTTTTGATAAAAATTCCATTTTAAAACGGCATCAAGTGTTTTGGAATTTTTGAGGTCATATTCCATTTTGTAACTCAGCTTTGGCGATAAAGCGAATCCATCAAATTTAATACGAGATCTTCTAACAAAGTATTTCTTGTCAAATTCTCCATCATCAAAATCTGTATACTTGCCATCAAAACGGCTTTGTATTCTTGCATGAAATTTAACGTAAAAATTTGAGTCATCGTCTTTAGAACCAAAAATTAAGCCATTGCCAAAGATTTGACTTGGTCTAAATTGTGCAGAAACATGAGAAGTAACCATACAAAGTAAGCACAATAGAGCGCATTTTTTAAATAAGGTTGCTGATGTTATTCTATATTTTTGAATATTCATTTCAATTCACTGTTGTTCAAAATAGGTATAAAGCGGGCATTCTATTTAATTTATATGACATTAATGTGACAATTGTTACGTTTATTAAAAATAAATGACATTTACATGACATTTGTTTAAAAATTAAAATATATGAATGTTCAAGACCAGAAAAAAAGTAGATTAATGATGTGTTTATATTAACCTGAAAATATATTTTATGTAGGCCTATTAAGTTGGTTTAAATTGAATCATTATTCACTCGAGATTAAAAATAGAGCCTTCAAAAATCGTGAACCAGTTATCAAAACAATAAAAAACAGCTTAATCTAAACTGGATTTAGCAAAAATTTGGTCTCTATATAACGAAAAAGAAACAATTGAGTTTGTATAATATAGTCAATTGAAACCCACTAATTATAAGGATAATTCAATGAATACCCTAAACAATGAACAAAATATTAATGTACTAATTAAAGCCGCTACACACTACTATCTCAATAAATACCAAGAAAATGATAACATTTATGGAGACTTTGTTTCCGCATTAGAAAAAATCATATTTAAATATCAACCCAAATTTCCATTTAAACCTTACCACCTTTTTGAAATTCACTTTTTGCCAGATGATGTGGCCATTCTATGGGTCAACACCTGTGACGATGAAAATGCCTATAAAGAATTCACTGATATGAAGGTATTAACCAAAGAAGTTGCTGAGTTGGTGACTTACAAACCCGCTGATTTTAGCAGCTATACCATTATAGATGATTCAACAAGAAATCAATTTGAAAAATACGATTTAAGCAAAAATATTTGTATCGCTGCTGAAGATTTTGACTTATTGGTCAATGATCATTACCCTGAAATTTACAAAGACGAATCAATCAATGCAGAATTAATGAATAAATTCTTAAATTGTCTGTGCGATTCATTATATGAGACAAAATAACGATTAAATAATTTGAACTGTCAAAAAGCCAACTCCAATTGTAGTCTAAATACAGTGGAGCTGGCTTTATTGTCTTGTTTGCGCAAAGATAAGTCACCTTGTATTTTGAAACTGTGATCAACAAAATACTTTGAAAGTCCCAGTGTATATTCACGCAGATCATAATTGCCGGTTATAGATTGTGGATTGATAGACGTCAATCTACTGGCCAACTCCCAATTGTTATTAAAAACATAGCCAACTTGAGCATTGATTGCTGAGCCAGTATAAAAAGACTCGATCACTTCATTATTGTCATTAAAGATTGCAGCCGACCCATCTGTTGTTTGTTTGTGGGCATATTCGGCCATAAAAGACCAGCCCTGATACTTATAAATCATGTCAAAGAAATAACTCTGTAAATCACGTGTTTCACTGAGCACTGGGCCAAGCTGGCCACGGGCTTTGAGGGCATCATTGTTGAAACCATAAGTCACGCCAATGGCGATTTTAGGAGTGGTTTCCCTTACCAGATCAGGAGCAGAGTATTCACCACCATCAACAAATTTTCCCAGTGGTAAAACCTCAAATCGGGCAACGAAATCTCGGCCAGAACTTGGCCCTTTAAATTCACGCCCATCGCCTTTAGACAAAGCAAACCATTGTCTGAAAATCATATCATTGTGATTGAAATGGTGACGTAATTGAATGCCCTTATCTCGATCAAAATTAAAACGTGAACTGAGCAATGAGCGTTCAACAAATTGTAATTTTTGCGAAGAAATGTGACGGTCTCTGTGATTGGGCAGAATCGCTTGTCCTATCCATAAGTCAAAATTGCCAGCAAAATTCCACTTAATAATGGCATCAAAAGTTTCAGAACTGACATAGTCATATTGATACTCATACCGCAAGCGCGGAGAAAAAGCAAAACCAGTAATCTTGATTCTACCTCGTCGAAACAGATAATCTTCAGTCAAAGTGGCTCCGTCATCACTGTTTAATATACCAACAAAGCGGCTTTGTAATCGTGTATGCAGCTTCATAAAAAATCGTGACTCTTGATCTTGGCTGCCCCACGTTAAACCTTTGCCAAAAGTCATATCATCAATATTCTGAGAATGTGCTGTCAGTGGCAATATAACCGCAATGATTAACAAAATACAATTTTTAAAGATAGGCTTCATACTTAAATAAATCTTCATGGCTCTGCACAAGAGTCCTGTTTCATAATCTAGATTCTCAATATTTGAGA
>CAYGTC010000028.1:0-54541 GCA_964352735.1 uncultured Alcanivoracaceae bacterium | reverse complement strand
CTCAAATATTGAGAATCTAGATTATGAAACAGGACTCTTGTGCAGAGCCATGTTATAAAAAATCAGCCCAGGCTTTACTTGATATGATTAAGAAATTACATGATTCAGGCATACAATTGGTTGCCGGGACTGATGCAATGGTCGGATTTACTTTACATCGTGAACTTGAACTGTATCACCAAGCAGGCATCACCAGCAAAGATGTGTTGAAAATTGCCACGATTGATTCCGCTTCAGTAGTTGGTCAAGCATCTAAAACAGGTTCTATTGAAGTGGGCAAGGCTGCTGACTTGGTTTTAATTGATGGCAACCCACTTGTGAACATTTCAGACATAAGAAAAGTCATATGGACAATCAAAGATCATAAATTATATCAAGCTCCATCATTACACAAATCTATAGGAATAAAGCCTTTTGTTAGCACATTAGACCCAATCGAAACCAGTGAGTAGCCAATTTAAACTGGCAATTACTGGTAGGCAACACAATGGATTTTGTTTTTAAATGTATGAAAATTGAGTAATTACCGCGCAATTATCATGTTTTGTCACGTTATTGTGGTGTTTTGTCAGCCATCTGTCGTTACAAGAAACCCTGTAAATCATTTATAATTAGATTTGCAGAGGTCTCTTGTAATAATATTTATCATGCATTATGGCGCAATCCAAACCTATCATTTGTATAAAAATACTTCCTGGATTGTCAAATACCCACCTTATGTTGCTGATTTGCCCAGTTATATTAACCATGCACAATTCATTATTAACAATACTTATTCACTTGGGTTAATCGCTTCGACCGTAACAGCAATAACATTGGCACAACACACCACCTTAATTCAGGAGAGTCCAGTTGAATTCATAACCATAAAACCATTGATCTATGCGTTATTATTTTCTGAGTTCTGGTTTCGCCCATACAAAAAGAGAATGCAAAGAATGTTATATTTACAAAACAATTAAGAACCGAGGTGAAATCATGACCAATTCATCACAGTAAAATCAATCACAACCATGTGCAAACATTATCAACTCAAATATTCTTTCAAGCTGTTATTAATAAAATAAGTCCAACCACCCAAACAACTTTCTCTGGTAAATTCTGAAATATCATCGGAGAAATCTTTGGTGACCACAAAAGAAACAAGCAATTGTGTTTTATCTCTCATATCAAACAGCTCAAATTTTACAAAGGCCGCACCAGCATAATTTTCATATTGCCAGTCATAAATCAACAACTGTTGTTCTACAACCTCTTTCACCTGCCATAGATGCAAAAACTCTCGCTGTTCAGTTTTCACCAAAAATTGTGTAGAAAAACCCCGTTCAGCACGAAAATCTGGAATATTATCAAAATACCATTTCCTCATTTCTGCCACATTGGTAATGGCGTCCCATACCACAGATCGGGGTTGATCAAATTGCTGTGAAACCACCACATTTCCTTGTTGTACTTTCATATCTTAAACCAGGTAGCTCGAGATTATCTCATGGTAACCAACTCTTCAGCTGATGTCGGGTGTATCCCAATACACTGATTCAGCGCAGACTTGGTAATGCCTTGTTTAATCGCTACCGCAAATCCTTGGATCATTTCACCTGCATCCGCACCTACAACATGGCAACCGACCACTTGATCTGTTGACTTTTGCACAATCAATTTCATAAATGTTTGGTCATTAACATCTGTCATTGCATACTTCATGGCCCTGAATTGACTGGTAAACGTTGTCACCTCACCAAAAAGTTCTTTGGCTTGTTCTTCTGTATAACCACAGGTGCCAATTTCTGGTTGTGAAAAAACAGTAGTCGGCAAATATTCATACTCTGGATAAAGTTCGCTACCTCCATACCATCGATCGATCAATAAATGGCCCTCCTTAATCGCAACAGGTGTTAAATTATGAGCATTACACACATCACCAACAGCAAAAACGCTTTCAGGGCCACAATTTTGATTCTTATCAACGATAATTTGCCCATTGGGTTTTAAGCTGACATCGATATTTTCCAAGCCCAACCCCATGGTATTGGCAACACGTCCAGTTGCGCATAACACCACATCTTGATCAGTTAATTCTGCACCTGAATCCAGTGTTAGATTATAGCGCTCAGCTTTCTTTTCTATGGCAACAATATTGGTATCAGTCATCACATGAACACCATTATCTATAAAGGCCTGTTGAGTAAAATTTCTGACATCCGAGTCAAAGCCTCTTAATATTTTATCTCCACGATAAATCAGATTGACATTGACTCCTAATGCATTGAAGATACAAGCAAACTCAACGGCAATATAGCCTGCTCCCATGACCGTCATGTTTTGTGGCAATTTTTCTAATGACAAGGCTTCATTAGAACTGATCGAATGTTCAATGCCTGTAATATCCGGATAAAACGGTGTAGTTCCTGTTGCAATCAATATACGCTTGGCACTGTAGCGCTTACCATCTGCAGTAACCGTATTGCTGTCGATAAACCCTGCACGATGCGGGATCAATTCAACCTTTGAATTGCTTAACAAGTTCAGGTATATTTTATTCAAACGTTCTATTTCATTGTCTTTGTTAGCAATCAATTTTTGCCAGTTAAATTCCGGTGATTTAACATCCCATCCAAAAGCTGAAGCTGACTTAAATGTTTTAACAAAGCTTGCGGCATAAACCAATAATTTTTTTGGTACACAACCCCTGATCACACAGGTTCCACCTACTTTATCATCTTCAAAAATAGCCACTTTTTTTCCATAAGCAGCGGCAATACGTGCAGATCGTACACCGCCAGAGCCTGCGCCTATAACAATCAAGTCATAATCAAATTTCATAGCATTTTCTTCATTTGAGTTAAAATTGTGATTCTATCATTTATAAATAACAATTAATATATTGCATCAGTTTGTTTTTGATCATGCTGTTGTTATGATACGTGCAATTAATATTCAATATACACCTATGCATCAAAACAACCTTCTCCCTGAAAATGCAAAATTATTGTTCGACCAATCAACCATACAGCGCACCATTGATGAGCTTGCTGAACAACTCAACAATGACTACAAAGATAGAGCCGTGGTTTTTCTGACTGTTATGAATGGTGGCATGATTTTTGCTTCAGATCTCAGTAAAGCATTGAACTTAAACATGGAAATGGACTATGTACAAGTCAGCAGATATGGCGTTGAAACATTGGGAGGGCAATTAATCTGGAAACATCAATGTGAAACCAACCTCAAAGACAAACATGTCATTCTTGTCGACGATATTTTTGACGAAGGCTATACTCTCATGGCCGTAGATGAGTGGTGTAAGGAAAAAGGTGCAAAAAGCGTAAAATCAGTGGTAATGGTTTCGAAAAAACACGATCGTGGTTATGCTTCCTATCAAGTAGATTACCAAGGTTTAACAGTCGAAGACCTATATATTTTTGGGTATGGGATGGATTACCAAGAAAAATTAAGGCATTTAGTTAACATCTATTATCTTGACAGCTGATTGTGGCAATTTTTCTGACAATTGGATCAGATATAAGCCCTTACAGTGCATATTTTTTATAATATGTTATAATCTTGCCTTTTGTAATTTTGGGAAAATGAATGAGTAAAACGTGGTTAGTTACAGGTGGTGCTGGCTTTATTGGTGGTAACTTTGTGTTAAGACAAGTTTTAAAAAACAATCATAAAGTCATCAACTTAGATAAATTGACATACGCAGGAAACCTCGACACACTCAAAACCATTGAAGATCATGATAACTATCATTTTATTCAAGGAGATATTTGCGATCAGAGCTTAATTCAAAAGATCTTTGAACAACACCAACCAGATGCCATCATTAATTTTGCAGCTGAAAGTCACGTTGATCGCTCTATCGATGCGCCCGACGATTTTATTCAAACCAATATCATTGGCACATTCAATTTATTGAAACACGCGCTGAATTATTACAATGATTTAACAGCAAATAAAAAGGATCAATTCAGGTTTTTACACGTTTCAACTGATGAAGTTTACGGCTCATTGGGTGAGACAGGATTATTCACCGAATCAACGCCCTACTCGCCAAATTCACCCTACTCTGCTTCTAAAGCTTCATCGGATCATTTGGTTCGGGCTTACCATCATACTTTTGGATTACCTGTTTTAACCACCAATTGTTCAAATAATTACGGCCCATTTCAATTTCCAGAAAAACTTATTCCGTTGATCATCACCAAAGCGCTGAATTTTGAATCATTGCCTGTTTATGGTGATGGATCGAACATCAGAGATTGGTTGTTCGTTGAGGATCATTGCAGTGCCATTGAAACAGTTTTGGATCAAGGCAAAATCGGTGAAGTTTATAATGTGGGTGGTAATGAAGAAAAACAAAACATTGAAGTGGTCCACACTTTATGTGATATTTTAGATGAATTGAGGCCAGTAAATGGCAAGTCACGCAGAGATTTAATCACTTTTGTGAAAGATCGCCCCGGTCACGATCAAAGATATGCAATAGATTCTTCAAAATTACAGCATGAACTTAATTGGCAACCACAAGAAACTTTCGTAAGCGGTATCAAGAAAACAGTTCAATGGTACATAGATAACAAAACATGGAGCGATCGAGTACTCGATGGTTCTTACCAAGGGCAAAGACTCGGTCAAGAAAAAGCAGGTTAATAATACATGAATAGAAAAGGCATTATATTAGCAGGTGGTTCTGGTACAAGATTATATCCACTCACACACTCTGTCAGCAAACAACTATTACCAGTTTACGATAAACCGATGATCTATTATCCATTAACAACATTGATGTTGGCTGGAATAAAGGACATCCTCATTATAAACACCCCACATGAACAAGCTTTATTTCAACGCTTGTTTGGAGATGGATCACAATGGGGCATTAATTTAACTTACGCCATTCAACCAGATCCAGGCGGCTTAGCACAAGCTTATTTGATTGGCGAAAAATTCATTGATAATCAACCCTCTTGCCTGATACTGGGTGATAATATTTATCATGGATCTGGTATCAAAAATTTATTGAAAAGGGCTGATCAAAGGTCTTCTGGAGCCACGGTATTTGGCTATCGTGTTCACGATCCACAACGTTATGGTGTAGCAGAATTTGATGACACCGGAAAAGTCGTTGGATTGGAAGAAAAACCTGAAATACCACAGTCGAACTATGCCGTTACTGGTTTGTATTTTTATGATAATCAAGCTTGTGAGATTGCAAAAAACCTCAAACCTTCTGCCAGAGGCGAATTAGAAATCACTGATTTAAATAAAGTATACCTTGAACAGGACCAGTTGATGGTAGAACTCATGGGGCGCGGTTATGCTTGGTTAGACACTGGCACACACGATTCATTGACCGATGCCAGCAACTTCATCGCAACCATTGAGAAACGCCAAGGCATCAAAGTGGCCTGCCCTGAAGAAATTGCATTTGAAAATCATTGGATCGACGCTGAGCAATTATTAAATTTGGCACAACCGATTAAGAAAAACGGTTACGGTAAATATTTATTAAGCTTACTGGATGATGCTCAATGAAAGTAACAAAAACACCATTAGAAGGCGCTCTGGTATTCGAACCTAAAGTATTTGGTGATACCAGGGGTTATTTTATGGAGACTTGGAACCATGAAAATTACAGCAATGCTGGATTGAATGTGACTTTTGTACAATCTAATTTATCTAAATCCAGCAAAGGTGTGCTGAGAGGATTGCACTTTCAAAACCCTCGACCTCAAGGGAAATTAGTTCAAGTTATTGCAGGAGAAGTATTTGACGTTGCCGTCGATATTCGCCTAGGTTCACCCACATTCGGACAATGGCACGGAGAGTTTTTATCAGCGAAGAACCACAAACAATTCTACATTCCTGAAGGTTTTGCCCATGGTTTTTGTGTCACTTCTGATGAAGCCGTGTTCAGCTACTTATGCACAGACTTTTATCACCCTGCAAGTGAACAATCACTGTTATGGAATGATCCAACAATAAAGATAGATTGGCCCATCGCTCAACCTTCCCTATCAGAAAAAGACCTTAAAGGCACAATACTTGAAAAAATAGAGGCCAGTCAGTTACCACAATACAACAAGGTATAATCTGCTATGAAAATATTGTTAACAGGAGCCAATGGACAAGTAGGATTTGAGTTATGGAGAACTCTACAATACATTGGGGAAGTCATTCCTACTACCAGAAGTGGGCAGGAAATCAATGGTATGCCAACGGTCGCAATTGATTTGGGCAATGCAGCAGACATAGAAAAAAAAATCAATGCCATACAACCTGATTTGATTTGTAATGCTGCCGCATATACGGCAGTAGATCAAGCAGAAACCGACCAAAAAATGGCACAAACCATTAATACGGATGCACCAGCAATATTTGCCAAATATTCGGTCATCAATGACAGCATGTTGATACATTACTCGACTGATTATGTTTTTTCAGGTGATTCATCACATCCATGGAGTGAGGATGACGAATGCTCACCTCAAGGTATTTATGGCGAATCAAAGCTGCTTGGGGAACAGGCAATTATCGATTCTGGATGCCAACACATGATCTTTCGTACCGCATGGGTTTTTTCTTATCGAGGTCATAACTTCCTAAGGTCTATGTTGAAACTCGCTGAAGATAAAAAACAATTGGACATTGTTGATGACCAAATTGGTTCCCCAACCTCTGCCAGTTCCATAGCCATGGCCACAGCTTTGACACTCAGAGACCCCACAGATGGCCTCTATCACATGACATCATCAGGCAAAACCAGTTGGTGTGGGTTTGCCAGAAGAGTTTTTACCCAAGCTGATAAACTTGGGCTACTGGATAACCTACCAGAAATTAATGGCATTACCACCAGCCAGTATCCGACGGCTGCCAAAAGACCCAATTATTCTGTATTAAACTGTCAAAAACTTAAAGATACATTCGACATAAAAATGCCCAGTTGGCAAACCTCACTACAATTATGTATGCAAAATATTCGGAGAAAAAAATGAAACTGATTCCTGTCATATTATCTGGCGGCGCAGGCACAAGATTATGGCCAGTCTCAAGAAGAGCCTATCCAAAACCATTTATGAAACTTTCGAATGGCAGCACATTGGCTGAACTGACTTTCGAAAGGGCACTGGATGTTTCAGATGATGGTACTGTCGTCACAGTAACATCGAGAGACTATTATTTTATTTGCCGTGATATGTATAAGAAAATGGCAAAAAGCGAAATGCACAAACAAATTTTCATGCTGGAACCAATGGGTAGAAATACCGCCCCGGCCATAGCACTGGCCGCTTTAGAAATACAACAGAGATTTGGCGATGATGCCATAATGTTGGTCATGCCTTCTGATCACCTTATCAAAGACAGAGATGCTTTTAAGGCTGCCGTTAATGAAGGTGCAAAACTTGCCAGCCAAGGATATATTGCGACCTTTGGTATCCACCCCACTTCTCCAGAAACGGGCTATGGTTATATTAAAGCTGGAAAAAAAATTGATGGCCATCAAGCTTCAATCATTGACGAATTTAAAGAAAAACCCGATTTATCAACCGCAAAATCCTACATAGCATCAGGGGAATACAGTTGGAATTCAGGGATGTTTTGCCTCAGCGCCAAACATTTATTAACAGAAATGCAACAAACCTCAGCCGATGTACTTGATGCTGCAAAAAAATGTTTCCAAACAAAAAACAATCAACAATCAGCCATAGAATTCAATACTGAACGTTTTGCTGAAATGCCAGATATTTCTATTGATTATGCTGTTATGGAGCATGCAAAAAAACGAGCCGTTGTTGAAAGTAAATTTGACTGGAATGATATTGGCTCATGGAACTCCATGGCACAGTTAGCAGAATCTGATGATCATGGTAACCGCATAGAAGGTAAAGCCATAACCATAGAATCAAAAGATTGCTATATCAGAAGTGGTGATCGAATTGTAGCAACAGTGGGCGTTGATAACTTAATGATCGTTGATACCGAAGATGCCGTATTGGTTGCGCACAAGGACCGATCACAAGGCGTTAAAGATGTGGTACAATTTTTGAAAACACATGACCACGAAGCTGCAGTTTACCACAAAACGGTTCATCGACCTTGGGGCAGTTACACCATTTTAGAAGATGAAGATGATTGCAAAGTTAAAAGACTGATTGTTAAGCCTGGTCAAATTCTATCCTTGCAAAAACACCAAAGAAGATCAGAACACTGGACAGTTGTCTCTGGAACAGCAAAAGTCAGAAATGGAGATGATGAGTTCTTACTTGAAGCCAATCAGTCAACTTATATCCCAGTAGATACCTTACACCGCTTAGAAAACCCAACAGATCAAGACATCGCCTTAATTGAAGTTCAATGTGGTGATTACTTTGGAGAAGATGATATAGAAAGGTTTGAAGACATCTATGGCAGAACAACTGATGACTGATATCGAGTCAAAACCAGCTCAGGTCATCAATGAAAAATTTCTCAATCATTGCTTAACCACAGCAAAACGTGCGGTCAGATCTGCTGAACAAATCATTAAACACTACTATAAATGTGCAGCTGACGTCACCATTAAAAGTGACCTCACACCTGTAACGCAGGCAGATATAGAGTGTGAAGAAGTCATCAAACAAGTTTTGGCAGCAGATTTTCCTGATTTTGATTTTTTTGGTGAAGAATCTGGTAAATTAAATCTAGGGTCAGATTTTGTATGGTTGGTTGATCCCATTGATGGCACTAAGAGCTTTGTCAGAGAATATCATTTTTTTTCGACACAAATTGCACTCATGTATAAAGGCGAAATCATTATGGGCATTTCACACGCTCCGATGTTTAATGAAACGGCGTGGGCAACAAAAGATATGGGCGCATTCATTGATGGTGATAAACTCACTGTCAGCAACTTTCACAAACCTCAAGACAGTTGTTACTCAACTGGCAACCTCAGATCGTTAACAAACAACCCTGATCAGTGGCAAAAATTGGCTAAAATCATGTCAATGTGCCACAAAACACGAGGTTATGGGGACTTTTATCATTACCATCTACTTGCAGCAGGGAAACTGGAATTAGTCATTGAATCCGATGTCAATATATTAGACATCGCTGCATTAAGTTTAATTGTCAAGGAGGCTGGAGGACATATCAGTGACTTATCAGGCCAACCAATCGATTTAAACACCACCAGCATTGTGGCAGGCAATCCATTATGTTACCAACAAGCCATGAATATACTCACACAATAATATGATAGATTTATTAAATAAAATAGAACAAGCCGCAGTCAAAGCAGGCGCTGCCATTATGGATATTTACAATTCAGAAGATTTTGGTGTAGAAATAAAGTCTGATGATTCCCCCTTAACTAAGGCCGATCTCGCTGCGCATAACATCATTGTTGCAGAATTAAAAATCATTACACCACACCTACCCATCTTATCAGAAGAATCTGCAGAAATACCCTATGAAGATAGGAAAAAATGGGATAAATATTGGTTAGTTGACCCACTTGATGGAACAAAAGAATTCATCAAAAGAAATGGTGAATTTACCGTCAATATCGCTTTAATTGAAAAAGGTAGTCCGATTTTATCAGTGGTTTTTGTACCAGTCCAAGACATCACCTATACTGCGGCAAAAGGTTATGGGGCTTTCAAAAAAATCAATGACAATAGAGAACAAATTTACACCCAAAAACCTGCCAGAGATAAAGCCATTGTTGTTGGCTCACGATCACATGTCTCCGAGGAAGTTAAAACCTATTTGGCCCAATTGGGTGAACATGAAATGATTGCCATGGGCAGTTCTCTTAAGTTCTGTATTGTTGCCGAAGGCAAAGCAGATCTCTATCCTCGATTGGGTCTAACCTCAGAATGGGATACAGCAGCAGCGCAATGTATAGTTGAGCAGGCTGGTGGCCGCGTCGTCACACTTGACAATGAATCATTGACTTATAATGGTAAGGAGTCTCTCCTCAACCCTCATTTTATGGTTTATGGTGACAGCAATAGAGAATGGTTAAACAGCTGAACTATTTCTATCCTTTTATATTTGTCTTTTTGGTGACCTCATGCGGTCATCAAAAAGACGCTCTGAATGTTGCGGTTGCGAGCAATTTTGAAGCCACGCTACAACAACTGATTATTCTTTATCGACAGCAACAACCCAACACACAAAAAATCAATATCATCTCAGGCTCATCAGGTGTACTTGCCAATCAAATCATTCATAATGCCCCCTTTGATATTTTCCTATCAGCAGATCAGCAAAAAACTGATGTCATCATTGATCAATTAAACTTAAACATTACATCAAAAGTTTATGCCATTGGGCAATTAGCGCTGTGGATACCTGATGTGTCAGATCAGTCTCACTGTATTAAAAAGCTGCATACTTTAAAATCAGTAGCCATAGCAAATCCAGAAACTGCCCCTTATGGCTTTGTTGCACAAAGAATTTTACAAAAACAACAGGTCAACATTGAAAAAACCATCCATACCAGCAATGTCTCACAAGCCTATTTATATACAAAAGACAAATTGACCGAAGCTGGCTTCATTGCAAAGTCGTTAATACAACAAGATGACAATGGTTGTATTCAAACATTCAATGACAATGCATTAAAACAAAATATGTTATTGCTGAGCCCACATGCCAAAAGGTTCTATGATTTTATTTTATCTGAAAAAGCCCAAAGCTTTATCCAACATTCGGGTTATCGTATCGAATCTTAAAAACATGAGGTATGATAGCCTTTTGCAAAAAATTAATCGAGAAAACACCAATGAAAATTTTACAGCATATTGGATTATTGATCACAGTCCTGTTTACTCACAATAGCCTAGCCAATGAACCGCAGAAGCTGATTCATGGACACGGTCAATTCAAACGAATAAAAGAACCCGATTTCAAAACACCCAAAAAAGTTAAAGCCGTGTTTGATGTATATACTACTGATGATGATCACAATACAATCAACCGAGGCATCAACACCATAGCCCGCTATTTGAATATGCATTTTGATGCTGGATTAAAACAAGAAAATATCAAAGCGGCACTTGTCATTCATGGACCTGCAGGCAAAGATATCCTTAACAATGCTGCTTATCAATCCCGTTTTTCTATGGATAACCCCAATGTAGATCTGTTACAAAAACTTCATAATCAAGGTGTACAAATCATCATCTGTGGCCAAACTGCTGGTTTTAGAGGTTATGAAAAAAGCGATATGCTTGACTTTGTTGATTTGTCACTCTCAGCCATGACAGCGTTGATCAGTTTACAAGAACAAGACTTTCAACTCATCAATTTTAATTAACAGCAACGAAGCATATCATGACAATAGGTGAAGATTTCAACGCATTATGGCTCAGTTTTAAGCTTGCATCTGTCACTGTCATCCTATTGTTATTCATAGCTATTCCGTTGGCAAGATGGTTGGCTTATTCACAAAATCGATGGGTTCCACTGATCAACTCAATTGTGGTATTGCCATTGGTCTTACCACCAACGGTGATGGGTTTTTACTTGTTGAGCATCATGCGTAATGATTCCACACTGGGGCGTTTATTCTTACAATTGACTGACAGCCAACTGATCTTCAGCTTCACAGCATTAGTCTTAGCCTCAGTCGTCTATTCCCTGCCCTTTGTTGTGCAACCCATTGTGGCGACGTTCAATCAAATCGGCTTAGAGACTTTCCGTACTGCTCAGTCCATAGGGGCTGATAAACGCACCATTTTTTGGAAAATTATTTTACCATTATCAAAAAAAGGCATCATTTCCGCTGCTGTTCTTGGCTTTGTTCATACTCTGGGCGAATTTGGTATTGTATTAATGATTGGTGGCAACATTCCTAATCAAACTCGAGTGGTATCCATCCAGATTTTCAATCATGTTGAGAATCTTCGATTACATGAAGCACACCAGCTATCGTTGGTGTTATTAATTATTTCCTTTACAGTCGTTTTATGGATGAGCTTTGTTCAAAAACAGCAATCAAGAATCATCACCTCATGAAAATAGACATTGCTTGTAAAAAACCTCAATTCAACTATCAGTACACTTGTAAAGATCATGGCATTGTGGGTGTTTATGGCATTTCTGGCAGTGGCAAATCAAGTTTACTAGATGCCATTGCGGGTTATAATGATGACGCATTCGGGAAAGTGACTTTCAACCAACAAACACTCATCGATTCACAAAAGCAAACATCCATAAAAAAATGCAATTATATGCAACAATACCCCGTTCTTTTCCCTCATTGGAATATCGAAAAGAATCTCGAATTTGCTCTGCGTTATAGTGATATCAAGACTGATTTCAGACCACTATTGCAACACCTTGAATGCTTGCATTTATTAAAAAAGTTTCCACATGAGCTTTCAGGTGGAGAAAAGCAAAGAATCGCCTTTGTTAGATCGTTAATCCAGATAGAGCCAAACAGTGTGTTATTGCTCGATGAACCATTTAACGCTCTTGACCTAAAAACACGACACAAAGCTTGGTATTTATTGAGCAAACATAAAAACGATGTTTTAATTTTTATAGCCACTCATGATCTTGATGAAATATATCAGTACGCTGATCGATTCATCTATATAAATAATGGACACATCGATTTTCATAATGACATGTTACAAACCATGACCAGTGGTTATGCAGACTTGCCATTGGCCAGTCGACCTTTCATTGATGAAAACACAATAGTCTATGCTGATGATGTAAGTATCGGTCTTGAAAGAAATCCACACAGCAGTATCACACATCAAATTGCGGTCAACATATCACACATCAATAAACTCGGTGCCAGCGTTATAGTCACAATGCAACATAAAGAACAAAACACAATCAAAAATACCAATATATTAGCGAAAATTACTGAAGATTCATTGAAAACATTACAACTTAAACCACAACAACAGGTTTTTGCCTGTTTTAAAGCCTCATCATATACAATACAATCATGACTGATCACATTACATCTCAAATTATTGAAATAGAAACCAAATTGGCCTTTCAAGAGCAAACCATAGAGCAACTCAATGAAGTGGTGATACAACAACAAGGCCTTATCGAGGCCTTACAAAGACAGTTAAAAATGATCAATCACAAGATTGAACAAGAATCACATCATTGGGAAAATGAGCACTCATTGTCAGATGAAAAACCTCCTCATTATTGACAATCAGTCGGCTTTGAATAAAGCTTTTTGTCGTTGATAGCCCTCACTCAAAACACAATATTACGGTGCAACGCTGCATTGATCAATTAAGGTTAGAGAACTTTTTCTGCTTTTTTTGAGCCCTTTTGCGTCGAAAAAATGATTGTAAAACTTCAGAACATTGTTGTTCTAAAACTCCATCAATGATTGAAATTTGGTGGTTATGATAAGATTTTGTAAAACAATTATCCTGTGTCCCTGCCATACCAGTTTTATGATCATAGGCTCCAAAAATGAGCAGATCGATGCGTGCATGAATCATCGCACCTACGCACATCATACAAGGCTCCAGCGTTACGTATAAACGGGTTTTAGTCAAACGGTAATTTTGCCGTTGTGCACCAGCACTTCTAATCGCCTGCACTTCCGCGTGTGCCGTAGCATCATGATGACTAATCAATTGATTAAACCCTTCGCCCAGAATATTATCATTTTCATCTACGATAATTGCCCCCACTGGTACTTCATCAATCGATTCTGCTTTGTGTGCTAAGACGAGGGCTTTTTCCATCCACTGCTCATGAGTCAATTTATGAGTCATATCAGCGGCGAGACCTTGTTTGTTTCCAAGCCATAATCATAAATAATAACGGCCAAAGGATTAACAAAACCACACTTAAAAATAACAATTGCGCATTGCTCAAAAACAATTGCGTGTTGTGGTTAATTTTAACGGCTAAATTGACACGATCATCATGAAAAAACAACCAGTCAATGGTCCTCTCAGCAAAACTACGGTTGGCTCCAACATTAAAATACTGATTCGATATAAAATCACCATCACCAGATACCATCAATCTTTTTATACCCTGCTCTTGTGTAGCAGACAGTATGACACCTTCATTTGATTGCCACACTGATTGAGAGTCACCTAAGACCACTTCCCTGGCTTGAGCGACATAAATGGGTTGATTAAAATTCTTTGTTATGGGATGTTCAGGGAAATCTGACATTGCATCTGTAAAAACATCATCATGCAATGCCGTTTTTTCACCATTGATGACATCAAAAGCCAATTCTAATGGTGTTTGATCTCCAGTATTTACATCATTAACCCACCATAAACTGATACCACGATTGTGCTGTTCACGAAGCCACTTCACCATGTTTTCGTCCACAGTTTGTGTTGGAACGGGCAAAACAATTACTTTAACATTCTCAGGTAACTCAACCAAAGGATTCAGAGGCATTCTGGCAACTTTCACACCCAGTTTTTTTAAGTGAATCAACAGCTGAGACAAGCCAGTGGCTGAGTCATCATCAATTTTTTTCATTCCATAACCCTCAGCAAAAATCAGCCATTCATTGGTGAGATTTTTAAGCCTCAACACCGCATTAACGATAGCGGACTCTGATAATTCAGTGATATTGATTTTTTCTAACCTTTCTTCATCCTGATAAGATAGTACGATTTCCCCTTGCATGCTTATGCTGTTTAATTGAGCTTTATCTGGTTCGGCCATTGGATCTATAAATTCCAATAGCAATTCATTATTGTGCATTTGAAATGGTTGGAAAAACTGATCAATTTTTTGTGCAATGAGGCTTTTATCATCAATAAAAACCTGAAATTTAACCGAGTCCTTACCCTTAAGGGTGCTCATGATTTGTAAAGATCGTTGATCCAGAGATTGTTCATTATTCAACTTAAAATAATATGACTGTTTTTCAAGAAAAAGAAAAAAAACCAAACCCATCAAGGCCACCAATAACAGCCATACATATTTTCTACCAATGACTTTTTGCATCATAACAGCATATAACGTTTGTGAATCAATCTGATTTTTATGGCATACAGCATCACCATCGTACCCAACACGAAAAACACAATCGAGGCAACCGAAAGATAATCTGATAAAAATTGATTGAAATGATATCGAGGAGAAAAAACCTGCAACCAATTTTTACCCCATTGTGCATCAAGGCCTGAATAGGACAGCAGCCATAAAATCGCCAGAGAAACCAAACACAACAGTATTGAGAAGCCCACATTATTTACCAAACTTGAGATATACATACCCAGTGCTAACATCCACATCAATAACATTATCAAACCAATATAAGCCATGATAATTGGCACAATCGGTAACTCAGTCATCATCATCAGACTGATGATGGCAAATAAAGAAGGCAATAAAAACAGCATTGCGATCAGCAGCATTGCCATATATTTGCTCCTGATGACAAACCATTCAGATTTTTGTTGTATTTTAATGATCATCCAACCATTATTGCCACTTAATCGAGAAAAACTCAAACCAGCAATAATAGCGACAATCACTATTAATATTTTTGCCTGAGCTGAAATTACAGGAAAAATAACGCCTTGTAACACTGTTGGCGCATCACTCATTTGCGCAAATTTAACTTGAACAGTAGAGAAAAGTTCCAACGATAATAAAAAAAGCCATGCACTGATAAAAGACGTTAATGCCATGATTATCCAAATAACCGGCGAACGTAAAAAATAGATCAATTCTGCTTTAAAAAGGTTCATACTATGATTCATTGTGCAGGGTATGTTGCATATAAAGTTGCTCCAGAACATCTCCGTTGGCCAATTCGCTCATGGCAATATTGTCCAACATGTGTCCATTTTGCATAATCAACACCCTATCTCCTATGGTATGTGCTTCTGCTAAGTAGTGTGTGGACATGATAATCAAGGTTTCTGATTTCAAGGCCGACATAATTTGCCTCAACTCAATAATCAAATGCGGATCTAGCCCATTCAAAGGCTCGTCCATAATTAACAAGGAGGGCTCATTAATGATCGCTTGTGCCAAATTAAGCCTTTGCCTGTAACCCAATGATAAATGTAGAGTCCTTTTATTAACGACTGATTGCAATTGACACATATTAATTACCCGATCAATCGCTTCTCCAACGTCAGTAACTTGTTTTGCATCTGCAACCAAATACAATTGTTCCATCACCGTTAATTCTGAAATGATCATGCCGTTTTCAGGCATATAACCTATCTGTTTTAAATAAGACAAACGTTGTTTATTTACATCAATATCATTGAGTGTGATCTGACCATGTGTCGCATAGGATTGCGCTGCCAGACATTTCAGTAGCGTTGACTTTCCTGCACCATTAGGCCCCAATAACGTCACGACTTGAGCGCCTTGAAACTGGCAATCAATATCTTTTAATATGAATTCATTTTTGATATTAAAATTTAATGACTCAATTGTTAATATTGTATTAACCATGGACATCTCTGTATTTAAACACGAAAAATACTCGACTCATTCTTAAAAAGCCATTATAGTACTAATTTTAACTCAATAAATCACTTAGTATGAATATTTTAGATTTTTTGCAACATGGACTGCTGAACTTTTCCTGGTTACAAATATTGATCACATTACTCATTGTTACACAGGTCACCATTTTAGCAGTGACTTTATATTTGCACAGAGATCAAACTCACAGAGGTCTAAAACTTCATCCTGTAGTTCAACATTTTTTTAGATTCCACTTGTGGATGACCACAGGCATGTTGACCAAAGACTGGGTCGCCATTCATAGAAAACATCATGCCAAATGTGAAACAGCTGAAGACCCACACAGCCCACAATTCCATGGCATAAAAAAAGTACTGGCCTCTGGAGTTGAATTGTATACTGAAGAAAGATCAAATCAGGAAACATTAGATACTTATGGAAAAGGCACTCCCAATGATTGGATTGAACGAAATGTATATACCAGATTCCACTTTTTAGGCATTAACTTAATGTTATTGATTGATATTGCATTATTTGGAGTCATTGGCATCACTTTTTGGGCCATACAGATCATATGGATTCCATTCTTTGCAGCTGGTGTAATCAATGGACTTGGCCATTGGAGTGGCTATAGAAACTACTCTACCAGTGATTGTTCAACCAATCTGACTCGATTTGGATTTTTTATTGGTGGCGAAGAATTGCACAATAACCATCATGCATTTCCATCCTCATGTAAATTTTCACACGTTAAAGGTGAACATGATTGGGGCTGGTATGCCATAAAAACACTCAATGCAGTTGGGCTGGCAACCATCCAAAAAACCGTTCCAGTCCTTGAACAACGCACTGATGATCATGACAATAAAAATACCATTGAACTGGATGCTGTAAAAGCCATGCTGACTCACAAAGTTAACTTACTGCAAACCTATGTTAAGGATGTGATTAAGCCTGCCATTGCCCAAGAATACGACACACGCAGTAAACAGTTTAGAAAATCCAGCGATAAATTTCTCAATTCATTGTCTATTGATTGGAGGTTCCTGGATGATGAAGCCAAAGAGCTTTTTAAAGAATACATCAATACATCTCCGACCATAGAAACAATCATCAAATACAGAGATGAATTAAAAGAAATCTGGGAAGCAAAAGGTAAAACCACCGAACAGATGATTGAAGCCTTAAAAGAGTGGTGTCAAAATGCTGAGAAAAGCGGCGTAAAGGTTTTACAAGAATATGCCCAAAAACTGCAAACTTACCGCCTTAAAACAGTTTAATCCTTAAAACAAAATGATAGGTACCATGTCGAAAAATCAATCGACATGGTACTACTTTCATAAGCCTTTTATAAAGTCAGAGACTTGTTCAGATATTTCAGCATCATTCAATGCTGAATCGATGGTTGCTTGAATATAACCAAGTTTATGACCACAATCATACCTTTTACCATCAAGAGTCGCAGCATAAAGATTATTGGGCTTATCCAATAGTTTGGCCAGAGCATCGGTCAATTGTATTTCACCACCTTTATCACTTGAGGTTTGTTCCAATAAAGAAAAAACTTCTGGTGACAGTACATAACGACCGATAACACCCAAATTACTGGGCGCATCCTCAAGTTTTGGCTTTTCAACAATGGTTTTGATACAGTTCACATCTTGATTGGCATTACCCACATCAACAATTCCATATTGTGATATGCGCTGTTGTTCAACCTCCTCTACCGATATGACACTGGCTTGATATTTTATACTGGCATCAATCAATTGTTTGGTGGCATTGGTTAATGGTGTTTCTGGTTTAATAAAATCATCAGCCAATATCACAGAAAAAAATTCATCTCCAACAATTTCTTTCGCTTGTAAAACAGCATGTCCCAAACCCAATGGTTCACCTTGAGGAATGAATACACGCGTGATTTGTGGAGGCAAGGTATTCAGTTTTTCTAATAAATGCGTCTTACCTTCATTGGCAAACTTTTTTCTCAATAAAGGCCTGGGATCAAAATGATCACTGATGGCATGTTTACTGGCACTGGTAATAAAGATCAATGTTGTAATTCCTGCTTCTATGGCCTCTTCAACTGCATATTGAATCAATGGCTTGTCAATAATTGGCAGCATCTCTTTAGGTATAGACTTGGTAGCGGGCAAAAATCTTGTGCCCATGCCACCGACAGGAAAAACGGCTTTGGTGATTTTCTTCATAGGTAACTTATTTCTCTACAATGGTTAAATTGGTTTGATGAATAAACTCTGGAACCAGACTCTTAATAGATTTGGTTAATTCATCTGCTTGAAAATTAATCGCGCACTTAATTGCATGATTTAATTGTTTTTCAAACTGTTGAAAATTGCTGATGCGGGAACTGATATGAAAAATTTTCTTGTGGCTGGTATGCTCAAGTTTTTCTACATCATAATATAATTGCTCGTGTAGCTTTTCACCAGGTCGCAAACCAGATATGATCACCTCAATATCTTTACCCGGAACCTTACCCGATAAACTGATCATTCTATTGGCCAAACTCATGATACTGACGGGTTGTCCCATATCTAATACATGGATATCACTTTTTGAACCCAAAACCATGGTTTGCACAATCAATTGACAGGCCTCTTTGATGGTCATAAAATAACGCGTCATCTGTTTGTCAGTGACAGTAACTGGACCACCATTGGCAATTTGTTCTTTGAATAAAGGCACCACACTGCCTGCAGAGCCCAAAACATTTCCAAAACGTACGATCAAATAATCGGTTGTAGAAGCCATATTTTTACCCTGGCAATACGTTTCAGCGATTCTTTTAGTGGCTCCCATGATACTGTAGGGGTTGACAGCTTTATCTGTCGAAACCAGAACCATTTTTTCACAATTGAATTGGTCGCAAGTATCAACAATGTTTTTGGTTCCGATGACATTATTGATGAAACCTTCACATGGCATTTTTTCCAGCAGAGGCACATGTTTATATGCTGCTGCATGAAAAACAATATCTGGTCTTACTGCTGAAAACACTTGGAACAAATGCGCTTTATCTGTCACATTCACCAATAAACTTTTGATGATTAAATCTTTATTAATGGCATTTAAATCACGGTCTATCCTGTATAAATTATATTCTGAGTGATCGATGATGCACAAGCTATTCAAATCCAGTTTTGCCAACTGTCTTGCAAGTTCAGACCCTATGGAGCCACCGCCGCCAGTAATCATTATGGATTTGCCTTGTACTGCCTTGGCGACATTGGTCCAATCAATGGATACTTTTTCTCGCCCTAATAAATCATCAATGGTCACAGGCAATAAATTCGAAAGTTCAAAACCGTTACCTGTCAAATTATCTAAGTTGGGTACTGTCAATAATTTACATTGGCTGGACATGCTGTTATCAACTATGTCCTTCATCAATTGAGCTGATATGTTTTCATAAGTGATAACGATGGTTTCAACAGCATTCTGACTACAGACCTTTTCAATGTCTTTGATGCTACCTAAAACTTTGACACCACGTATATTCGCCCCTCTGTATTTGGTTTTGTTATCAACCAAACCAATCACATCATACATACCAGATGCATGTGCATGTCTGATGAACATATCTGCTTGCCTGCCTGCTCCGACCAGTAATACCTGCTGCCTCTCATGTGCAAGAAAACTTAAGGTATTGTCTTTAAACAATCGATAAGTCAATCGTGGCAAACCCCACAAAGCCATCAGAATAGCAGGATACATCAATAAAACAGATCGTGGCACCCCATCTGCTCGATAAATTAAAAACAAAGCAAAGCCAATGATGAATGTGCCAATGATGGCTGATTTAGCTATATTAACCAAATCTGGAATGCTGGCAAAACGCCAAATACCATGATATAAGTTAAAATAATAAGCAACAATTCCTTGAATAGCAATGACCAACAAAAACTCTTCGCTGAACCAGTTCAACTCAGGTGCATCTAGCCAAATGCTGTAACGAATGACATAACTGATCATCCATGCCAACCATGTCATGAATAAATCATGAACAACAACAGCCAATCTGGGGTGAAAAATTTTCATCGATGTATTTTACTGAATAAATTGTTCAAATTTCGTTTTTGCATGAAATAATATCCATAAAGCACTTAAAATGATAACTTCCAACAACAATACTGTAATTTTAATCACTACCTCCATTTGATAAAAATGCAGAGTCAATGCAACCCCTATTGTCACAACAGTCACAATCGCATACAACGATGAAACCAATGCATGACTGTTTCCACGCTTGATCATGATCTGATAAAAATGTAAATTATGCGCTTGAGTTAACCGGTGTTTAAACTTAATTCGAGTCAATAACGTTAAGGTTGTATCGATGATAAACACCAAGTGAAAAGAAATAATTAACATCTCATCAAATAACCCTAAAGATAAACCATACAAAGCAAAAACAGCTAAAAAAAATGCCACAGATAAGCTGCCTGCATCTCCCATGAATAATCGAGACTTTGGGAAATTAAAACCTAAAAAAGCCAATAAGCCCGCAATAAATATGATCTGATAAGGCAAAAATGATGTTAAGTGATCGACATCAGATGCAAATATCACCACATAACCTGCCATTGTAACTATGGCATGTAATGCTGTCATACCATCTGCTCCATCCATAAAATTATACAAATTCAGCCACCAGATCAAACCCAATGAATACAGTAGGAATAACCACAAAGAAAGGTCTATTTCTCGAAAAACCACATAAAGAAAAACACAAGCCGTATTACTTATTACTGACAAGCGAAAAATAACTGAAATCGGCTTGAAGTCATCTACACCACCAACCACCAGTAATGTTGAAATTATGGCAACAATGGCATAGGTGTTGATTGGCCCTGACAAAGGAAATAGCAATAAATACACCACCAAAGGCAACATGAAGACCAAACCTGCTGACGTTGGCTTAGCAACACTATGAAGTTTACGATCCTCATCAGGTCGATCAAACCAATGAAAAGAATGACTGCATTTTATGTAAAGAGACAATAAAACAGCACTTGAAGTAAGTGCAATGAATGCCAATAACCATAAATCAGTACTCATTATTGTAACCATTTACTCAGTTTCTAAGCCATAAATTGGTTTAACTGACCCCCAAGATTTACAGCTCGGACATTGCCAATGAAGATTTTTCGCCCCAAACCCGCACTGTCGACAGCGGTGGTTGGGTTTTTGTAATAGCAGCTTGTTGACCAATTGTTCTAACACTTGGAATTTGGTAACATCATCCGGAGACTGGGCATTTTTTTCTAAATTGATTTTCAGTAACAAATCCAAACCTCTAACAGAAGGTTTCTCCACCAGTTGCTCTTCAACAAACTTCTCTGCTTTCTCAATGCTATCATTTTCTTTATACATCTGTGCCAATACCAATACTGGAGAAATACCTTGATAAGTTTTGATAAATGACAATAAAAACGCTTTAAACTCTGCACATTTATTAATTTGTTTATAACAATGAGACATCTCTTCCATATACTCAGATGCATACACATCATCAAATTCTAGGGCTTGATGATAAGCGGCAATGGCTTTTTTCCATTTTTCATTTTTTTGGTATTCTCTGGCTTCTATCAATTTAGCTCTAACACATTTGTCATTAATGCTCAGTGCAGAAGTCAAGTAGATCAAGGCTTTTTTGGCATCACCTTCATGTAAACTTTCCTCAGCCAATTCACAATAAAAATGAGCAATATCATTGTGCATCTTTCGACCTGAGACTGTTTCATAGCGCCCTGCTGCTTTGATGGCTTCTTGCCAATCTTGCTCTTGTTGATAAATTTCACACAACGAATACAATGCCTCAGGGGTATACGCTTCAATTTCTACTAATTCAGTGAACAACACTTCAGCTCTGTCCAATAAACCAGCACTCATATAATCTTTACCCATGGCAAGCAAAGCTTTAGTTCGATAAATTTCAGGTAAATTTGGCTGAGATATCAATGATTGATGCAATTTAATGGCTTTATCCACTTCTCCTTTGCGGCGGTAAAGATTACCCAAAGCCAGTTGCGGCTCAAATGTTTCTGTAGAAGTTTTTGCCAATTGAATAAAAACATCAATGGCACGTTCCGAGTCATCATTAAGCAGATAGTTCAAACCTTTAAAATAACTGTGATTGAGTTTTTCTAAGCGTTTGAGGCTTTTTCGTTCAATCTTAAATTTGTTCAGGTTGATACCAATCATTATGCCGACCAGTGCCGCCAAAATAAAAAATACAGTCTCAAGCATCAGTGTTTTCTAGTCTTTTTTCAACTAAGGCTTGTTTTTGAACCATTCGATTTTGCCTTTTCAGCTTACTTATTTGTAATTTCAAAGGCATGTAATAGTTGAATAACGACATCAATAAACCAATTAATAAACCAAAAAACAAAGACAATATCAATAAAAAGCCCAGCGACAGTTCAAAAGTAAAAAAATGTAAGTTTAATGTCACTTTTTCTGTGTTTAAACCACTGACAGTAACGGCAAAAGCAATCACAGCAATGACCACAGTAAACATGATCAAACGTTTAATTAATAACATAATCATCCAGATATTTCAGTATTGTCACACTATAGCAAAAAGGACTTTCTATTGATATGAAAAAAAAGTCAATTCTGGCTTTTTTCACTTCATCAATACAGAATAATCAAACTTATACGACCAATAAATCACAGAGTTATTTTCCTGACTTGATGTGGTGTACCATTGCATGTAAAGACTCATTCTTTTCAAAAGTTTCTAATATTTCCCCTGTTGACAAGCGAACAATGATTAAATCATCATTTTTATTATGGTACATCAATACATCATTCTCAGCATCCATTACAACCAAACTTTGATAAGTTATCATTTGTGCGATCTCAGCTTTATCAACGTTAATGTAGCTCAGTTTGTTATAGCTGACTACATAAATGGTATCACTGTGATTGGGAAATTTTTCTTTATCAAACTTAAATACCCCAAATGTACCATTGCCTGTGGCTAATGACTTTCTACCGTTCAGCTTCTTTGCATCGAATATCGTTACATCATTGGTTTTAGCATTAATAACAAAAAGTGACTTTTCTTTGTCATCAGTAATCATAGCTGTATCAGATCTGCGAACAGGTATTACTGCATAACCTCCGGCATAGGCAGTAACTGATGCCACTAATACTGTCCCTATAAACTGACTAAACTTGACACCTGCTCTGCCTGTTCCTGATTCATTAATCATTTGCTTACTGCGATAATCATAAATACCCACTTCTGAGCCTGTACCTTCTCTTAATTAATGTAGCTCAGTTTGTTATAGCTGACTACATAAATGGTATCACTGTGATTGGGAAATTTTTCTTTATCAAACTTAAATACCCCAAATGTACCATTGCCTGTGGCTAATGACTTTCTACCGTTCAGCTTCTTTGCATCGAATATCGTTACATCATTGGTTTTAGCATTAATAACAAAAAGTGACTTTTCTTTGTCATCAGTAATCATAGCTGTATCAGATCTGCGAACAGGTATTACTGCATAACCTCCGGCATAGGCAGTAACTGATGCCACTAATACTGTCCCTATAAACTGACTAAACTTGACACCTGCTCTGCCTGTTCCTGATTCATTAATCATTTGCTTACTGCGATAATCATAAATACCCACTTCTGAGCCTGTACCTTCTCTTAAATAAATCAAATCACCATTTTCAGAAAAAAAACCAGTAGCAATATCAAATGGATTCTTAAGCATACTCCTACTGGCTTGCTGTTTAAGGTCAACTGAAACAGAATGATGTTTACCAACGATCATAAACTTTTTTTTATTCTCATCAAAGATAAGTAATCTGGGTTTTATATCTTCCTTAACTTCCGCCAGCTCAATAAAGTTAACACCTTTGACCTGATAAAGTTTCAACAACTCTCTATTTTCATCATGATAAGTAGCCAAAAAAAGAGGCTCATTTGCGTTTTGCATTTGTGAAAAAACGGGAGGCGACCTTGCAAGTGTCTTATTGGCCAGTAATTGTCCTGATATTGGATCAATGATAGAAAGTTTGTGTGGTTTGGAGACCCCATTACGGCTTCTTTCTCTAAATACCATCAAAATATGCTCTTCACTTAAATGGTAGCTCTTACTAATATTTTTATTATCATAATTACAGATCAATTCACCTGTCAACATATCATAGATTTGAAGTTTCTTATAATATTTCACATTCATTAACTGATTAACAACAGGTAATTTGGACTCACCCACTATGAGGCGCTTTGTGCCAGGAATGCGCTCAATGAATTTCATTTTCTTCGCCATTTTTTTGAATAAATAAGAGTTCCAGTCCTAAAATTGTAAGCATTAAGGGATTTTAACTTGCCAGTTTTCAAAGGAATCAATACCGTTCCATTTTCTTCTATAAAAAAGGCTTGCGACCGAATCAATTCATAATTGACCGTTTTATTGATTAATTTTTAAACTTTAATACGTGACAGCTCTTTAAAATCCTGAGTTGAAAAAATCACAACCTCATCATCAATTTTTCGCTTATTAATGATAAATACAGAGAGATACTTACCACTTTTGGAGAATTGGCTGTATGCATTCTTGCCCAAGCCTAGGTCAATTGATTTTATTGCTTTAAAACCCTCTTCAGACAATCGTTGAGTTATACTTATTTGCTTGTAGCCGTTATCAGTTTTTTGGGCATTAATCTGAAAGTAAGGTTTACTGAAACCATATTGGCTGATCAATAACATCAGCCCAAATGTTATAGTTTTTTCATATATATTCATATTTTTTTATCCTTGATCAAACCCTATATACTACATGAAAGCCCAATGATTTCCAAAATTGTCTTTTGATTTTTATTATTTAAAGACCTCAGCATAATTAGATGACGAAAGAAAAAATTGAGAAAAGTTATCAAATTGAAGCAGAAATCGCAGATAATAGCTCGCTATTGACCAGATTTTATTCATATCATCCGTGATACTCACTCTTGCAAGGGCTGACGTAAAAATTTTTTCCTGAAACATTTTTTAACGATGAGTCCGAATTTTTAATCAAAAAATCGGACCAGTTCGAATATTTAGTTATAAATTTCGAACCAATTGATAAATTTAATTCAGCGACATTCACATACCAGTAACATTCGCCTCATTTTTTACTCGTCACAGTAGTTATGCTGAGGTCTCATATAGATACTATTCAATATCTATATGAATGAATCAACAAATAATGTAAACATGAAAAATAGTTTTTTGTTAAAATGATTGGCTATTATCAATTCACAAAAAATTATGAATCACTCAACAGAGCAACAATACCAAACCATTCTTGATGAGATTAAAGAGGCAGGATTATACAAAGATGAAAGAATCATAACCAGCCCTCAATCTGCTCACATTACACTACCAAATGGTGAAAAAGTCATCAATTTTTGCGCTAATAACTACTTGGGATTAGCTGACAATGAAACCATCATAGAAGCAGCCAGTCAAGCACTTAAAACCCACGGATTCGGTATGGCATCCGTGCGTTTTATTTGTGGTACGCAAGATTTACACAAAAAACTGGAAAACAGCATCAGTGACTTTTTAGGTACTGAAGATACCATTTTGTATTCCTCCTGTTTTGATGCCAATGGCGGATTGTTTGAAACCATTTTAACAGCAGACGATGCTGTGATCAGTGATGAATTAAACCATGCCTCTATTATCGATGGGGTCAGGTTATGTAAAGCCAAAAGGTACCGTTATAAAAACAGTGACATGCAACAATTAGAACAACACCTGATTGATGCAGAGAGTTGTGACAAAAGACTGATTGTTACTGATGGTGTATTCAGCATGGATGGCACCATTGCAAAACTAGATGAAATTGTTGCATTGGCAGAAAAATATGATGCCATGGTCATGATTGACGACTCACACGCTACTGGCTTCACAGGTCCAACAGGCAGAGGGTCAGCTGAATTATGTGGCGTACAAGATAAAATTGACATCTTTACCTCAACATTAGGAAAAGCTTTAGGTGGAGGCTCAGGAGGGTTCACCTCTGGCAAAAAAACCATCATTGACTTATTGCGGCAACGCTCCAGACCCTATCTTTTTTCCAATACACTGCCACCACCATTGGTAGCTGCTGGTATCAAAGTTTTTGAGTTGTTATCACAATCTGGTGACTTAAGGGATAAGCTGAATGAAAACACCCGTTATTTTAGAGAAAAAATCACTCAATTGGGCTTTGATGTCAGTGGCGAAACACATTCTATTGTACCTATCATGTTATATGATGCAAAACTGGCCAAAAACATGGCTGACAGGTTACTAGAATTGGGTATTTACTGCATCGGATTCAGCTTTCCAGTGGTGCCAAAAGACAAAGCTCGCATAAGATTACAAATTTCTGCGGCGCATTCGAGAGAGGACTTGGATAAAGCACTGGCCTGTTTCGCACAAGTTAAAGAGGAATTTTCTTAATTTTTTAGAAATAAAAAAGCTGCCGTATCAAATTGATATGGCAGCTTTTAAATCTTTAGTTCAAAAACTAGGATTAATCAGATTCCAAGTTTTCTGCTTTTACTTTGTTAGTGATCAATGCATCTCTGAGTTTAGCTTCAGACTCAGCCAACTCGGTAACAGCCTGTTTACGCATAACTTTACCCTCTTCAGAAATCCGCAAACTGTCTTCAATGGTTTCGATTAAAATTTGATTGGCTTCTTTAACCACTTCAATATCAAAAATACCTCGCTCCAATTGCTCTCTGACTGTTCTATTGGCCATTTTTAAATTTTCTGCATTGCCTTTTAATAAATCATTGGTTAAATCTGATGCATCTTTTATGGTTTTAGCAGCAGCACCACTTCGCCAAATGGTAACTGTTTGAGCCAGTTGTTGGCGCCATAATGGAATCGTATTGGCAATGGTTGAATTGATTTTATTGATGAGTCCCTTGTCATTTTCTTGAACCATCCTGATGCTTGGTAAACTCTGCAAGGTAACTTGTCTGGTCAATCTTAAATCATGAATTCGACGCTCTAAATCATCTCGTGATCCTTTTAAGTCTCTCAACTCTTGAGCTTTAAGCATATCATCAGTGCTTTCTGCTTCTTTTTGTAATGCGGGAATAAGAACCTCGTCAACTTGTCTGAGCTTTTCCTCTCCAGCATTGATATAATTCTCTAATGTATGAAAATATTCAAGATTAGCCGTATACAATCGATCCAAACTGGTAATGTCTTTTAATAACGTGACTTTATGGTCTTCTAATTTATCGGTGATTACATCAATCTGTTTTCTAACATCTTCATATTTCTGTAAAAATTTGGCAAGGGGTTTCATTTTGCCAAATAAACGGGCAAAGAAACCTGGTTTTTTGTTAGGATCCAGTTCATCAATATCAAAACCACGAATGGTTGCAACCATATCATTTAATGCGGCACCAGAAGCCCCTAATTCCTTATTCTTAACACCATCAAGCATTTTATCAGAAATCTCAGTGACACTCTCTTGAGCCTTAGAGCCAAAGAAAATAATTGAATTACTGTCATTCATATCAATTTCATCAATCAATTCATCAATTTCATGTTTCGCTTGATCATCAACTTCAGCATAAGGCACAAGGTTATTTTTAATACCTGGTACAATTTCGTCATGGAGACGAGTATCTCGCTTGGTTTTTTCTGTAGTTGGCTTTGTATCTGTCATATCATTTCCTTTAATGGTTAATTAATGCCTTGTTTCTTCAATAATGTATTCAATACTTCGATGTCCACATCCAGGTCAAATACCTCACTGGAAATTAATTTATTATATTGATCATCAAAAACTTCTTCAATACTGACTAAGACTTCTTTAAAGTTTTGTTCCAGCTCCCCAGCAGATGAATGTTTATGCGTTTTAGCATACTTGATTACCACTCTTTCAGTCCCTTCAAGGTAAGTATTCAGAAAACGGCGTGCTTGGCTGATCTTCTTAGGCTCATTGTATAATTCATCCAAAACTTTTCTGGCTTTGGCAGTGATTTGATTCAATCTTGATGACATTTCAACATTATCAATTTGAAAGTTAGATTGCTCAATATTAACGATAAGAGACTCGCTTTCTTGCAAAATTTGCAATGCACGTTCACCATCGTGAATATCACTGAAACTGATGTGCCTTGATTTTAATGGGTCAAGTCCATACCACAACCAACAACCGATTAAACCAGCCAAACCATTACCTATAGCAGCCAAAAAACCAGCACCAGTTAATAACCACGCTGTAGCAAAACAACTTAAACATATGGCCAGTGATGCCAAAAACATCATCGGAAAAGGTGTGTTATTGGCGTATTTTTTTTGTAAAAAAAGCCGTTTATTTTTAAGCCCAATACTCATCCACATTGCAGCGAGCAAATTGGTTAAAAATACAGCTGAAATAAGCATTAAATTAAATAACTCACCAGCCAATAGCTTACTCAATAATTGAAGCAAATATGGAATATTGAAAATATACAACATCCATGCACTTTGGCCCATATTGCTCATGGGTGACTTAGCAGGATTGGTTACATTGGTTTGCCTGAATTTAACTGCCATCAGACTATTTTTAACCCTAGGTAAAAAAGTGAGAAAAACAGCAATAAGAAACCACTGAGTTTTTTAATGAACTTTTCCATGATATATACTAATCCTCTAAATTTTAAAATTAATGATCATTGATGAATCTGAAAAATCTGCACTGCCCAATGCAATGCGTCCTGAACCGAGTAAAATCGTTTTATCTCTGTGTAATCTGATAGAATTTTGCCCCATTTCTAACCAAGTTCCATTGGTACTTTGATCCACAATTTTAAAATGGCCATCTGAAAACTGCAGTTCCGCATGAATTCTTGAGGCCATCGGAGCAAGGATTTGAATATCGCATTCTTCTCCCCTACCAATAATCTTATTTGGGGATTGTTCTGTCATCTTTATTTGTCGGTCACCAATATTGATTTGCATTTCAAACTTAGATTCTGGTAGTTTAAGATCCAAAACTGAAGAAACCCTTGTCAATTGAGACTCATCTTTGTGCCAAAATATTTCAATGATTTTTACTGACAATAATTTGCCTTTAATTTTGGTCTTTCCAAGGCTTCTGTGTTTTATTGAATTGTTTAATCCTGAACCAGAAAAAGTCACTGAGTTAGTAATGATCTGCCCTTTTTTAGCAAACCCCGCCATGCGAGCTGCAACATTTACAGTGTCTCCAAAAACATCACCCCCTTCAGAAATCACCAATCCATGGTGAAAACCTATTCTGATTCCAATGGGTTGCGATCCAAGAATAAAATTACCTGAAACACACTCTTGCATTTTTACAGAAGCCTCAATGGCATATTTAACAGATGGAAAGGTGCACATGATTTCATCACCAATGGTTTTGATCAATACACCTTGGTAATTATTGGCTATTTCTGTTAACGTATCAAGAATTGAAGCAATGGCATGACGCGCTTTATCATCGCCAAATTTTTCAAAAAGAGCTGTACTCTCTGCTATGTCTGCAAATAATACCGTAAGTTCAGGCATTCACTATTATCCTCTTTGCGATAAATTAATCAACGTTTCTAAGATTACATCAACATCTGGCAATACCAAGCCTGAGGCATCTCCCAGTGGAGTAAAACTGTCAATTCCAGTTATTTTCTTGATCAGTGGTGGGTTTTCAACATTTTCAATGATGGCACTAACCACCCCTTCTCCAATTGATGCCGACTCTCTGCCTTCATCAACCACTAAAATTGTATCAAACTTTTTCGCCAATTGACAGATGCTTTTTTTATTTAATGGTTGTAACCACCGTAAATCCATTACAGCAATTGTCTTTGAATAGAGATTATTGTACTGCTTAACAGCATCAAGACTCATTGGTACACCATTACCATAACTGATAATGAGTATATCTTTAGCAGTTTCGTTATAGACTCGTGGTTCACCAATTTCAATTGTTTGATCACATGTAGGGTATGAAAAACACCACAAATTATCGCCTTCAGCGTATAAATCTTTTTTCATATACAATGCAATCGGTTCAATCATAACAGAAACACGTTTATCAACATATGCTAAAGCCATTAATGTACGCAACATCATAACGGCATCATCTCCGCGAGATGGACAGGCTACAACCACTCCCGGAATATCACGTAAAGCGGTTAAGGAATTGTCATTGTGAAAATGTCCTCCGAAGCCTTTTTGATAACCTAACCCAGCAATTCTTATGACCATTGGATTGGCAAACTGATTGTTTGAAAAAAACTGCAAACTGGCAGCCTCTCCACGCAATTGATCACATGCATTATGGAAATAAGCCAAATATTGTATTTCAGGAATGGGTATCATACCCATGTTGGCATAGCCTTGAGCCAGCCCCAAAATGGTTTGTTCATCCAACAGTGTATTGAAAACTCTTTTGGCTGAAAACTTCTTGTACAAATTTTTAGTAATGGTGTAAACACCACCCTTTTGTGCTACATCTTCCCCAAACAATAATGATTGATCATATTTAAGCATGATATCCATCAAACCTTTATTGATTTGAATGGCCATGTGTTTAGCGGGTTGATTTTCAGGCAATAATTTTTCATTACCAAAAAGCTTAATTCGTTTTTCATGATTGGCTATGGTACTTGCTTGCAGTTTAACATCAACAGGACTGTATGGAGCCAATGGTTGTATGACTTCCTGTACTGTAGTCAACCTTTTTTGTTGATCTGCTTTGTATGCTGTTTGCATACAACGTTCATTCATGCGCTCATATAACTCCAGAATATCCGCAGCAGATAACACACCTGATTGAACTGCTAACTCGGCTGATTTGAGCAGCGGGTCTTTAGCCTCTTCGGCTTCTAATTCATGAATATTTCTGTAATCGACTTCAAAATCGGTACCAGCGTGGCCCATGAGTCGAGTTGTACGCAGGTGTAAAAATACAGGTTTGCGTTCATGACGACAAAAATTCACGGCCCTTTGTACTTGTCTAAAACCACTGGCCATATCCAAACCATCAGCCTGAAAATATTGTAAGCCCGGTCGGTGTTTAAAGTTTCTCTCTATCCAACCAGATGGAGTTTTCACAGATATGCCTAAGCCATTGTCTTCACAAACAAATAAAATTGGCACATCAAGGCCTTGATAAGCTGCCCAAGCTGCGGCGTTAAAAGCCCCTTGTGCAGTAGAATGATTACTGCTGGCATCACCAAAATTACACAATACTATGGAATCATCAGGAATCGGTAAACCCGATGCTGATCTTTTGCCCATTTCAATACCTAAAGCTGTACCAACCGCTTTAGGTAGATGACTGGCGATGGTACTGGTTTGAGGTAAAACCCATAGCGGTTGCGACCCCCATACTTTATGCCTACCACCAGAGGATGGATCAGACTCACTGGCAGCAAATGATAAGCATGTGTCATGGATTGGATCAATAGATGGAATATAACGTGACCGTTCCATCATAAAACCACCACTGCGGTAATGAAGAAATGCCGGATCAGTATGTCGTGTTAACCGCCCTAACATCACATTACCTTCATGACCAGAGGATCCTATGGTGTAAAACACCTTGTTTTCTAAACGCAGAGCACGAGCCATCAAATCCAATTGTCTGGACATGATTTGTGAAGTAAACATTTCCAGAAAGACAGTTTCTGATAATCCATACTCTGATAAATCAATCCGAGTGGTCTTATTATCTAATTGTTTAACATAGGCTTTGAAATTATCATCAACAACTTGAGCCCTATTGATGTTTTTAGATTTATTTGCAATCTTATTTTTAATACTTTTTAATATGGCCATTGAAAGTTACTCTTAAAAAGCGTTTTTACCAGTCAGTTCACGACCCACAACCAATTGGTGAACGGTCTCAGTGCCTTCATATGTGATGACACTTTCTAGATTCAATGCATGTCTAATAGCGCTGTGTTCTGTTGTAATGCCTGCACCACCCAATAAATCACGACAATCACGAGCAATATCTATCGCCATGCGTACGTTATTCCATTTGGCAATGGAAATTTGAGTTGGTTGCAATTCACCCTTGTCTTTCAATCTGCCCAATCTCAGTGCGAGTGTTTGTGCGGTGGTGATTTTTCTGGCCATTTCAGCCAATCGCAGTTGTACAATTTGATTTTCATTCAATGCACGGCCAAACAATGTTCGATCCTGAGTATAATCAAGCACTTCTTGTAAACATGCCTGAGCACAACCAATTGGCCCCCATGAAATGCCATATCGAGCATTAGACAAACAAGTCAATGGCCCTTTTAAACCAAGCACATTTGGTAGCCTATTGGCATCAGGTATACGTATGCCATCAAAAAATAATGCCGAGGTTACAGAAGCCCTCAAAGACATTTTTCGTTTGATAACTTCTGTAGAAAAACCTTTCATGCCTTTTTCAACCAAGAAACCTTGAACACCTTCATCTGTCAAAGCCCATACAATGGCAATATCAGCAATTGAACCATTGGTAATCCACATTTTGGACCCATTAAGAATCCAGTCATCACCATCTTTTTTAGCAAAAGTGTTCATGTTTAACGGATCAGAACCACCATGAGACTCTGTCAACCCAAAACAGCCAATGACTTCACCTTTGGCCATAGATGGTAGCCACTTTTGTCGTTGTTCTTCACTACCAAATTTATATATTGGAAACATGCATAACGAGCTTTGAACCGAAGCAAAGCTTCTCAGCCCAGAATCACCTCTTTCCAGCTCCTGACAAATCAACCCATAACTGGTATAGTTCAAACCAGCACAATCATAGCCTTGTATGGTGCTTCCAAACAATCCTAGATCAGCCATTTCCGGGATCAAGTCCATTGGGAATTCATGTTTATCAAATGCCTCGCCAATGATTGGCAACACCCTATCATCTACCCATCGACCAATTGTGTCTTGAACCATCATCTCATCCTCAGATAACTCAGAACGAACATCAAAGAGGTCGAGTGGATTTAAAGTCTTTTTCATCGTTTTGTCCCCATTATAATATGGCATTTTAAATACTGCTTATTCTACCTTGAACAATGCCCAGAGCACCAATGTTTTTAACTTTTTGGGGAGATTAAGAAGCAGCCAATACAGATTTAATAACAGAGAACAACACCATTGGCCTATGGTAATTCCATGACAACATCATCACTTAAGTGAACAAGCTCAGAATCCTTCAATTGGCACGTATCCTATTAACTCAGCACCATTATAGATTGGGTTCAGGGTTAATAGTAATGCATCTTTGCAAACATTCCCTGGTTTTTTGCATTCCTCTATCAAACAAATATAAAAGGCTGGGTAATTTTAATTACTGAGGTTAAAATTCATCGACACAGAAGTCGTCCCTTATCATCTTCTGTTATCAATAAATTTTCTTTTATATCAATGCGTTTAAATGACATCTGCCATATCAATTTGTCTGGTTCATCTAAATATTTTTGCCACATCTCTGAGACATACCCGTTACTGGAAAGCTTCCACGTGGTACTATAGGTTTGTAATAACTCATTGTTTTTATAAGTTTCATCAGGAAAAATCAGTTCATCATTTTTATATGCCACCTCACCATCGCTAATTCCCCCTAAACTGTTGTAATATCGGTATTTAACCTCACCTTTATTGGCAGAATAAATGGTAGTACCTGCATAATTGGAACCATCCCCACAAACCAGATGACGATCTTGAATGAATGATTGACCATACATCCAATCAAAACAATGGGTATCGTATTTTTTTTGATCCGCAAATTGTGCCTGCCAACAATAACCTGCCAATTGTTCTAAACCCGAAAACGTGGATTGAGCATAAAGTTCAAAAACAGAAATCCAAGGCATTATAAGTATCAATAAAGATTTTTTATTCATGTGTTTTCCCGGTTTATTTTTAAGCAACGACATTTCTTCAGTCTATAAAAATTAAAATTAAAACCACTAAACACTTGATTAATGTGAACATAACGATAACGACATATTAATCCTGCTAGATAATACAAATAAACCAAGGTGCCTTTGATATATATCCATATTTTCTATTGATTTGCAGCCACCAAATTATTAATGCTCCTTACAGCTACCATAACTGTTGCATAATCAGCAATTTTTTCACTTCGAATTTGTTGTAACATGACACGAACACCCTTAACGCTGGCTCTGTTATCCACAACCCAAGCACTGATGATCGATTCAGCGCTATTTTCGTTAGATTTATACTTCTTAATCACCGCTTGGGTCAATGCATTGTGATGTTCAAACAATTCATCTCGCAAGACGCCACGTGCATGCGCATGCCACGGGCCAATCACTTCTAATTGTTCAATCATATCACGCAACCACAACAAGTTGAGTTTTTCTCCAAGTGCAAAAAATAATGCCGCAGACTTATCAACATCTGCATCAGTTTTGTTTGCTATTTCCACAACATCCAAAGCAGCAAATGAAAATTCTATACTGGCAATCTGTTGCGCCAAGGCTTTTGGAAATTTATAGGTTGATAATTGATTCTCACACTTTTCCAATGCTTTAACATCTCTTTGAGGCAAAACTGAATCAATACAATTGGTAAATTTACTGACGTCAGCCTTTAATTGTTTAATCACAGAAGAAATATCGAAATGATGACCTATGTTATTTAAAATCCAACGAACAGCTTGTCTGATATGATTCCATACAATAAGGCCCCCTTCAATCTGCCTGTTTGAAGCCACTTTCAAGTCCAGTTGCTCGATTGACTTCCAAATATCTTCTGCATCAAACAATTCAACACAAACCACATATGCCTTAGCTATAGCGCCCACACTAGCTCCTGTGTCTTCGAAAGTTCTTTGCATAAATGTGGCGCCCATTCTATCTATGATCTGACTGGTAAGCACTGTTGCCACTATTTCTTTGTGTAGTCGGTGATTAGATAAATATTTCTCTTCGACACTTTGTAATTTCACAGGGAAGTATTCACGCAATATTTTTGAGAACCATGGATCGCCCAAAGCATCAGATTCCAGTAAGTCTTCAAATAATGCCAACTTAGTATAACTTAAGAGCACACACAACTCAGGCCTGGACAAACCTTTTCCATCTGCCTGTCTTTGCTTCAGCTCCTCATTTGAGGGCAAAAATTCTATCTCTCTATCCAGCAGCCCTCTTTTTTCTAAAACTCTGATCAAATGTGCTTTCGCTCCTAGCCTCGCTCGCGAATGAAATTCCATCATGCTTAAGGTTTGAGTTTGAGAATAATTATTCCTCAACACCAAATCAGAAACATTATCAGTCATAGACACCAACAGCTTCACCCTTGATTCATCATCAAACTTCCCATCCTCCATCAAAGACTGAATCAATATTTTAATGTTAACTTCATGATCAGAGCAATCCACACCTGCTGAATTATCAATAAAATCGGTATTGACCTTGCCGCCTTTTTCTGCAAACTCGATCCTTCCCAATTGTGTACAGCCTAGATTACCGCCTTCACCAATCACCCTACATTGCATCTCTATACCATTGACCCTTAATGAGTTATTGGCACTGTCACCCACATCCTCATGCGATTCGCTTGAAGCTTTGACATATGTTCCTATTCCGCCATTCCAAATTAAATCAACGGGTGATTTTAATAGGGCTTTTATCAATTCTTGAGGAGCCAATTCATCTGCATTAATGCCAAAACATTTTTTAACTTCTTTTGAAATTGGAATTGACTTATCAAACCTTGAAAAGACCCCACCTCCTTTTGAGATTAAATTTTTATCATAATCCTCCCAATTAGAGCGTGACAAATTAAACAGACGATTACGCTCTTGCCATGTTTTTGCAGAATCAGGTTGCGGATCAAGAAAAATGTGCATATGATTAAAGGCGGCTTTTAAACAGATGTGTTTTGATAACAACATACCATTACCAAAAACATCGCCCATCATATCTCCAATACCAACCACGCTGAAGTCTTCATTCTGACAATCTACACCTAACTCGCGGAAATGTCTTTTTACAGACTCCCATGCACCTTTGGCAGTTATTCCCATGGCCTTGTGGTCGTACCCAACAGATCCACCGGAGGCAAACGCATCACCTAACCAGAAACCGTAATCCTTTGAAACTTCATTGGCAATATCTGAAAATGTTGCCGTACCTTTGTCTGCAGCCACAACCAAATAAGGATCATCTTTGTCATAACGAATCACATTTTCAGGATGAACAATATCTCCACCAACTATATTATCGGTTATGTCCAGCATACTTCTGATGAAGTTCTGGTAACAAGACACCACTTCTTTCATCACCTCATCTCTTGAACCAGCAGGAATCTGTTTGACAATGAAGCCCCCTTTAGACCCTACGGGTACAATGATTGAGTTTTTTACGTTTTGTGCTTTCATCAAACCCAAAACTTCTGTTCTAAAATCTTCATATCGATCAGACCAGCGTAAGCCGCCACGAGCAGCTTCTCCCATGCGCAAATGTATCGCCTCAAAGCGTGGCGAATAGGCAAAAATTTCTCGGTATGGCACAGGTTTAGGCATCTGTGGAACTTTTGCAGATTCAAGCTTGAAACTGACGTATGGCTTGAATGAACCATTTTCTGTTGTTTGATAAAAATTGGTTCTTAAAATAGCCAGTATGACCTCACTGTAGGCACGAATAATATTATCTTCATCTTGTGAGCTGACTGAGTCCAAAAATGCACTGATGATTTTTATGACCTTTTTTATTTGACGTTTGCGACTGAATTTAGCACTGTTAAAATATTCATCCAAAGCATTTTGTTGCTGCTCAGTGAGTTTTATCTGCAAATGCCCTAATTGGAAATCAAACTTTCTTTTAAAAGTAAGCAAATATTCTTTATATTCCTTAGCAGATAAATCATCTAAAAACGCAGCAAATTTCACCCTAAACAGTTCGATAAGCCATCTTGAAATATGAGATTGAGCGATCAATGCTTTTTCTAAATAATCTTGCGAAAAAGGCAAATTGGTTTGTTTTAAATACTTACTGATGGCTCTGAGAATAATGACTTGCCTTGAGTTGAGTCCTCCAAGAATCAATAATTTATTAAAACCATCGTTATCAACTTCACCATTGACAATTTGTTTAAAGGCTTCTTTGAATCTATCTTTCACTAATTCCAGTTTAAGTTCTGCACCATGCGCCAATGATAAGTCAAAATCCTGAATCCAAAAGCATGATCCATTGGCCAAAGCAATTTTATAGGGCCGTTCTCTTACCACATGTAAGCCCAGATTTTCCAAAACTGGCAAAACCTCACTCAATGGAATGGTATTTTCGCAGCGAAATATTTTGAACCTGAAAATTTTACTGCTGATGTCTCTTGGTCGATATAGGCTCAAGGCCAAACCACCAGATAAGGTCAATTGCGCGGCATTTTCCACATCATAGGCAGCCACTCTCGGAGAAACATCTTCAACATAAGACATGGGAAAATTACTGACGTATTTCTTAGCCAAGGCAAAACCTTTTTGTTCGCCATGTTTTTCAATGAGTATTTCCTCCAACTCATCTTGCCAAGAACGCAAAGCGTGACTTATCTTTTGTTCTATGTCTTTGGTTTCAATATTGAGATCATGCTCAGAGAAAACCGTCACATAAAGCCTTGTTAAATTGGTTTCTTCAATTTTTACCTGAAATTCAATTTCTATTCCTGAAATCTCTTTGGCTAAAATGTCTTGGATGACATGTCGCACTTTTGTATTGAATTTATCACGTGGAATATGGACCAAAAATGCATAAAACCTTTTAAACTTATCATGTCTGACAGTCACGTTAGACTTTTGTCGTTCCTGAATGGTTAATATAGAATAAATGGTCTGATAAAGTTCGTCACTGCTGGATTGCATCAACTCATCTCTGGGCAACGTTTCCATAATATGAGTCAGATGCTTACCTGTGTGACTCATTTTTTCGAACTTAAAACGTTTGATAACAGCATCCACTTTGTCATTAATATAAGGAATATCCCATGGCCTTGTATTGATAGCTGCAGAAGTAAACAATCCTAAAAAGCGATGTTCTCCGATCACTTCCCCTGTTTCATTGGTTATCACCACCCCAATATAATCCAGTGTTCCAGCGCGATGAACTTGTGGGCGAGCATTCAGTTTGGTAATAATAATAAGATCTGATTGTTTCTTTAACTGATAGCCGTTGTCATCTAATGCATCGATGTCATTCAAATAATTTTTAGATTGATACAAACCCAGCGCTGATGTTTTATCGGCTTTAATCTGCTGGTTTTTATTACCATTTTCCACTTGATAATACTGATAACCTAAAAATGTGAAATTATTATTAAGCAACCAGTCAATAAATTTCTTTTGTGCGCTATAAATTTTCTTATTATCCATAACAGGCAGATCGTCTCTGGCATCCTTCATTTTTTTCAACATTGTCGGCCAATCATTAACACAAGCCCTTACTTTATTGATCACCAACTCAAGCTCTTGAGACAACTCATTAATGGTTGGCAAATCAATCATCTTGGTGATTTCAATGTGCATCCAGGACTCTTTATGACCCTTACCGTCTTTAAATCCTTCTATGTGGCCCAGTTTATCTCTTTGAATTTGCATTACTGGGTGAGTTATCATTTCAATTTCATGCCCTAATTTTGCAAACGCTAATGTCACTGAATCAACCAAAAATGGCATATCCTCACAACTTACTTGAATAATTGTGTGCGGGTTGGCATAACCATTGCTTTGCATTTCTGGATTAAACACCCTAACAATAGAGGAACCAAAAGGCATTTTTTTAATAGATGTTGCAAAGTCAGCGATTATTGAAACCCACTGCTCATTTTTATGCATTCGGATTTCTTCAACTGACATGCCTCCAAAAAATAATTCTGTGGTTTTCTGACATATGGTCAAAAGTTCTGAATCTGTATTTTTTTTCAAACCACGTTTAACTGCCTGAATATGCTTTTTATGTGCTTCAGTTGAGAGTCCAAACATATGAATTACCTTTTGAGATAGATTATTGAATTGAGTGCGAAATTATAACCCTATGTATTTTAAAATAGAATTAATTTTTGTAAGAATAATTAATTCCGGTGTCACAAAGTTAAGCCTCACATGACTTGTCGATTGTATCGACTTCATTGTGGACAAATAATGTTGGGGTAATTTTTTCAGATAAAGCGAATAAAATATCAATGGGTTACCCTTGTCAACATCCATTGTTTTTTAAAAAGTTAATTTTGTTGCGGTCACAAACTGATACAGCAACAAAGACAGAATTAAATTAATGACAATTTTAGTTCTTTATGCTGAACAAAAAACAACCTTAAATCAAACAAGAATCAACACCCATACTGAGCCTTGTAGCTTTCTACCAATTGAAGCTTTTCTTCATCACTGGCCAAAAAACTGATCAAATCATCCAATCCAGCAATAGAGACAGTCGTCAAACCATATTGTTGCTTTAATTCTTGAATAGCGGAGAGCTCCCCTTTGCCTTTTTCTTGTCGATCTAATGCAACAGAAATCCCCGCAACCTCAGCATTATTTAAACGAATGATATCTATCGATTCCCTAACAGATGTGCCTGCCGAAACCACATCGTCAATGATCAACACTTTCCCTTTCAGTGGCGCCCCTATAAGCACACCACCTTCGCCATGATCTTTCACTTCTTTGCGATTGAAAGCCACAGGAATATTGCGCTGATATAGTCGATAATAAGCCGTTGATACTGCCGTTGCTATTGGTATACCCTTGTATGCTGGGCCATATAACATGTCAAATGCCAAGCCGCTGTCATGCAATGTATGTGCATAGTATTCACCAAGCAGACTTAATGATTCACCATCATCAAATAATCCTGCATTGAAAAAATAAGGCGAAACCCTACCGGACTTTAGAGTAAACTGCCCAAACTTGAGCACACATTTTTTTAATGACAAACGAATAAATTCCGAAGCAATATTCATAAACTAACCTACAATAAAACGATAAAATATATTGTTAAGATAAATCAAAGGAGGAGATATAATCTTGGAGATTATGCCTGTTGCCAATAAAGCAACAATGATGAGCATACCAAATTTTTCAGTAATGGCGAATTTATCACCCAACTCTCTTGGGAGTAATCCATGAACCACCCTTCCGCCATCCAAGGGTAACATCGGTAGTAAATTAAATATCATCAACACAATATTGATTAACACACCTTTGGAAGCCATGCCAAGTAAAAACACTAAACTGGTAGAATCACCCGGGACAGTTGCAATAAAAATCTTTGCCAATACTGCCCAAACGATGGCCATTATCAGATTTGCACCAGGCCCAGCTAATGCGACCCATATCATATCTTGTCGTGGATTTCTTAATCGATGAACCATAACTGGGACGGGCTTGGCCCAACCAAATAAGAAAGAAGCACCTGAAAACATCAACAAACCAGGCACTACGATGGTTCCAATCGGATCAACATGACTAACAGGGTTTAGGGTCAATCGACCAAGATCTTTGGCCGTTGGATCACCAAAATAATTGGCAACCCAGCCATGAGCCACCTCATGCAGTATCACAGCCAATGATAACGGCACTATCCACAATAGAATGTTGATCACCATATTTTGGTCCATGATTATTCTCACATAAATAACGCGGATTCTATCACATCTCAGATTAGATACGTATAATATATACTTTATAAATGATACTAAGAGCCCATTACATAAAATAGACTATTGAGCAAATAATAGTTAAATTAATGAGTTTATCGTCGCACTTGTTAGTAGCCAGCCATAAGCATTAATTTAACAGATTTTTCTATTTTTCTTTCGTCATATTGTTATGTAATTGCCTCACAAAATAAATATGAAAATAACCACAGTAAATACGAACGGCATCAGAGCCGCTGCGAAAAAAGGTTTTTTTGAGTGGATCAAGAAAGAAAATCAAGACGTTATATGCATTCAAGAAACCAAAGCACAAATTGATCAATTGTCTCCAGATATTTTTATGCCGGAAGGTTACCACTGCTATTATCATGATGCAGTAAAAAAAGGCTATTCAGGAACAGCAGTTTACAGCAAAATCAAACCATTGTCTGTAAAAATAGGAATCGACTGGGATGAATTTGATAACGAAGGCAGGTGGCTTGAAGTTGATCTCGGGTCCATGATTGTTGTCTCTTTGTATTTACCATCAGGATCTGCCAAAGAGATTCGACAAGCATTCAAATATCAGTCAATGGAAAGACTTGAGCAAGAGTTTGAAAGGCTTAAATCAACTGGCAAACCATTCGTTATATGCGGAGACTGGAACATTGTTCACAAAGAAATTGACATAAAAAACTGGAAAGGCAATCAGAAAAACTCTGGATGCTTACCTGAGGAACGCGCATGGTTGAGCAAGTTATTCGATGAAACGGGTTTGGTTGACGGTTTCAGAACCGTTATTAAAGACCCTCATCACTATACTTGGTGGTCTAACAGAGGCCAGGCTTATGCCAACAATGTTGGGTGGCGCATTGATTATCATATTACTTCAGCAGATTTAGCTGACAAAATAATCTCAGCAGACATTTATAAAGAAGAAAAATTTTCTGATCATGCTCCATTAACTATAGAGTATCAATTGTAACACTATAATTTTGTCAAAAAATACTGTGGCAAGAAGGTAAACAGATCTTGTCACAGAACAGTTTATTTTACACCATTAGAATCAAGCTATTCTCTTTTTAATCCTCAAAAAAATCAGTACATTTATCAAGAAAAATCCCACCAAATACCAGTGCGTGATAAATATTGCACACAACAACCAAGCAATGTTAATCAACAAAAACGACCAGACAGTAAAACTATTCACAAATCTTTTTGACACCAATAAAAAAGCACATGGAAAAAACAACAAAACATTAAGATTATAGTTTGCTACTGAATGTTCAGTTAAAAACCACAGCATTAAAAGCAAACAACCCACAATGCTTTGAGTAACCAACCAAAACTTCACGGTAAATGATCTGATTTTTTTAAAACCCATCATAAACAGAATCACAGCCAATACCAATAACACGGCATAATGCGTTTTCATGAAATCATAGTGGTTGAACATCGATTGCTGTGGCGTTGGAGCAAATAGAACCTGACGAGGCTGATTCCAATCGGTTTGAGTAGACAAACTCCCAAGAGATTCTGCAAATTCTACTGGAAAAACATTCAAACTCCATTGATTCCTGTTGCGGTAAGCAGGCAAACCGTAACCCAAAGCAATCCCCAAATTCATCCATGCCTGATTAACCACAGGAAAGGTCCTATCGCTCCAGCTGATTGAATTATGGATATTCTGAAATGATCGAGAAATATCATTGCCAGTGACCCCATCAAGTAAATCCCTGATGCGCGATGTGCAGTTATCAAGGAAATAATCGTAACGATAGTATCTATTTTCTGGGCTCAATAAATAATTTAATTTTGACACCAAAGCATTTTTTTGCTCAGCTGACAGATCCAAGGTCTGGCTCCATATTTGCCGGCCTTGTTGTTGGTATTTCTGCAGTTCATATGCAGTCTCCTCTATTCCTAAGAAGTATTGCATTTCTCCTTTGGCAAACTTCAGAAAAAAATCCTCTTCTTCAAAATCAAAATAACCAAAGCCAAACATATAGTCTTGAGTATCAGTTTTAACCCTTAATGCAGAATGACCAAAGGCTTCCCAATAGAACGGTCCAGGACCAATGGTAATCAACTCAATAGTCAAGTGATTGTTGCCAGCAGGTTGTTGAGCTTTGACCACTAAAGAAAATGCAGTCAATACAACACACATGCAAAACACAACCAATAGTTTCATCAAAGTACAGTAAGTTTCAACTGATCAAGACGACGATTATCACAAGAAAGCACTTCAAAAACGAATTGACCGAATATAATTTCATCTGCAACCACAGGCAAACGCCCCTCAGCATTGACTATCATTCCACCAATGGTATCAAACTCATCATTGGAGAAATCCGCACTGAAAAATTCATTGAACTCATCTATCGGCAATAAGGCATTGACTTGATAGGATTGATCTTCTAGTTTTTGAATCAATGGCGCCTCTTTCTCATCGGTTTCATCATCTATTTCGCCGACAATTTCCTCCAACAAATCTTCGATCGTCACCAATCCTGCGACACCGCCATATTCATCAATGATTATGGCCATGTGATTTCTTGACGTTCTGAATTCTTGTAGTAGGATATTGACCCGTTTTGACTCAGGAATAACAACCGCTTTTCTTAGAACAGATGCCAATTCGAATTTTTCTGAAGAATCAGCAAAAAATTGCAACACATCTTTGGCAAGCAAGACACCTTCAATTTCATCTTTATCTTCACCAACAACAGGAAAACGAGAATGTCCTGATTCTATGATGATGGAAAGAATTTCTTCAAATTCAGCATCTTTGGGTATTACCTGCATTTGAGCACGTGGAATCATCACTTGTCGTACTTGCAATTCTGACACTTTTAAAGCACCTTTAATCATATGAAAAGCATCATTATCGATGATGTCATTCTCATAAGCATCTTCAAGTACAACTAATAGTTCTTGCCTATTCTTAGGGTCACCAGAAAAAGCATTAGATAAGCGCTCCAACCAAGATTTCTTTTCTTGCTGAGCGCCGATGGGACTCTGATCTTCGTTCATAGAAGTAATTCACTTCCTCATTATTAATTGGCATCATTGTATCAAAACTGTACAATCTCACACATAAATATGATCAATAAAAACTAGAATTAATTGTATTTATATTATCGGAGACCTATACATAACCGTATTAACAGTAAAAAACTAAAAAAATATACTTATTTTAAAGAAAAAACTCAAGTTAAAAGCTGGCAAATCTAAACATTTTCCAGTCACAATCATAGTCAGAAAAAACTTTCATAAACATGATGCAATGAGTAATTTTGATCGCTGAGACAATTGTTGTACTGAACTTTCCATCACCTCATCCGCTTGTATAGGTTCATGAAGGGTCATTGTGATTTTATGGGGATAAATAATCAATGAATTGGCCGCCATAACCTTATTGGCTCCAGAAATAGTAACAGGCAAGATTGGCAGATTCAGTTCTTTGGCCATACGAAAAGCCCCTTTTTTAAAATTCATCAACTTACCGTTCTTGCTGCGAGTTCCTTCTGGAAAAAAGAATACACATACTCCATCAGTGATCTTATGTTTGGCCTCAATCAACGATTGCTTAGCATTATTGGAGTTCGATCTGTCTACAAAAATATGACCCAAAGCCTTACAAGCTGCACCAACAAAAGGCATTTTTTCTAACTCTTTTTTCATTACCCATTTAATTTCAAGAGGCAAATATCCATAAACTGAGAGAATATCATAAATGCTTTGATGATTACAGACAACCACATATGACTTGCCTTTTTCAATGTGCTGAAATCCTTGTTTAATTACACGACTGAAAGTAATAAATATAATTAACTTCCCCCACCATGGCGCTATCCACTTACTTGCCCAACGAGGGCTGATTAGATATGAAAAAACAATGGTACTGAGCGCAACCATGGCAGTAATCAGCCAAGCTATCGGCATTATGACTATCCACGTATAAATTTGAAAAACAACACAATAAAATTTTTTCACGGCTAAATAAACATGTCAAAAAAGTACATTATAATTCAGCACAATCATAAACACTTATATTTTTTTTATGAGTTTGTTAGAATGTTAATTTATGATAAAGAAAAGTTTATGAGTTTAAATATATTCACCAGCAGTAGCAAACGTTTGAGACCTTCACAGCAAGATATTATTGACAGATACAAAGACAAAAAAATTAAGCTGAAAAAATTGCAATCCAAACTTGCTGAACTACAAGACAAAATAAAAGCCTCTAATAAACAGGCTGTATTGATTATATTTCAGGCAATGGATGCCGCAGGCAAAGACAGTACCATTAGGAATGTTTTTCAAAAATGTGATATTGGCGGCTTAGAAAATGTTTCATTTAAACAGCCGACAAAACTTGAAAGCGCCCATGACTTCATCTGGAGATGTCATAACAAAGTACCAAAAAAAGGTTTAATTACCCTATTTAATCGCAGCTATTATGAAGAAGTGTTGGCTGTTAAAGTTCACCCACACTGGCTCAAAAATCAAGGTATCCACGAACCTGTTGATGACTCCTTTTGGCACAACCGATATCAAAGCATCAATAATTTTGAGCAACACCTTCATCATTCAGGAACAACTGTCATCAAATTTATGCTTGATGTTTCACAAAAAGAACAACACAAAAGGTTTATTCGCAGATATGCCACACCCTCTAAGCAATGGAAGTTCAGTATTGGAGACATTAAAGAAAGCAAACTCTGGAACCAATATCAGCAAGCATTTGATGACTTATTGACTCATACATCAACCGATATCAATCCCTGGCATGTCATACCAGCCGATGATAAAGAAATGATGAGGTTATTGGTTTGTGAAATTATTATTCAACGCTTGAAACAATTGAAGCCAGAATACCCAGCGGTAGAAAAATTTTCTGACAATGACCTAATACTCATTGATGAATTAGTCACCGGTAAAATTTAACCATTTTTTTATATTAATGATTGTAATTTAAAATTTAATGAGATATATTAGTGTACGATGAAATTCGTTAGTAGAACAATATTATGATTAATAGTCCGAAACCCACTAAAACTGAACTGGCCATATTAAATGTCATGTGGACAATTTCCCCTGCAACTGTCAGGCAAATCCATGAAGAACTTTGTACAAAAACTCGTACCAGTTACACCACCACATTGAAAATGTTACAGGTGATGTATCAAAAGGGCTTAGTTGCTAGAGATTCCTCTCAAAAAGCTCATATTTATTCCCCAAGCTACTCAAAGCAAGAAACTCAAGCACAAATTATTGATGACTTGAAAACTCGTTTGTTTGGTGGATCGATCAGCTCATTGGTAATGCAAGCTCTAGGTTCTTCTAATCAAACAAGTAATGAGGAAATAGATCAAATCAAAGATTTTCTAAAAACCATTGAAAAGTAGAAATTATGGAGTTGTTGTTTTCAAATTTGAGTAATATTGGAAATGCAATTGGGTGGACACTGATTCATTTTTTATGGCAAGGCGCATTACTATTCCTTGGTTACTGGTCCATTACTCGATTGTTTTTAAAGAACAAAATCAATCTCCAATACTGGATAGGTATATTTTTTATATCGTTATGTTTGATTGTGCCAATTCGTGAATTCTTTGTTCAACTCGGCACATCTGTCAATCATTTCACTTTATTAGATCAAGCCAGTTCAAGTTTTAGCGAAATAAGATCAGCTGGAATACTCAATCCAACTGATCTTTTTATTTCATTGATACAGAAAATCATCCCTTTTTTAGTGGTCATATGGGCCATATCTGTATTTTTAATCGGTACTCACCTGTTTAAATCATGGTTGATACTCGTAAGAATTAGCAAAGAGCCATCTGCAGATATTCCAGATTATTTAATCGCCAAATTAGAACAAGCCATTAAGGTATTGAAGCTGAGGTTTAAACCAGCAATCTCAATCAGCAAAAAAATTGATATACCGGCAACGTTTGGTTATTTCAAACCGATAGTACTGATACCCATATCATTAATAAACAAAATGCCACAAGAGCAAATGGAAGCGATCTTGTTACATGAGCTGTGTCATATTAAAAGAGCAGACTTTTTACATAACATCATACAACTTTTGGTTGAAACTTTATTCTTTTATCATCCATTAACTAAATGGATTTCACGCGACATCAGAAAGATAAGAGAACAATGTTGTGATGATTTGGTTCTTGAATTAAAAACCAATCCTTTGACTTATGCCAAAGCATTAACGAATATAGCCACCATATACAACAGTAACGAGGCTGCAAAACTCAACATACAAATTGCTGCCAGTGATGGAGAACTATTTAATAGAATCAAGTTTTTGATGCTCAATAAAAGACCCAAATCATCATTAACAAACATATTTATTGGCATATTTTTTTCAGCATTGGCATTATTCATATTCAATAAAATCATCAATAACAATAACAATGACTTAGCATTTCAGAATAACGCAACTTCTGAAACTGCAACAGTTTTAGAAAATACTCGTCCTGATTATACCGCTCCAAATATTTATGATTTTTTAACCAAACCTCAAACCACGACCAGTACAAAAGAAACTTCTTCTACACCTCAAACAAGAGTACTGCGAAACAAAACTTCAAATGAAGTGGTGTTGCCAACAAAGCAAACCAAAAAAAACACCAATACTGAAGAACTAAAAAGAAACAGTACACTGCCCCTTGATAGCACCACAGAATTAACCAATATTTCAAATGAAGACATATTTGCGAATGATTCTTCAATTGTTACAATGGATACTAAGTTAATTAACAGCACTGATCTAACAGCCAACACATCGACTTCAACAGTTGATATGATTGAAGGAAGCAAATTAATTAATAACAGTACTGAAACAACTCCACAAGAGGATATTAAAAACTATCCAAAAGTCATCAAAAGAGTTAACCCTAAACTTGGTATTTATGAACGTTTATCGGGAGCAGAAGGCACAGTAATTTTAAGCTTTAACATTGATAGAAATGGCAAAGTTAAAAAAATATCAATTGATAAAAAATCTAAATTAAAAATATTGGACAGCATATCCAGACAAGCATTAAGAAGATGGCAGTTTGATCCTAAATCAATCAATCCAAGCAATATCAATGAACGCTACCAACAGATATTTAGATTCAGCTTAGAAGATAAGATGCTTCAATGTTCAGGGTCTGTTACAGGTTCCAGAATCAATCGCAAACAACTTTGTAACAACAATTTAGATTCAGCTTAGAAGATAAGATGCTTCAATGTTCAGGGTCTGTTACAGGTTCCAGAATCAATCGCAAACAACTTTGTAACAACAATTAACCTTCATGCTTTGATTTAATAAAGACGTTATGACACAATAACGTCTTTAACTTTAAGAAAGAGCCCTATGAGCAACATAAATATTAACCACCCTCACAGTCATGATAAAGAAACTGCATGTGATATTGCAGAAAGTATGATTGATGAATTGGCTCAAAGTTATGGGTTAACGATTGATTCTAATGGACAAGGTCATATTGGATTTACAGGTTCAGGCATAACAGGAACGGTTGAAATTGATCATGATTGTATTAATATCTCAGCTCAACTAGGCTTTTTGATGGCCGCAATGAAACCCGTTATATCTGATGCAATCGAATCAAAACTCAATCAAAAATTCAGCAAATAATAGCTAGCAGATTAATTCAGGGTCTATTATTTGCAAGAAATAATGAGCACACACACTTCCATCTAGTCTAGCTACCCAACAACACCCTATTATAACCGAGTAAACAAGATTACTTATTGACAACCATTAATACAATACATAACTCGTCTGGATGACAATGTTTAAATATTGAAAAAAGGTGTCAATCCTGAATATACGTTGATTACTCAGAGATTAAATAATGATATGAAATATATAAGTGTGACTTATTGATTAAATTGAGAATTTTAGAACAGACAACACAGCTTGATTTTAGATAAACTAAGCTGTGTTATGAAACAATTATTATCGTCTTAATTTAAAAAACGATCAATTCAGTAATTAACTGTGTTTCTTGATTGAGTCCAACAATTCATTTGCAGTTCTTTGAAAAATCGAAACCGACTCAACATGAGAGTATTTAAGCTCCAAATCTTTATTAATAAGGAACACCCCTCGCTTAACTCCAAATAAGCCGTAGCAGTCGAATTGCCTAGCAATTTTAACATCTGAATCAGATAACAAGACAAATGGTAATTGTAACTCTTCTTTGAATGATTTATTGGTATTGTGGTCATTACCACTGATTCCAATGATTTCAACATTGGCATCATTGAATTTTTTGACTCTTTTCATATAACCAAAGAACTGGTTTTTACATACTGGCGTACCATCGCCTGGATAGAAAACCAATAAAGCTTTATTTTTTACCTTACTTGACAATTTATATGGCTTACCATTGTCAGCAATCAAAGAAAAATCAGGGACTTTATTACCAACTTCTAATGACATATTTTATTTCTCTAGAATTTTATCAGACGCGTATTTTATAAGCATCTATAATAAATAGAAACTCATATGTAAAAAATTCATAAAAAAATGATTTTTTTTTCAATAAAAATAGAATTTTTTTTATTTTATGCTATAGTTCGCATCCTGGTTGTGACACACAATTTTCACAGCAAGAATTCGGAGAGGTGGCAGAGCGGCTGAATGCACTGGTCTTGAAAACCAGCAAGGGTTAATAGCCCTTCGTGGGTTCAAATCCCACCCTCTCCGCCAGATAATTACCAGCCTTTTTTATTCAGCATACACACAAATAATCCATCACAATCTAACAAACCATCTTTTATGGTGTGATATTTTTCACCATACATTTGTAGCGGATCAATCAAAAAACTTTATCTACAGTTTTATTTTTACCAATCACTTTTAATACCACAAATTGCAACAGAACAACCTCTATACTCATCGTGAATAACAAACCAAATGACAATACTGACCAACTGCGATAATAGAGTGCTATGACAAACAAACTCAAGTACATTACAGCTTCTATAAACCACAATACATATACAGGTATACTTTTGCCTTTATTGATGCCTATTTTTGCATGACATACACCACATTCAGCTGCCTCTTTAGTGATCAATATATTGACAACAGATAAAAGAGTAATCACTTTACTCGAACAATCTGGGCACTTTTTCTTTAAATCCATAGTTTAATAATATTAATGTAGTTAGATGTCATGATCAAGAAGACCAATTTTGGTGTTGGCTTATTGATCTTCTTATATTAATGCGATCATGACATTAAATCATTATATTAAATGATAAATCTGTTATTCTTTACAATCATCATTTTGTGCTTGATTATAAAAAGCAACAAAATCAGAACCAAATAATGGACTGAATTCAGAATCAGGCTTTGAGCTTAAGCCAAACGAATTTATACCGACAGCATAATTCCCTCCTGAATTAGCATTGTTTAATTCAGCAATCCAAGCACCTCCACTGCTCCCATGCTCCATTGGATTTCCTAACATTTCTACAATTCCATGGAGATTTGTGCCTTTTGTACCGGCGATTTGGAACATATACTTACCGTTTCCATAATTAACAGGATAACCAATTGCGCTCCAAGCGTTATATGGAACATTCGTTTTCCAACCGAACCACCCTGTTCCAGAATCAGATTTTGTATTAATAAATGCAAAATCATATTTGTAATTAAGTTGAGGATTGGCCCACTTATTTGATACTACCGCACAATTCCATAACACTTTTTGACCTCCTCCATTATTGTAGCCTCTATAGAATATAAAATTCTTATAAAAAACACCAGTTTCTCCATTTCTAACACAATGAGCTGCCGTTAATAGAATATTTTTCTTTCCTACAAATTGAGCGGAACAGGTGTAATTTTTTCCATTAGGCTTTGTAAAAAAAAGTTTACCGCCATTCCAAAATGGTCTTTGAGAAATATCGGCTATCGTTGGCACATCAGAATTTATGGTATTAAAACTCGAGCCCTCTTGTGACTGAAGCCCTTTAATAGTGTTATTTCTTGATCCAGACTTTGTCATTTCATAGAATTTTTCATTACTGAGTGTTGGCAAAGGGTGCGGAATCGCATTTTTAAGCCTTTCATCTGTCCAATACTGCTCTATCCTCGACATATTTTCGTTATTATTAACAATAGAATTCTTCTTTGTAATTGGTTTTTCTGCATTTGCTGTTAAGCAAAAGACAATCATAATAATACATACTGTGTTTTTCATGCTTATATCCTCAATTTGATTATTTAAAATTAATAAGATTTACCAAATGATGTAAACCTTGTGATTATTTTGCAGTTTATGTTTTCTCTTTAGCTTACGGTTTAATTGACATTCCTTACGGAATTCTGACTGGAATAATATTTATTTATATCAGTCACTTATGGTAATTAGGAGCACATAATAAGATGGGTAATTAATATTTTGAACCCCATTGTGCTTATCAAATTAATTCACAAGGCTTAATTAAGTTATTAAAAAATTTCGAGCAATAGATGTTTTTGTTGAATTTCTAAAAATATATGATGATTCTTTGTTATTTTAACGACGTTTTGAAAGTGGTTCTCTGATCAATAAACCGCTCAAATCGGTTTGGCTCTTATATTCCTCTGCCCATGAACTACTATAGCTCCAACCTGCGTTGATGTCATAACCTAATGTTCTTGTCTTATTAGGCGCACCATGTAAATCAATTAATATGCCATCATATGGTGATTTTTTTACTACGCTATTCACAGCAATTGAATGCCCAGGAATCATCATTAAAAATATTTCTTTGATGGGCAATATGCTCAGAGGGCTGGTTTGATAAAGGGTAAAGGCACATATTCCCCCATAGTTAAACAATCCATCAGAGACACATATGCCTGCAGAAAAAGCTGTTTTCGATTGACTGCTTAAAGTTATATTATTAGCACCATTGTTTTCCTTGATTGTGACACCGTTAAAAGGACCAATGATCATTTGTTGTTGTAACTTTATCTTATAGTTTGACGCTGAAACAGATGATAGGAAATCACCATTAAGATCAATTGGCGCAGGAATAAATATTTTTGAATTTTTAGATATACAACTGCTGGAAACAAAAGATGAAAATTTATGCATAACTGTTATTTGAACAGTATTAAAAAAACTTCCTATTACATTCCAACATAGCACGTGTCCCGACCTAAAACTGGCTGATTCAGATGCTAGAAAACAGCACAATGAATAGTTATTACGGTTCAATGCCGTAACAGTATTACGGTCTAGATTGATGATAACTTGACGGCTCATGTTTAACCTCATTAAAAAATATACGCCTCATCATAAAATGAAGCGTATATAAAGAGAAATAACAATTTTGAATCAACTATAGTGAAGCCAGTACTCTCTCAGCTTCAGCTCTTTTACGCAATTTCAGTTCTTTTTGAATATTGTATGCTGTAGCTGATGGGATGATTAACTCTGGCGCTAATTGAAAGTTGGCTGGATTCGTTGAAGCTTGTGGATTATTATTTGTATTCCAACCACTATTGATACTAAAGTCTAGAGACGCGGTAGGCACAGAAGTCGAAAGAATAACAGATACGGAAGCTGAAATTGCTGTTTCAACTACTGCGCCAGTATCCAATTGGGCTTGTGTAAATAGTATCAAAACTTTTTCATAAGGCTCCATAATATTACCAACAGCACCAAATTGAGGAAATGCACAAATCGGTGCATATTTACCATTTTGATCTTTTGATAATAGTCCTGAAGTCCATTCCGTTGTTTGTTTACTATCAAAAGAAAACTCTCCAGCAGGACCGCCTGATGCAACACTGGCGCTGCCATCAGCCGCCAACGTTATAATGTCTCCAGGGCCCATGGCATCATGAGTTGAAATATTTACTTTTACTCCACTTCTTGTTTTAGTATCACTAAAATAGCCTCCAAACTCTTCTTTCCAACTGACGTTTACTTGATTTGAAAATTCATTAACGCTAAACCAAACAGTCGGTAATGCGCCTGCTGGACCAGATGATTTCACACCCTTATATACCTGCATTTGATATTTGCCATTTTGTAAGGCTGCTAATGTAGTTGAATCTAAATTGATATTTACGCTGTATTTTACACTTGTCATGATTTTTCTCTATTTAATTTATTAATGTTAATTTAATCTTTACCTAACGCAGGTATAAGATAATTTTTATATGTGGAAATTATTTTCACATTGTTTTGATTTTTATATCAAGGGCCGTCTCTGATCATACTTATCACCTCATTTCTGATATTTAATAAAACTGCCGCTCAGATCATTTACTTCACGATACTTTTGTTTGGTTCTTTAAATTTTGAAGAACTGCCCTCTATCATGCAGATATATTGAAATTTGTGCTTCCGGTTTTATGAAATTTTCTTACGGAATTCTGACTAATGAAATAATACCTTATAATTCAAATAGTTAAATAAATTAAAATGGTGAATTCAATTAATAACAAATAACAATAATTCTGCAGAGATGACTTATAAAATGATGGTTATGGATAAAGCTTGCATAAAAAAACCACCAAATGAGTGCTTAACTCTATGTGGTGGTTTTATGAGCACGAATATTTTATCAAAACGGTAAAAAATAGATTTAATCCAATCTACTTTAGCATTTTCACCCTCAATCCATTCTATGATGAAATATTCGGGTTAGTGATGAAATGTGACCTTAATTAAAAGATTAATTGCTGTGCTTAATTTGGAGGAGGCGAATTACGCACTTGAGGATCACAATAAATTTTTTCTCCAGGATCCCTTTCATCTAATATAACTATTGTCAAAAAGTAACTTTCTCCTTTCGCATATTTGCTAGGTATAAGAATGCTTCGTTTATCGGCTGCTGTATGTTTTGTCACAATAATACTGGTACCTCCAGTATCTTCTTTTGCATAACCAATCATCTTATAACTCATTTTAATTTTATCAGAGAACTTCACCTGTAACTGAGTAATCGAAGGTGTTAACACTATATCTTCAGGCACATAACCATATTCATAGCCTCTATTATGACCAGCATTACCACAACCCATTGAAACTTTGATAATAGTAAAAGACACTTCTAAAGTATTATTTGTCAGTGTTTCACTGATATCATTCTTAGTGGAATTACATAAATCAAATGAATCTTGAGCAGCTTCATTTGATTGATCTGAATTATTATAAATATCTTCTTTGGACATTATTTTCTCCCGTTTTATGATGTGATTTTAGTGAAAATTTAATTGAACACACTTTATTTGATACGAGCCAATAAACTTGTGAACAATTAAATATATGCTTTTATTGTAATGGATAAAAAAATGAATATGTAGGCATTATTAAAAATTAACGATGTCGTTTTGAATTGTTTTTCATGGCTATGCATGAAACTCCTGTTTCATATTGTTTTTGCTGTTTTTATT
>CAYGTC010000027.1:0-55369 GCA_964352735.1 uncultured Alcanivoracaceae bacterium | reverse complement strand
GATTGGTAAAAAGGCATTGACCGCAGCATGCAAAGTGACTGTCCTTTCTAGCTTTTCTAGCTCTATTTCCTCTTGTGAAAAACGTATGTCCTATTTCCTTTCTATTTCCTTTTTAAAATCAAAATCTCCTAAATGCACCACGGGTATCTTTAAATAATTGTAAAAATATATTAAAAGAGATAAAATTAAAAAACTCTTTAGCGATTTTGGGTAATTTTATTATTACCTAGTCGGGCGATTAGCTAGACTCTAATTTATTGAGTACATTAGGTTAGCGTTATATAACTTTATACCGCGCCTTCGTACCTCAGGAGCGGTATAAAGTTATATAACGCATCCTCTTAGTAAAGAGAATTTTTGTAGCGGACTTTATTAAAGTCCGCTATATATTTACATTATTAGGAAAAAAAATTGAACGAGGAATTTGAGAACAAATTAAAGGAACAATTCTCACAATTAACTTATAAAAATTTTCATGTTCTTCTAAGTGTAAAGAAACTATTTGTATGTGGTGGTGAAATGAATGCAACAGTCCATCCATCTATAAGTTTTAGAAATCAACTTCTTACTTTTACCGCAGAAAATAATATTGAATTTGGCTCAGCCATTGTATGTGCCGAAGAATTTAAAGATTATTATAAAAATGATAACTATAATGATTTAGTAACTTTTGAAGATGATATCGCGTCGTTATCTTCTCTTGTTATTATATTTCTTGAGAGTCCCGGATCTCTAGTTGAGTTAGGTTTGTACTGTTCTAGGAAACAATACCATAAAAAGCTTCTAGTCGTTGCACCTGAAAATAAAGTTTCTGATGAAGATTCATTTATTTTTTTAGGTCCACTTGAATATATAAAGAAAAACTCAGATGATTCTGTAGTAATTTATCCTTTTCCAGAGGAAAATGTTGACTTTGATAATGCAACAACTGAAGATTTATGTTCTGCAATAAGTTTAAAGTTGAATAAAACCAATAGTACCGAAAAATTTCTAACTGATAACTCTTCTCATTTGGCACATTTGATTGCAGAAATTGTTAGGCTATGTTTTCCTATTCAGATAGGGGAAATTGAAGTTTGCTTTAATGTTTTAAATATTGAATTTAAACAAAGCCAAGTAAAAAGATTACTCTATTTGTTACAGAAACTAGGCTTTTTAGACCATATAAAATATAGCTCAAATATTTATTATTTCCCATCTGATCCAAATGAAAAACTTATTAGTTTTGGAAAAACTAAAAACGGAAAAACCTTAGGAATTTCAAAATTATCCATTTCTATACGCCAGTCATTTGTATTGAACGAGCATCCAAATAGCAAAAGAAGGCAAAATGTTTTAAAAAAAATATCTGATAGTTTGAAGGGTGTTCTATGATCAATTTTATTGAACATTTAAATGAAATATTAATGATTGGCAAACCTAAATTATTAGCATTCATTCGTACTTCTCCCTATAGATATAAAAAATATGAAATTAATAAGAGAAACGGTAAGGGAAAAAGACTTATTGCCCACCCATCAAAAGAGTTAAAGTTCTTGCAAAGAATTCTAATTTCCGAATTAAAAGAAATATTGCCAGTACATAAATCTGCTATGGCATATAAAAAAGCTATCAATATCAAAGAAAATGCTGAAGCACACAGAAAGTCAACTTACTTGCTTAAAATGGACTTTAAAGATTATTTTTATAGTATTACTCCAATCTTGTTTTTTAAAGTATTGAATGATTTAAAAATTGAGTTAAGTGAGGAAAATAAATTAGCAATAATGTATTTATTATTTTTTAAAAAAACTAGAAAGGCTAAATTGACATTAAGTATCGGAGCACCAAGTTCTCCTTTAATTTCAAATTTTGTAATGTATTTATTTGATGAATCTATTGCATCATACTGTGGTATAAGAAATATTAATTACACTAGGTATGCTGATGACATAGTATTTTCAACTAATATAAAAAATTCTTTATATGAAATTCCAGAAGTTGTGCGTAGTTCGTTAAAAAAATACTGCTTTAATGCTGTTAAAGTAAATGAGAAAAAAACTATTTTTTCATCAAAAGCGCACAATAGACATATAACAGGCGTAACGCTGACAAATAATAACAAATTATCGTTAGGTAGAAAAAGAAAAAGACTAATTTCATCCTTAGTTAATAGTTATCGTTATAAGATTCTTGAAAAAGAAAAAATATCTGAGTTGAGTGGTTTGTTGTCGTTCTCTAATTATATTGAGCCCTTATTTATTTCACGACTAAAAAAGAAATACGGAGCTAGTTTAATAAATGAGTTAATGAATCAGTAATTTGAAACTGGAGTATTCTTTATAAACATTTAATTTATTTTCTTTTTTAACATTAATATAGTGATCCTCTCAATAATAAGAGTAATAAAAAGTTGGATTTTCTTACTACAACTTTTGAAGAGATTTAGTATGATCGATCACAAATTCGGCGCCAAAACTTTCCTCGCTTTCTCCAAATCAACGCCTTTACGTTCAGCATAATCCTGCAATTGATCCTCACCAATTTTACCCAACACAAAATATTGGGATTGTGGGTGTGCATAATAAAAGCCGCTGACGGATGAAGCTGGATACATGGCCCAGCCTTCGGTGAGGTGGATGCCGATTTGGTTTTCTACATCCAGCAAATTGAACAACAGTTCTTTTTGGGTGTGATCGGGGCAGGCAGGATAGCCGGGGGCAGGGCGGATGCCTTGGTATTTTTCTTCGATGATGTCTTCGGCACTGAGGCTTTCGTTTTTGGCGTAGCCCCAATATTTTGTGCGAATTAAGCCATGCAGATGTTCGGCAAAGGCTTCGGCCAATCGGTCTGCCAGTGCTTTGAGCATGATGGAGCTGTAGTCGTCATTGTTGTCTTCAAATCTTTTAACGTGTGGTTCAATGCCGTGACCAGCTGTGACCGCAAAAGCGCCGATATGATCAGCATACCCTGAATCTTTTGGAGCGATAAAGTCCGTGAGACACAAATTGTTGCCGGCTTTTTGTTTTTGTTGTCGCAGGTTATAGAGCACATGTTCCTGACCGTCATGGGTCAAATGCACATCGTCATCTACAGCATTGGCTGGGAAGATACCAAAGATGGCTTTGGCGGTCAGCCATTGTTCATCAATGATTTTTTTCAGCATGGCTTGTGCGTCTTTAAATAACTCAGTAGCGCTGTCACCAACAACCTCATCGGTCAATATTTCCGGGTAATGGCCGTGCAGTTCCCATGTCTGGAAAAAAGGCGTCCAGTCGATGTGTTCGGCAATTTTGGCCAATGGGTAGTCATCCAGACGATGGATGCCAGTGGTTGCAGTTGGCACGGGTGGCTGTGTTTGCCATTCTATTTCGAAACGATCGGCTCTGGCATTTGTGATCGGTAAGGTGACTTTTTTGCTGGGTCTTTTTAGGCGTCTCTCACGTATATTGGCGTATTCTTTTTTGATTTTGTCGACAAAAGGTTGTTTGAGGTCTTTGGAGCCCAATAAATTTTGCGCCACACCAACAGCACGGGAAGCGTCTTTAACCCAGATGGTGTCACTTGTGTAATTGGGTTCAATTTTTAGTGCTGTATGAGTACGGGAAGTAGTGGCACCCCCGATCAATAAGGGTAATGTCATGCCTCGGCTTTCCATTTCGGCGGCGACATCGCACATTTCATCCAGTGAAGGTGTGATTAATCCGCTCAAGCCAATGATATCGGCATTGTGTTCTTCAGCTGCATCCAATATTTTATTGGCCGGCACCATGACGCCAAGGTCTACAATTCGATAATTATTACAACCCAGCACTACACCAACGATGTTTTTACCGATGTCGTGCACATCGCCTTTGACGGTGGCCATGATGATGGTGCCATTGTCTCTGGTGTTGCCTTTTTGTGCTTCGATCAAGGGCAACAACCAGGCCACGGCTTTTTTCATCACGCGTGCTGACTTGACCACTTGTGGCAAAAACATCTTACCATCACCAAATAAATCGCCCACTTCATTCATGCCATCCATTAATGGTCCTTCGATGACCCCGAGCGGATCGTTCAGGTCTTTGTAAGCAGCCTCGGTGTCCTCATCAATGAACTCGGTAATGCCATGAACCAGTGCGTGAGAAAGCCGTCTTTTAATGGGCAATTCGCGCCATTTGTTGTCGGACTGCTTTTGTTTTTTGCCTTGTATACTTGAGGCAATGTCCATCAATCGTTCTGTGGCATCATCGCGTCTGTTAAACAACAAATCTTCAATGCGATCTCTGGTTTCGGGTTCAATGTCATCATAAACAGTCAACATGCCGGGGTTGACAATGCCCATGTCCATGCCCGCTTTGATGGCATGGTACAAAAATACCGAATGAATGGCTTCACGCAATGGGTTGTTGCCCCTGAATGAAAAAGAAATATTCGAAACACCACCAGAAACATGACACAAGGGCATTTCTTGTTTGATGGTACGTGTTGCTTCTATAAAGTCGATGCCATAGTTGTTGTGTTCTGATAAGCCGGTGCCAATGGCAAAGATATTGGGGTCAAATATGATGTCTTCGGGTAAAAAGCCAACCTGATTGACCAGAATGTCATAGCTGCGGCGACAGATTTCTACTTTGCGCTCTTTGGTATCGGCCTGTCCCACTTCATCAAAGGCCATAACAATGACTGCTGCACCATATTTTTGTATGGTTTTGGCCTGTTGTATAAAGTTTTCTTCGCCTTCTTTCAATGAGATTGAATTGACCACACCTTTGCCCTGAATATGGCGCAGTCCTGCTTCCAGTACCGTCCATTTGGATGAATCAATCATCACTGGGACTTTGGCAATATCGGGCTCGGTGGCTATGATATTAAGGAACTCTTTCATCACGGCTTCGGCATCAATTAAACCTTCATCCATATTAATATCAATGATTTGTGCACCGTTTTCTACTTGGTCTAGGGCCACTTGTACGGCTTCTTCGTATTGCTCTTCTTTAATGAGTCTTTTAAATTTTAATGACCCTGTGACATTGGTGCGTTCACCAACATTGACAAAGTTGGTGTTTTCATAGATGTTAAAAGCTTCCAAGCCAGACAGACGGGTCATGGCTTTGAGTTGTGGAATTTGACGTGGCTTTTTATCGCGCATTTCACGGTTGAGTGCAGCAATGTGTTCAGGTCTGGTGCCACAACAACCGCCGATGATGTTGATTTGCCCCGCTTCAGCCCACAGTTTGACCACTTCAATCATTTCTTCTGGGGTCTCATCGTATTCACCCAATTCATTGGGAAGTCCTGCGTTGGGATGTACGCTGATAAAACACTCGCAAATGTTGGACAGTTCTTGCACATAGGGTTTGAGTTCTTTGGCGCCCAATGCACAGTTCAGGCCTATTGATAAAGGCTTGATGTGTCGAACTGCGTTGTAAAAAGCTTCGTTTGTTTGTCCTGATAAGGTTCTGCCGCTGGCATCCACTATGGTGCCTGATATCATGACGGCAATGTCTTCATCGCGTTGTTCAAGCACTTCACTGATGGCGAATAGGGCGGCTTTACAGTTGAGCGTATCGAATATGGTCTCGACCATCAATAAGTCTGCTCCACCATCCAATAGAGCATTGGTTGATTCGATGTAGTTTTCTAACAATTCTTCAAAAGTGACATTTCGCATGCCAGGTTTGTTGATGTCAGGAGAAATCGAAGCGGTGCGATTGGTTGGGCCCAGTACGCCAACCACAAATCGTGGTTTGTCTTCTGTAGAGTATTCTTCACACGCTTGTTTGGCCAATTTAGCAGAGTGATAATTGATGTCATAATTCATGTGCTCCATGCCATAATCGGCCTGTGCAATTCTGGTGGCATTGAATGTGTTGGTTTCGATCATATCAGAGCCAGCTTGTAAATTGGCCCGATGTATTGCTAATATGGCTTCAGGTTGCGTCAAGGACAATAAGTCATTATCGCCTTTGAGTGGCATGTCATGGTCAATGAACTGCTTGCCTCTGAAGTCACTTTCACTGAATTTATGGGTTTGAATCATGGTACCCATTGCTGAATCAAGTAAAAGTATCCGTTGTTGTAGCAATGCTGTGATTTTTTGTTTGGTGTTCATATCAATGGCTTCAATCAATTTATTGTTTGATGGCTTCTAAAGTAATGACTTCAAAATGTGGTTTGCGGCTTTCTTGTGAGGTGACTCTGCAATTGATGTTTTTTAAATCACAACTTTTAGCCATATAATGCAGTTCTTGGCTGGTGAAACCATTGTTGAGGTGGCCAAAATCTTTAACAATTTCTGTATGAGAGTGTTTGTTTAACGTCGAAATCAGAAGTTTGCCGCCACTGCGTAAATATTGACAGGCTTGTTTTATGGACAGTTCAGCATTATTTGAATAGGTTAAAACATGCAACAAAAAAACGGTGTCAAATTGTTGTATTGGATGTTCACTCAGGTTGAGATCATGCATGTCTGATACATAATAATGAATGTTATTGGCTTTTTTGAGGCGTTTTTTTGCGGCATTGATAACCAATTCGCTGCTGTCAATACAAGTATAGGTATTGGCTCTTTTATGCAGTAATTCTGCCAGTACGCCATCACCAGACCCAATGTCTAATACATCACCCAACTCGAGCAAATATCCGAGTGCACGTGTGGTGGCCTCCCAACTGCGACCTGGAGAGTATTGTCGCTCCATATCACCGGCAACTGAATCGACCCAGTTTTTACTCTTGGCCCTTTCTGATAAAACTTTCTTGAGGCGTTGCGTATCTTGTATGACCATGGAGTTTTGCTGGCCTTCTTTTAGTAAAGTTTGCCAAATGCTGTGATAGTTTTCATCAATTACTGAAGTATTGAGGCGATAATAGGTTGAGACACCATCTTTTCTGCCCAACACAAAACGGTGTTCTTTTAATTTTGCAAGGTGTGTGGAAATGCGCGGTTGGGCCAATTGTAAGGTGCTCGATAGTTCCGCTACAGTCAACTCTTGAGACTTAAGCAGCAGCAAGAGCCTCAAACGTGTTTCATCAGCCAATAATTTAAACACCAACGCAATATTCATCTTTATATCTTGATTTAGAGATGTTATGTATTTTAGCCATCTATACTGATAGGTCAAGTTTTATTTGTAAATTCAAAAAGGAGGCAGAAAAATGAAGGTAAGGACTAATCTAAAATTATTTTGACATTCATCGGCGATAACTCAAAATTTTGATTTATAATAAAAGATTATGTTAGATTAGCGTATGAAGATAAATATTTTTTAAAGTAAGTCATTCTTGATGATTAAAACTTATCAATGGTAAATTTTATCAACCTTGATTGAAATATATTAAATTCTTTTTTATCATCACTTTGAGTCGAATGATAATCTCAAATATTGTGTAATTTACACGGGGTACTAAATCATGAGTTGGATTAAAACCATAAAATACGATCAAGCACAAGGCAGTTTGTTAAAGCTTTATGAGCAAGTCAAAGGGCCGGATAATAATGTGGATAACATTATGTTGGCACATTCTTTGCGGCCTCATACCATGCAAGGGCACATGACTTTATACAAATACACCTTGCACCACCCTGAAAATACCATAGACAAGTGGTTTTTAGAATGCATTGGCGTTTATGTTAGCCTATTGAATAAATGTCATTACTGTGTGGATCACCATTTCACTGGGATGAGTCGATTGATAAAAGATCAAAACGGTGCTGATGCAATAAAGAATGAATTGATTTCAAGGCAGCATAAATTACTCAACCAGAGGCATTGTTCTGCGTTGGATTATGCGAAGATTTTAACCGAGGCCCCAAATGCCGTCACTGAGGATTTGATTGACAACATGAAAAATACAGGGTGGTCAGATGGCGAGATTTTAGAGATTAATCAAGTGACGGCCTATTTTAATTATGCCAATCGAACGGTTTTGGGCCTTGGTGTCACTATTGAAGGAGATGATATAGGTCTGTCGCCTAATAATTCAGACGATGTTAATGACTGGAACCATCGTTGATAGATTATTACTTGGGTATGAATTTGAAGTAATGAAATGGTGTGATTGGATAAATGAAAATTGGTGAGTTATAGTGAATCTTGAATCTGTTTGTGGAGTCATTTTGACTTCAAATAACCCTGAAAGACTCGCAGCCTTTTACAGTGCTGTATTTGATGTCAAATTCCAAAAAGAACATCATGGTGATTTATTGGAGCATTTTGGCGTTGATATTGGTAAAGTTCATTTAGGCATTCATCCATTAAGAAATATGAATCGGTGCGAAGCTGGGAATGCTTCAATTACCATTGCATACCATGTCAAGTCTCTTGAAAAGGTTTTGCATCGACTAACTAAACTACAAGCAATTGAAGTGCTTTCTGCACACGATGAAGGCTTCGGTATGGTGGCCAGTTATAAAGATCCTGATGGCAATGTATTTGAAGTGGTGGAGTTAAGCTATAATTTTGAATCAACTTAGCCTGAGGATTTTATCCTTAAAACCATTCAGGAATAAACTGTATTTAATGCCATGTTGTTGAATGATAAAAAAACTGTTTTAACCAGCTATAGGAAGTATTCGAATTAGTATTGTTATGAATGATGTTGTGATTATTTATAGTATGTTTAGTGATTGAATTGTAATGAAATGAGTTAACCATTTTGTTGTAACTACAACATCAATGAAAACAAAAATAGGTGAATCTAATGATAGATACAATAATCATTGAACATTAGTTGATAGTGGTTTTCATTTTTAAAAATGAGTGCATGAAATATGAATATCGAAATATGGTTTACATTTATTGGAACGGTACTGGTTTTTATGAGTACACCTGGCCCAAGTCACCTTCTTATGTTGTCAAATAGTATCCAAAATGGCTTTAAGAAATCACTGGCGACGGCCGCTGGAGATTTATCAGCTAACTTTTTACAGATGATTGCTGCCTCGATCGGGCTGGTTACTTTGATACAAAATGCTCATGAATTTTTTATTGTTATCAAGTGGGCAGGCGTTTTCTACTTGATTTATCTTGGCCTGAAACTTTTTTTTAGTAAGTCTGATGAAAACATGAAGACTTCAAAGCATCAACGTTCAAATAAGTCTTTGTTTTGGGAGGGATTTATTACCTCAGCTGTCAATCCTAAGGCCGTTATCTTTTTTGCTGCACTTTTTCCTCAATTCATTAACCCCACTGACCCCTTACTTTTTCAGTTTACAATTTTAAGTATTACCTACTTACTGATAGATGGCGTATTCTTATGTTTTTATGGTAAGTTTTCTGAATTTTTTGCAAAAAAACTTAATAGTTCTTATGGGCAATATTTGAATAAGGTGTCGGGTGGCTTTCTTATTACCGCGGCAGTTTTATTGGGATTAAAAGACATTGATGCTGAAGCTAAAATTTAACTGATAAAATAAAACAGATTGCTTAATCAAGTTCTATTTTGAGTACACAAAAAAAATTATGACTCTTCTCCGCAAAGAACAAGAACAGCGAAAATCTCTTTGAAGAAGTATAGTAGGCAATACCTTTGGGGTTAAGAGGCTCAGTATTTTTCACCTTGTAATAAAAAATCATTTTCCAAAGAGGGTATTGGGATAAATTATCTTTTTTAAGAATGCATCATTTGCCTTTACCATCTCAGTGATTACTGAAGTCATTTTTGACAAGTAATCGTCTATAAATCTACTGTCATGCTTTCTGATGCAATATTCATACCCTGTTTTTTGACCAGGTTCTGAGCCTCATTATTTTCTTGTAATAATGGATTGCTGTGGTTGAAATGGATAAAGAATACTTTGTTTTTATCAGCTAATGATAAACTGGAAAACATTTGAATACTTTCTTCAACAAAAGGGTGTGGAATTTGGCTCATGTCCCGGTTCGGGATTTCACCATTGGCAAAGAAAGTGGCGTCCAAAAAAGCATAATCGACAGATTTGATTTCTTCAACAATATTTTTGTGCCATTTTTGCCACTTGTCAATGTCAGGAATAAAGAGTACTGTTTTATTGGGGCCACTGATTTTATAGCCGACTGTCTCAGAGAACTCATCTCGGTGTGGTACCAAAAATGGTGTGACAGTTAGACTTTTACTCAATGTAATGGTTTGTTGATTTTGTAATTCGTTGATGGATATATTGTTGAGTTTGACCAGTTGACTCCACGGTGCATTATTCATTAAAAAGTGTTTCATCTTGGGCATGGCAAATACATTGACACCTTGGGTCCCAGCTGCTTCTCTACCGAAATGCATAAGGCCAGTATAATGACCAATGTGTGCATGTGTGATAAAAATTCCCTCGAGATTGAATTGTGGGTCTGGGGCTTTTTGATGCAATTGAAACATTTGTTGTTTGATATCAGGTGTTGCCTCAAAAAGGTATTTCTTGTGTGAATTGTGATCAATAATTGCCAATGAAGTGGCCATTTTTCTTAAATTGTGGTCATGCCAGCCAGGCAGACAATGTTCTTTATAACAATTCAATTGTGGATACCCTGCGTCTTGGGCAATTCCCAGAACCAGTAATTCAATTGTTTTGATGTTTTGAGCATTATTTCCCACCGGTGAATCTGTTTTGCTATAATCATTGGCAATAGTGGTGTGTGAAAACATTATGAATAGGAAAAGCAGTATGTACATAAGTCTGTGTTAATAGATGAATATATTTACTATTGTAACAATCAATGCTGCGCCATGCGAGTAACGTTGTCTTTATCTTTTTTTGCTGATAATGACAGCCTGTTACATGTCAGTATTGTTTAACCATAAAATGAGAGCAATAATAATGAAAAAATACCCTGTGATCCATTACATATTGGTGATATTTTTTTTGTTGACACTTAATAGTCAAATCAGTGCAAAAGAGGAAAAATCCGACAGTTATACTCAACTGGTTAAACTGTTTAAACAGTGGCGGGCTTTTGAAAAAGCACCGTTCTTTAATGGAGCGCCGGATTATCGCAAAGACTCATTAAACATAAGGTATGGATTATTTAAAAAGTATAAAGAACGCTTAGATAACATCGATCACAACAATTTAACGCTGGAACAAAAGGTTGATTGGTATGTGGTTTTAGCGGAAATGAATGGTTATGATTTTAATTACAGGATTTTACAACCGTGGGCACGAGACCCAGCTTTCTATAAAACCATATGGATGCATCAAAGCGATGTACCAGCTCATGAAGGGCCAACACACCATGCTTTGACTGAAGTTTGGCAATATGATTTTCCTTTGTCTGATGAACAGCAAAAAAAATTAATCGAGGATGTCAGTGTCATTGTGCCTTTGATGGCACAAGCTAAAGAAAATTTAACAGGTAATGCCAAAGAACTGTGGATTGCAGGAATTAGGGACATCAAACAACAAAGCCAAGATTTGACTCAATTGGCTGAAATGTGTGGTGATGATGTGACACAACAACTCAAAATTGCCATTGCTCAAGCTAAAATAGCCTCTGACGATTTGGTGATATGGCTAGAATACATGGCCAAGAGCAAAACAGGCCCCTCGGGCATTGGCAAAAAGCAATACAACTGGTATCAAAAACATGTCCGTTTAATGCCTTTAACCTGGGATGATGAGGTGATGATTCTCAAGCGTGAATTATCACGTGCTTGGTCGGCTTTAAAGTTAGAGGAGCAGAGAAATCGTCATTTGCCCTTATTAAAGGCTGCTGATTCTGCAGAGCAATTTGATCAATTGACTGAAAAATCCATTAAAAAATTGATAGATTTTCTGAAAAAGCAGGAAATTTTGACGGTTGCTGATTATTTTGAACCGGCATTAAGACAACATCGAGGACAGTTCATCCCAGAAAAGAAACGTAATTTCTTTTATATTGCGATGCATTACAACCCGTTACCATTGTATTCACACTTTTATCACTGGTTTGAGTTGGCAAGAATGGAGCATGAACCACACCACAGTGAAATAAGACGTGGGGCAGTACTTTATAATATTTTTGACAGTCGCAATGAAGGCACTGCCACAGCAGTTGAAGAAATGTTTATGCAAGCAGGGCTTTACGATGATAATCCACGGGCGCGTGAGTTGGTTTGGATTATGATTGCGCAAAGAGCTGCACGAGGTTTGGGGTCATTATATGCGCATGCCAATATAATGACGATGGAACAAGCTGGCAACATTCACAGTGAGTGGACACCACGTGGTTGGATGAAAACTGAGAAAGAACTGTTGCTGTTTGAACAACATTTGTATTTACGTCAGCCAGGTTATGGCACCAGTTATATCACAGGCAAATTTTTGCTGGAGGAAATGATGGCTTATTCTGCCCAACAAAAAGATAAAAATGGTGAGGTTTTTGTGTTAAAAGAGTTTTTTGATGAATTGAATGCGATTGGTAACATTCCCGTGTCTTTAGCTCGATGGCAAATGACAGGAAGCAAATCACCATTATTGGTCAAACCGGGTGAAGGAGGTCGATGGGAATGATCAGATTAAGTCATCAACATCATTTTTATAAAACCTGTTGCTCATACTGGTTTTTATTGAGTGTTTTTGTTATGGTTTTATCGGGTTGCCAAAATACTTTAAAGAATAAAAGTGTTGTTTATAACACTGATTTTGATTTAAATACTTTGTATGCTGAGCAAAGCATCATCGGGACTACTCCAATAAAGCCAGCATGGTCACCCAACAGTAATCATGTGGCCTTTTTATGGAATGATAAGGGTTATCCATTTCGCGATGTGTGGGTTTATTCACCCAATTCTGGCGAAAAAAAACGCCTGACTCATCAAGCTCAATCCAGTGAGCTCCCCTCTAATTTATCTGGTATTACAGAGGTACTGTGGTTAAATAATAATGATGTGTTGTATACACTCAATGGCCAACTCTATGTTTTGTCTGAAAATGGTTCATCGTCACACATAGAACAAGATAAAAAGGGCATCCGTGCTGTTAAAGTTTCTCCAGATGGTCTATATATCAGTTTTGTTTATCAAGGGGCAATGTATCTGAGATCTGCTGATATCAATCTTGACGACAGCAGAATTGTGGTTGAAACGGGTCATGAAAAAGCCTATTTTCAGAGTTATCAATGGGCAAGAAACAGCCAATCAATTGTGTTTCAAGTGACGCACAGTCACTATTTACCAGAAAGAGATATTTATTATTATGCTGATGGTGGCTTACAAAAAAATCATGTGCAAAGGGCCTTTCCTGGCCAATCAACATCGCGCTTTGTAGTTGGCGCAGTTAACATTAAACAAGCAAAAGTCAGGTGGTTTGATCGATCAGATGAGCGTGATTATGTGTGGGGTTATGGTTTGTCAGGTGATGGGAAATCTTTATTCGTAAACAGCTCAGATCCTTTGGTTAAACAACATTCTGTTGTGGTTTATGATGTGGAAAGTGGCAAAAGTCATACTTATTATCAAGAATATGATGCCAAACATCTGCGGCCAGATTGGCAAGTCCAATGGGCACCTGGTGACAATGGTTTAATTATTTTAACGGATAAAGATGGGTTTTTACACCTCTACCACAAAAGCCACAAAGACAGTGAACCCGTGGCATTGACCAGTGGCCAATGGGAAATTAAACAATTTACTGTTGATCACATCAATAATGCTGTTTATTTTATTGCCAATAAATCGTTTGTTTCTGATCGGCAGATTTATCGTGTAGATATAAAAAACCGTGACATTGAAAGAGTCAGTGAAGATAAGCCTGGCAGTCATCAGTTGTTATTGTCACCTAACGCAGCTTTGGCGACCACGTTGTTCAGCAATGATGAGACGCCTTTAGAATTATTGCTGATCGATTTAAATACCAATGAGACAACTCAGGTAACTCAATCACCACTGCCTTCATTTTATCAGTATGATTGGGCTGATATTGGTTATGTCCATTTCGATAGTCACATTGATGGCACACCCTTAGTTGGACGTTTGAGTGTGCCTGCTGATTATGATAGCAGCAAAAGTTACCCTTTGATTGTTGGTTCGGTTTATTCTGACAGTGTACAAAATCAATATGGTGGTCGAACGGCGCATCCCACTTGGGGATTGGATCAATATTTGGTTGCGCAAGGATATGTGGTGTTGAATGTTAATGTTCGAGGCAGTTGGGGGCAGGGGCGTCAACACAATCAAGGATTGCGTCACAGTTATGGGGTGATTGATATTGAGGATTTACACAGTGGTGTCCAATATTTGGTCAGTAAGGGGATGGTCGATCCCGATAGAGTGGGCATTTGGGGTTCCAGTTATGGTGGTTTGATGAGCATGATGTCTTTATTTAAAAAACCAGGGGTCTATGCCGCAGGTATTGCAGGAGCGCCAGCGACCAATGTTGCCCATGCCTACCCAGGTCAAATGTGGGTGATGGGTGAACCAAGTGGGGATGATCAGCCACAACGTTATCGTAACCAGTCAGCTCTGTACCATACTGATGGACTTGAAGATCCATTGATGATCATTCATGGTTCAAAAGATCAAGTGGTTTTGTATTCAGATACCATTGCTGTGATCGAAAAGTTAATAGCCAAACAAAAAATGTTTGAACTGGTTACTTTACCAGGTACGGGTCATGGTTGGGACAATGAGGGCAATGCAGTGCGTTTGTTTTCTTTTAAGAAAATGGTTGAATTCTTTAATCGACATATCAGAGATCACTAATCCGGATAGGATGAAATATTCCGGCTAAGTGCAATTAAAAAATGAAACTACCGACGTCATTTTTCAGTATGACATCGGTAGGTTTATATTGTCAGCGTATTACTATAAGCCGAGTTGTTCTGTGCCTTGCTTGAAAACAATATCTACTGGAATGTCAGTTAAACGATCCAGTGCTGATTTCAATTGCGGTGAAATATTGCCTTGTGCATTGACCCATGCTTCAACACCTGCATAGTCGCCATCGCCTTGTAAGGTCAATATTTTTTTGGATAAACTTTGCACGGCCTCAGACATTTTTTCTGGGTTAACAGAGTAATAACCTGTGGTTTTATCGTAATTAAAAGCTTTTTGTTCTGCAAAATAGTTAAATCTCAACATGTTTGCCACGCCATGGGCTGAACTGGAACCAAAACGAACTGATCTGAAAATACCGGCCATAAATGTCACGTAATGGTCCATGATTTGTCCTTCTGTTAATTCACCCATTTCAAACAGTTTCTCAACCATATACAGGCCTAAAATATCTGCTTTACCTTCTTCCTGTGCTGATGCAAATTGTTTGAGTGCTGTTCTGACGGCTCCTTTTCCGTTAATAGTATTTTTGATACCCAGACCATGGGCCACTTCATGAAACATGGTGTTACCAAAAAATGCATTAAAAGTGATGTATTGACGTTGCTCCGGAATGACCAATTTTTCTGCGATGGGTAGCAAAATTTTCTCAAATTTGGCTTTCATGGCATTTTTTAATTGTAATCGACGTGTGCCTTTTTCTAGTTGAACAGATTCATCATTGGGTAAATTAATCGCAATGGTTTTGCTGCCTGCATTTGAGTGACCAGCATAATAAAGCACATCATAGGCATTGAGGTCAGATTCTGTACCAGGTGTTTCGGTTTTGTATTGTGCATCAACAGGCAAATCTTTTTGTAACACTGGCAGTAATGCTGCAAATTTCGCCAATTTTTCACTCCAGGACTTGTCTTTGATCAATACGTAAGCTTCATAGGCAGTTTTGTAGCCATACAATTGATCTTCGTAGTTTTCGATCGGTCCCACTACAAAGTCAATATCATTGTCTTTCATGTCCATCCAGGCCAAATCACTGGCTTTGAATTCGTCATTCAATAAGGCCTGTGCTCTAAGGGTTAGGTAGTTTTTAAAGCCTTTATCTTCTGCCAAATCAGCTGCTTTGAGCAATAAATCAGAAGCCTTTTTGAGTTGTTTACCATAGATATGATGATAAGGAATTGTTTCAAGCGCACCTTGAGTGTTGCGTTTGATTACATGGTAAAGTCCTGTTTTATTGGGCGCATCAAAGGCCTCAAATTCGGCTTTGGTCATGTTTTTAGGGTAAAAATTTGCACCCAATGCTTTATCACCATATCCATGAATGAATAATTTATCACCATCTAATCTATCCCATGGACCATAGTTGATATCTGCCAGTCTTTTTGCGTTGGCATCATCAATATTTGCTAGCAGGCCATTTTTTTCACCAAATGATTGTAGCCAAAAAAGTTCGTCCATAATTTTTGATATATCAATCAAAATTGGCAATATGTTTTTCTGGTTATCAGATAGGTGAGAAAGGTCTGTGGTTAAGGTGAATTGTGCATAAACATCATCAGTATTGGGCACCTTTAGTTGCGGAGCTGGTTGTTTTTGGTGAACTTCAGGTGGTTTAGCATAATCAACACTGGTGGTGCTGTCATTTTTGGCTGTAGTAGCGTTGTCCTGAGTATCTTGACAAGCCGACAAGCTTATCGAAAACATCGCTGCTATTAATAATTTTTTCTTCATAGTTAACCCTTTTTTTATCAATATTTTATGGATGATGGTATTTTATCACATTGTGAAATTCCACCATGTTTTTTATGAACTGAGGTTGGCTTTGGCCTGTTTTATCCAATGTTTCTCTTTTTTCTGATAAAACTTAGGGGCCAGTTTGCAACGACTGATGGTACTGTTAAATACCTCTTGTGCTTGGGCTTTTTTACCCAGTTTCAGCAGTAATAATCCGTATCTTACTCGTCCTTCCTCGCCAGGGTAATTTTCAGAAACGACTTCATATTCTTTGATGGCTTCATCATATTTGTCCAGATGCTCAAGACCTCGAGCGTACAACAAATGTCCTTCTGTTGAATTGAATTGTGGGTTCCGTTTGATCAGTTCATCCAGTGTCTCTATGCATTTTTGATAGCTTTGCCCACCAAAATAGGCCTGGGCCAAATCCAACATGATGTGTGGATCCCCCTCACCAACCCCTTTTAAACAAGAGTTGAACAGTTCAATGGCATCGTCATAGAGCTGTGCCTCTAAACATTCTTTGGCGAGTTTTTGCTTGTTTTCTAATGTATTGGCCAGAGCCAGCTGATCTTTGCGTTTGCGCAATTCACGTTGTGGGTCGATGGCTTTGATCAGTGAGTTCTTTGCCACATGAGCGCCTCGGGATTGACCAAGCTCAGGTAGTATTTGTGTAAAAAAATAAATCGCTGACCCAATCCCAGGTAAAAAGACGATGAGATAAATCCAATAGATTTCTCTGCCTGTTTTGACCACATGTATGGCCAATGCAATTTGTATGATAAGTGATAACCCAATAAATGGCATAATTTACTCCTGTTCCACCCAGCCGGATTCTCCGCTGGTCCATAATTCATTTTTCCAAATGGGGACGCGTGACTTAACTTCGTCCAGTACATAACGACAGGCTTGAAAAGCAGCGTCACGATGTGCGGCAGATACGCCAACCCATACTGCCATGTCGCCAATCTCAAGCTCTCCAACACGATGTGAGCATACGGCCTTTTTTATGTCAAATTTTTTAATGGCTTCGGTAATGATACGATTGCCTTCCTTGATGGCCAGATTGTCATAGGCTTCATAAGAAAGCTTGAGCACATGTTTACCTTGATTGTGGTTGCGTACCCAACCTTCAAAACAGACAAATCCACCTGAAGATTTGTCCAAGGTGTGCTCCCTTAGAATCCTGGCATTGATATCCTGATGACTGAGTGTAAACATATTATCCACCTGAAGCTGGAGGTAAAAATGCAATGACATCTCCTTCTTTAATAAGGGTTCCCCAATCTGTGAACTCATCATTGATTGCGACTTTAATGCTTGATTTATGTGGGATGTCTTGTGCTGAATCAAGCAATTCTTGATAGAGTTCTTCAATGGTATTGCATTGGGTTTGTGTATTGATTGATGAAGTTTTCCAGGTGTCTTTGAGTTTTCCAAAAAATAGAATTTTTATATTTTTCATAATATTACGGTGATTTATTGATCTTTTTTACCACCAGTTTTACTGATTAATTTGGTGGCAGTGATTTCGATGTCATGTGATAATGCTTTACACATATCATAAATGGTCAAAGCAGCAATCGATGCGCCGGTCAATGCTTCCATTTCAACGCCTGTTTTATGGTGTAAACTGACGGTACAAAGAATTTTAGCATGGCCTTGATCTGTTGTGGTGATTTCAATTTTGCAATTCTCAATATTCAGCGGATGACAAAACGGAATTAACTCATGGGTTTTTTTGGCTGCCATGACCCCCGCAATGATGGCAGTATGATAAACAGGACCTTTTTTAGTGATCAGTTCTCCATCACTGAAATAAGATTGTATGTGCTGTGGAAAAATGACTGTGCAGGTTGCTTGCGCTGTTCTTTTGGTGATTTTTTTGTGACTGACATCAACCATGGTGGGGTTGTTATCTTGATCAATGTGACTGAGTGTGGACATGATATGTGCTTATCCTCCAATTATATACATTTCAATTTTTTCTTTTTGGTCTTTCATCTGATGACGCAATTCACTGTAGCGATCGTCTCGGTTTTGCCATATGTTTTTAATGAGTTCTCTTAAATGGGTGGTGTCCATGCTTTTTACAGCTTTTTTCAAATCATGTGATTTATTGGCAAATAAGCAGGTGAACAACTGACCGTCAGCAGATAACCGCGCTCGAGAACAATCTCGACAAAAAGGTTGAGATATGGATGTAATGAATCCAATTTCACCTGAGAAATCCTCATAAGTATAACGACTGGCCACTTCACCAGTGTAATTGGGATTGATGGGTGTGATTTTCCACTGTGTTTCAATCAATTGTATGATGTCTTTAAATCCCATGACCGCGTTTTCATGCCAATCATTTTTATTGCCAACATCCATGAACTCAATAAATCTGACCACCACTTTTGTATCTTGATATTTTTCTAATAACGGCAATATCTCTTGGTCATTCACACCTGCTTGTACCACACAATTAATTTTGACTGTTTTTAAGGGTAAAGTTGTGGCATATTCAATGGCATCCAATACCACTGATAATTTGCCCTTTTGACCGCTCATTTGATGGTAAAGTTCTTCATCAATTGTGTCAAGGCTGATGTTGATTCGATCCAGTCCTGCATCGATCAGAGAAGGTAATTGCCTTTTCAATAATTGGCCATTTGTTGTTAAAGCAATGTCTTGGATCCCTTCAATGTGTTTTAATTGCTTGATTAAATCTGGTAAATTTTTACGCAGCAATGGTTCTCCACCTGTTATGCGGATTTTATTGACGCCATATTCAGCAAAAATTTTAACTATTGCACTGATCTCATCAAAACTTAATCGTTCATTAGGTTTAAGAAATTGGTAATTTTCATCAAATTTATCAGCTGGCATGCAGTAAGGGCATCGAAAATTACAGGTATCCATCACTGATATGCGTAAATCTCGAATGGGTCTACTTAACTTGTCGGTAAGCTTTGTCATTTAGGATTCAATGTTGTTACGATAAGATTTGAGTAGAAGTTGCCATTTAAGTTCATTCTCTTTATGAAAGTCTGATTGTGTTATTTTATCTATAGAGCGCTTCAGTCTTTTTATGTTGGATTTTTGCCACATTTTTCGTGTTTTTTTTTGCTTTGAATTATCAAAGTCAATTAAGTGGATAATGTTTTCATCTACCAAAATATTATTGGCATTGAGGTCTGCATGATAAATGCCATTATTATGAAATTTGGCGATGAGCTTTCCAAGTTTATTCCACACTTCTTCTGAGGACTTTGTGTTTAAAATTTGAGCAAATGTAGATTGATGCGCTAGATATTGTATGAGTATATTTGCTTGATAAAACATGCCTGCTTTGCAAACTTGTGCAGCAACAGGTTGTGGAACTGGTAAGCCTAAATTATGCATCTTAGCCAATAATCTAAATTCACTGAAGCCTCTGGTATTGTTCAATCCAGTCCACAAATATTTGTCTTTATTGAACTTGGCAGGTATGCCACCACGGTAATAATGTCGTAACATCATTTTAAGTGAACCTGTCTTAACCATCCATGCTGAACCCCTTCCACTGCTTGCTCCTAATAGCCTGCCTTGATTAAGCCAATACTTGTCATCAAACCATTGTGAACTGATTTCCTCTTTGAATTCGTCATTGACAATGATCCAGCAATTGTTTTTAGTGCTAATGATATTATCAGGCATATTGTATATGGAAAAATAAAGTGATAGAGGATAACACATATTAAGATATTGCGTTATAAATCTGTGCTAATATATGCACGTTTCAAAAAAAATATATGTACCATATGGCAACCTCAAAGTTCATGATTGCGATGATAGTCGTCATCATTTTTATTAAGTTATTAGGCGTACACTTTTACCTCAAAACGAAAAATACCAAATATGACAAAAAAGATAAAGACGATCAGTAACCAATCGATTGAATCCATCTGCATATTGAGGTTATCTGCCATTGGCGATGTGACCCACGTATTGCCAGTTATTACCACTTTGCAACAAGCTTATCCGCAGGTTGAGATCACTTGGGTTATTGGTAAATTAGAACATAAGTTAATACAAGGTTTAGCTGGTGTAAAGTTTGTTATTTTTGACAAAACACAGGGTCGAAAAGCTTATAAAAAACTAAAAATAACATTAAAAGATCAAACTTTTGATGTGTTAATGCAAATGCAATATTCTTTTCGGGCCAATAGAGCGGCTTGGAAAATCAAGGCGCATCGTCGTATCGGTTTTGATAAGGGTCGTTCTCGTGAATTACATGGTTATAAATTGACCGATAGAATCAAATCTGTTGAAAAACAACACGTTTTGGACAGTTTCATAGAATTTACGAAAGTTCTTGGTGTCAGTAAAACTGTATATCAATGGCCAATTACAGTTACCGATGAAGACCGTGAAGTGGTGAAAAAATTAGTCAAACCGGATAAAAAAAACGTCATTATCAGCCCATGTTCTAGTGTCGCATTAAAAAACTGGGCCAATAAAAGTTATGCACAGGTGATTGACTATTTAACCGAAGAATATGACGCACATGTGATTCTTTGTGGAGGTCCAAGTAATTTTGAGGTTGAGACCGCACAGACTATTGAAAAACTCAGTCACCATCAAGTGACCAATATCACAGGAAAAGACACACTTAAACAACTGTTTGCATTGATGAATATTGTGGACTTGGTGATTTCTCCGGATTCAGGCCCCATGCACATGGCCAGTGCTGCTGGGACTCCAGTAATTGGATTGCATGCGACCTCAAATGCTGAGCGAAGTGGGCCTTATCGTTATCGGTCCTTAACCATAAACCTGTTCGAACAAGCAGTACAAAAATTTTTGAATAAAACCCCAGATCAGATCAGATGGGGAGGGCAGGTGAGAATGGCTGGTGTAATGGACTTGATTTCTGTTGAGATGGTTACGGAAAAAATAGACTCAGCGATGAAAATGGCAAAAGATTTAATGTGATATTCATAGCCGTTACGGGCCATATTGAGTTTAGCAATAAAGCCCGTAACTGTATTATTTATTGATAATCTTGATAAGATTTTTCTTCAATCAAATCAGAACCAAGGAGTAAGTTGATTTCCTTTTTAATGGCTGCGCGTTTATCATTTTCAAAGTAAACACTTCTTGCTATTTGAATGAATTCGTCATCAAATTGTTTTTTGTATTCTTTGATTCTGATGTTATCTTCAATGTCCCACAAGCTTTTATTGACGTCTTTTAACTGTTGCTTTAAGTGTGTAATCTCGTCCGAGGCAGTCACATGCTCATCCCATGTGCTTTGTAGAATGTTGAGTTCGTGTTTAACGTTTTTAACTTTTTGTTCATCATCAATATTGATTGACTTTATTTCTAAAATGGTGATTTTATCGAGAATCTCCCCGAAAGAGACGGGTGTTGATATTAAGCTCATAAATTATTCCTCTACATCATCGGTATCAAATTGACCGGTGAGTTTTTTTCTAATATGTGACCAGGATATGCCAACGCCTAAAATGGTGCCGATGACGAACAATAAAACCCAGGTCAATGCGGTGGTGTTCTCAAGACTCATCCATCCTTGATCTACGAATAACCAGATAAGTGTTGCGCTGAGTGCAGATGCCAGTATTATGCCCAATATACCAATGGATCTGAATGTGGCTCTGAGAAAAATAATATAAATGATTAACATCACCAATATTGAGAGAATTTTTAAAGGCAGTTGTTCGTTGTTAAAAGGCCAGAGCCAATGTAACAGTGAATAATGTGTTGGGTTAAATGTGATGAATACCAACAAAATGGCAAAAATCCATCTTAATAAAAAACCACTGAATTTCATAATGATGATTTGTTAAAAAAGGATGATGATTATACAAAATTTTTATCAATTTATTGAATTTTATTTTGAAAATAATGATTTGTCATTCAAATCTTATTGAATAATACGATAGATTAATATGATTTGAGCTATGGTCATTAAATATTATAAATTTAAAAAAAAACTTTTCATAACATGGTCATACGGGTTAGACTGTTGAATCGATAAATTTAAAATGGCCTAACGAAATTGGTGCTCAAAAAATATTCAATCCGTTTTCTAGTATTGGTCTTGTGCTATTTATTTTTAATCAGCCCGCCTAATCATTTGACTCAGTGGCAAAGAATCCAAATAAAAGGGTATTTAACTTGGGTGACTCGCCCCAGTCTTCTAACACATTATGACAGTATCGATGGAACCATAGGATTGGAATATGAAATACTCAAACAATTCTGTGATCGTCATGATTTAACATTAAAAGTGATTGATGCTGCTTCAAATGGTGCTTTATTTGAATTGCTGGATGATCACCATATTGATATTGCTGGTGCAAATTTAACCAAAACAGTTCAACGCACACAAACATACATGACTTCAATTGCTTATGATGAAACTGCCATCAGTTTAATCAGTTCATTATCACAACCGGCGATAAAATCTGTGTCGGCATTGACTGAGTTAAAAGGAGCGATTCTTAACAGTTCATCTTATGAGGAAACTGCGGATCAATTGATTAAAGATGATGCTAACATTGAGAGGTTAGATGACAAAAGTTTGTATGAGCTTTTACAAATGGTTATCGCAGGTGAGTTTGATTATACACTTGCCGATACCAATCTCATTGCAATATACCGCACATACATGCCTCAAATAAGAATTGGTATTGAGCTTTCTCAAATGTATGAGTTGGTTTTTATTCTTCCCCATATAAAAAACTCTGCATATGATGATGACTCTGTAAAACGGGTATTAGATGCCTTCATTGAAGAATATAAGGCTTTAGGAAAAATTGATGATTATAAACAGTTGATCATAGATTCATTGCCACACAGTAAACCAGCAGATACGGTACATTTTCTAAAAAATTATACGAAAAGATGGCCACCGGTTGAACCCTTAATCTATCAGGTAGCCAAAGAAAATGACATGAGTCCAATTTTATTGGGGGCCATCAGTTATCAGGAATCTCACTGGAATGCTAAAGCTGTTTCTCCAACTTCAGTGAAAGGTTTGATGATGTTGACTAAGGCAGTAGCAAAAGAGCAAGGCATTACTGATCGATTAGACCCCTTGCAAAGCTTACAAGGAGGTGCTCGATATTTTTTGAAAATGAAAGATAAAATTCCTAAGAGAATCAATGAATCCGATAAAATAAATTTTGCTTTGGCAGCCTATAATGTTGGTTTTAGGCATTTGGAAAAAGCCCGAGTTTTAACACAAAAAGCTGGTAAGAACCCAGACTTGTGGAGTGATGTGAAAATATATTTGCCTAAGCTCAATGAATTACCTGGCTATAAAATTGATGGTAAAGCTGCCGTCAGATATGTTGAAAATATCCTTATTTATCAAAATTTACTTCAGTGGAAATTGCAACAATAGCAATGCAACTTAATACTATTTGGAATCATCCATCTGTTAAGTCTTATTTGGTTAAGAGAAGAATATCGCAAACTAATTATTTATTCGGCTTAATTTTGGTGATAGAATGTCTTATAAAAGAGAATATTATCACCGTATGAACTTTAAAATTGGGCATGGGACACACACAGGTATTAAACGTGATCATAATGAAGACACTTATGGCATCAGTCACAATGACAACTTGTGGATAGTCGCTGATGGAATGGGCGGACATGATCATGGTGAGTTAGCCAGTGCAATGGCCAGGGATGCTGTCTTATATCATTATAAAATGGGCGCATCACTAAAGGAGTGTATCATTAAATCCAATCAGCTCATTATTGACAGTTCGTATGAGAGGGGGGGAGACTTGCCCATGGGTACTACTATAGTGGCAATGTCTATTAAGAAAAATAAGTATCAAGTTGCATGGGTTGGTGACAGTAGAATTTATAAGTACAGCAAAGGAGCTCTCCAGCCTGTTTCCACCGATCATTCTTACGTTCAAGAGTTGGTTGATCAAAAATTAATCACTGAAGAACAAGCTCGAACCCACCCACATAGAAATGTTGTAACCCAAGCACTTGGTGTTACTGATAATTCAGAAATTAAAGTTTCTCAGACCAGTGGAAATGTCAACGTTGGCGATAAGTTCTTACTGTGTAGTGATGGTCTGACCGAAGAAGTCAAAGACACTGATATACAAGACATCGTCAGTAAAGATGTTCATCCTCAAGAAATTACCGATCAACTCATTATTGCTGCCTTGAAAGGAGGGGGTTCAGACAATATCACTGTTGTGCTTGTTGAGTACTTCGACTGAATCACTCAAAGATTCTTGATGGGGTCAATACTTTTGAATGCATTAGTTCTGCAAATTGTATATTTTTAAAACTTTTTCCCATTGCTGTGGAGAGTTGGTATTGATAAAGCATGTTTTTGGATGAGTATTTTTGATTATTTTTGTATCCAGTAATCCCAATAATTGTTTGATTGATAAATTGCCATCCTTAATGTCTTGTTCGATCAATGATCTGATTTTATGACTGTTTTGAATGATGAATGGTAAATTGTAACTGAAAAAGTAGCTGGCTTGCTTCATGGCATTGTGTTTAAGCTCTTTTATCATGGCTGAGCTGATCAAAGGCATGTCTACAGGCATGAAAATAATGTAGTCATGACGCTCTAAGTGATTCAAACATGAGAATACCCCTGCCAGAGGACCTTTATTGTTATACAAATCTTGAATGCCCTGTTGGCCACTGATAAAAATATCCTTTATGCCTGAGGTATCGAAAAGATAATGGGCGTGTTGTAATAATGTTCGATCATTCAACATTAATTGAGATTTATCCTGACCCATGCGTGAAGATTGACCTCCATTGAGTATCACTCCAGCAATGTTGTTCATTTCATTCATAATTAACGTGTTATGTGCTTTTATCTGTTGTAAATATTGATGTTTGATTTTACATTATATGATAGTTAACAGGTACATTTTGTGCATAAGCAATTAAGCTACTGAATATTACAACCAGTGGCTCAATACAATGATATTAAAACTCAATGGAAATGAAATTAACACTGAATGGAAAAGATGATAAAAAATATTGGCAGGTATGCTTTAAATCATTCGTCTCCATTCAATCATGGCATGACCTGTTATCATGTCGAATTGAATACTGTTAATAATAAAGAGGTTTTTTTATGAATGTTTTACTGATTATTGCCGGTTGTATGAGCGCATGTGCTGCAATCATGCATGTGGTTTGTATTTATATTGGCCCTGCAGGTTATCGCTTTTTTGGTGCTGGAGAAAAAATGGCAAAATTGGCAGAACAAGGCAGTACCCAGCCTGCTGTGATCACGTCCACCATTGCTGTTATTTTGTCTATTTGGTCCCTATATGCTTTTTCAGCTGCATCAATGGCTTTTCGAATGCCATTGATGCGCTGGGTGATGAGTATAATTACAATGGTGTATTTAACACGAGGTATTGTTGGTTTTTTCTTGATAAATACCCCACTGGGCCGCAGCCCTCAATTTTGGCTGTGGAGTTCTGCAATATGTCTGACAATTGGCATTGTTCACCTGATTGGTGTAAAACAACAATGGCAATATTTATAACATTGGATACTTTATCTTTCCTAAAAGTATTGACGTTATATTCTTTTTGGCTTTGAGCATTAAAGCAAATTTTTCTAAAACTGAAATTTTCAAACAGGTTTTTCAAATCACGAGTTGATTTGATCACTGGCTGAGTTTATCCTTATGACATGATTAAATTGAGGTGTTGTCATGAAAAGAAGGCTATTGATTAAAGGAACCATTGCAACAGTTGTTACTTTAGGTGTTGTAGGAACAGCAACGTGGTTCAGCATCACTAAAAATGACCAGGAATTGAGTATTGAGGCCGCTATAGAAAAACTTGAGCAATTATCACGCAATGCATTGGGCCATACTGGTCAATGGAATGCTTTTCAAATATTTTCTCATTGTGCGCAGAGTATTGAGTTTTCTATGCAGGGATTTCCGGAACACAAGTCTGAAATCTTTAAAAATACAGTTGGGCACTTGGCATTTTCTGCATTTTCAGCAAAGGGCAAAATGACCCATGACTTGAGTGAGGCAATTCCAGGAGCTCCTCATATTGCCAATGATGGAGCGTTGCATGATGCGATTATTCGACTAAAATCGGCTTTCATCAATTTTAAAGAATTTAATGGAGATTTAGCGCCACATTTTGCTTATGGTGAATTGACCAAACAAGAATATGAAATTGCTCATGTGATTCATTTCTATAATCATTTACAGGAAATTAACAGCATAGCCATATAGTTTTTGTTATGAATTATCAGAATGAAGAAAGGAATACAACCATCATCGAACAAAAGAAAATGGTCTGGGTTGCTCTAGCTGATGTGTTTTTGGACACGGATGTTTCATTGACTTATGACGCTATATCGAAGCAATGTGCATTGTCATGTTTTTCTATTGAAGAGTTGGAACATATGCTCAAAAATGAAGTGGCACCAATTTGTTGTGACAATTTGATGTGTGTAGCGGGGCAATGGGCAGGCTTTGATGAGGAATGGTTAATCACCAATATAACTGACAAAATCAATACAAAAACGCCTGTTTTGACAAAACTGTGGCAATGGGTATCGGTAAAGGCCCATCAATCCTATATTAATCAACATTGGAAAAATATTGTTCCACTTATTGTGCTGCACCGAACACAAAATAGCGACTCCTGAAAACAGTTTAAGTTAATTCAGAAAAAGCGGTGCCCATGATTTATTATTAGCAGAATTAATAATAACCTGAATCCAATTTATAAGATGCCGGCTTAATAATAGGCCATAAGTCACTTTTTTATTCAATATATTCAATGCTCAGAACTTTCATGGTTGATGGTGTTCTATTGCATTAATCTAACATGAAAAAAGAGGTTATGAAGCATGAGTGATGTACATTTTGATTATGAAATGGTTTTATTTATAGGGGTATTGTTGACATTAATTGCCTATGTGATCAGTAAAATCCATAAAAACAAAGAGAACAATAGCAAAAAAATGGCGTGGATCAGTACATTTGGCAGTTATTTCCCAATTTTTTTAATCATATTATCGGTTCGCTCATTTGCTTTTGAACCTTTTAAAATACCATCTTCATCAATGATGCCAACATTATTAACGGGTGATTTTATCTATGTGAATAAAAGTGCTTATGGCATAAAAATGCCAGTATTTCATAATACCTTGATTGAAACTGGGCACCCACAAAGAGGAGAAGTATTTGTCTTTCGTTCTGTGGAAGATCCTGCAACAGATATCATTAAACGTGTTATTGGTGTACCTGGTGATCGCATCAAATATGACGAACGCACAAAACAAGTCTTTATCAATGGAAATTTATTGAAAAGTGATTTTGATGGCGCATACACGGGTATCCATGATGATATCAACCCAAATGGCTTAACTCAGCGTCAGTCAGTTTTGGGTGATCATGAATTTACTGTTTTACAGTCTCGACAAATTCATAATCAATTCGAACATACAGAGTTGGTGGTGCCAGAGGGGCATTATTTTGGCATGGGAGATAACCGAGATTTCAGTTCAGACAGTAGGGTGTTTGGTTTAATACCAGAAAAAAATGTGGTTGGTAGAGCTGAATTTATATGGATGCATTGGAGACCTGATGATTTTATTGCAGGTTTGAACAGGATTGGTCACGCTTTGTAAAGAAAATATTTTAGAGTAATAGCCACTACAATAATTTGCCTGGTCAATAAAAAAAACCACCCTGAGATCAGGCAAATTACTCACAGTTATTTGACAATTTTATGAGTCATGAGTATCATGCGCGCTCGCTCCAGATTGTGCTGGAAATTTTCAATCTTTTTGAATATTCGAAAAATATACACTGTGCAAATCAATCAAATCGTTCAAGCTCGTCTCAAAAAAGGCAAAAGTAAAAAAAGTGTAAAAATACTCATCAAAGAAATTCAACAGGATTTGTGGGGTGGACAAGCCACCATTTCTGGGGTAAGGGTCTTGCATAATGGCAGGCTCTCACACATGATTGAGTGCACAGAAGGCGATATTCTGCCGTTGAATTAGAGGGTGGATATGTCTTTTGTTGATGGCACTCAAAACATTATATTTTGGAGTAAATGACAACGGTTCCGATAGTACTGGTGATGTGATTTAAAGTTGACACCACACTGATGTCAATGACCTGGATTTGGGTAATTCTACATTGACAGTAATTGCATAAATTTGTGCATTTGAATTATGTATAGATGATTCTAATATCTTAAGCATAATTTGTGGCAACACGATACCAGAGACCATTCTGATTTCAGTCAATAGCTACTGGAGCCCGTTACTGTTATTGGCTGCATTAATCTTCTTTGCAAGAAAACGGTAGGCTACAACAATAATCCTTACTTTTACAATAGGATTACTAATAAAAAAGGGCAATTTCACCCTTTTTTATTAGCGCTTTGATATACAATTAATTCAAATCCTATTCAAACTGTAGACTCATTATGATTTTTAGAGAAGCCACAATAAACGACCTTGAGAATTTGTTAACGCTAGAACAAGAGGTTATTAAGGCAGAACAGCCATTTAATTCTGCTATAAAAAAAAGTAAGACACATTATTATGATTTGAAAAAAATCATATCAGATAACAAAACTTATCTACTGGTTGTGCAAAAAGGCAGTGATATTATTGCTACAGGATATGCACAAATCAGAAACTCAAAAGAATCATTGCAGCATGATAGACATTCTTATCTTGGATTTATGTTTACTGCAACAGAATATAGGGGAATGGGGATCAATAAAAAAATCATTGATTTGCTGATCAAGTGGAGCAAAAGCCAAGAGGTTAATGATTTCTACTTGGATGTATACTCACAAAATACTGCTGCAATAAGAGCCTATGAAAAAAGTGGTTTTAAACCATGCTTGCTTGAAATGAAACTGCATACATGAGAAGCTTTATAATATTTTTGTGAAGGGGGAGAAGTCATGCAAAAAATAATCACCGTTTCGTTACTGATAGTTGCAATCATACACTTGTTGCCTGTTAGTGGGATTTTGGGCGCAGATCGTCTATCTGTTTTATATGGCTTATCTTTTGATGAACCGAATATATCTATTTTAATGCGGCATAGAGCAGTATTGTTTGGGGTACTTGGCTTGTTTTTTATCTATGCTGCTTTTAAGTCTCAATATCAACCATTGGCCTTCATTGCAGGATTCATCAGCACCTTATCATTTGTCGTTATAGCATGGTTAACAAGTGGTTTTAATGAGGCATTACATAGAGTCGTGATTGCTGATTTGATTGCGATACTGTGCTTATTGGTAGCCAGTATGTTTTATTTTATCAGCCGTCGCCGAAAGGGGCATTGAAACTTGATTTATAATTTTAGAGTGGTGAACTTTAATAGTGATTTTTTTAGAGCTGATAAGCTTTGAATGATGTATTATTTGAAATATAAGGAGTGATCACATGAAAATAAGTGTTAGTGTAGAAATAGAGAGAACCAAAGATGTTGTGTGGAAGGCCATAACTGACATAGAACATTGCACCGATATGATTACGGGAATTATTGATCTTAAAGTTTTGAATAAACCTGAAGAAGGTTTGGTGGGTTTTAAGTGGCAAGAAACTCGAGAAATGTTTGGTAAACAAGCTGTAGAAACCATGTGGATTACAGATGCCAAAGCGCAAGAATATTACGATGTAAGGGCAGAAAATCATGGAGCGGTTTATTTATCCACCTTATCAATTTCTGAAACGGGTGGGAAAACTCAATTGATCATGAATTTTACTACGCAAGCTCAATCAATTTTTGTCAAAATGATATCGGCATTTATGGGTTTATTTGTGAAAAAAACCATGATCAAAATGTTACAGAAAGATTTGGATGATATCAAAACATATTTGGAGAAATAATGTTAGTCTGTCTGATTTGATTCGTATCATCTATGATACTTGTCGCTTTGCGGGTTCCATAAAAATTTTTCTCTGTTTTTTCTTTTGACATATTGTTATGCTGAGACCTCTTGCAATCGATAAAGTGGATTTTTATATTAAAATCAATTAATAAAACATCTGAAACGGATGACCAATAATTTCAACTACACTATAATTGTTGATCATTTACGGGATAGCGATTTCTGATGTCAAATAAACAACAAACACCTTTTAGACCTTTGAACATAGCCGTTCATACTGTCAGTGATACAAGAGTCGAAGAAGATGATGTCTCTGGTCATGCTCTCAAGGATAGGCTGATCGACTGTGGTCATCATTTGATTGACAAACAAATAACAAAAGATGATGTGTTTCAGATTCGGGCAGTGGTTTCTGATTGGATATATCGTGATGATGTTAATGTGGTATTGATAACAGGTGGAACAGGTTTTACTGCACGTGACAATACCCCACAAGCCATAGAGCCATTATTGATGAAAAAAGTAGACGGTTTTGGTGAATTGTTTCGGTATGTTTCATACCAAGAAATTGGCACTTCAACGGTCCAAAGTAGAGCACTTGCAGGTATTTCAAATGGGACTCTGGTGGTTTGTTTGCCTGGTTCTCCTAATGCATGTAAAACAGCTTGGGATAAAATTCTAAAAGATCAATTAGATGCGAGTCATCGCCCTTGTAATTTTGTAGATCATTTGACCGCAACAAATCAAAGTGATATCACTACAAAATGTGAAAGCCGTGGTTAACAATATTATCTGTAAATGATCTGCTAGGAGATTAATATAGATTATGCGAAATACACCCATTCAGAAGTATTTGTTAAATTATGCTGAAAAAGAGGCTGTAGGGTTAGAAAAACTAAATGATAATTATGATCATGTAGTAGTCATTCCGGTTTATAAAGAAAATGCAGGGTGTTTAAGTACTGTTTTTTCTCAAATCAGCAATGTAAAAGTGTTGATCATAGTTGTGGTTAACTCACCGGAAAAAAGTGACCCAGGTTGTAACTTGCCATTTATCAATGATTTAATGAACAAGTCTAATGCTCAAAAAGACATCGGTTGTTATGCCCAATTAATGAAATTTGATGAGTTTAATGATGTTGTTTTGGTTGATAGAAACAGCAGTGGTTTACAGATTGATGCGCGTCTTGGGGTCGGTTTGGCTAGAAAAATAGGCGCTGATATTGCATTGAAACTTTTTGCAGATGGACATATCAAATATCCATGGATTTTTTCAACTGACGCGGATGTGATTTTGCCGACTGAGTACTTTTCTATCATCAATAAGTCATCTAATGATTGTTCTGCAATTGTGGCTGATTTCAATCATTTTAGTGACTGTGGTGACATGAATAAATTACAGTATTTGTATGATTTCAAGTTAAGGTACTATCATTCAGGTATCCAATATGCCGGTAGTTCATATGATTACATTCCATTGGGCAGCACATTAATTGTCCACATGGAAAGTTATGCTCAGGTCAGGGGGTTTCCAAAGAAAAATGCAGGAGAGGACTTTTACTTACTGAATAAAGTAGCAAAAATAAAACCTGTCAAAAATGCAGCACAAGAGATGACAATAATGATCAGGTCTCGTTTATCAGATCGTGTGCCATTTGGAACTGGGCCAGCATTAGCAAAGATAAATGAACTGAATTCAACAGATGATTATACCTACTACCACCCCCAATGTTTTGTTTTGTTAAAACAATGGTTGGTTTATTTAAAAAACATGTGGAAAGATGGCAATCTGATTATCAATGCACCACCAAAAGAGGAGCTTTCAGCACTTTTTGTGTATCTTGATTGTCAAAAAGTGTTTACAAAATGCCATAAACAAATAACCTCTAACATCAGATGGCAACAATTTGTCCATCAATGGTTTGATGCCTTTAAAACACTTAAGGCTGTGCATTTTTTTGATAAGAAAATAGTAAGATTGAATTACTCTGAGTTGATAAGTCATGGGGCTTTTGCTAAGGTTGTCGGACTTAAATTATAAGAGTTTATTCACCTATGATTACAAAAATAAAGGCTTTGCTAATACATTTGTTGATCAGTGCGGTCATTGTTGGATTATTGATATTGATGATCGTATTTATTTGGTATCCGAAGCCACTTTTTGAAATTTCGGGGGTGATCACTCCTGTAAAGATGTTAGTGTTCATTGATCTGATTGTTGGCCCTATACTGACATTCGTCGTTTATAAAAAGCATAAAAAAACGCTAAAATTTGATTTATCGATAGTAGCTCTGATGCAAATTATTGCTTTGTGTTATGGGGCTTATATCATTAATAATGGAAGGGCTAATTTACTGGTGATGAGCGCTGGGAAATTAACTTATATGGTTGAAAAATATGCCCACAATGATCGGTTGGCATTTGATGAGTTAAAACCGCATATTTTTTCTGGGCCTAAACTTGCTTATGCCGATGAGTCTATTGCTGCAATGTCTGAAGCTGATTTTTATGCCCAAATTAAACCAATAAATGATTACTATAACTCGATCATTCCATATTCTTTTTCAGAGGTCAATATGAAGGCAAATTATCCAAATAAAATTAAGGATATTGATTTTTTGATGAATAAATACAAAAATGACAATATTGTATTTGTTTTATTGAATAAAGACACAAGCACACATTATGTCATTTTCTCAAGGAAACAGAATCGCATTATTGATTATCTAAGATTTTAAAAAACTTGGTCAAAGTCTGCGCACATGATATCATCTTTTTTCGATAAAATATAATGAGATTATAGGCTTCATTTTGCACAATTTAGAGAAAAGGAATATTAAAGTGGTTTCAACCAGACATGGATGGTTATGGATCAATGAAGGTGTTCGATATGTGATTCAAAATAAGTATGTCTGGATGACAACCCTGCTGCTTTTTGGTTTGGTATCGTTTTTCATCATGTATTTATTGCCTATTTTTCAGGTGTTTTTTGTTTTTATTGTACCATTCGTCACCGCAGGATTAAGCATGGCTTGTGCTGATATTGAGCAAGGTAAATCCATGTCTATTGAATATTTATTCAAGGCATTTGGGCATCCAAATAGAATGAATATATTCAGATATGGCTTCTTATTGGTGTTGATGATGGTCATGGCTCAATTATTGGCCTCAATACTTTTGACTGTCTATGGTATCTCACAAGAACAAATTACCAGTGAAATGATGAAATTAAATGAAAATCAACAAAACGCTTCTCTAATGTCATTGTTTGATTCTCCAATATTGTCAGCATACATGATTGCATCGATGATCAGTGTATTACCAATACTGGTTATCAATATGTTGTCTCCAGTGATTTTATCATTTACCAAGCTTTCTTCTTTTGAAGCCGTAAAATTGAGTGTGATAGCCGGTGTTCGTAATTTTTCTGCATTTGCCTGTTATGGACTCATTATGGTTATTTTAATGTTTGTATCGGCGGTATTGTTTTATGCCATTAATCAGGCATTAATCACAACGCTTGGTGAAGAGTCTGTTGTGGCTTCAGCCATTTACATGATGTTTGTGTTAAGCGTTACATTATTGCTTGTCTCTGTAACATATAGCTCTGCATATGTGGCTTTTAAAGATATATTTTTAGGAGAAAAAGTCTAATGGTCTTACTTTATACTCCCGAGGTACAACTCGGAAAAAACATGCCAGATTTTAACTTGTTAAGTGTTGACGGTAAATATTGGAATATGCGTGATTGCATGGGGATCAATGGATTGGTAGTTATGTTCATATGCAATCATTGTCCCTATGTCAAATCAATACAAGATTCATTGGTTGCTGATACTCACAGTTTGCAAAGTTTTGGCGTTAATGTGGTCGCTATTATGTCAAATGATGTTAATGACTATCCAGAAGATTCATATGAAAATATGCAAAAAGCCTCTCAAGAAAAAAAATACCCATTTCCATATTTGCTCGATGCAGAGCAGCAGATAGCCAAGGCCTATGGAGCTGTTTGTACCCCGGATATATTTGGATTAGACAAAAATGGTCAATTGCATTATCGAGGACGGTTAGATTCAGCTGGAATGAGTCGATCTGAACAAGATTTGCCCAGAGACCTTGTTAATGCTATGCAAGAGTTAGTACGAAAGGGTAGAATTACATCTGAACAAATTCCTTCACAAGGTTGCTCAATAAAATGGATCAACAATGATTAAAGTCTATCTTTCACAATCAGCAAAATTATTTAACTTATGACAAATCAATATCAATCAAGTGACATTGAGGTACTATCTGGTCTAGATCCAGTTAAAAGGCGGCCTGGGATGTATACCGATACATCTCGTCCTAATCATCTGATTCAAGAAGTTGTAGATAACTCCGTAGATGAAGCACTGGGAGGACATGCCAAAAATATTAAAGTCTCATTGTTAGAAGATGGTTACATTGAAGTAGCAGATGATGGCCGGGGCATGCCAGTAGATATTCATCCTGAAGAAGGCATTTCTGGTGTGGAGTTGATTCTGTCCAAGCTGCATGCAGGCGGTAAATTTTCAGATAAAAACTATGCCATTTCTGGTGGCTTACATGGGGTTGGTGTTTCTGTGGTTAACGCCTTATCAGATAGACTCGATGTTTGGGTTAAACGTGAAGGCAAAGAATATCATATTGCCTTTGAACATGGGGATAAAGTCTCAGATTTGACACAAATAGGAACTGTGGGCCAGAAAAACACAGGATCAAGGGTCAGGTTCAAAGCTGAGAGGCAGTATTTTGATACCATTCAAGTTTCTGTCAGAAAGTTGAAAAGGTTACTAAAAGCCAAAGCCGTATTGTGTCCGGGACTGGCTGTTGAGTTTAAAGATGATATCAATAAGATTTATGAAAAATGGCATTATGCAGATGGCCTACAAGAATATTTTATTGAGGCAATAGGTGAGGTTGAAATCTTACCAGAGGCAGGCTTTAGAAGTTCACAAACGGTTGAAGGTGAAACGGTTGACTGGATAATTTGTTGGAAACCAGATGGTGAAGCATTGACAGAGAGTTATGTCAATTTGATTCCAACAGCCCAAGGTGGGACGCATGTCAATGGTTTGCGAACGGGTTTAACTGATTCAATACGTGATTTTGCAGAGGCTCATCAGCTCTTACCTAGAGGTTTGAAGTTAGCACCTGATGATGTTTGGGATAAAGTGAATTATGTACTGTCGGTAAAAATGAAGGATCCGCAGTTCAGTGGTCAAACAAAAGAAAGGTTATCAAGCCGTTCTATTGCTGCCATTGTCGCCAATGCCATTAAGGATGCTTTCGTTTTATGGCTCAGTCAAAATGTTGCAATGGGTCAGTTGATCGCTCAAATGGCCATAGAAAAAGCGCAAAACCGGTTGAAAACCAGCAAAAAAGTGGTGAGAAAAAAAATCACCTCTGGGCCAGCATTGCCAGGAAAATTAGCGGATTGTTCCTGTCAAGACCCTATGATGGGTGAATTGTTTTTGGTCGAAGGAGATTCTGCTGGCGGGTCTGCCAAGCAAGCCCGTAACCGTGAATTTCAAGCCATTATGCCATTACGCGGCAAGATACTTAATACTTGGGAGGTTGAATCGTCCTCAGTTATGGCCTCTCAGGAAGTTCACGATTTAGCCGTTGCAATGGGTGTTGATCCTGGCAGTACAGATCTATCATCATTGAGATATGGCAAGGTCATTGTATTGGCCGATGCGGATTCTGATGGGTTACATATCTCAACCTTACTGTGCGCATTATTTTTGCGTCATTTTGAGCCCCTGGTCAGGGCCGGACACATATTTATAGCGATGCCTCCATTGTATAGGATTGACGTTGGTAAACAAAAATTTTATGCCTTAGATGGTGCTGAAAGAGATCAAATATTAGACCGCATTGAACAAGAAAAACGTAAAGGAAAGATCAGCGTCACTCGATTTAAAGGTTTGGGAGAAATGAACCCCAGCCAACTCAGGGAAAGTGCTATTGAACCGGATACAAGACGATTGATACAGCTCAATATAGAGGAAGACAACATCACATTTAAAATGTTGGATATGCTTTTATCAAAGAAAAGAGCCGCTGACAGAAAAGTCTGGCTACAAGACAAAGGCGATTTAGCAACCATTTAAATAACACTAAAGTTTAAAACATAAAGACTAAATATGACAGATTATAGAATTGAAAAAGACAGCATGGGCAAGCTTAAAGTGCCTTCAGATGCATTGTATGGTGCGCAAACTCAAAGGGCTGTTAATAACTTCCCTATCAGTGGTTTAACCATGCCCAGCGCATTTATTCATGCATTGGGTTTAATCAAGGAAACAGCCGCACATGTTAATCATTCTTTGGGACATTTACCAAAAGATGTTACCGATGCAATCATCGAAGCGGCGGTCAAGGTTCAGTCTGGAGACTATGATGGGCATTTCCCAATTGATGTCTTTCAAACGGGATCAGGGACCAGTTCCAATATGAATTCCAATGAAGTGATTGCACATTTGGCAACAAACGATGATGTGAGTGTGCATCCAAATGACCATGTTAATATGGGGCAAAGCAGTAATGATGTGGTTCCAACGGCAATAGCCATCAGTGCAGTATTGAATGTACGCACAAAATTGTTACCAGCACTTAAACACATAGAGTCCACTTGTAGAGCTAAAGCACAAGAATTGGCTTCAGTAGTTAAAACTGGAAGAACACATTTAATGGATGCCATGCCAGTTACTTTTTCACAAGAACTCAATACATGGGCGGATTTGATTGCCAGAAACCATCAAAGAATCGAAGATGCAAGCAATCGTTTATGTTACCTGCCTCAAGGTGGTACTGCTGTTGGTACAGGTGTCAATGCAGATCCTGCTTTTGCAGAGCAATTTGCCAAAAGGTTATCTGATAAAACTGGATCAACATTTCATAGCATGGCCAATAAATTTGAGGGCATAGGTTCTCAAGATTGTGTCGTTGAGTTGTCTGGTCAATTGAAAACATTGGCATCAACAATGATGAAAATTGCCAATGATTTGCGTTGGATGAATTCGGGACCATTGGCCGGGATAGGTGAAATAGCATTGCCTTCATTACAACCTGGTAGCAGTATTATGCCAGGGAAAGTAAATCCAGTCATACCAGAAGCCATGGCGATGGTTTGTGCACAAGTGATGGGGAATGATGCGACAATTTCTGTTGCTGGCGCTTCAGGTAACTTTCAGTTGAATGTTATGTTACCCGTCATAGCACTCAATATTTTACAAAGTGTAGAAATTCTGTCGAACAGTATTTTAGCGTTGGCAGACTCTGCGATAAAAGGCTTTACAGTTAATCAGGAAAATGTGGCTGATTCAGTCAACAGAAATCCTATCTTAGTGACAGCACTTAACCCCATCATTGGATATGAGCTGGGCGCAAAAATTGCTAAATTGGCATATTCAGAAGGAAGGGCCGTAATTGAGGTGGCTTTAGAGCATACCGACCTCTCAAGAGAAGAACTAGAGAAACATTTAGACCCATTAAAATTAACACTTGGCGGCATAGGAAAATAATATGAATACAAAACTACTCTATTTAACATTGGCATTCGCATTCACTTCAACGGTTTATGCACAAGAAGATGAGCCAAAAGCGATTGATCCAAAAGAAATGATCGAAAAGCTTGATCGTTCAGATATCTCAGCAGATGAAGATAATGCTTCAGTTGACGGCATGGTTCCAGATTTTGAAATACCAAAAATTGAGTTTAACAATGAAGTTGATGTTGAAGAAACAAAAGAAGCAAAAAGCAATAACAGTGCTGCTTCAGTAAGTAAGCCTGCTAAAACTGCGAAAAAAGATAGAATTTTGGTTTCAAACAGAGCGATCACTAAATTATCACAATTAATGAATAAAGATAAAATTGTGACCAATAATGGCGACATATTGATTTATCGCTTGTCAAAAAATAATATCATCCAATATAAATTCAAAGGAGATTTTCCATTCGATTCAGCTGGATTGAAAAAAGAAACTGAGAATTCCTATTATATTATAGATAAAAGCTTACTCAATGGAGGTGAGTTAAAAGCCCCTGATGCTGCACAAGTTGTTATAAAAACAGAAAGCAATGATAAAGTGAAAAATGAAGTGACTGACGAAGTGACTGACGAAGTGACTGACGAAGTGACTGAAGCGAGAAAAGCCATTGAAGAAAAATTTAACAGTGGTATGGAAATTAAAAGATCCATTACATTGAAGGGTTTACAAATCAATGACACTGTTTATATTTTTGAAAAAGTTCAGTTGGTTACCAGACGCAGTACTAATATAGCTGGGTTGAGAAAATATTGGTTAACAGAAAAACTCGACACCTCTAACAGTTCAGTAAAAGAATTGTCAAAAAATAAATATCAAATATATAAGAGATATCAACAATAAAATTGATGAATATTTTTTCATATAAAGCCGTATTTTTTGATTTAGATGGCACATTAGTTGACTCTGCAAGAGACTTGTCGTTTGCACTTAATCAAATGTCTGATGAGTTGCAATTAAAAAGTCCTGAAATTTCCGATGTAAAAAAATGGATAGGGAACGGCACGCACAAATTGGTTGAAAGATCACTGATTTTTTCAACCGGTCAACATCCTTCAAGTTCAGAATTAGACCACGCTTATGTGGTCTTTTCTGATGCATATAGAGCCTGTCTTGGTGAACATTGCCAATTATATGATGGCGCAAAAGATTTGTTGGTTCGACTGTTATCACAAAAAATCAAATTGGCTTGTATCACCAATAAACCCTATGAGTTTACTGAATTTATATTACAACAAAACATGATCAGTCAGTTTTTTTCATTGGTGTGTGCTGGAGATAAAGTCAAACATAAGAAACCCCATCCCTGGTCATTATTACATGCCAGTCAAGTATTCAATTTAGACATCAAAGATTGTGTGATGATTGGTGATTCACGTCATGATGTCAATGCAGCCAAAAGTGCAGGGTGTGATATCATCGCGGTAAACTATGGTTATAATCATGGACAAAGTATTGCTGATTCTGACGCAGATTTAGTGATAGACAGTTTTGCCCAATTTTTATGATTTATAGATTTTCTCATATTATATTATTCAGGTTGGCTGGGTTGTTTATATGGCTTAGTTTATCAGCACCACTGTTGGTTAAAGTATTTATAGATGATAATTGGTTAAACTCTCAAAGTATTCTGTGGTTATTATCACATTTATCTTTTGGCGTCGGTTTCATCATGCTCACTAAACAGCTTGGGCATGGTAAATTGGCTTTTGACGAATGGGTCTTGTTACTGGCCATGATTGCTGTGGTTTATATCATCAACTGGTCAACTTTCAGCTTGAATGGTTTGTTTTATTCTCTCATCATTGTCGTTTTATTGCCATGGATGATGTCCCTCATTCATGGCGTTATTGTTCTGCTATTGCAAAATTTTTTAATTGGTTGGCAACTTTATTTAAGCATTCAAAACACACCTGACTTTGAAAATATGCAGGTCGATAGTGTTTTGATGTTGTTCTTCTGGTTTGGAATTTCATCCTTTTGTTATGTGTTGTCATTGGTTGCCAGTAGACAGCAGAATGCCAAAGAAGAATTAAGGAAACTCAATGCTGAATTGAGGGCCACACAAGTATTACTTGCAGAAAGTTCGAGAATCAATGAACGTTTGAGAATTTCACGAGAATTACATGACCTCATCGGTCATCACTTGACGGCATTAAGCATGAACCTGGAAGTTGCTTCACATTTAACAACAGATAAAGCACAAAAACAGGTACTTAAAGCGCAAAGCATTGCCCGTTTACTGTTAAGTGATGTTAGAGATGTTGTGAGCGCATTTAGAAACAAAGGTAACCTTAATTTTGCACAAGCAATAAAAGAATTGGTTGCTGGGATACCAAGTATCGATATACATGTTAGTATAGAAGATGAGTACACCATTGAAGATCCCAAATTGGCCCAAACCATGTTGAGATGTACTCAAGAATTAATCACCAACTGCTTGAAACATGCACAAGCCAAAAATTTATGGCTTGAATTTAGCAAAAACAATGACAATAATAATGATAATATAGTCATTGTTATCAGAGATGATGGCATAGGACATAAGAATCTCATTGAGGAGGGCAATGGCCTCACTGGTATTCGTGAAAGGGTTAAGCAATGCAATGGCGAAGCCTATTTAGTCCCTCAAAAGAGTGGCTTTTGTATTAAAATAATTTTTAGAGTAAATTAATATGATAAATGTTTATTTGGTTGACGATCAAAACTTGGTTCGACAAGGTGTTAATGCATTATTGGCCATAGCAGATGGCATCAATGTCATTGGTGAAGCTGATGGTGGCGAGAAAGCAATAAAAGAAATACCCGAAATTAAGCCCGATGTCGTATTATTAGACATGAGAATGCCTGGTATGTCAGGATTAGATGTTCTACATCATTTAAAACAAAATGATCAATTACCACCAACCATTATTCTGACCACATTTGATGATGATGAATTGGTATTGGCAGGCGTTAAAAATGGTGCAATGGGTTATCTTCTCAAAGACGTCCCATTAGATGATTTAGTCAATGGCATCAAAAAAGTCGCGAATGGTGAAACTCTTGTGAGACCGCAAGTGACAAAAAAACTGCTCAGAGGAGTTGAAGAATTAAAAAACGACTTTGCCAGTTTTGATATACCTGACCCACTGACAGCCAGAGAAACAGAAATCTTACGACTCATGGCTGGTGGTCATAGTAACAAAGAAATTGCCAATTCTTTATTTGTCGCTGAAGGGACGGTAAAAAATCATGTTTCCAACATACTTTCTAAAATTGGCGTCCGAGATCGTACCAGAGCAGTGCTTAAAGCACTTGAATTGGGATTGATCTGATCACTGAATACTTTTAGGGCCTTTTTCTTCGGGTGAGGCCTTGAGTACCACAGAGTTGATGACCCAATTTCTTTCAAAATAGACAGAAAAATCAGGGTATTGCCATACAGAAATTGGTGGTTCGCCAATCGCAGCCTTCTTGTTTTCTGGTTCGCCAAACTGCTCTAAAACTTGTGTCTTAGTTGAGCCTCTTTTGGGTAAATCAAAATTTTGTATTTTATTTACTCTGTCAATGATTAATACATCTGCATATGTATTACTGGTCATCAATGCAATTAAAATCACTGTTATTATCGTAGTAAGTTTTGACATAATGTTCCTCTTCTTAACTGGTATTTGATCATCACATTATAATGATGAAAATATGGTTTAAGTCATGTGCGTTAGACAAGAATGTTTTTATTGTTTTCAGGCTTATACCAACATTACTTAATGTATTGAAACATCATACTGAGAATTAAAGATAAAAATGTGATATGAACCATGTTTTTAGATAAATCATTAGTATTCTAATGGGTTACTGGTTGGGCAAAATGTTGATTTTCTGCCCAAAGTACTACAATATTTCATGTCATCAACTGATTTTTCTTTATCGTCAATTGGTATGAAGCTAAGAAAACCAGCTACGCTTTTGATCACTCTTAAATGTGTTGATATGTGGTCTTTAACGGCTAGGTCATTGCTTAGCTGTTCATCGTAAGGAGACAAGTGAGGTAATTGTTGCGGAACCATATTTTTTGATTTAAAGTCATTTGCGGTGTCTTTTTTGGCTTGAAAATCATCATCAAGTGGTGCAAAGCTCTTTATTTCATCAAGAGAGTTTAAGATCATACCAGCATTTGGTAATTCGGTTTTTGGGGCATCAATTACAGTTTTTTTAATTGTTACCGTAGGCTCAATAGAAGGTTTTTTGATCGATTCAGTAATGGCTTCTTTTTTAATAGTATCTGGTTTTGGCTCAATCTTTTTAATAGGCTTGGGCGTTTCTATATTAGGTTTATTTTCTATTATTTTATTTGGCAAGGGTTGTTTTATTTGATCATTAACGGGAGATTTAATCAATTCTATCAACATAACATCATCTTCATTAAAAACAATCGGTTTTTTAATTGGAATGAGTAATATTATCCACAGCACAATTAATGCAAAAAACAACGAGACCAAATTTCGTGAATTTAAAGGAGTATCTATTGACCATTTTCTGTTGGACCAAGCAGGGTTCATCGATGGTAAATTAATTAGTAAATAACTGTTGATCATAACAATCGGTTTGTTAAAGAAAAGTTAATAAGAATGTTTAAAAAATAATGTGGTTGGATTATTACTTTAATGAAGCTGTGAACGATCATATTAATGTGTAAAAAAATGGCAATAGAGCGTTATTGGCCCTGTTTTTTAGTAATTGTGAATCGTCGCTATAGTGATCTTAAAGTCTCGAATAATTAATTTTTTAGTGGGTTGTGGTTAGGACAAAATATAGACTTTCTCCCGAGGCTAGAGCAGTAGGTCATTGTATCTTGAGTCTTTTCAATATCATTCATTGGTGCAAAAAAACCAATGAACCCCTTAACTGCCTTCATTTGTATTGGGGTATATTCAGTTACATTAGCACCTGCTAAATGACTCACATTTGTTATGAGCTTCTTGGTTTTTGGTTTAATCAATTGCCTGAAATGAAATGCATTAGGGTCATTTTTTGCTGCATTAAATTGATCATCTGTTTCAAAATATTTTTGTATACTTTCCATTGAATTTAAAATGGTACCAGCATTTGGCAATTCGAGTATTTGGGTATCAATTACAGTTTTTTTAATTGTTACCATAGGTTCGATAGAAGTTTTTTTGATCGATTCAGTAATGACCTCTTTATTTTGTGGCTTTGGCTGAATCATTGGTACTGGTTTCGTGTTCTTTATAATCGGTTGGTTTTCTATTATTTTATTAAACAAAGGTTGTTCTATCAAATCTTTAACAGGAGGTTTAATGAGCTCTATGTTGATGACATCATCTTCATCAAATGTGATCGGCTTTTTAATTGGAATGAGTAATATTATCCACAGCGCAATTAACGCAAAAAATAATGATATCACATGTCTAAAATTAAAGGAATTATCTAATGACCATCGTGAGTTAGACCAAGTTTGATTCATTTATGAGTTTTTGTAAATTAATAATCTATCATCGTAACAATAAGTGCGTTAAAGCAATGTTAATTGTTTAGAATGATCATCAACAGTGCTATTAATTATAATACTGTCAAATTAATGTATGTTAACATACCTGTTTTATAAGCTGCATACTGTATTCATCAATAGCCTGTGATAATTTTTGAATGCAGTATCAGTTCTACGCTTATCATTTTGGAAACATGACCATGCAATCACAAATCAATCATTATTTAGAAGAGTTACAAAAGGAAATGAATATCAAGATATTGTTGGCTTGTGAAACAGGCTCTAGGGCATGGGGCTTTCCTTCGCCTGACAGCGATTATGATGTGAGAATTATTTATCAACATGAGAAAGATTGGTACTTGTCGTTATCTGAACGAAAAGGTCATATTGACCGCATGTATGATAATGGTGATGTGGATATTACAGGATGGGATTTACGTAAAAGTCTTAATTTATTGATGAAATCTAATGCGCCACTTTTAGAAAGAATACAATCTCATATCATCTATCAGGCTGATGAGAATTTTATAAAAAATATCAATGAGTTAGCACAAACAGCTTACTCTCCCATTGCAACCGCTTATCATTATTTGAGCATGGGGAAAAAGCTTTTTACAGATGTTAAAGATCAACAACAATTTAAACTCAAACGTTTTTTTTATGTTTTGAGGTCGACAATTGCCTGTTTATGGATCAGACAGCAGAGAAGAATGCCACCAATTGATTTTCATATTATGTTAGAGACATTGACTTTGCCAACAAATATTGTTGACAGTATTCATAGACTTATTGAACTAAAGTCTGAAAAAAGTGAATCGTATTTACACAGTGGTGAAAAGCACATCATCGATTTTATTGACCATAATATAGCTGAAACTGGAAAAACATTTAAATCCCTGCCTCATTCGCGTGTGGATCAAGAACAATTTGATCAATTTTTTATTGATCAATTGAATCATCAATAATATATGTGCACATTACATAAATGACTGACGTTCAAGGTTTGATTGAGCGGTGAGATCGATAATCAAAGCTTGAACGATATCATGGCATGAGCCTTATTGTGAAATAAACTCCACAATGAAGTTGGTTTCAGGTGGGCAGGCGTAATCGCTTCCTGCATCACCATAAGCGAACCCGTAAACATTCTGAAAAGATGCAGAGCCTTGAATGTTTGTGTTGTAAGTAGAGTTATTTGCACCAACCACTCCAGTCGGCATATCACAAGTTGCAGGGGTGTTATAACTGCCTATGCAACAAAATTTATTGACGGTATCGCTGGTTATGCCTGAGTTATTGACATTGGCTGTTGCATAAGCACATGGGCTCATACAGCCTTGAAAGTCTCCAGCGGTGTCATACTTTGTAAGGTCCCAAGCCGTTCCAGCATGGCCTTTTGGCAATTGGGAACTACTTTTGCACAATTGTTCAAGTGATGAACTACTTTGTGGTTTGACTTGTGCCAGTGGAGATTTGGCAAAATATTCGCCAGCACCCAATACATTCGAATTTTCTGGGGGCACCGTATAAGTACAATATTCATTACTGGCAGGATAGAGTTTGACACCAATGCTGAAACCATCTACCGCTGAAACATCAACATTACTGGCACCACTTGGTATACCATTTTTGACGGTAAGAATGGTGGGTTCAATTTTTGTTGCATAAGGGGTTTGGCCTGCAAAATACCCGCCAGTACAAACCCAATGTGCAGGAGGTGTAGGTGTTGGTGTTGATGCACACTGTGAAGCAGTAGGAGCGGTGCCACACTTAGCCACAGAACTGGCATTACAATAGGAAGACAAGTAAAAAGCAGCGGAGTTTAAACCATTAGCACCAACAGAAATGGTATGTGATTTGCCTTTTTCAATGGAAGCAATAATTGGCGAGTTTTGACAGGATGGAGGGGCATTTGAGGCATTACCAGTATCACAAGATTCGCCAATTTGTATCATTTGGAAATCAGTGTTGTTTTCGAAAGCAATGGTTCTGTTGCTGTAATCAGTTTTTGCCGGTTGTGGTGTGGGCGCCGCAGGGATTACTGGCCATGGCTTTGCGCCAAAACCCAATGTATAAACATTTGAGGTTGCGCCATTTTGCTTGATCGGATTGGTGATCGTTGCACCACTGCAAGTGGTGTTTTTGTTGTCAATTTTTCCTACTTTAATTGCAACAGTACAACCGAACCATTTGTTGTTTTGCTGATAATACAGTTGATAACTGGCCGATGTGACATTTGGTGTGAACTTGCCAGCAAAATACTGCAAAGATATGCTTGGAATAAAGTCTATTTGTTTGTTATTTTGATAGATATATACAGGCAAGCTTATGCCTTTGCCTGGTAATTGCCACATGAGATAATTGTCAGATGATGCCGAAAGTGACACAAACAACAATAAAAGTAATGGTATTGGTGTGATTTTTTTCATTAGGTTTCCCCTCTTTAAATTTGTGAGTATTCTGAGTTGGATATTCATCTTTGTTTTCAATCGGTAGCCATGACGCCGATGATCATTTCCTCTTTGTGTTGATTCATTTTTATCGATAAAAAATAAACAATGAGATCAATAATAATATTATAGATAGATCCTTTTTTATAGCAAATGAATAATGAGTTAAATTGCTGATTAATAAGGAAATAATGGCGTTTTTGATTTGGTAAGAAAATGGTAAGGATTAACAAGAATGGGGTAAGGGTTTTAACTGATAAATGTGAGATATTTAACCAGAGAGTTTTATCAATTGGCTTGTGCTCAAGCATTCATAAAGAAAGCAAAGGCCTAACACAATAATTAAACATTGTGATCGTTTTATTTTTTGATCGCTTACATGTTTTAAAACACAAGAGGAGGAAAACATGAAACATCGGACTCATGCCATGTTATTTTTTATCATGATAATGTTCAGTCATTCAGTGGTGGCCCAAACACAAAAAATTACAGACAATAACTTTCATTATCAGTTGCCGGCAAATATTAATGATTTTAAAGGAGAGCCTGAGAAGTTAAAGTCCATGAAGCAATTATGGAATTGGAACATGAATGCCTTCAATATGATGGCAATCGTAGGTAATCCATGGACCAATCAATTTGATTATCCCAGAGTGAATTATTTTAACCCATTAACTACTTCAATAAGGGATGAAGATTTAACAGTGATCGATCCGGTGACATGGACAGCCTTTCCAAATCGGGTTGATTGGTATTTCAGTACCAGCCAATACAACCCCTATCAGATTCCTAAAGAATTGATCTATCCATTGGTTGATAACGGTAGGTTAAATAAGAATGATCCAGCATTAAAAAAATGGATGAAATATCAAGATGAAATGAATGGAACCACATTGAATAAAACGTTGGATGAATTATTAAAGAAATTCCCAGCATTGGCCAGCAAGGATTTATCCAATTTTGCACCGTTACCAATTCCCACCGATATTTGTCCAGTTGTCAATTGGGATCAGGACCCCAGTGAATGGAAAACAGGTGATGGAAAAAATTCTTTCGGTCCTGGTGGCCCAAGAGGATGGAAGGATGAATACAATGAATGGGTGGTGGCGCGTAACGCAGATGGAAAAATCACCAAGATTAGTTTTACTGCTGAAAATCCTGAATATTGGTTCAGCTTATGGCATGTGGATCCCAGCAGAGTTTTAGCACTCTACCATCAGCTGGTCAGTGAAAAAGTTAAAATTGACGATTTGTATTTAACCAATAAAAAAGGCAAACCTGTGCTGGATTATCGTGGTAAGCATGTATATAACCCACTAAATAAATGGAATTATGGGAATACGGCCACTGCCAATGGAGGTGGTGCAGCTCACTTGACAAGCCCACCAAATACAGTTGGTGCAGAAATGTATTTAGGGGCAGCTGCCACCATTATTCGTAATCTTTCGGATGCAGATTACAGCCCTCAAAATAACAATTGCGCTTCCCAGTATGGGTCTTCATTTCGCAACAGTGACCCTAATATCGGATTTCAAGTCAATGAAATTGTTAAGAATGCCGGTTTGTCAGTGACATTGACTAACCCCATTGCCTTGTATATGCAAACCCCAGATTTTAGTAATTACAAGACACCAGATGGCACTGACCCAGCTACATTCTTTAAGGTGGTAAGAGGCAAAACAGCACAACAAGATGGCCGCAATTACGATCAAATTCTGCATGCCACTTATGAAGTGCCTGAAAATAAAGGCTACACCGTAAGTGATATTACCATTGATGGCCAACAAATTTGGTGGGGCGCTCAAATGGCTGAAACATTCAATCAGGCTTTGGCGGGAACTGCCTATACCAATTTACCTAATGTTGACGGAATCGGTTATCCAGCTGTCAGTGACAACCCCCAGGCAAATCCATGGGCTCAGCCTTTGGTTAAATATGAAGTACTTAAAGCGGTCAATGATCAGCCAAAAATCAGCAATGCCACCATTCCCTTATTGCCTCCTGTGGCACACCCGGGAATGCAGTTAAAGGACATGGCTTTAGAAGCCATTGATGGTAAAAAAGACGTGACCATTGTTTATACTCGATCTGATGGATCTGTGGAGAAGGGCATTAACGTTACATTGAAAGATGCACATCCTATGGGAAATGGACAAGTCACTGGTAAACATGGCGTATTTGAAACCATCATATATGTGATTGATATAGATATAGATGAAGATGTTAAATCTGGTCAATATGGCGTAAGAGTTACCAATCAAGGTTCACCAGAGCAAGTTGCTGTACCAGGTAATTTAACAATCACAGATGTTTCACAATAATAAGAGGCTAAAAAAATGATTAATCCATTTAATATTCAGAAAAAAATAGCAATGGTTACAGTATTGATTTGTGCGATTCACAATGTTCAAGCAAACAATGCAGACATCAAATGGCCATGTTTGTTTCCTCCAACCATGAGCGCTGTGATTCCCGGTGATACCAAACAAAGCAACCAAGCCGGTTTTAATTGTTTGGCATGGCAGCAGTTTATTGCACTGAATTGGTCAGTTAAACCAGGCAGTTCAGCTGCAAATTTTGGTGATCCGGGTGATTATTCACCGGTGGTTTTTGAAACTTACATGAATGTTCACGAGTTTTTGAAACCAGATGGTTCAAAGCCTCCACAATGGCACGAAAGGGCCTATGTGATTAATACCCAAGAAAAGAACACTCAACACGCCAGAACCATGTTTGGGACATCTAAAGTGACCGTTAACTTTGATGCTGACGCTGATCTGAATGAAGCTTTTCCAGAAAATTCCAATAAAGCTTGGTTAGCTGATAAAAAGGGCAATTTGGTGTGGTACGAAATACTGGTGAATCGTGACGAATTCGAATACTTTTATGAACATGAGTTTTATAATTCAGTACAACAATACAAGGCAGCAAAAGCAGGTCATGCTCTGGATTTGCCAAAAGGCAACTTGAGTGGAAAAGTGGGAGCCATGGAGTTTAAAGTGGCCTGGTTAACAGTGACAGATCCTGAGAATAACAAGTGGAACAAATATAAAATGACCCGTGCCAATATTTGTTCAGATGATGGTCACTGCAAGTTGCAGGATTTTGCATTGGTTGGTTTACACATTATTCATAAAACCAGCGCACAAGCCAGCTGGATTTGGTCAACTTTTGAACATCAAGACAATGCGCCAGATCTTGAAAAAATATCTGCTGTTAGCTCAAATGATGATTACACATTCTACAATCCACAATGCATACCACAAGACATTGATCCTATGTGTGTCAACGGTGTGATCAATCAAAAAACCAGTTGTGATGTCAATGTCTCTCCACAATACCCACTGTCTTTTATCAAAGGTGAACCGGCTGGAAAGTGTTTGGCATATCCCATTCAAGTTGCCAGAGAATATGCCATCACTAATAGCAATGAAAACCCGGTGATGGATACTAACAAAGCCGCGCATGCATTGATAAAACAAGACAATAACGATTCAGTATATCAATACTATAATTTAATCAATGTTTTATGGAATGATTCCCCGGTGGATGAAAATGCAGGTAAAAAAGTGCCCATTAATCAATTATCAGAAACTGGATTTCGCCCCAATCCCAGTGCTCAGCCAATTGCCAATACCATGATGGAAACGTATATCCAAAATGCCACCTGCGTGGCTTGTCATTCTAGCGCGACTTTAAATCCTCCAAAAGGTGGTCAAGAATATACCAGTGACTACAGTTTTATCTTTGGTATGGCAGGTTCAAAAGACAACGACAAATAATAGCTGTGCTCATTTAAAGCCATTGAAAAGGTACTGGGTGGGTCTTTTCAATGGCGTCTTTGTATTAATTAACAATCATTAAAAATTAATGGCTTAAGTATTATTCTACTATTATGACTTGTTATTTTTGTCAATATACGTAATATATAATACGAAGTTATTAATATATTGTTGGGTGGTTATGATGAAAAAAAGCGTCAGTTTGTTTTTAATAATAATGGTGATTTTTGGGACTGAAGCAGCAGAAATAAGAGAAGTTCTTTCTGGGCAAACATATGATGGTATTTCAAAAACACCAAATGGTGATTATTTGGTAACTACAGGAGGACAGGGCAGTGTTATTCGCTTTAATAGTGAAGGCAATTCATCGGTTATTTATGATGAAGGGGCATATACATTATACGCTTATCAAGACAGCGCACAAAATGTATATATTTCAGATCCTGCCAATCAAGTCATCATAAAAGATTACTTTAATGGGCCAGTGGCAGAAATTGAATCCTCATTATCAGGTGTAGCTGAACCTGCAGCAATGATTCAATCTTCATTTGATAATTTATATGTGAGTACATTGAATGGTGGAAGAATTGCAGAAATATCCAACTTAGGTCCATTTATTGGTAATGTATTGAGTGCGGGTATGGTTTCTAATGCACGTTCACTGGCTTTTGATAATGAGCAAAATTTATACATTGCCAATGCAGAAACCGCAGAAGTTTTTCGGCTGAAAAATGATGGCAATCTGGAATTATGGGCGACATTGCCGATTGACAGCGGTGATATGAGGATTGGCCATTTACTTTATCAGGATCAACACATTTATGTGACGGGTTTTTCTGACAATAGGCTGTATGCTATTGATATGGGAGGTGTTGTGAAGATTGTTGCTGGCCCTGGAGCACAAGGGGATGCTGAACAATTTATATTTGATGGGCCATTGGGCCTAGCACATGGAGAGCAACCTTTTGAGTTGTATGTGAGTAATTACCGCGGACAAAATATCCAACAAGTCTTGTTAGATGCACCATCCATTATGCCACAACAAATAACAGAAAGTTCAGGTCTCAGTGGTTTGTGGTTTGACCCTAACTTGAATGGAGAAGGGTATAATATCTTGATTTCAGAACAAGGTATGTTGGTGATTTATTATGGTTTTGATGCCATGGGTGAACGCTTGTGGTTGATCTCAGATATTTATTCAGAGCCATTGTTTTTAAATCAACCAATTCAGATGACATTATCTCAAACCAGTGGAGGACTTTTTACCATGCCGGCAGACCCATCAGATTCATTGTCGAAGTGGGGCAGCTTAGAATTAATATTCGATGGTTGTACAACAGGTATGTTCACATTAAATGGTCTTGATGGGCAAAAAGTTTCACTGGTTCGTCAATTGCTGAAAATTGATAACACGACTTGTCAGTAATATGTGTTTATTTTTTTAAGTTCATTAAGCGAGAAAATATTGAGCTAAAAGACAATGGTGATTGATCTTTAGTCAAATCTTTGGCCCTATGAATCACCATATATTGCAGTCCATCATCAGAAGGTATCTGAAAAGAACCAATGGCTTGTAACTCTTTTGCCATGATTGCTGTCATTTGTTGGCTTTGCTTTTCTGTACTTACCCAGGTTGCCGAGGACAGTTTCAAATCTTGAGTTTTTTCCCCAAGCGATCGAATTACTTGAGAAGCTTTTTTAACGTGCTCGGATAGATCATCATTGGCCCAAGCCCATAACCACCTACCTGTTTCAAGTGTATAATTTCCTACGATGTCAATTTGTGCTTCAACTTGGGGAACATTCTCATGTGAGAAAACCAATTTGCGTTGGTCAACAAAGCATTGCCATTGGGCAAATTTGTGAATCGAAAATTTTTCAATGAATTTCTTTTGCTTTTTTTCCAAATACTTGTCACATAGGCTCAAATGTTTGTTCACCATTTCATTGTCTTGGCGCCAGTGTTTGGTTCTGACATCTTCATAACAAGATGAACAAATAATTTGAATATTTGCTGTAGACGCGGCTGTCTCATTCCATTGTCCGTGTTGTTCTAATAACTGTTGGCAATCATGACACCAGGCATCAGGCCATTTCTCATCTGGTTCGTTTTCATCATAACCGCAATGAAATCCTTTGTTGTGACCGGATAATAAGTGATTACAGACGTAAGTGGCAGTTGTTGTGCCATGCGTTGCACATTCTACAGTGTTGTCCTGTGTTGTCAAAGTAAGGCTCAAGATTAAGTTAAGCCTATTTTAATGCAATCCTACTATAGTAGGGTATGCTTTATTTGAAAATAATAATATTTGAGATATCTGCATAACTAAATCTCTAAAGAAAAATAGAGAAGTATTTTTATAGAACAAATTTTCACATAAGCCACAAAGTGGCAAATGTCATGGATGATACGCATCAAACTTGTCAAATTGAGATAGTAACCGCAGGTAATAGGGTGCTAATGGTTAGGTTTCTAACAATGAGTCCGAATTTTTGATCAAAAAATCGGACTCATTGGTGGTTTTAATCATTGCTTACTCGTCATTTTAGTTATGCTGGAGTTTTATTTATTCATGATAGCAAATCACAAGCTGACATCAGATTAAATTTGTGTGTTAAAATCTTTTTTTACCCCAATTAAGCCATTATATGTCATTGATAAAACAATTAGAAAAGCTAGAACAAGACTATGCCGTTTTAGAACCAAACGAAAAAGAACGCCATCAGTTAAATGAAGAGGCGATTGGTTTTTCTGATGAGTTTTTAGCTCAAATTAACGAAATTAACGCTTATCAAGGTGATGGCGCCATGGAATCGTCATTTGTACTGGATAATAAAAAACAAAGTTTCAAAGACATCCTGAAAACCTATCGAAAAGATGTCATAGGAAAGGGTGTAGTTCCCTCATCTGGGGGGCATATTGGCTATATACCTGGTGGGGGTATTTATGCTTCATCAATCGCTGATTATATTGCTGCTTTCACCAATGAATATGCGGGTTTATACTACGGTTCACCCGGTGCAGTAACCATAGAAAATGAAACCATTGAGTGGTTAAAAAAACTATTTGCATTTCCTGAAACTGCAATTGGTAATCTGACCTCAGGTGGGTCTATTGCCAATTTAATTGCCATGACTGCTGCCAGAGATAAATATAAAATTAAAAACGAACGCATACGAAACTCAGTGATATATTTGAGTCCGCAAGTGCACCATTGTTTGCACAAAGCCGTTCGCATCATCGGATTAGAGGACATTCAATACCGAATGATAAAATTAGATGACCATTCACGCATGTGTGCAGCAGACTTGGCTGATAAAATTGCTGAAGATAAAAGAAAAGGATTAATGCCATTTTTAATCGTTGCATCAGCAGGCACAACTGATACTGGTGCCGTTGATCCTCTTGATGAAATGGCGAAAATAGCTCAAGAACATAAACTGTGGTTTCATATTGATGCAGCATATGGTGGCTTTTTTATCATGGTTGAGGATAAAAAATCTTTGTTTAAAGGCATTGAAAAAGCTGATTCATTGGTGGTAGATCCGCATAAAGGGCTCTTTTTGCCTTATGGATTGGGAGCCGTGTTGGTTAAAGATAAGCAAGCCGTCATGCAATCACACCATTATTTGGCACGGTATATGCAAGATTCCCATGGTGATGGCATCGATTCACCTTGTGATTTGTCACCTGAGCTAACCAAACATTTTAGAGGCTTAAGATTATGGCTTCCGTTAAAGCTTTATGGTCCAACCCCATTTCAAGCCTGTTTGGAACATAAACTTTTGTTGACTCAGTACTTTAGAAAACAGCTTGAATTAATAGGCTTTGCTCTTGGTCCTGAACCAGATTTATCTGTGAGTTACTTTTGGTTTCCCTGCGAAAAGTCGATTGAGAATGATTTCAATAGAAAACTGTTGTCATATATTCATGAGGATGGCCGTGTGTTCATGAGTTCAACAATAATAGAAGAAAGATTTGTCATACGTATGGCAATTTTAGCATTTAGAACCAGTATAGATACCATAAATAAAGCCATGTTAATGATAAAAGAGGGGTTGGATAATTGCTGTAAAGATTTCGGTATATCTCCTAGATTTTAAAGATTATGGTTTGAATATTTGAATTTTAAAGTAAACCGCAAGCCATGGCTATTCCTACAATAATCAATAATGCGCCCACGAAAATTTGTAATGCTCTCAATGTTATTTTTGTGAGTAATTTTTTACCTATCATTGCACCGATAAAGGCGGCTAATGTTGCCGCGATCACATAACCACTGATGCCAGCATCCTGTAGTGATATTGGAGATTGATAATAGACGAAACCATAAACCAGTAAACGGGCCACATCCACGACTACAGCAATCACGACACCGGTTCCTATAAAGGCTTCTTTACTCAAGCCTGCTTTAATAAGAAATGCAGAACGCAGAGCGCCTTGATTTCCGGATAATCCTCCAAAAAAACCAGAAATAGCCCCTCCCAAAGGTATGTATTTGGCATCAAAGCTGAGGTTTTTAAATTTAGGCAATAAATCAAATAGGGCAAAAAATGAAATGATGATTCCGACCGTCAGCTTTATGGTGGTGATTTGATACGTTTTGCCTGCCAATTGGTAACTGTAGATCGGTTCAATGGTATTGAAATAAGTCAACAATGTCGCGCCAATGGCAGCTGTAAACAACGCAGGTGTTGCGAATTTTAAGGCGATTGACCAATCAGCATGTTTGCCAATAAGGCCAAGTTTAAAAACATTGTTGGTCAGATGGACAATGGCCGTTGCAGCAACGGCCAATGGAATTGGGAAAAATAAGGCAAAAGCTGGCATCAATAAAGTACCTAAGCCAAAACCAGAAAAAAATGTCAATGCAGATACCAAAACGGCTACTGTACAAATGATAAGGTATTCCATGGTTGTTTCCTGCCTGTTATTAATCTTGAGAAAAATTGATGCAAAATAATATCATAATTTCATCCAAAAAGTTTGTTTTTGAATTGTTAAAACGATCAATAATTACCATTCTAATTCTTTATTATTCGTCGACCTAATGGTTAACAAGATGAGTTGCCTTGAATTTCAATATATTTAATGTTAACATAGTACTAATTATTTCGTAGGAGGTGATTATGCGAATATTTTTTCATGACTATGTACCTTGATCCTGTTCCATGCTTTTAACTGTCTGAAGTACATAATAAATATCGAAAAAACAATGACAATTGAAAGCGTCGATCTAAATTATTGATATCTAATACTTTTATTTTTGGATCACAAGTGAAACAGGATTTAAGTGCATAGCCATGTATTTTTTTTAATAGGCTATGTGACGGTCCTGGCATATTTGGCAATTAATTTACCGATCAGTGATGAGTCAGTCAAAACTAATTTGCCCATGCCCATTGATGCATCAAATACAAAGCACAGGGTTGCAGATATTATCAGTTCAATGGATCATGAAATGATGACACCTAGGCAAAAATTAACGGTCAAAGATGATGCAGTTGCAATCTCTGCACAAGCAAATTCTATTGGTGAACGTATTGGTGATTTAGCAATTCATCACAGCCCAACTGAGCAGTATATTATGGGGCCCTGTGCGCAACATTATCAATAAATGATGCGACCTTTGCTCGATTAGTGAATGGAGCTACCAAAGTTTGAAACTCCACTACCCACCGTTAATGAAAATCAAGCAAAGGGTTAGATATGATGTTTTGACTTGTCCATCATAATATCGCGAGGATTATGAAAGACA
>CAYGTC010000026.1:0-56741 GCA_964352735.1 uncultured Alcanivoracaceae bacterium | reverse complement strand
TAAAAACAGCAAAAACAATATGAAACAGGAGTTTCATGCATAGCCATGTAATATTTTATTAAATCCATATTCAAACAGGGGTAAAAAACTTTTTACCCAGGATAAATATATTTATATTCAATAACTTATAAATTTAATAATTGTAGATCATTAAATGACATAAATCAAAACTCTTCAAGTTAACCAAAAAATATTTCAATATATATCCGCATTGGATTACATCACTTTGTATACTACCATTGTATTGTTAACCTTATCTTGTGAAAATATGCGCAGCAAGTACTAACTCGGATATTTCATCATGTTTGTTCCAGTTCATTTAAATAAAATTCAAATTTAGATCTTTCATCATTATTCAGCACTTGCAGAGTCAACATAAAGTGACAACTTTTAATCACTTGGCTGATTCTAGGGTTTTTAGGAATGGAATCTATTGAGAAGTATTTATCCAATGAACGCGTTCTTAATCGACCATCATCAATATTAATTTTCCATATTTTACTTTGATCTGCAAATTCAATTTTGCTGGTTGTTGTTCTTTTTTTCCAAGTATCCAAACAAAAGTTCATACAATCAACCACTAATTTTCTTGTATAACTTATGTCTTTTATATCTTGATGATTCAAATAAAATTCAAATTGTGACAATGCATTTAATTCTGAATCAATGTTCAGCATTTCGCCTTCTTGACAAAATATGATAATGCAATACTGCCCTGAAATCACCCGTTGTGCATTAAAAAATGGACTGTAATCAAACCCCAGTATTTGCTCTACTTGAGCAGGTACTGCTATTAATTTTGTTGCCAACATGCCCTTTTCAAGAAATGTTGTCATAGATGATGAAAACACTGCATTACATAAATTTTTTCTCTGCTCTTCTTCTTTGATAAAATTCGAATGAATGATTCTATTGACTTCATCCAAGACTATGTACTGAAAAGATTTTTTTCTCAGTAAGTATTTAAAATTAACCGGAGGCTTTTCCAGTTTTTTAGAAATGGCTTTATGTTTTTCTATGTCTTTATTTAAAAGCCGGTTATTTTTGATCATTATTTTTCTTTGGTAATAAAACAATAGAAAGATAATAGAAAAAACACCCAAAGTAGCAATAAGGCTTAAATAATACCTATTTTTTTTCTTTTCTAATAATGCGGATTTCAGTTTTTCTTGTAATAAATTGCCTCTCGAATTCTCAATATTTTGCTCATAAAGCAATAACTTAAAATCTTGATTTGTGATATTCTGTAAATCATTTATTTTTTCAGCATAGTATTTTTCATGCCATTCAAGAGATTTATCAGGGTCATTTAATGCTTTTTCTATGAGGTATAATAGGTGGAAGATGTTTTGCTTATTGTCAGATATTTGATGTTCTTTCATTGCACTTAAAGATTTTGTTGCATAAACCTTCGCGATGTCAAAATTTTCAAACTGGTACTCAATAAAACCATAATAGTAATAATATAAGGCATTATTATCGAGCTGACGACTAAATTCCACATTGATGTTTTGAATGACTTTTTTGGCCAGTAAATATTCTTCCGATTCTATGAGTGTTCTTACTTCACTCAAATAACGTTTAAATGCTTCCTCATCATTTTCAAGCTCAGATATACCATTGTTTAAAAGCTCTAAATAAAGGTCCCTTTCTTCAGTATTATGTAATTTTTCATGCACTGCAGTAAAATATGTATACAAATGTATTAATTTGCTACTCACCATTTTAGAATTATTAAGTGTTTTTTTCAGTTGCATCCATATTTCTTCAACTTGTTTATAATAAATTAAAGCCCCCTCATAATCGCCAGTTTTATAAGACAAAAGTCCAATATTGGTTAATGTTGTGGTCATCATGATTGGACTGCCCAGCTCTTTCTTGATAGATAGACTTTGTTTCAAATACTTGAGTGATTCTTTATATTTCTGTTCCTTTAAAAATATTAAACCCATATCATTATAAGATTTTGCAAGTTTCCCCTGATCTTTTTGAGTTTCAGCAATGGATAATGCTTCTAAATAGTATGTCTTTGCATAAGTAAATATTTTTTTTAAACGATAATATTCACCTTGTCTTCTTAGCAATTCATATTGTGCATTTTTATCAAGAGGATATTCAGTTAGGCTTAATAATTTTTTATAGGCCTGTTCTTGATCACCAAGATAGTGAGCTATATCATAAAGAATAAATTGTGACCAAAAATACTCCTGCGTACTTTTATCTGCTGTTTGACTCATTTCTTTACAAACGATCAATGCTTGTTCAAGAGCACCTTCACGAAATAATTTTCTACATTCGTTGGCATTCAACTGCCATGAAATTACCAGCAAAAACAGACAACTGAATTTGTTTAGCTTGTCTAAAATAAATTGCCTTTGTTTATTCATAAAACCCATTACATTCCCATCAATAAATTATTGATATATTTCGATGAAATTTTTCACCTGATTGTAATATAAACCACTCAAACTTACATGGATTAATGGGGGTAAATTTTTCAAGATTTATTTTTACCCTAACTTTACCATACATAAGACTTGTCTGAAAAATCTATACCCCATCCATAGGACAGATAATTATCTAAATTAAGGAGTTATTTATACTTACAGGTATACACATATTAATGCGCCGAATAGAGCATCAGTCCGAATACTGCATCTGAGCTTCTTTAAATACTACTTTTCCTGTACATTTTTAAAGGGTAAAAACTGATCGGGCTAAGCAATAACTTGATGATTACAGGCATTAATTCAATCGCATGAAAAAACAGCTGGAGGCCTCAATTTATTTACAGATAGGTATCTCGACCTCTGCCTTTATTTTTGGCCTGATACATCGCCTTATCTGCATCATTTAACATTTTTGCATAGTCATCATAACGGTCTGAAAACGCTACAACTCCACTGCTAAAGGAAAGATGAAGGTCTTCAGGAATTTTTGAAGAATCCGATATTTCATAATTAGATCTGAGCTCTTTTAATTTTTCTTTCATCACTTCAAGGCCAACATTGGGTATTAAAATAAGCCACTCTTCTCCACCTAAACGTCCAATTTTACCAACGTTTTTTACTGCCATTTTTGCCGAGTTGGCAAAATGAATCAACACTTCATTGCCAATATCATGCCCATATGTATCATTGACCTGTTTAAAATGGTCGAGATCAATCGAAGCCATGACAAATGAAACATCCTCACTCATACAGTCGTTAAACAACTTTTTTAAATACTCGATAATATGCCTACGATTGGCCACATTTGTTAAATTATCAGTGGTCGACAAACGATATAAATGTCTTTTAATCTTCCTTTGATGTCTGTACGCCAAAAAGGTAATGAACAATACGCACAAACCCAACAGGAGTAGCCCTAATAGATACTTTTGTTTTGATTTCTCCTGAATAATGGAGTTTTTTTGTAATTCATTTTGCTTTTGCAATAAAGCTAATTTTTCTTGATCAAATTCTGCATTAAATTTCACCTTTAGTTCTGAAATTAATTGACCCTTTTCACTTTTTTGCATATCTTCTTGCAACAGCGCTACCTTTTTCATGAGATCATAGGCCTGTGCCCACATTTTCTGCGCAACATAATAATCAACTTTAGCTTCCATAAAATCTAACGAAACATCTGGAGTGCCAAGTGTATCGCTTTGCCCTTCAGCTATATTTAGGTATTCGAGCGCCAATGCATACTGCTTTTTTATTGTTTTTATTTCTGCTAACAATATATTACTTCCGAATAATAACGATAAATCAAATCCATCCCCTAGCATTTTGAATATAGGCAATAGTATATTTTCTGCCTCATCCACCTTCTCTTGTAAAACGTAAACACTTGCCATACCATAATAGATATGGCCCAACATATAAGTGTTATCGGCTTGTCCAGCAAGTGTTATGGCTTGATCAAAATAAGTTAAAGCTTGTTCATAATCTTTTTTGTCAGTATATGCTGAAGCAATATTATATAAAATCACCATTTGAATATGCGGTGACATATCCTTATTATAATTGCGTGATTCGAGATAATATTTAATCGAGCTGTCAAAATCTTCTAGTGTTTTATAAATATTGGCCAACACATTATAGGATACTGTCAAATAATATCCTGCATCATTTTCTTTAAAAATCTCTATGGCAGTCTTTATATCTTCAAGTGCTAAATCATAGCTGTTTAATCCAGAATGAATTTGAGCTCTCATTGTTAAATGTATTGCGATTAACCTATCATCATTTATTTCTCGAGCCATGGACAGTGCTTCATTAACGCTAGAAAAAGCAGCCCGTAAATCACCCTGAAATTCATACAAATTTGACTTGAACCCTATGAACTCACTTTGAAAACGAGTATTGTGGTGTTGATTTGCAAGTTTTAAGCCTTTATCCACATAAAACTCTGCATTCTTATAATCTAATAACTCCATACTGAATTGTATGATGTAAAACAAGGCTACAAACTGATCATTTATATCACCCGATGATTCCGCCTCAAGTAAATCAGATTTTGCTATTGATAATGCTTTATTAGCATCCTTTGATGATATGTCTTCTAGTGCTTTATTATAGGCTTCAGAATAGCCCGAATATGCTTGATTTGATAAGCACATTAATAACAGCAAAAATGTAATGTTATAGCGTAGCAATATTTTTAATACCTCACAATGTCATTAATTATACCGTATTAATCATTGTTCAAAACCACATTGAAGTATAAATTTATGTTTACTTTAACAATATAATGAATTTGATAGGCCAATTTTATAATTTTCACAACAGCATTGACCCCAAAAGGCATATATTCATATTATCTTAAGCAGTAGAACTGTTCACTGGTAATGCATATACGACCTAGTAACCTTTCGTAGATATATTAAAAAGATAGGGATATCAATAAATTTTTTAAACCATTATGCTGTTTTTCATGGCACTATCTGCTGCTTTCTCTTCCTCAAAGGCCAACTCCCTTGAACGTTTGTCTCTTTCATACTGCATCTGAGCTTCTTCCAACAATCCTTTTTCTTGTAACAAAGCCACATGCATTTTTCTGTACATTTTCAAAGAGTAAAAGCTGAATGGGCTAAAAAATAATTTGATGATTACTGGCATTAATTCAATCGCAATAAAAAACACTTTGAGTAGATAACTGAACAATGTAGCCACATGGCCAAATTCAGGATCTGAGTGAATTTTTTGTAATGCAATGTAACGGGTTAATACACCTGTTTTTCGTTCAAAAAACAAGCCTTCTTGTTGAAGCGTTATACGATAAGCCTGTAATTTTTCTTGCTTGTCATCAATCAAGTTACTGAGCAATACCTGTTCCTGTTCCAATTCTTGTTCTTTATTGATGATACTTTGTTGGTTGGCCAAGAAATTTTGTTCTTTATTGGTTAAAGTATTGGCAATTTGCTGATATTGATTAAGGGTATTTGTTGCATCAATCACGTCTTTTTCAATGGCATCCAATCCTTGTTGGCTTTTTTCTATGTCTGCTTCGATAATTGGTATTAAAAACTTTAATTCTTCATAGGTTTTAACCGCCCTTTGGTATTTAGGCCCCTCTGTTGGGGCTCTGCCATCTTGGCCAGTTCGTTCTAAAATCGCTTCATTAAACCAAAACTGGTAATCTTTTCTGGCCTTAGCCAAGCTTTCATTGAGATCACTGAGTTCATTAATTTTGTTTTTTTGTACCAGTTGTAATTCTTCCAGCGAAACTTGGCTCACATCAATGTTGTTATTGATGATGTCAATATCATAAGTTTCTTCTGCTGCCAAATAAGTTTGTTGCTGCGTTTTGGTATTTATGATTTGTTGCTGTAACGTGGCAATTTTATCTTCACTGACACCAACTGCTGTATCCAACTCTAACTCATAGGCATTCATTCTGGCAAAATATTCTTTATTATTTTCAACAACATCCTTTTGAATCTGTTCATCAATGGCATTGGCTTGTAAACTGATTTCAGCCAAGGTTGCCAATCCGATGGCAATGATCAAAGAGTAGAAAACTCGAGGAATAAAACCCAATAATTTACGAATACCTAACCCACCTTTGAAGGGGTTTTTTAACGCCCAGTCTGAACCAATGATGGCCTGATCCAGAAAAAACAAGGTCAAAGCAAAAACAAAACCTGATACTACAGCAGCAGTATCATTCAAAAACAATGAAACGCCATAAGTAAATAAGAGGAAGGTAAAGACAAAAGTTACTAATTGCCTAAAAACCATCGCGTAAGCCAGCATTCGGTCATAACGCCCGCTTTGGGCCAATACATCGGTATCAGTCAATGATAAAAATGCAATGATTCTGAAATAGATAGATTCTTTTTCTGATTGTTGGGATGTGGATGATTTAAGATGGTCGTCCTCATGATCTGAGGTGCGTGGATTGATGATATCATGACTCATATGTTGGACCTCTTTTGAAAGCAGACTTCTATGTGTGACAATCATCATTCATAAAAGTTCGATTTATTAAATAGCATAATCTACTAGCCCAGCACCACTATAGATTGGATTCATATTAATAATAACGATGATATCAGCTAAAAGTTAGTATTTATGCCTAAAATATATGACATAACTCAAATTACAATGCGTTGTTCTTTCAAGAATCAAAGAATATATCCTGATTTCTACCGTTTTGTTTGGCATTATACATGGCCTTATCCACGTCTCTTAGCATGTGGTCATAATGCTGATAATGGTCATTGTAAGTCAATACACCGCTGCTGAATGACAAATTCAATCCTTCGGGAAGACTGGGCTCTTTTGCAGCGTTATATAGAGTCCTTAATTGATGTAAATGTTTTATAATGACTGATTTATCAATGGTGTTGACAACAATCAACCACTCTTCTCCACCCAGTCTGGCGACTTCTCCTATGTCACTCATTGTGCTTTGAGCACTACTGGCAAAGAATTTCAACACATCATTACCCACATCATGACCATAATCATCATTGATTCTTTTAAAAAAATCCAGATCTATCATGACCAAACTAAAAGCAGCACCTCCAGAATCAGCAATATCAAACAGCTTTTTTAATATTTTCATGACTTTTCTTCTGTTTGCTGTTCCTGTTAAATGGTCTGTATTTGATAACTGATATAAATGCTTTTTATTTTTTCTTTGTTGCCAATAAGCAAAATACATGATTATCAAAGCAAAAAGCCCAGAACCAGCAATCCCAATAAATATTTTTTCTTAGATTTTTCCTGGATTATTGATTGTTGTTGCAACTCATTTTGTTTCTGTAACAAATCAAGCTTATCTTTATCAAACTGTGCATCAAATTTAACCTTTAACTCATCAGTCATTCTTTGTTTTTCATCTTTCTTAACTTCAATTTCTTTTTGCTCTATTTGTTCTTTTAATAAATACGCTTCATGCCACCTTTCTTGCGCAACATACAGTTTTACTTTACCGTTCAAAATACTCAACAAGGTGTATGTAGTATTAAATTGTTGAGTTTGTTTTTCTGCTAAGTTCAAATACTTTTCTGCTGATTCGAATTGTTTTTTTATGATATTGATGTTTGCAAGTAACGAATAACAATTAAACAACATCATACCATCGTTGTTTTTTTCTACGACTTCAAGTACCTGCACTATTATGTTTTCTGCTTCTTCAACCTTTTCTTGTGCAAAATTGACTTCAGCAATTCCATAATCGATCCGCGCCTGTGCAATGAGATTGCCTTGTTCTTGAGCCAGAGATCTGGCTTTATGAAAATATTCTAAAGCCATTGAATACTGTTTTTTTTGTAAGTAAGCATAGGCAATATTATGATAAGTGGGAATAATAGTTTGTATAGTATGATGCTCAGTATAATTTAGCGATTCATTATAGTAAGTGATTGCTGCATCATAATCTCCCGATGTATCATAAATAATTGCCAGCAAATTGTACTGACCTGATAAATAATAAGAGTCATTGTGTTCTTTAAAGATATTAATGGCATGTTGTACATCTTGCAAAGCCAATTCAAAATCATTGAGTGAAAGATAGACCTCTGCTCTACGTGCCATTTGTATGCCCAACAAACGATCATCATCGATTTGCTTTGCTAATCTGATGGCCTTATTGGCATTCACAATTGCGGCTTGATAATCACCATTGGTCTGTTGAATAAAGCTTTTTAAACCCCAAAATTCACTTTGAAAACCCACGTTATTTTTGTTATTGGCTAATAATAAACCTTTTTCTATGTAAGTTTTTGCTTTTTCATGATCCAATAAAATAACATGGCTATGCACTTAAATCCTGTTTCACTTGTGATCCAAAAATAAAAGTATTAGATATCAATAATTTAGATCGACGCTTTCAATTGTCATTGTTTTTTCGATATTTATTATGTACTTCAGACAGTTAAAAGCATGGAACAGGATCAAGGTACATAGTCATGTAAAATAATACTGCTGGCAACCAGATAATATATGGCAATCAATTGTTTTTCAGCATTATCATTTGCTTGTGCTTTTAACAATTGTGATTCAGCCATTTGCATGGCTTTTTGTGGGTCAATGAGGGAGTTTTTTTCAATGACTTTATCATAAGGCTCTGAGTAACCACAGTAAGCCTCAGGTAACAAACCGATGATGAGCAGAATTGTGAAATAAAAGCGCAACAATATAGTCCTTAAGCCTTCTGTCAAAATCTTACTATAACGAATAAACCAATGAAGAGAATGACAATATCATAAAAAGTTTTCATTATTACAGTTAAATTCTCACATTTTGCAACAACAAAAAATGCTTTTTCATGAATCACTCATGACTTTGGCCTCTTTGGGTATGGCTTTAACCACATATCTATCTGTTGTCGCTAATGATAAACCATCAAAAGGATAACAGGTCACCAAAATCAATTCATTATTATTAATAACACTAATGTTTTCATTGCGACTATCTATGATGCTGATGTTTTTGATGACGTAATACTCAGTAACTTTTTGCCCGTTGATTAAACCATTTAAAATCACTTCATCTCCAATAGTTAACTCAGGCAAAAAGGCAAAGTGACTATCATTGTGACCTGCAATGACTATCGATTTGGCCTCACCAGGTAATCCGCTTTGAGGCATATGTGCTGCTGAAAATGCCAAGTTCCGCCCACTGCTTCCTGATAAAATATATCTGTTCTTATTCAACCTTGGTACTGATAACATTGCAATGGGGTAACCATCTGCCCATGACCATGGTTTATGATATTGTTTATTATCCAAAGTTTTGTCCCACGCATGCGCAATCAATACTTGTGATAGCCACGCCTTGGTCCACATATAGCTTGCTGAAGTCACTTGCCAAACCCCTAACAATAATAGCATTAATGCACAATATTTTATCGATTTCACCTTTGCCATTTGCGCACCAAACTTGCTAAAAATATCAATACCAAACCCACCAACATCTGAAGTCTCCATCCTAATGCAGTCTGTGGATAAGCCGCTTCGGTTATTACCTTAGTGGCCTCAATTGATTGGGCTTGTGCTGCTAACATTTCAGTCATTTGTGGCGTTTTATCAACGGCGACTAAACTGGTGAATGGACTGACCAAATGAAATGCCAAAGCCACTTGGGTTATCTCATGTTGCAACAAACTGCCATCAACATCAGCACCTAACATTAAATCATCATTGAGTTGTCCAATATATTGTCTTGCCCACAACTTGGCAATGCCTGGTGATCCACCATCTCTATTGAATTGGAATGATGATGACCAAGCTTTATCATTTATAAAACCGCTTAAGATGGCATTGGAATCAAAGTCTTTCATTCTTGCTGTCACAAAAACAGGCTCGTCCTTGTATAAATCAGGAATAATTTTCGGATTTTGCTCAACATTGCCTCCCCAATCGACCATTATATTGGTCAATGTAGGTGACTTGATTTTGACAAATAGCTCATTCATACTCTCATCAACAAAGTCTAAATCTGCTATATTGGTGTAACTACCGCGGCCCAATACGGCCGCTTTATCCATAAAATAATTATTAGGCGCCTCACCAATGGCAACTGTAAATAAACGAGCATGATCTATATCTTGACTGATTTGTTTAAACAATTGCGCCTCATTACCAACTGAACCATCTGTTATAAAAATAACCTGTTTTAATAAAGCATCAGAAACAGGTTGTTGCATTGCCAATGACAATGCAGGTGCCATAATGGTACCGCCGTCCGCAGATAAGCCGTCAATAAAAGCCATGGCTTGTTCAAGGTGATTGTCGTTAGCAGAAACAGATTTTTTGAACAAAGCTTGTGTATAAGAATTGAATTCAATGATATTAAACTTGTCCAGTTCAGTCATTTGGGTCAATCCAAATAACAAAGCATCTTTTGCAGCATTGATGGCTTTTCCATGCATTGAGCCAGATGTATCAATGATAAATACCACCTCCCGATTTTGTTTTTCATACTGATCAAGGTGTTGTTGTGGCGGTAATAACATCATCAAAACATATTCTTCACCATTGATTTTTTCACTGAACATTGCTGCTTGTGGTTGTTGTTTTTTTTGAGGATACCAACGTAAAACAAAATCATCCTGATCATAAAGTCCATCATCAGCCAATGAAATGGTTTTCGTTACATCAGAATTTACAATGGCAACATCATGGTGCATACTTTTCAATTCTGACAGTTCAAATCCTGCTTCCAAATTGATACGGATTTTTCTTTTCATTTGATCTGTCACAGATGAGACAGGTACCGCAGTTTCTTGCAGATCTCCTTGTGGCACATATCGATTTTTGATCGCAAGAGGTAAACGAAAATCAATATGCCCTGCATCGTAATTGAGTGTTTGTTGATAAGAAATATGTACTTCTATCTCTTCTTTTGGCATGATATTTGCCACATCAGTGGTGAACAAATTTGGTCGGTACTGCTTAACTAAACTGGCAGTCAGGCCCTCCGCTTTGGCCTCATCATAAATCTGTTGAGCTTGCTTTTTTTCATGAATTTCAGCAACAATCAAACGTTCTCCCAACTGCATTTGCATATCATATACAGCCGCATTATTGTCAATAGGAAAGGCATAAATGCCTTGATCAATCCATGCTTGACTGTTATTTTGAAATGTTTGCTTGACGGTTACGTCTGCGACAATACCAGAAATATCCACTTCATATTCTGATGAAACCAATGTCAAAGGACTGTAATGATCTGAGGTAGTATCATATGACAGCATCATACCTTTGTTCACATCGTTCAATACAATGTGATTTTGAGCATAGGCTTGTACATGATAAAGACTGACAAAAAACAATAACCATATCAAGATAACAGCATCTCGCCAGTTAAGCCTTAAACCTTGGTATTTTTGATGGATTTTTAACTGAGTATCTTTTACATTTGCCTTTAACTTTTTATTATTGAGGGCTTCAAGTTTTTGCCGAATATGCCTTGGTTTGGTGATTTTTTCTGTCATGATTTTCTGCTGTAATTAATGAATAGTTCCATTAAAACAACAAGATATGACAATCAGCAGTCTAGCTTATGATCAGTTATGAATATTTATGGCAAAATTATGACTCAAGAATTAAATAACAATCAACGGCCCTATAATTCACATTATTTACCACCAGAAACTTCAATAAAAGCACCTGTAGTATAACTGGACTGATCAGAGCATAACCAGGCAATGGCTGCTGCCACTTCCTCAGCTTTCCCTCCGCGATTCAAAGGTATGTTTTTTCTCAGTCTATCCACTCGATTGACCTCTCCACCATCAGCATGCATATCGGTATAAATGAAGGCAGGTCTGACGGCATTGACTCTGATACCTTGATGAGCCACCTCTTGTGACAAACCAATGGTTAATGTATCAATGGCACCTTTTGAAGCAGCATAATCCACATATTCATTGGCAGCGCCCAATCTTGCTGCTGCTGAGGAAACATTTACGATCATTCCTCCTGTGCCCCCATGATCAGTTGACATGCGTTTTATCGCTTCACGACAACATATAAAACTGCCAATAACATTGGTAGAAAAAATACGGTTTAACCTCTGTTCTGTAATGTCTATCAATGGTTGTTGCTTCATTAATATACCAGCATTATTAACCAATATTTGTATATTTGTACTGAAATCATCTGCTTGTTTGAATAGATTGATCACTTGATTCTCTCGTGAAATATCAGCTTGTATAGCTTGGGCTTTTCGACCTTTAGATTGAATCTCTTTCACAACATTCTGTGCTGCCACATGATCAGAATGATAATTAACTATCACATCATAACCGTCCTCTGCAAGCCTCAAAGCAGTAGCTGCTCCTATGCCTCTTGATGCGCCTGTGATTATTGCTGTTTTATTCATTTATCTACCAGCATTTCAATTTTACATAATAGCGCCTTTAAATGATTGCTATTTGTTAAAGGATTCATTATCGTGACACGCAAATACACCACATTATTCAATTCAGTTTGAACAATATAAAAAGCATTGTCTTCCAGTATTTTTTGACGAATCTGACAATTAAGAACATTGAGTTCATTTTCAGTTAGAGCTTTGTCAAAATATCTAAAACACACAATATTGGTTTGTGGTTCTAGTAGTAGTTCAAACCGATCATGCGCATTAATCAGTTGCGCAAACACTTGACCCAATTCATATAAACAGTCAACATTTTGAGCAAATACTTCCGCTCCATATTGTTGCCATAATACATAAAACTGCAAACACATCATCCTTTTTGTGCATTCAAATGTCCTTAAACCTGAGTTGTACCATTGATCGTCGACCGTGGCATCAGCGAATAAGTATTGTGCTTTTTGATGAAAGGTTTGACTCCCTTTAGCTTTATCCTTAAATAATAATACTGTTGATAAAGCAGGTGTCATCATCATTTTATGCGTATCTATGATTACCGAATCGGCAAAATCTATCCCTTTTAACCTGAATTTGTGCCGATCCGAAAATATGGCTGCACCGCCATGAGCACCATCAACATGGAACCACAACTCACGTTCTTGACAAAATTGACCAATCCTCAGTAAATCATCATAAGATCCCGTCGCTGTTGAACAAGCACTGCCAATAATTGCTAAAACCTTATAACCGTCATTGATGGCTTTTTTGTAGCATGTTAACAAGGCTTGATAACTCATACTGTAGTCATCTTCTACCTCAACTTGTATAACCCCTGAATGTCCCAACCCTAATATTCGTGCAGCTCGATCAATAGAATAATGTGCTTGTGAAGAGACCAGTACAGCCAATTTTTGATCGGATCCATGTTGCCAAATATCACTGCCTTTGAGGGATTGCCGGGCAGCCAACAAGGCTGTTAAATTAGCCAATGTCCCGCCTGAGGTCATCAAGCCGCTGGAAAGTTGAGGATCGTAGCCAATTTTTTGACAAAACAACTCAACCACAAGTTTTTCAATTGCATTAGAGGCCTGCCCCATTTCATAAACAGCACTGCCATTGTTTAAAAGATCACTGATCATATTGGTCAAAACTGCCATAGGTGCAGGCGCTGAAACTTGGTGCCCCATGTATTTAGGATTGTGTATATGTATGGAATGACGCAAAATATCGGACACAAACTGATGAAAATCACGATAATCATAACTGCGCCAAAACAACAATTCATCCTTTGGATTTTGCCATCGATTTACAGCATTTTTACCATTGAATTGATGAGATAAATAACTATCAATTTGATCAATCAAGTCGTGTCCAGCTTTACAAAATTGCTCTGTTGAATAAACGGCTTCAAGCAACGGATATTTTTTCATGAATGATCTCAAGACCATCCTGTCGAAGTGATTCTGCCAACCGAATTGTGTATCACAGCACAATCATTAAATTTCATTGTTATTCATTTAGATCGAGTCAAATTGATCGCGTGATCTTCCTTAACAACTATATTGTCTTCTATTCTGATTCCACCATAAGGTTTAAAATCTTTAACACGGGACCAATTGATGTATTTACCGATCTTTTGAGATTGTGATTTAGCTTTATTCAACAAAATATCGATGAAGTAAATGCCGGGTTCAATGGTCAGTACATTGTTCTCTTGCAAAGTTCTGGTTAATCTCAAAAAAGGATGTAATTCAGGCGGCGCGTGTATTTTACCTTCTTCATTAACTTGATGACCTCCGCAGTCATGTACTTGTAAACCCAAATAATGACCCAGGCCATGCGGGAAAAAAATATTACTTAACCCAGTATCATGGGCTTTTTGATTATCACAAGTGATGATATCAAAGTCCATTAGCACTTGGGCCAGCAGTAAATGTGTTTTTGAATGCAGGTCAACATAGCTGGTTCCTGCAATTGCTTGCTCTGCTATGCTGATCTGTACTTTTGTTACGGCTTTAATTAGGTCGGCAAATTCATCATCTCCATAACTGTATGTTCTGGTAATATCAGAGGCGTATCCATTGACACTACAACCCGCATCAATGAGGAAAGACTTCAACTCGCCCTTTTTTGCTCTTTGCCTTTGCATGTGTTGATAATGCAATACAGCACAATTTTCGTTTTGTGCAATGATATTGCCATAAGGCAATTGATGCTCATTGTGTTTGGTTGCCAATACATAGGCCATATGTGTTTCAAATTCTGAATAACCTTTTTCGAAGCTTCTCCTTGCTGCCTCATGCCCCTTAAGTGCCAATTGGTTGGCTTGTGTTATGTTATCCAACTCATAATCCGTTTTACAAGCGCGATGAAAGTGTACATAATCCATATATACTTTTGGATTGTGTTGTAAATTATCGTATTCACATGAGTCTTGTTGACCAATCCAGGCATGGTTTTTTAACCCACTGAAATCCGGTACATCAGCTTTACTTGCAATTGGAATGATTTCAAAGTAGTTTGTCCAATCACCGCTGGCCATTTTGGGTTGAGAATGCCAGTAATCTTCGGGTTGAGATAAATACAACTTTGGTTTACCGTTGTTTTTATAGTGTATAATGCAATATGGTGTTTCTGTAACTGGCACCATCCACTTAAAGTGGGGATTACAAGCAAAAGCATAAGGCATATCATCAAGAAAATAATGATGTGCATGGCCTGAATAAATGAGCACGCCATCTAATTGGGCATTTTCTAAAGCTTGGTTGATAATTTTTGAAACATATTTATAATGATTATCGTACATTACGCAATTACTCAATACTAAAATATTTATTATATCATCATGCAAAAAAACAGCAATGAATCTCCCGGTGAAAAGATACTGCAAACGTGGAAAAAGCTCAAAGATAAACCTTTCGGTAAAAAACTCTTCTCAAGAGGTGTTGGTAAAATAGCACCTTATACCGGCAGTATCAAGGCATTGATTACCGATTTACAACCAGGATCGTGCAAGGCTTTTTTAAAACAACGCAAATCCAACATGAACCACTTAAAAAGCATCCATGCGATTGCCTTAATCAATCTTGGAGAGTTAACCAGTGGCCTGGCCGTTTTATCAGGACTATCAAGCGATGTACGCGGAATTTTAACAAAACTAGATATGGAATATATAAAGAAAGCCAGAGGCAACCTGATTGCTGAATGCCTTTGTGACATCCCACAAGTCAATGATAAGTTAAACTATCAAGTCGTCACCACCATTAAAGATCAAGATAATGAGGTCGTTGCAGTAGGCACATTCTATTGGTTACTGTCAAAAAAATAAAAATTATGGAAATGAATAAAAATATGAAAAAAATATACGCTATTGTCCTTTTACTATTGGCCTTTAATTGTATTGCACAAAACAGGGTGTTAATTGTTGGAGACTCATGGGCCCAATTACAAATCGATAACGATACGCATGCACAAATATTCAATGACAATGGATTTTCAAATATTGGTATTGACCCTGCCAGTGACCAGACAGCAGATGATGGAACCGAAGCCAGTGATTGGGCTGCCCCCAGCCAACTTCAAATCATAGGCGATGCAATTTCAGCAAACATAGACATTGATACCGTTCAAGTGACCTTGGGTGGAAATGACTTTCTATCAGAATGGAATAACGACATGACCATGGCTGAGCAGGATGCCTTAAAACAACAAATCATCAATGATTTAAACACCATCATCGATTATATTTTGGCTCAAGATGACAATATAGAAGTTGTTATGAGCTTTTATGATTACCCCAATTTTGTTGATACTCTTGATGGCATTTCAGGTATCGTCTGCAATAGCCTTCATACCAATATGGCTCAACCTTCTGTCACTGAATTGAATACCGCTTCTGTATTTTTTGAGCAAGCATTCAGCAGTGTTGCAGAAGATAATCCAAGAGTCTTTCACGTCTCGCATTTGGGCTTAATGCAAAGCTTTTTTGGTTTTCCTGATGATGGCATATTACCAGGGGACATTCTTCCGCCTGGGGTTATAGACAGGCCTTCACCTATTGAGTCTATGCGTGACTTTGGACTGGGCATACGTGATTGTTTTCATTTATCTCCAGAGGGTTACATCTTTTTAGTACAAAACCTATTTGACGGTTATTATCATGGCCGATTTGATACCGTGTTTAAATCTGGTTTTGAGTAAAACCATAAAGAAATGAAAGCACCTCTTTATAACTTTAAAAAACGTTCATTGATCTTGACCTGTTTATTGTAAAAATTCACCCATAATACTACTCAATAATACGATTATTAAGTACCTTTATGCACAATGAACACTGTCAAGTTTTTTTTTATATTTTTTCTGTTTGTTTTTTTGTTTTTTTTCACAAAAAATATTTATGTTATTGATTTATATAACAATATTTATCATGGTTACATTTTAACCAAAATGATAAGAAGCCAAGTATAACAGTACTTTACATGTCTGAATGCTAAGTTATTAACAGAGTTATCCACAGGTTCTGTGGATAAGTTAATTAGTCTATAAAAAACAATATCTTAACAACGATTCACAGAATATAGCTTAAATAACTGCCGTAACATATCATTCTATCCATTACTGTAAATTTTAAATATCTAGCACAAATACTTCATCAAATCGGTTGAACATAAATTTTATCTTTAAATAGCAAAGACTTATATCAAATAGAGTTTGTGCCTGAATGGTTTTATGAAAAAATGGCTAAATATGTTGAATAAAACACCTTACACATACTCGATTATTCAGTATCTCTTTCTAAAACATATGCGTGCTTTATCTGAATTATTGAGGTAAGATTTGGTTTTTATACACAATGGTATATTGTCAAGCTTTTTTCTTTATTTTTTTGCAGCCCTTTCATCAATAGTTACTTAATAAAAAACGTAACTCATTGATATTATTATTTAAAAACAACACGGTTAAATATTAACCAAAATGATAAAAACCCAAGTATAACGGTACTTTAACATCACCATATGTAAGGTTATTAACAGAGTTATCCACAGGTTCTGTGGATAACAGTTTTTATTTATTAAAAACATAAACTTACAATACTTTAATAGAAACGACATAAAGAATCGGGCGTAAAGTAGAATGTCAAATTTCAATCTTTCAATATAGAATGAAATTCTTAGAAAAGTAGCATAATTAAGCTCTTTGCATTTGTACTCTAATAAATAAAGATGATTGACAAATTAACCTATAAAAAAACACAATGTTTGTCAAAAAAAGATAAAGCTGGTTATGAGGAAAAAAAATCAGCGATTTTTTGTTTATTGTCGATTGCGTCCTGATATCCTAGGGCGATGAGGTCTTTGGTATATGGCGGCTCAAAAAGTAGGTAACTCGGCATGCGCCAATCTTTGCCCCAACCACCAATCATTTTCAGCAAAGTCCTTACTGGACGAGGGATATCTCCAGCATGCTTTTCGGTCACACCTCTGACATCAACACTGGGTTTAATGATCATCGTATCAATTGGTCTCAAGTGGGATTGATTCTTTTTATCTTGGCCCAATAAAGAGATGGTTTCGTTGATTCTATTCAGGCGTGACAAATCTCCCATTAATGTGTCCATAAAAATGGTATCAAGCATATAGCCACCCAACTCTCCCATTGAAGGATAATCACCAGCCACATCTGGTACTGGAATAGGATTTTCATCTCGTGTTCCAATAACCATGATTTTTTCGGCACCCAGATGAATTGCCGGAGACAATGGTGCCAACATTCTCAATCCACCATCACCATAATATTCATTGCCAATCAATTGTGCAGGAAATAAAAAAGGTAATGCAGCCGAAGCCAATATATGCTCAACTGAGATTTTTGTTGGAACACCCAATCGACGGGTCCGATGCCACGACTTTATCGTCGATATGCCTTGATAAAAACTTTTAGCCACAGAAGTATCATATGATGAAGCAGTTATGGCCACACCATCTAAATTGCCACTGGCAATTACATCGGCAATTTTTGCAAGATTCAGCTCTCTGGTTAAAAACGTAGTCAATGGTGAGTTATCCAATAAAGAACGTGGGGCTGTGACTCCAAAACGTGAAAACAGAATCGCACCAAAAACCTTTATGATAGTCTTGGCAATGACCCTGGCATCTGTTCTATAAACATCATGACAGTGAATGCTGGTCCAGAATTTTTCCAGTCTCGCAACTCCATAACTCAAATCATCTGCATAACTGGCCAAAACTGTTGCATTGATGGCACCAGCTGAAGTACCAGTAATGATAGGGAAACAATTTTGTTTGTCAATGATTTGCATTATCCCTTTTAGGACACCCACCTGATACGAGCCTCGGGCACCACCGCCTGGCAATACCAAAGCAATTTTTTGTTTGTCTCTTTGCTGACTCATACTGCATGGCCTCTTGTGATCATACTGACTTTATGCCAGAACATTAATGATGAGTCAAGCCAAAAGCTCTTAAGTGATTTTTTCCATACCAAATAACCACACATAGTATGCAAATTAAATCTTCCAAGCATAACTGAACTTTGCAAACAGCGTTCTATTGGTTCTGGTCAAATCAAAATCCTGATCCTCTATTCCGGCATCAGAATAGCCCAAAAATAACAAAGTTTTAGGATTAACTTTATATGAATAAATCAATTGTGTATTGAGCCTTCTGGTGTGGCTATCAACTTCTGAATCATACAATGATACGTCACGGTTGATATTGGTATTGATTAAGGCCAATCGTAACCTTTGTCGAATATTGAATTGATATGAAAAACGTAGGTCTGATTGATTGGCAATGAATACATTGCCTCCATCCCTGTTTAACTTTCTAAAAGAGTGATCTAAGTTTACACTGAGGTGTTGACCCAGGTTAAGGTTCGCAAAAACATAGGCCCCTGTTCTATCTGCGATTCTTGTATTGGCGAAATCGATGCTGTCACCAACAGCATATCCCGTTCCCAAAGTAATGCCTGCTTTGGGTTGAAAACGTGCATCAAAACCAACACGTGTCTCGTCAAACAATACATCATTCCATAACCTTTGCCTGCGATAACCATTCATGCCAAAACGAGATTGTTTACTGGCATCTATATTAAACCTAGCTTCTAATTCTTTCTCTAATAAACGTCCTTGCTGATCATGTGTGATGTCCCAATCACTGTAGAAATTAATCCGATTCCACCACGTTTCATTTTCTGGCCTCCATATGTATTCACCACCAACAATGGATTTTCTGTAGCCAATTTGCCCAATAAAACCCAAATCAGCTCTAAAGCCATCATCATAGTCGATGTGAGTGGCTTGATAATTGAAATTATTTTCCGAGTGCCTGTACCTAACAATATAGGCATTACCCGAAGTTTTTTGCTCCTGCTCAAAATCTTCAATCAACGCTTGTGGGTTTTTTGTTTCTGAATTAGCAAATTGAAAGATAAATATGTCCTCATCAGTTACTCTATAGGTGCTGTCAACAGAGGTAACCACATTGGAATAATCATCAGCACTCCTTTTGGTGATCATAGCCCCTATGGTAGATGAATTACCGAAATCTCGCCGATAACGTGTGGCAATATTTTGGCTTTCTAGATTTAAATTGGCCACACTTGAGCCAAATACACCTGGAATTAATATATTGGTAGAGGTGTCATCAGTTATAAAAATACCGTAGGCGTTTTTGCCATTTTTACCAACCAGTCTCAATCCATAATCTGGTGCTGCAATATTCCTTGTGTAGAGCAATCTTAATCGGGTATTAAAAAAATCTGAATTTTCTAAAAAAAAGGGCCTTCTCTCAGGAAAAAATAAGGCAAATGTTTGGTTCAAATCTAATTGTGCAGAATCCGATTCGACTTGAGAGAAATCTGGATTTAATGTGGCTGTTAAAGTTAAGTTAGAATTGATTCCCCAATTGATGTCTAAACTGGGTTCAAAATTATGCTTTAAATCAGAATAATCTGAACTGACATCTTCTCTTTGTTGATTACTGATCATTGTAATACTCGGAGTGATTTCCAAGTCACGTCCACGTTCTGCATTTGCAAAACCAGTATATTTATCAATTTGGCACAAAAAACAGGTATTATTTCGATCGTTCGGTGATGAGGCAAGCTGTTTGCGGACATCTCTCGGATATGAACGGAATAAATTGATGCCCCATGTTTTTTCACCAACAGTGGTAGGCATCTGAATTTCATAATAAGGGATTTCGATTTCGACAATATAACCTTGATCAGTGATCTTACCAGCAGAATCCCAAATGGCATCCCAAGAATCATCTTCATTGGTTCCGCCTCCGGACTCATCACGAATGGAGTCAATTTGTGCCCCCAAAGGATTAACAAAGAACTGTAATGCTCTACGCTGATCATTATAGGTATCTAACATAACGCCAACATAATCATCTCTGTATGCTGAATCTCTATCACGCAAAAAAGCTCGAATTTTTTCAGGCTCAGGGTCCATCGCTTCAAAAGCAAACAAAATTGATTGTCCGTTATCAACAATATATGCCTTAGTCTCAACAATCGCCTTTCTTGTATTGTCGGGTTCTGTTTCATATAATAAATTGACAGTTAAAGCATCTTGCCAAATTGCATCATCTAAAACACCATCAATTAACGCAGATTTTTCGCTCAATGGCACTTGATAATCTTTTGCATTCACAGCAATGCATGCGATCAATAATAATAGAAAAATTCTCATGTTAATATATTAAATTTTAAATGTTATTTAAGATATAGTACAAAAGTCATGTTTTTATAGAAAAATCACACTCTATACAGATGTGCCTAAGTAGATAGAAAAAACACAATTTACTTTCATTTAGCTATCACTAATATTTCGTTATAGAATGGATTTTAGGGTAAAAATGGCAAAGTAGATTGGAGAAACATCGCTTCAATGCCCTGATTAATAGTTTATGAAGCTTCATGATTTTGAAGCGATTTTATTCAAGATATGCGGCCATTTTTTTCATAAAACCATTCAGGTACACAGTGCGCTTTTAAAAAAATCGTGACACTCCATACTTTTCATATATAAAATCAACTTTTTTACCGTTTTGATGAAATATTCGGGCCAGATAATATTGCGCCACTTTCTAGGGTTGTTAACATTATCCAGCCTCCTTATGGTCGGTTAAGTCTCTAACAACGCGAAAGCCCACATAAGAGTATGCAGCATTGGCTTCATGTTCTTCATATTTATTGGCTGTATTGGATTGGGTACCATGAAACCAGGAGGTTCCCATGGCTATAGGGGTTTCACAAGGTTTCTGGTTGCAATCCACCCATTCACTGACATTACCATTAATATCATATAAGCCCAAGTTATTAACAGAAAATGAGGCAACTGGAGCAGTGAACTTATGCCCATCATCACAATCAAGTTTATCTTCCTTGTTACGAATTTTTTTTGATTCAGTCCCGGATATATTTGAAGACTTACAAGCAATAAAAGGCGTCACATCCTCTTGTGCCAACATTAAAAACTCATCTCTTGAAGGCAATCTATAGTGGTATTGTGTTTGTTCCGTCAACCATATGCTAAAAGCATTGGCATCTTCCCAGGTAACACAACTTACAGGGTGCTGAGGATCTTGTTGAAAATAGGGGTTATCCCAAGTTTTATGATTAAAGAAATTACTGACCCCACCACCTTTGTGCCAACATTTGTTTGCTTTTCTCTCTGTTTCATTGGCAAATTTTGCATATTGTTCTACAGTGATTTCCAGTGGACTAATCGCCAAACCCTTATTGATAACGATGGTTTCAATCCCAAGTTTATCAATTATTTTTTCACCTTTTTGCGGCCCCGATTTAATGATCGCTTGCTCATTAAGGCTATCTATCATTGGATGCGATTCATCAAACACTTTGACTATCTTAGCTAAAGTCTGAATTTTTTTGGAAGTGATTTTTTCATTTGTCAGGTCTATTTCCCCCAACATGTTTATAGTAGCGTCCTTATGCATATCAAAGTGAAGATTAATGCCTTGTGTTTTTTCGTTGAACAAAATAATGGACCTGGCATGTTTCAATGCAACATTGAAATTTAGTTGCGTTAAAGAATCTTCTATTAATTCAAAATATTTCTCACAGATGTACTCTAATCCTTTTTTGGCCTCAACATTATCAGGTATCAGCGACAGTACTTGTAAAAATTTATCTGTGGCATTATTACTCAACGGTTTAAATAATTGTGAATTATCAATATTATTGAATGCACTGTCTAACAAGGTATTCACTTCTTCTACAAAAGCACTGTCAACCGATTGTGTCTGAGCCACCAAATCATCATAAGGAAACTCCTCTAAAGTAATTTCCTGTTCAATTGTCTCTGTTTGGTTTTTATTGTTTTCTGTTACGATGGGCTCCACAGATTGATTAACAATAATTGGGCTCGGTGTATCAGTCGATTTATTAATAATAAATAATATGATAAAGAACAATACCAATAAGCTGACGCTAATCCATTTGAGATGATGACTCATGTCATCAGTCAATAAATGTTGAATTGAAAGGTTAGTTCTTTGTAAAGAATTGATAGGAATTTTATCCAATTCAAACTTTAATTCATCAATGGACTGAAATCTATCACAAGGCGACTTTGCCAAGCATTTATCTATTAATTTTTGCCAATGCCAAAATCTATTTGGCAACTTTGGGGGTTCCTGACTGACATGGCCAACAAGTATAGAGATATTTTCATCGCCTTGAAAAGGCACATTGCCTGTCAGCCTTTCATAAATGACAATACCCAAACTATAAATATCGGAGCAAGCCCCGACAGAATTTGATTGTACCTGTTCAGGGCTCATATAACTTGCTGAACCGACCACTTGATGCTCTTTGGTCATCCTACTGCCATTTCTACTGATGGCAATACCAAAATCAGCAATGTTTACATTACCAAATTTTCCAAAAAGAAGATTCTCAGGTTTGATGTCTCTGTGAATAACACCTCTTTGATGCGCATAGGACAAACCATCACAAATACTTTTCAACAAGTTAATAAACTCTTGTTCATCTTCAATCAAATAGCTGGAAAAATCACCATGATTCAGGTATGGCATGGTGAAATAGGCTTCACCTTTTTCTGTTTGTCCAATGTTATAAATATGAATGATATTGGGGTGGTCTAAATGTGCAATGGTCTCTGCTTCATGCTTAAACCTTTCGACATCAAGTTTATTACTGGACACTTCCATGCGCATGACCTTAACCGCCACTTTCCTTTTTAAAGAAATTTGTTCTGCCAGATAGACCACAGACATACCGCCTTCACCAATTTTCCTGATGATTTTCAAATCTGGTATTTTTATGTCTATGTTTTTCTCAGTCTCTAGCACTTTAGATCGCAATTTTTATCCCCTAACTACTTAGTATGTTGAATCCCCACTAAATTAGTCCTTACTAAAGTTGCGCAGTGTAATATTACCCTCATTAATTTCCAATGCGTATTAATAGTGACCTTTATTTTAAAAAAAATGTCACTCACATCAAAGAATTTTCTCATGTAATTAACAAACAAACTTCATTACACTCGCAAATGTCGCGATACATTAACAACAACTGCGAATTTATTCATTAATTTTATACATTTTTTGACAAATTTACTTAAATATTTGTGATTTACATCACACTAATGTCATATTTGGGGATGAAAAGATGAAAAATACTCACTGTACTCTTTTTATTTTGTGCTCCAAAATTTGGAGTATTGCATCATAAATCACGAGCCAATCTAAAGCCAATATATGAGAATGCAGCCCCTTGCTTTAGAGTTTCTTGTTTAGTTGATACATTTGATTTTTTTCCATGTAGCCATGAGCTACCCATTGCAACGGGGGCTGGGCAAGGCGCTTGTTCACATGCAACCCACTCACTAACATTACCATAAATATCAAACAATCCCAGTTCATTGGCTACAAAGATAGAAACTGGTGCAGTAAATTTGTATTGATCATTGCAAGCAAACTTATCTTCTTTATTTCGCAACTTATCAGCCTCAGCGCCTGCAACATTTGCCGATTCACAAGCCTTAAATGGGGTTTTATCAGCGCTACTTAATTCTAAAAATTCATTTTGTGTCAATAATCTATATGATAATTGGGTTTGATCACTCAACCAATTGGTAAAAGCAGTGGCGTCTTCGATGGTAATACATGATACAGGGTGGTTGTATTGTTGTTTAAAATATGGGTTATTCCAAGTCTTATTATTAAAAAAGTTGTTCACACCACCACCATTATGCCGGCATTTAGCTGCTTTACGATTGGTAGCCTTTGCAAATCTTTCATAACTTGCAAGCGTAACCTCTGTAGTGCTGACAGCCAATTTATCACTGATGACAACTGTGTTAATGCCTTCATTATCGACCATAACATCACCCATTTGTGGTCCTAACTTGTCAGATATTTGTTTTTGGTAGATCGCCAACAAATCACTTTCTGGCTCCAGTACCGTAATGATCTCTATCAATTGATTGATGCGCTCAATTGAAAAACTTTCTTGTGAAACATCTATTTTGGCTACGCTTTCAATAATGCTCTGCTTCTGAACAGGAAATTTGTCATTGATATTCATGCTTTTTTGTTGAAACTCGAGCAATGAATTGATGTGTTTAAAAGCCGTTTGAAAATCACTTTTCTTCAATGACGAATCAATCAAATAATAATATTCCTGGCCCACAGATTGCAAGCCTTTAATTGCCTCTGCACTGCCAGGTTTCAGGGCTAAAACTTGTAAGAATTGTTCTGTGGCATTGTTGTTGGCTGGTTTTAATAATTGATAATTGGCAATATTTCTTATGGCTTTACTCAACAGCAATTCGGTTTGATCAATCGATTGAGTCATGTTCTCTTGTATATTCGTTGCTGTCAATTGAGGCAGTTGTTCAAAACTCAACTCTTGCTTTGTCTCGTCAATAGAAGAATCATTGACTTGATGATTAATATCATTGTTTGTTTTTTCTTGTTCCGAAATCATTTGAGCAGAAGCATCTGATGATTCCTTGTTTTTATCAGCTCCCGCTGCTAAACTTTTACTTTTTGCTGTAATTGGTTTAATCGGCTGTGTTTTAATAGAATTTTCAACCACTTGTGCTGTATTGGAATTGCCAAGCGTATTCTTATTATAAATGGTATAAGCTATACTGGTTAAAATCACACATAGTGAAAATGCAATGCTTGGTAAAAGCCATTTTTTGAGTTGGCCATCACTCCTAAAAAACAAACTTTTGATAGAACGATTGGTTCGTTGAAGTGAGTTAACAGGAACCTTACTCAATTCAATTTTCAGTTCGACCATTGATTGAAAACGGTGTTTAGGAGATTTGGCTAAGCATTTATCTATTACGTTTTGCCAATGACGCATTTTTGCAGGTAATGGAGGTGGAGGACTACTGACGTGATTCACCAGGACTGAAATACTGTCCTCTCCATCAAATGGCACTTGGCCTGTTAATCGCTCATAAATGACAATACCCAGGCTATAAATATCAGAATGTACGTCAACTGTCAGTGATCTAGCTTGTTCTGGGCTCATGTATTGTGCTGAACCAACCACTTGGTGTTCTTTGGTCATTCGATTGCCATCTTTGGTGATGGCAATTCCAAAATCTGCAATACAAACATTGCCAAATTTATCGAATAACAAATTCTCAGGCTTAATGTCTCTGTGGACGACTCCCCTGTCATGGGCAAAAGATAAACCATCACATACAGATTGTAATAATACAATAAACTCTTGTTCATCTTCTAAGAGGTAATTTGAAAAATCTCCATGATTTAAATATGGCATGGTAAAGAAAACTTCACCTTTGGCAGTTTGTCCTATGTTGTAAATGTTAATGATATTTGGATGGTCGAGTTGCGCAATCGTTTTAGCTTCATTTTTGAAACGTTGAACATCAAGGTCGTTGTTGGCAATTTCCATTCGAATTACTTTTACAGCGACTTCTCTTCTGAGAGAAACCTGTTCAGCCAAATAAACAACAGACATACCACCCTCTCCAATTTTACTGATGATCTTGAGGCCAGATATGTTTACTTCATTATTATTTACTGATTTTAGCACTTCGGATGGCAATTTATGTCCCTCATTAAGGATATACAGTTTAATCTAAAAACCGTTGTTTTCCAATTTTTGTAGTTTTTAATGATGTGCTTTAACGATAAAATATTACAATCTTTTAAAATAAGCATCAATTCATCTTGTTAATTGACCTAAATTTACAATTCAATAGAGGCCTTTATATATATTTATGGGATCAAAGTAAAAAACCATAGGTGAGAGCAAGACATCAATAAGCACATAGTAAAATGGACTCATCTCTTCATTTTACAAACTATCGGGGTTATGTAAAGAACTGTAAAATTTATTATTTAAATTTTATTCAAGTTAAATTACAATCAGTAACATTGGGGCATGTTAAAATTTAGATCAAATATTTTCAGTTAAAAACCCCATATGCCTCTGTTTATGGAACTTAATCATTCACAACAAACTTATATACCATTATGGATATTACACATTTGAGACAAGACTACTGTAAAGCAGGGCTTAATCGTAAAGATTTAGAAAGCCATCCTTTTAATCAATTTGACAAATGGTTCAAACAAGCACAAAAAGCACAGATAATGGAACCAAATGCCATGAGTTTAACCACTGTTTCCGACAATGGGTGCCCAAATTCACGGGTGGTGTTATTGAAAAAATACGATGAACAGGGTTTTGTTTTCTTTACCAACTATGACTCACAAAAAGCCAAAGACATCAGCCACAATCCTCAAGTGGCCTTATTATTTGCTTGGCTGGGTCTTGAACGACAAATCCGCATCAACGGCCGTACTGAAAAGATAAGTGTTGAAGAATCTTATCAATATTTTTCTTCAAGACCAAGAGGTTCACAAATTGGAGCATGGAGTTCTCCTCAGTCAGAAATCATTAACTCTCGAGATACTTTGAGGTCTCATAGGGAGAAAATCATCAAAAAATTTGACAATCAAGACATTCCTTTGCCACCGAACTGGGGAGGATACAGAGTGATTCCTCATACTTTTGAATTCTGGCAGGGCAGAACAAGCCGTTTACACGATCGTTTTACCTATAAACGAGACCCTGAAACTGATAAGACATCTGCGCATCAAATATGGAAAATCGACCGCCTCGCATCCTGAATTATGTATCCTATTTATCTGAAAGAACAAATAAAATCAGTTGACCGTAAAGCAGCACAATTGTTGGAGATTTCTTCATTTCAATTGATGCATAAAGCTGGCACAGCGGTTTTCGCTTATATTCGGCACCATAGAAAAATTTTAATAGTTACGGGTACAGGCCACAATGCAGGAGATGGCTTCATCATTGCATTGTTGGCTCTAAATTCAGGCATAAATGTAGATGTGTGGAGTTTAAAGGCCATTGAGCAATTACCCAAAGACGCTCAAAAAGCTGCCAATGATTACCAAAAAGCAGGTGGGCAGTTTATACAGGGTCCATCAAATCAGCAGTATGACTGTATCGTTGATGCCATTTTGGGTACCGGATTAAACAGAGAGGTAAAAGGACATTTTGCCCAGGCCATTAATTGGATCAATAAACAAAACATAAAAACCCTATCTGTAGACATTCCTTCTGGTCTTGATGCAGATACTGGCTGCATAAGATCCTGTGCCATACAAGCGGATGTAACCATATCCATCATCTGCTTTAAACCCGGCTTGATTACCAATCATGGCAAAGACCAGTGTGGTCAATTGTATTTAGAGGATTTAGGCATACCAAAGTCTATTCAGCAGACAATTAAAACAACAATACATCTGTTAGATAAAAGTACATTACACCACTCAAAATTGATTCATCAACACAATTCACATAAAAGCAGCTTTGGTCAGGTAATGATTGTAGGCGGCAAAAAAAATATGCTAGGCGCAGTCATATTGGCAGGACAATCTGCATTAAGAAGTGGTTGTGGGCTTGTAGAGGTTGTCAGCCAACACAGTCAATCTGTACTGATTTCCTTACAATGTCCAGAATTATTGACTAGCGATGATATCAATACAGCACGCCTATTAACAACCGCACAGGTAATAGCCATAGGTCCGGGGCTTGGATTAGATTCACAAGCTAAAAATACGCTCAGTTTTTGTCTAGAATTAAAAAAGCCAATGGTTATTGATGCCGATGCCCTGACCCTGATTGCCCAACAATATTATTTTGATAATACCAGCATTCAACCGATTCAATTCAATGATAACGTTGTTCTCACACCTCATCCAAAAGAAGCAGCAAGACTATTAAACTGTGACACTCAAACCATACAAGCAGACAGAGTCAGTGCTGCACAGGCACTCAGTGAACGTTTTAATACCAATGTAATTCTCAAAGGTTCAGGCACCGTCATCTGTGATACCACAGGACAAACTTTCATCTGTCCTTTTGGCTATTCAGGTATGGCTACAGCAGGTATGGGTGATGTATTGACAGGAATAATTGCAGGTTTGATCGCGCAAGGATTACCTGTAATTGAGGCAGCACAAACTGGCGTGGTGTGGCATGCCATTGCAGCAGAAGACTGTCAAAAAGGCAACGGTTTGATTGCAAGCGATGTTATCCACCAATTACCAACAACCTTATCTCTATGACAAAAATATTTGATATATCCACACTTGAACAATTGGATACAATAGCCAAACAATTAAGCGTTGAACTTAACAAAGGGGATGTGATTTTTCTACAAGGGGATCTGGGCACAGGTAAAACCACATTCACACAGCTGTTACTCAGAAATCTTGATTATAAAGGCAAGGTCAAAAGCCCCACATATGCCATATATGAGAGTTATGATCTGCCCAATTTCACCATCATACACATGGATTTGTATCGCCTCAGCAGCCCTGAAGAATTGTATTATTTGGCCATTGACGAATTGTTTTCTTCAACAAATGTGGTGATTATTGAATGGCCCAGTAAAGGCATGGGTGTTTTACCACAGGCGACAAAAATATTGACTTTTGAGTTTTTTAATCCAGGAAAAAGAACATTAAAAATAGATATTACATAACATATCTCTCCTATCTTACTGTAATTTAACATTTTTTGTTGTTTTTCAACATGTTTCTGACTACAATTTATCGAATGAAAGTACTCATTTTATTTTTATCATTAATACCTGAACTGCTCTATGCCGGTGCACAAGTAAAAGGACTGAGGGTTTGGAGTAGCCCAGAAGGCACAAAAGCTGTGATAGATTTATCTGATCAAGTGAGTTACAAACTCTTCCAATTAGAAAACCCGCCTCGTGTTGTGGTCGATATAAAAAACACTCAATTGCAGCAAAAACTGTCTCTCAAGAAAAATGCCATCATTCAACAAATACGCAATGGCATAAAAGACAAAGACACTTTAAGGTTGGTACTGGATCTATCAAAACAGCAAAAAGCCCGCAGTTTTTTATTAAAACCAGCACAACAATACGGACACAGACTTGTCATTCAATTGGACAATCATAAAATACAAAAAAAGACCGTAAAACAAACTCAGAAGAAAGACCGGGATATCATTGTCGCCATTGTTGCAGGCCATGGAGGGGAAGACCCTGGAGCGATTGGCTCTAATGGCACATTTGAAAAACACATCACTTTACAAATCGCAAAAAAATTAGCCAAACTGATAGACAAAGAATCAGGAATGAAGTCTGTATTGATTCGAACCGGTGATTATTATGTACCACTTAATGACAGGTACCGAAAAGCAAGAGAAAAACAGGCAGATTTATTTGTTTCCATTCATGCCGACGCCTTTCATGATCCGAAAGTGCACGGTATGGGAGTTTACATACTTTCAAAAAGAGGTGCTTCATCAGAGGCAGCCAAATGGCTTGCACAATCTGAAAACAGCTCAGATCTGGTTGGCGGAGTTGTATTGGAAGACAAAGACAATATCTTAGCCAAAGTACTGCTTGATCTATCACAAAATGCAGCGATTGAAGCCAGTTTAAAATCTGCAGAAATGGTTTTGAAATCCCTTAAAAAAATAGAAAAACCACACAAAAATTACGTAGAACGTGCCAATTTTGTTGTACTGAGGTCACCTGATGTTCCCTCGATGTTAATTGAAACAGGCTTTATCAGTAACCCCAAAGAAGAGAAACGTTTAAATACCAGCAAATTCCAACTTAAAGTTGCTAACTCTATTAAAACGGGCATCAAAGATTATTTTTACCAATCGCCACCTCCAAATACTTGGATTGCTAACCACATGAGAAAAGCCAAGCACACCGTTTCAACAGGTGATACACTTGGCGGCATTGCACAAGCTTATAACGTTTCTATGAAAGAACTCAAACGTGTCAATAGAAAAACCAACAACACCATCATGGTTGGTGAAGTTTTATTATTGCCTCAAATTTCACCATAAATTTCAATCAATATATAGTTATCCTGCAACTTAAAAGTGTAATTGTTGTCAGACTTATTCAATATTTATACTGAGATTAATTTCATGAAAACAATTATATTTATTATGAGCATACTGTTAAGCTTCACTAGTTTGGCAGATTTAGCGGCTTATCAAAAAGGTTTACACTACACCGAAGTCACTGCAGCTCATGAAACAGGTCATGATGACAAAGTCGTAATTTATGAATTCTTTAGCTATAAATGTGGACATTGTGCTAATTTTGAACCCTATATGGAACGCTTGGAAAAAGAGTTGCCAAGCCATGCTAAAATCATCAGGGTACCACTTGGTTTACAAAACTCTTGGAAAGCCTTTGCACAAGCTTATTACACTGCTGAACAAATGGGCCTGAATAAACAATATCATCAAGCCATTTTCGATGCGTTACACAAAGAAAGAAAAAGATTAAATTCAATCGAGGACATTGCGCAATGGTTTAACACTGAATTTGATACCGATAAAAAAGAATTCCTTAAAATTGCCAATTCATTTTCTGTTGCCAGCAAAATTACACAAGGCAATAATATGGCACAAAAATTACTAGGGGTACCAAGAACCCCAACACTGTTAATTGATGGAAAATACAAACCCGAAACCACCAAACTAGGCAGTTTTAATGCCGTCATTGAACTGACCAAACACTTGGTTGAAGCTCAAACCAAACACAAGGAAATAGCAACAAACTGATCACAAAATTATTGACAATTTAATAGCTAAGAGCGTTTGTTTGATCATGATGACAAATACTTAAATGATTCAAATCAGCCTTTTATCGTTGAAAAAGACCTCAATGAATCATAGAATAAAAAAGCATTAAAGGAATAGCAACCTGACCTTACGGCCAAGAAGATGGCTTTGCTATCCCTTAATGCTCTACCTCAATGCCTTCTATTGCCTTTACGACCTTTGAAGGCATTCAAAGATTGGAATATTACAAAGAACACCACGCCCATGACTACCGAAAATTTCCAGTCATGAAATAGGTGCCAAAACACAATAGCAAAAACTGTGCCCATACCGATGGATAAACCATGATTTTTTTTCATCTTAAACCTCATTATTTTGTTGAATTATCCTTAATGATAAGACTCGCTAATTGTCCTTGAAAATCAGGATTTCTGTGTTGATCGAATGATTTGTTATGAAAACTCAAAGAGCTTTGCAACAATTCATTATCGTCCATTTGCAGAAAACTTTTTGTAAAACTGTTTTTCAACTCTACTCGATCTTTGTTATCAACATGTTGTATAGCCCTTATCAATTTTCTCATTGACACATCCTGTATTGACTTTGTTCTGATCATCTGTTGCATCATTTCTCCAACATTGTTACCTATAAAAGCAAATGTCACATGTATAGAGTGTTTGTCCTCGGTTCTGGCTTCATGCATAAACCCACGAGGCAAATACAACACATCTCCGGTTTGCATCAATAACTCTACTGGAATACCTTTGGGTTGATGTAATGCTGAATTGAAATTCATGTCACGATTTGGCAAGGTCTTTTGGTTACTGTAATGTTCATGATAAGACCAAATCTTGTGGCCATAGAGTTGTAGAACTAAAATATCATCCAAATCGTAGTGTGGTTGAAAACCTTGGCTAAAAGGTGGCGTCATGTAAAGATTTGCTCTAATGGGTATGCCAAAATATTGCTCCAGTAACTTACAATACTTTTGTAAATTAGGCATAAATATTTCTATATGTGGCACCCTTATCGTTGCACCGGATTGATACTTTTGCAAAACATAAGTCACATCAGTATTTGGGCTAGGTGAATTGGTGAATTGTGGTTTGTTTTTATTACCATTTTCAACAATGTCCAAATGTGGGCTCATCAAGGCACCACTCATCAACAATTCATCAAATTCATTAATACTGAAAACTTCATCACAGTGTTTTTCTGTGTATACTTTTTTCAGATGCAAACGTTGGCTTTCCCAATATTTTGAGAAGAACTGCAAGTCTTCCAATTGTCGTTGCAAGTGCTTAAAACGATCGCACACACTGTTTAATTTTTTTTCTTTATTCATCGTTATTGTGTTTTATAGAACCACTTTCTTTACATGTGAAAAATAACTGGAGATAACTATAATGCCACTGACCACAGCCAAAATCAGAGCAAAAGTCAGTATACTGATATCAAACTTAATAAAAGTTAATTGCAAACCCAAATCTATTTCAACAACCCTATCTTTGACAAATATATGTATTATGGTAACAGCTATTGCAAATGCAATGACACCATTAATCATGAGTCTTAAAAACATGGATAGCCAAATGTGATTAATTTTGTACCCTAGCAAATGTAAAGTTCTTAATTGTTGAGACAAATTGATGACCTGTATTCTTTGGATAGACAACATACCTGCAATAGCTGCAGGTATAATTAACAGTGCAATAATGGTTTGGAGGTGTAATAATGACTGTGATACTTTTTTAGATTGTTTTGCAAAAAAAGCTTTTTCAATACTTGCATCTAGATCTATTTCTGAATCTTCAAGTTCGGTTTGCAAGTTTTTCAATAATGCATTATTACCATTAACGTGAATGCTATTGACCATATTATTGGCCTCATATCTCGTTTGTATTTGCGTAATATCTCCAATGATTTCATTTTCTCTGATGTCACCATTCAAGGTGAAAATTCCAGTAACCAACCACTGCTTTGTTGCCAATTCAATGGTTTTACCAACACCATAGTTTTTTGAGGTATCAGCCAAACTCTTACCTATGATAATTTCATTTAAACCCGGTCTAAAAAAACCGCCCTCTATAATGGTGAGCCGCTTCATCAGTTGCGAATTTTGTGAAACCCCACGCAAAGACAAATAATTCACATCACCATTGTCATTTTTTATTGAGGTGCTGATCACCATATTTTTATCCAATTGAGTTTTTTCTAATAAACCATTCTTCGCAACCAGTGCCATAAACTCTGCTTCATTGACTTCATTAATGAAACTATCCCCTTCATTACTGGCTCCTTTTGTTGATATGATCATGACCTCCTCACTACCACTGCGAGAAAATGATTCATTAATGGCCGACCTTAAAATAAATCCTACAGATACCAATAAAGATACAATCGCCAATAGAAAAATAATCAACACATCCATTTGCGGTTTTTCCTGAAACAACCGTTTATGTAGAAACATTAAAAATGATAACCCAGATTGACTGTTCATGCCATCACCTCACGGTTACTATTTTCATTAGTTATAGAAAAAACTATGGGCAATAGAGCCACCACTGACACCATGAAAACAATCACTGTCGCAGTCAATAATGTCTTAATAACATCCATTGTTACAAAACCAAATTGAGGTAAAGATTGTTTGATTAAGTCTGCAAAAAAATAAGCACCCAAGTAACTGATTAACACACCAAAAAGCAAACCCATCAGTATTATCAAAGTTTGGGTTATACAAATATTGAGGTAGATGCCTGTTTTAGAAAAACCAATCAAGTATAAATAATAAATCTCTTGTCTATAAAAAGATGCATTGTAGTAACAAAAAGCAAACAGTATAAAAATACCAGTGATGACTCCCATAATACCATAGACATTGACCATACCTTTGATACCAGCCCCTTGAGAACGAAAATTCTCAACAAACTGGGCTCGTAAGTTGGTAGCAGTTGGAACTGGTTTTCTTGCAAAAAATTGATCAATTTGTGTAGATATTTGTGATTCTTGTTCGCTACCATTGAGCCGGATCATGATTGAATTTGCTCCCTGATCAATCGACTTTTGTCCAAAAGGCCGGATTAAACGTTCATGAATCATCACGCCATATGAAGGATATAAATCATCTTTGATGTCATAAATCGCTTCAATTTTCAAACGCAATTCTTCTGTATAACCAGGCACACCAAACATGATTGAAGACAAAGCCATACTATCACCAATCTTTAATTGATAATAATCAGCAAAAGCCCTACCTACCAACAATCCACTGGGATTATCCAACCACCTCTGTTTCAACTCTTTAGGAATAATCAAATCACTGTTAGTTGTTAAAAAATCATTTGGATCAGATGCAATAACGGGTATATTCCTTCTATCCTCCATATACTTAACGGCTACAAATGTAAGTGAAGCCACGCCTGCAATATTTAAATTTTGCTCTTTAATTTCATTCACATATTTAATTGGCAATGGGTAACGAGGAGCGATAGCATTTGAAACCAATAAAAGCTTATCATCATCAGGAAAGATATTGCCGCTTTGTGAAACTTTAACAGCATCAAGAAACAGTTGTAATGATACAATTCCAGCAATGAAAAGCATAAAAAAATACGTTGATTTATCACTGTATAATTGCCTAAAAGTAACCAGTGAAACAGGATTTGAAATCATACCGCTCTCTCAACTACAGATTGCTTTACAGTTGAAGCAACTGACTTCTCAATAAGCTGGCTTTTATCAAAAACAATGACTCTATCTGCATATTCCTCTGCCAAAGGATCGTGGGTTGTCATGATGATTGTTTTACCATGGTCATGGCATAATGATTGCAATAGGTCAAAAATCATTTTACTCATTTCTTGATTCAAATTACCTGTTGGTTCATCACACAATAGAATATCAGCTCCAGTAACTAAAGCACGTGCAATAGCAGTTCTTTGCCGTTCACCACCAGAAAGTTGAAGAGGCTTGTGCTTCATCCGATTGCCTAAACCAACCAACTCTAATGATTTTTTGACCTTAATTTTTCTTTCTTTTGCAGTGAATTTTTGTAGAAACAATGGTGCTTCAACATTTTCTTCGGCAGTTAATTGTGGTAACAGCCTGTAATCTTGAAAAACCATACCTATAACACTGCTTCGCATTAACGAAATATCTTTTTCACTCAAATTTGACAGATTTAAATTAGCCAAACGAATATCTCCAGAATAATCTCTATCAACACCAGATAATAAATTGAGAAATGTTGTTTTTCCTGAACCTGAGGGCCCCATAAGTATGACAAATTCATTTTTTTTAACTTTTATAGACACATCATCTAAAATATTAATGCGCTCATGACCCAGTTCAAAGTTTTTACTCAAGTGATCAATACTTACTATAGAATCATTTTTCATATTTTTTCCTATTTGTTTACTTGTGCAATGTTTTCTGAGAATTGTATAAAACTCACATTCAATTCCATACCATCTACAATATTGTTTATGCCATTTGGCAAATTGATACCCACTTGTACCAAACCTCTTTGTCGACTTGAAACAGGTGAAATCCATTTAACTTGATCCACCAATTCAGCAGTTTCTTGATTTGGAACTGATATAAGTACGCTTTGACCCACGAATAATTTTGTCAAATATTTTTCTGGCACTTCTGCTTCCACATATAGGTTTTTCGGGTCTACTAGCCTGACTAAACCCGAACGAATTGAACCATTTCCTGAAGAAGATGGTGAAATGGCTTCCCCCTCTTTTGCAAAAACATCTATGACAACCGCATCAAAAGGCACTCTTATTGTATGTTTATCTAAAAATATCTGGGCTGACTTGAGTTGATTCTCTGCCAATTCTTTATTGACTTTTGCCACTCGCTTTATAATGTCTGCATCATTGAAATCCTTTTCGGCCAACTCAAGTGTTTCAGCAGATATGCTGTTTTTGACAGCAAGCTCTTTCAAGCGTTTAAACCTTGATGCTTTGTTTTTGTATTCAAGCTGAGCTTTTTGTAACTCATAATCCTTATTCAACAAACTGAGATTTCTCTCCTTCAAGCGTATCAAGGCTTCTTCATCATCCAACAATGCAATGACATCTCCTTCTTTAACCTTATCACCTATCTCCAATTCTATTTTTTTAATGCGGCCAGTGATATCTGATGAAATTGACGACTTATGCGTCGCAACAGCATAACCAGATACTTCTAAAAAAATGCCTTCTTTTAAAGTAGAACCGTTTAGTATTGTTGATTTTTCGTTGGTTGCCAAATTTTTTGATGACTCTGGGATTATATCTGCTTTTATTTCTGGCCTTTCTATTTCATTGGTCTTGCTATTTTGATGATAAAAAGCCAATGTCACAAAACCCAGCAATGCGAAACAAAACGCCACAAACCACTTTTTATCAGATTTTTCCTGATGCATTCCAGATTGTGGTTTGGCGGTAATTTGACCAATAGAATCTTTATAAGTATTTTTCATTTGTTTACTCATGGAATTAATTCTGTCATGTAATGACCCAAAGATAAAAACAACATGACAATTGTTGCTACCAAGAAAAGAAAAAAAGTACCTCTAATGAGAATTTCCCAAAATAGCTTGTATTTGTCAGAACTGAATTCTTTTGCTGCATTCAAAGCTTTACTTGCATCAGTGCTTTTTCTCAACCCTGCATCAATCAATATTCTCCAATACAAGAATAAAACCAAAACACCACTTACACTTGAAAGGAAAGATTCATCGGGAAATTGATGATGCATAATTATAGACAACAAAGCCAATAATAAATTCGCCAAAACACCGGCCAATGGCACCCAGATTTTTGGCTTAGATTTTGATACCAACATTAACCTTTTAACTTCTACAAATGGCCTATATGACCTTATACTTTGATAATCTAAACCCACCGTGGTAACTTGAAAACCAAACAGCCTAGCCACGAGAGCATGACCAAATTCATGCAATACAGGATAAATTGTTAACAATACAATTATAGCCACCCACCAATGAGGATTGGCCACACTTGTAAATAAAAGCCCTTGATATTTAATCCAGAAAAATACATGCAAACCAATCGTAATAATGTATATCATCATTAATAACAACGCTATTGAAGTTGATGACATTAATACCGTGAAGGGATAAGTAACTGTTTTAGCGAGGGTGTCAAAAAATTTTGTTATGACAGGGCTATGATATAGACCCCTTGCATGATTGGTTCTTGCATTATTCAACATTTCGTTGCTTTCTAAATTAGCATAAATACTTCTGAACTGCATTGCAAAGTTTGACCCTTCTTTGACACCATCTTTAATGGTTTGAATGAATTCATCGTTTATGCCATTTTTGATCAATTCAATGATGTCCGTATATTGAGATTCTAATCTTAACGGATTTCTACGATCACTTGGCAATAGAATTATTCTACCCATATCATCATTGAGCACCTCTATACTTGGATCCAACTGATATAGTTTTTCAGTCATCATTAACCCTACTTAGGGCCAATACAAAATGCTAAAGGATTAAAGCTTGCTAAACCATGCTCCCCAGTCACTGATCGAACCTCCCCTTCAAAGCAACCACCGCATGCTGTACCGGCCATATTCCACATTCCGCATTGTAACCACATATCTCCAATTACACTACCACAAAAACGGTATGCCATTGCCATATTCAGATCATCAGTTCTTTTAAGGTTATCAGCTAAATCTACTTGAGGTAAGAGAATTGCAGGGCTTCTAGTTAATACAGACTGAGATAAAACTCTGTAATGAAACTCACGATCATAAGCGCTTTTTAATACCAATTGATCATTATCATCAATTGTATAAAAACCATCTGTTCCATCAGATAATTTCAATATCAATAACATTGATGTTTTTAAGGGCTGAACACATACTTTTGAAAAAATTTTCATGCTTTGTGATGCATTTGAAGCTAAGCTCTGTGCTTGTTCCATAGTCATATCCTCACTTGCCCACTGCCTGTATGCCTGGCGCTTCTTTATCAAATTGAGTAAATGGGCATATTGATAAGAATGAGACGTCTGCTGAGAGTCCTTTGTTTTGAAATTGACTGGCATAATTCCCGTTATCAACAGATTATCCTCAGGCAACTTCAATGCTGCCAGTGACAAAGATTGATCCGTAATATTAAGATTGCTGATTTCTAGATTCATGACATCTGATAAGTAATACAAATAAGCGTACATTACACCTGAATCATACCAACTGATATTAAAACTGAAAGCACTGTATTTTTGTGCCACTTTAAACACATTAGCCAATGAAATGATTACCATTGGTGATACGTTGTCAATGCCCAATGATTGATTGACTTTTTGTTCATCTAAATTAGTGACTTTTTCCAAATACCCCATATAACTATCAAACCAATAGATGCCTTTTTCCAACCCCTCAACTTCATTAACAATAACCATTGATAAAGTTGAACCCAAATTACCCCCGGTAGGTGCATAACGGTGCTTTCTATTATCCCTAATACCATAACCAACCGAATAATTAAGCACATGTGAAACGTGTTCAATACTTATTTGGTTGGAATTTGGTTGTTTATCATATTGATATAATTTAACTTTATCAGCAGTATATAAGGCAGGCGGCCTCTTATACATTGACTCAATATTTTTGGCTTTATAGTGCATGTGATAAGTATTGGGAGGACTGTAATCACATAACTGTAATGCAACACTACTATAACGCAGCCAATCATCGTAACCAGTCGTTTCTTCAGTAATTTCTAAATCATATGGATCACCATTATTATCCCAGCCATGTAACCTCGGAACAGCTGATGTTTTATTACCTTGACGATATTTTCCCCAAATATAATCAGTGATTGAGTTTATGTGTGCAGGCGCACTCATCCCTGCAATGATTATGGTCATTGAATGGATAGCCAAAGATATCCAATATTTTGCCGCATCCTCATTGATATGGTTTGATGTCATTACATCAAAGGTTTTTCTGTAACAAGCATAACTAGCTGAACGTTGCGGCAATATCATCGGTCCAAATCTGGCATTTTCACCACTGAGTTCCACATTCATCGCTATAACTTTTTTGTTGTTTGCAGTTGCAAACATGTCAGAAGGATTTATATCCATAGTTTGGTCGTTGATGACCAATAAAAAATCACAGTCATCAGAAAAATGCCAATCTAGCTGATCAATCAAGTGTAACTGTGCAAAATTATCGCCATATAAAAGCTTGATTTTTTCATGGAATCTTTTTGGAAGACATATGACAACGTGAGCCGACAAAAGAGTCTTCATACTGTGTTGACCTGAGTCAACAAAGCCAGTATTACCACAAAGTCTATCTAAATAAACGAGACTATTTGAATGTGGCTCATCAAGTGGGCCGTTTCGCAACAAACCACTCATGAAGAGATTAGCCAGTATCTCCAACACGTCAGGTGCCGCCACCCCTACATCATTATGCTTTAATGATTCAATATTTCTGGTACCATCTAACAACGGTATTAGTTTAGTTGCCGTTTGTCGAATACCAAAGCCTTCAAAAACTTCAAATGTATCACCACCATATAAAGCTAAACCATTTTTATAAGGCGTTAACTTGACGCCATGAGCCAGTCGAGGATATTCTGGAATTTGTTTTTTAAGTTCCTCATCACTAAGTAACGAATCCCAAAAACTATATTGATTATTAGCTTCGATCATATTGACTCCTTAAATAAATAGCGCGTTTCTTCTTTCAATTTACGATAGAACCTTTCTCCAGGAACTGTTTGAATTGAATATTTATTACATTGGCAGCCGTGAACTGGTATTGCAATGGTACTGCTGACATCTAGAGACAATAAATCGATTTTACGAATAAAACCAGCAGATAAATTTTCATCATTTAATTGTCGATATGACTCAGTTACTGCTATATCAATCATACTGGGTAAAAAGCCTTCTGCTTCAAAATTGATATTCATTTTTTGTAATTCGTTAACAAAATGTTCAACATTAGTATTACTGGACAAACCGGGATGAGATTTATGCCTATTATTTGCGCAACTAAAACACACACCTTTGGAAGTAATTAATGGCCCTATCCTCAATGAACGGGGTGATAAATATACAGAAGTCCAACGTATATTCTGATTGATAAATGATTCACTGAATTCCACTAAACCATGTGACGATAAATCAGACAAAAAAATCACCACATGTGAATAATCATAACTAACAGTTGTCTGGTGCTCTATTATGTTTGAAATACTACAGCCTGTTTCCATTTGGAATAATAAAGCCGCTTTACGACCAAACCTTCCTCGATAAAATGCATGTAAATTCATAATTAATTCCTCAAGCAAAAGGTTGCGGTAATGGATTGGCTTGATCAGCTGTAAAATCTTTTTTACCTAAATAACGGGCATAATCATACAATCTGGGATGAGCCAAAAATTTACTAAAAGTCATGTAAGACATGGGCATTAGCTGCGGGATAAATACTTTAATTGAACGTAAACCATGAGTTTTAAATTCATCAGTACTCAGTTCTACTGCATAAGCTTCAATATTTTTAGATCTTAATTGTTTAACCAACCACTGTAACTTTTTTTGTGAGTCAGTAATTTGTGGGTTGACCATTGATGCAATGGATTTTTCCTGAGGCGATTTAAGCAAAAAGTCAAATTCATGTCTTTGATTAGGGTGACCCATGTATACAGCACCATGCTCAAGTTTGAAACATTCTTCAGGTGAGTTTGGCACTTCATCCATTGCTAATACCGCCATTCTGGTTGATACCGCCTCCCTCATGGCTTTTGCACAAGCGCCATACGGATCAAGATCACTGGCTGCTGTCACAACTTGCTGAACCGAATCATGTCCCATATTACTCATGATGCCATAAACAACAGGTATACCAAGATCTGTTGTTGCATCAAACAAATCTTGTTTAATATAACTGTTATTAAAGCTTGCATAACGTGCCCTAAATTTTTTTGGCAAGGTTTTATCAAATATAATTTTTGGATGTGCTACCTTTAATAACCATGTCAAAGCAATCGAATCCCTTTCAACAACTTCAAGCAATCCTCTACATAAAGCTTCATATACATCAGTATGAACCGCAGCTCCTGTTGATATCGGCAATGTGAATTTTTCAGCCTGCCTGGTAGTGATCGTAATGTGTGTAAAAGACAAAGGTATATACAACTCTTTACCACTCATCAAGGAAAAACCTTTAATCCAACGGATTTTCTTCTTTGGATTAAATGGCAATATTTCATTAGTGTTTTGATATTCTTGTTTGGTACACTTTGGAAATAAACGCCAATCAACCGCCTCATCACCCAATTCATTAGCACTGGCAATAATATACTCATCTTTCTTAATTACTGTGATTGAATATCTTTCTATGGCCTCAGCAATAGATTTCATGACAGCAGTGTAAACACTTTCATCTGCACAACCACCTGACAAATTATTGGTTCCATACTTGTCACCATTCCATGATTTTAATTCTGGAATAATTGACGAAATATCAGCGACCACCGATGATGACACTTTAAGAGAGGGCATATTGATTTCGCCAGAGCTGCTATAATTTGGAACACCTGTTAAACCAGCAAATGGCTGCGCTAAATTTATAAAGGGATATTTTTCTTCTAATTCAGATAATATAGTATTAATATTTGGGTAATTCATAACTTTTCCTTTGATGAGACAGAGACCATAGCCGAAATGTAAGCCGCTTCGACATCAGAAAAACCCAACTTATTCACAGACGATTTCCATACATTCAAATCAATGTCTTCCAGCCCATTGTTTTCACTTGCTAGTTTCATTAAATTGGTAATTTCTGTAATCTGCCCTATCATTATTTCATCATTTGAAATCTCATCTTCAGCTTTATCCAAGAAATTCAAACCATCTTTATTCAATTGGAACACAGTTTGTTTAATCTTTTTTTCTAACATTTGTTTTTTAGGATGATCGGTTAACAACATTTGTACAAACTGATTAGATCTGATGCTAATTTGCTCTGGCTCAATGAAATTCTTTAAAAAAGCATATAATAAATGAGGTGCCTGAGTTTTACGATCTAGACCTGCGTGTTTCACTTGTTTGAATAAGTGAATGATCATTTGACTAATAATATGATCAATCATTTGCCATTGATCAAAATACTCCTGATCATTAATATTATCTAAAACATCACTTCTAACCCCCAATGGGTGCTCAGAGCTACGATCATTAACCTCAGTAAGTTCTACCAGTCGTTGCAATCTTAAACTATAGTCATCATCAAGCTCTGTAGCAATAGCCTCTTCATATTCATCCACAATATCATCAATCACTTCAGTGTCTTTGACACGTAAATAAACATGAATAATGGGGGTTGCATTTATTCCCCTATTAAAATTCCAAATAATAACATCATCCCTTTTCAAAGTTTTAGGTACAATATTCATGGCAACTTGTTCGCAGCCGCCCTCAATCACACCACTGGATAAGGAAATCACATAAGAAGAATGTTCTTGTTTAAATAATTTATCTGTTAAATCTTTCATCATTTTTTTCACTTATAATCTATTATCATTGGTTTCATACTTGAAGAACTTTATACTAATAAAACTCAAGAAAACCACCCAAAAAATCATCACTCCCACATCAAAAGATAAGGAGAATGTACCTTCTTCACCGGTAGAAATTTGTCGCAGTGCATCGACCAAATATGTCGGTGGTAAAATCAAAGACAACGGCTTGGCAAATGGGTGCTGACTGGCCAGAAACAAAATATCTGAAAAAAACCAGAAACACAAACCCAATAATGTAATCAAGGCACTCCAATTGCGTTGTCCCGGTAATACACCACCTAGCGCAAAACCTAATATCATCATCATAAATGTACCAAGTATGAAAACCATCGTGAAAATGAAAAAATTCCCATCTGATAAAAAATCAGTAACTTGTGTCGTTAGTAAAGCAATCAAAGAATAACAAATCATGGTGAAAATAAATCGAAAAATAATTTCGGCAGCAAATAATGGCAATATTGAATTTTTGACTGAAGAAATTACCCTCAATGTACCATCTAGTCGATCAGTCAAAACAATGTTTGCAGTTGATGTTGTGGCCAACTGAATCAAGATCATCACAAATAAACCTGGTAAAATAAAAGCAATAAAACTATTGCCATCCGTACTAAGCTCCTCTACAACCAAGTCTGTTAAAGTCAAACTAGGTAGGTATATTTGTGACCATATAGCTTCAACCCACGGCAAATAATCAGTACGGGTATATAATGTCAAAACTTCAGTTGTATCCGATGTATTTGATGTAAGTATCGCATCAAACTTCTTGGTATTAATGTTATCAAAATGATAATCACTATTGATATATTTTAAATCTATCAAACCGGTTTCTACCATTGTGTCAATCATCTCATTGGACAACTCACCTTCAATAATAGCAACTCTTAAACTTGGTGGCTTGTCTGCTTCTCCAGCATTATCAAGAAACATAAACAGGAAAATTAGTGGAAAAGCCAAAGGCATAACACTGGCAGCAAAATTCTTCTTAAAAGAATTAAATGATCTACTGAAAAAAGCGAAAAACAATTTTTAATACCTCCATTAAATAGCGATTAAACAATCCTTGAACCAGTTAATTTAAGGAATACATCTTCAAGATTAGAGCGCTGTATTCCCATATCATAAACTGTGAATTGATTCTGATTCAATAAAGAAAAAATCATGTCATGACCATCTTTAATTGATATGATTTTTTTCTGCCATTTATATAACAAGCCATGTCGTTTACCTAAAAAATCTGGCATGAATTGTGATGATTGTTTTTGATCATCTACGTTGACAGTAAAATATATGTTATATTCTTCACAGTGTTCCATGATGATTTGATCAGGTGTACCTGAAGCAATGACCTTACCATGATCAAGAATGTAGACCCTATCACAAACAGTTTCTGCTTCTTCCATTTGATGTGTTGACATAAGTACAGAAGAATTTGCCGTATCTGCGATTATTCTAATAAGCTCCCAAACCAACCTTCTAGCCTGAGGGTCAAGTTCAGAAGTGGGCTCATCCAGCAAAATCAACTCCGAACCCCACATCAAGCCAATCAAAACGCCCAATCTTTGTCTCTGCCCTCCTGATAATTTCGCGATTTTACTGTCTAATTTAATATCTAAGCCTAAATGTGTAGCCAATTCATCGGGGTTAACTCTCGGCTGTATTAGGGTTGAGAACAGTGCAATAATCTCTCTAACTGTGGCATAAGCAGAAAACTTTGGTCGCTGAAGCACCATACTGATTTTACTTTTCATGATGCCTTTCTCTACTGCCAGGTCATGCCCAAAACCCGACAATCTTCCACTACCAATGTGTGAATCACCTTCACATAACTTCAAAAATGTTGATTTTCCAGCACCATTTGGCCCTAAAATACCAACAATTTCTCCTGCTTCAATGTGAAGGTCAACACAATCAAGTGCTTTAAAATTTCCATATGAAACAGTTAGATTACAGGCTTCTATAGCCAATTCTTTTTTTGCAAGCATTTACTATTTATACCTTTGTATTATTAAATTTATCAAATATTAAGATTAATATTTTTCAATTAGCTTAAGTAACACTTAAACAATTCTATGCATCTGACATGCTCCAACAGTCAAAAATACCATCAATCTGTTTTAATTTTCTTGGCTTGAAAATATGTAGTGCGATTTGTTTTTTATACGATAACGAACTCGTTATATAACTACACAATATAGTAATGCACTATTTTGCATAATTATATTGATCGTATTTTTACTATCATTTATTAAAAATCAGCTTTGATAATGATATTTTAATTATGCGTAATGACTAATTTTATCAAAGCTGATGTCATTCAAACTAGCAGCAACATCCAAAACAACCGAGGCTGCCTAATGTTCCACCAAATGAACCTGCTGAACCCAAGGTCCCCAGACAATCAAAATCATTGTCAATTTGTTGTGAATCTTTGAAATATGTACTTCTATCTACGTTTTTTGTTGCATCATTGATGTTTAAACTAACGTCATATTTATGCTTTAAACTATTCATAGTATCTTTACCTCTCTTAGCAACAACAACCAAATGAACCTAATGAACCAAATGTTCCACCAAATGAACCTGCTGAACCCAAAGTTCCCGCACAGTCAAAATCACTGTTGATTTGTTGTGATTCTTTGAAATAAGTGCTTCTATCTACACTTTTTGCTGTATCATTTATGTTTAAACTAACGTCATATTTATGTTTTAAATTATTCATAGTATCTCCTCTAATTAACAACAACAACCAAATGAACCTAATGTTCCAGCGCAACCACCTACTGAACCCCATGTACCTACTGTTCCCGCACAATCAAAATTACTGCTGATTTGTTGTGAGTCTTTGAAATAAGCACTTCTATCTACATTTTTTACTGCATCATTGATGTTTAAACTCACATCATATTTATGTTTTAAATTATTCATTATATTCTTCTCTCTTTTAACAACAACAACCAAATGTACCCAAAGTACCAGCAGTACCACCAGCTGAACCAAGTGTACCTACTGTACCCGCGCAATCAAAATCCCAGTTGATTTGATGGGAACTTTTGAAATAAGTACTTCTATCTACGTTTTTAGTTTCATCATTGATGTTAAAACTAACGTCATATTTATGTTTTAAATTTTTCATAATATTTTTCTCACAACAGTTTAACAACAGCAACCAGCTGTTCCAAGGCAACCAAAAGTACTTCCAAAAGTGCCCATACAACCAAGACAACCAAATGTATCAATGGCGTTCGTTTGCTCACCTTTATCAATGAAAAAGGTAGCTCTTTCTACCTGTTTTGTTTCATCACCTAGATTCAATAATATATCGAATTTATGGTTGATGTCTTTCTTATTTTGCATTTCAGATTCTCCAAAATTTATGGTTAATATTCTAAAACCAATAACACAACCTTTCTAAAAGGTCACAACAACTGATTTCAATTTTAAACCACTAAAACAAGATATTTTTTTTACAAGTTACAGTCAAATTCAGTTCATGCCATCTCAAATATACTTGTCGTTTGACCTATTACAAATATATCTATTATGCTTTAGGGTACATATACTATATTTAAGAAATAATTGTATGTCAATATAAAAGTGAACACTTGTCCATTTTACTTTTTTATAAATTAAATATTATTTGTTAATATCATTATGAGCAAAAATATATATTTCATGATAAGCTATTGTTATATAACAATATTAAAATAAATAAACTTGTTTTATTCCCATATATTTAAACACATTTAATACGCATTCATTATTTTTCACAAACAAATTTATCTAAATATAAAATATAATATTATTTATTTATAGTTAATTTTAGCAATATTTTTACATTATCGTACAATTAATATTGTTCTTCGTACATTTTTGTATGTTTAGTAATACTTAAATTAATCATAAGTTTATGGAGCCATATACATAACTAATTCAAAATCTCACTAATACTTTGACATATTCAGCCACATGCGATTTTTTTCAATATTCAAGCTATAAGAATTGTCAGCTCTTGGAAATATTCTAGTTTTAATTAAAATTACGTTTTTGAAATCATAGAAGTAACTTCTATATAGTTTTGATACAGAAAATGATGAAACTTTAGATAATATTCTCATCATTTTAAAAATTTCATCATTTGGTTAACGGTTAATACAATGGCTCATAACATTGGCATGTCATTGGACTATTAAATTCACCTTTCAACCTGCCATTGAGTCGTGCTTTACTACTGCGCTGATTATAACGAATCATTTGTGCTTTACTATAATGAGAATTTCTTTTAGATTTTTGCTCAATCAGAGTCTCTTTTTTTGTCCCCTTTGGGGTCTTTTGTCAATAATTTGTACATGGCCTAAGGATATGCTATTTTCTTTGATAATGAGTAAATCATAAGCAGCATCCATTAAGTCATATAGTTGGTGAGGCATTGGTTGGTTACTGTTGCAAGTGGTATAGCCACTTGTGAATCATAAACTGAGACCGATATTAAAATGCAACTAATGGGAACACCTGTATCTGTTACTTCTATGTGTGATTTATAGCCTTGCCAGCTGGTTTTATAACCTTTAGAGTTTATTTTTGCACTAATATCGCAAAACTTTGGCAGATCCTATAACATGGATTTAATTGTCATTCCTAATGACTATTTTTCTAAACATGCTGGCCATTTTTTGGCTCTTCACCTTTAAATGGGAGACCACGTTTCTTTGGTGTCTTTTCTAATTTTTCAGGCTTCTTTAATGCATTAATCGCTGTTGAATCTCTTGATATGTTACAGATAAGTTGTTGATCTAAATATTCTTTAATGATGCTTTCATGAGCTCCTTCTGCTATTTTTATTTTTGAAAACTCATTAAGTACTCTTGATAAAGAGGATTGTGATGGTATTTATTCTAACTTTGCATAACCACACAACCTACCCAAGCTTAAATCTGATTTGAGTCTATAAATAAGAATTTGGGTAGTTGGCATATTATAAACAACTTTGACTGTAAATGTCCTGCCCAACCCAATACGTAATTTGGTTGGGCGACAAGAATCTTTGCCAACATATGGAATGAAACAATCAATCTCAGATATTTCCAAAACCTCCACACATTGTTTTTGAAGTTTACTCAAAAAATCCAGACCTTATTTAAGGTAAAGAAATTAACTTGTTTGAAATACAAAGTGTAGGCAGTATAATTTATTTAATGGCTGATGCATGATAAATAGCCTTGTTTTGTAACTTACTATTATATCGAACTTTCATCAGGCACTTTTTTAAAATGTTATATTCAGCAATTAATTACACTTGGCTTTTTAGTTATTAATATGCTCAGTTAAATTATTGAATCTTAACATAGTTAGAAGATAGAGGGCACCCAGATAAAATCTGTTTACAACTGTTAAAAAAATAAAATTTTAGTTATAATTATCAATCTAATATAATAATTACAATTATGGTTTATGATTATCAACAATTCCTTAAAAAATTTGCAGTATCTGATAAAAAACTTTATTCATTATATTTTGATATGTTTCAAAATGAAATAAAGATAAGTAATAAAAAAATTGCAGTAAAAAAATTACAAATTATAATAACATCTACATTTAAACTCACTCGCAATAAGAGTTTCTCCAGTGTCAATCTAAGAGAATTAGCAAAAACTACCGAAATTAGTTTAGGTGGATTGTATTTATACTTTTATAGTAAAGAACAGTTAGCTGATCAAATTCATGAATTTCTATATTCAATTGCAAAATCAATAATAAATGAAGTCGAAAATTCCATTAGTATGGAGCCATTAGAACGTTCGATCAGAACCTATGTTTATTTAACAGAATTTTTAAAAGATTGGTTCTTTTTTACATTTTTAGAAAGCAAAAACATGACATCAGCCCAACGCTTAAAAGCAATATCAACAGAATCATATTTAATCTCAAAAATAAATAGAGCCATAGTCCTAGGGCAAGAAAATGGAATCTACAAAAAAAACCTTAACTCTAATATGATCTCTAGTTTTTGCATTATGTTATTTACAGGCAGATATTTATCAAGGTGGAAGAAAGATCATTCTAAAAACAATATTGATGAGTATTCACAATCATTAGTTAGCTTTATTAAAGACTCTATATCAGTGAGATAGAACTGAAAGTGTCAGTAGTTTCTAAGTTATTCCATCGATAATATCTTTGTATACTTAATCAAGCCTGAACTAATCATAAGTCTATGATAACAAATATAATGGTTCTCAAGATACCTACTATGTTGGCACATTCAAATGTATTAACCGAGTTTACTAAAAAAACTTTTAGAGATACCTATTCAAAGGTTGCTCAGGCTAAGCTATATACGACTAAAACGCCGATTACAACTGCTGATACGCTCAATGATAAATTTTTGCCTTTTTATGAGGAAAACGACCTTCCTCTGTTACGTATTTTGACTGATAGAGGTACAGAGTATTTTGGCCGTGCTGACCAATATGATTGTCAGTATATATGGCACTTAATGATATTAAACACACTAAGACCAAATTACGGTCGTCCCAAACAAATGGTATATGTTAACGCTTTCATAAGACAATATTAAACGATTTTTATCAAGTTTTTTTTCGCAAAAAGAATAATCAATCTGCCGAAGAATTACTAATAGGTCTTGACCAAAGGCTGATAAAATATAATACTCAATACACTTTCCATTGTTATAATATAACCATGATTATCAAGAATTTTATTTTATCTTTAGTGATAATGATTCTGGCCAGCCTCATGGCAGAGTCTTTGGCCCGTTTATTACGCTTGCCATTTGTTGCCATCTTGATCGTGATGGGCTTTGTAGGCTCTGAATTAATTGTTGGGATGGGGTATGACACTGGAATCAGGGCCAACAATTTCCCTTTACTGGTATTTTATGTGTTGTTGCCCATCATTATTTTTCAATCTGCATATGGCATTGACCAAAAACTCTTAAGGACATGTCTATTGCCAATATTGATCTTAGCCTTACCAATCATGATAATTGCTACAGTCAGTATTGCTTTTTTAATTTATCATTTTATTGGTCATCCAACTGGGTTTCCCATTTACTCTGCTCTGGTAGCTGGCGCATTATTGGCAGCCACAGATCCCATGGCAGTTATCAGGCATCTAAAAACCCATAACACATCAAAAGAAACTTTGATAATTCTGGATGGTGAAAGTTTATTCAATGACGCCATCGGAGTGGTACTTTTCACCTCATTTGTAGCCATAGCTGTGTCTTATCATGGTGCTGGATTTGGCGATTTCTCTATCAGCTGGACTGATAAAATAATGGCTTTTTGCCTGCAGTTTTTTGGCGGTCTTTTATTTGGTTTGGCTTGTGGTTTATTGGGCACATTCTTCAGCTATATAGTCAAAAACAGAATATTGGAAAACATATTACTGATTGCCATTGCTTACGGCGCTTTTTTAATTGCAGAAGATTTCTTATCTGTATCAGGCATGATGGCCGTGTTAAGTTCTGGATTGATCATGAGCTGGGCACATGACAAATACATCACCACAAAAGACAAAGAGTTCATTAACTATTGGTGGGATGTCATCAGTTATTTTTCAAATGCCATGTTATTTTTATTATTGGGCATTACGATAACTGTCAACATGTTTACAGAAAGATGGCTGGCAATGCTTATTGCAATTATCGCTGTACTCATCACAAGAATACTGTCTATTTATGGAATCTTACCAACCCTCACAATGTTCAGCCAATTCAAACCCCACCGAAGAGACAAATTCATTTACTTTTGGGGTGGCGCTCGTGGCGCTGTTACTGCAGCATTGGCTTTATCACTGCCAACAGAGATTGAAGGATGGTGGACTATACAATCCATGGCATTTGGCGTCATCATTTTTACGCTATTTATTCAAGCGCCAACCGTACCGTGGCTTATTAAAGTCAAAAAAACATCACACAAACAATAAATGTGGTTTATTTTTTGACATCCCAAATTGCGCTATTTTAATGTCTTGCGCGGTACTGCCCAAATAAGCCAATTGAAAGTGACGGGTGTGCTCATTTGGACGTACAGCTGCAATTTGGTGATTACCCATACAGAATACTATCGTCTTTGATGTATGTGCAAGCACTCAAATCTGTTGATCTAAATTGTAAAGATCTTGTATTTCTTTGCATTCTCAAACTCAGTAGATCTAACTCGTATAATAGAATAAGAAGTTAGCATTCAAGATTTTTATCAAAAAATATCAAACTGAATCATCTCTTATCTAAAAGCGCGATAACATCTTTTCTGTGGTCAGATTATTTGTTTTTTTATTTCACAAGGATTTATAAGAGGCATTAATACTGTAAAATCCACAATGAATTTTAATGACAAATGCCTGTCTGAGCATTCATACGAAAAATATGGTATGATTATTAATATAAGGTATTTAAAAACAACGGGAATGCAATTTTTATGGCACACGCAGCTGAACATGACTTAACACTTTTATTGAAACAATGGTCAAATGGAGATTTACCCAATGAAGATGAACTTGTTAAATTGATTTATCCATTGCTGTATCAGGCAGCTCAACGCCAATTGAGTAAAGAAAATAATAATCTGACATTGCAAACCACGGAAATTGTCAATGAGGCTTATATCAAATTAAAAAAAGACCACAACATAGATTGGCAAAACCGTCAGCATTTCAGAGCCATTTCAGCCAACATCATCAGAAGAATTGTTGTCGACAATTTCAGACTCAAAAATCGAATCAAACGTGGCGGTCTTGAACATCATGTAACATTTGATCGTATTGGTCATGCTGTAGCGGATGATAAACAAGAGAACTTTGACTGGATCACTTTGCATGAACAACTCAACCATTTGAAAGAATTAGATGAAGATTGTGCTAAAATTGTTGAGTTAAGATATTTTGGAGGCTTTACCGTTGAAGAAGCTGCCGAGGCATGCAAAATATCAGTATCATCAGCTGTCCGAAGTTGGCGTTTTGCCAGAGGCTGGCTACAAAAAAAACTTCAAGCCTAAATTATACAAGCAAATTCATATGTTGATATCTCGTACACGAGATTAAGTAACAATTAGGAAAACACATGAGTGACATTGAGAACAAATATTGGCATATAGCCAAAGACATTTTCAATCAGGCACTTGAACTGCCAGAAACAGAAGTCTCAGCATTTTTACTGAAAGCATGTAATGGTAACACAGAGCTGCTTGAATTTGTTAGCAAAATACTGGATGACTACCATGGCGTTTCTTCTGATACCATTGTTCCAGCTACCACTGAACTGTATGATCTGGTTACAGATGATATCATCAAACCTGGGCATGTTTTTGGAAAATTCTGCATTATAGCTTTGATGGCCAAAGGTGGTATTGGCCATGTCTATTTGGCAGAACGAACAGATAAAAGCGTACAACAAAAAGTGGCCATCAAGGTCATCCGCAAACAAATGCTCAGCGAACAATCTTCGTTACGTTTTCAAAATGAACAGCGTATTCTGACCAGTTTGGATCATTCTGGCATAGTGCAACTGATTGATACCGGTGAACAGCAAGATTTTCACTATTATGTGATGGAATATATCGATGGACTGACACTCAATCACTATTGTAAAAACAATCAACTCACGCTAAAACAACGACTCATATTGTTTAAAGACATTTGCGATATCGTTGCTTATGCTCATGCCAATTTAATTGTTCACAGGGATTTGAAACCACAAAACATCATGGTTACCGAAAGAGGAGAAGTGAAACTGCTCGACTTTGGCATTGCCAAACCATTATCGGAATACAGAGGCTCGGTGGAATTGACTGAAACGGCTGTTTATGAAAAAGCATTAACACCCAACTACGCCGCTCCTGAACAGTTTTTTGCTGGCAACATTTCAACCGCTTGTGACATATATGCTCTGGGTGCTTTGCTATATGAACTATTAACCAACTGCCCTCCACTGAATTATCAGAACAAATCGTGGCGTGAAATCGAGGACATTATTCGCTATCAAGTCCCAGATAAACCCAGCGACAAGATCATAAAGGCATCACAATCTTTTGAGGCCGCTGATTTTAGCTTGAGCCACCCCAAACAATTGGCAGATAAACTAACAGGTGAAATTAACAGTATTGTATTGACTTGTTTAAAAAAGGAGCCACATAAACGCTATAAAAGCGTGGTTGCCTTATCTGAAGACCTTGATCGAAATCAGAACCATCAGCCCATATCTGTTCATTCACACCATAAACTTTATAAACTGAGTAAATTTTTACGCAGAAACTGGTTGGTAAGCAGCAGTTTAACCGCTATTTTTCTTATCACGCTGATTGCTGCATTCAATATCAATAGACAAAAAAACCTCGCCATCAAGGAACAAATGATATCGAAACAAGTGACCAATTTTTTAATCAAAATATTTGCATCTGCTGACCCGAGTGTAGAGCTTGGCGCTAAAATTACTGCTCAGCAAATACTGGATCAAGGTGTTAAAAACATTAACAATGATATCCATGACAACACCATTAAAAATCGATTGATTTCAATCATCAGTAAAGTTTATTTTCAATTGGGCGAATACAAAACTTCAGAGCAATTGATTAATGATGTTGGGCTGATTAAAAACGATCAACAATTTAATGCTGAATTGTTGTTACTCAAGTCGGAAATTTTAGGCGTTAATGAAGACAATGATCAAGCCATACTATTACTTGACCAAGCAGAAAGCATTATTGACCCTCAAGATGAGTTCAACATTAATTTATGGCAAGCAAAAGCCAACAGGTTTAAAGACTTGGATGACATTAACAGCGCCATGAATTATTCTCTAAAAGCCAAGGCTTTGGCAAAACAAAGCCATGGAGCAGATTCATTTAATTATGCCATTGCCACAAGAAACCATGCTCGCATGATCGCCTCTTTAGGAGATACTGAAACAGGCATTCAGCTATATGATGAAGCATTGGCTCTCTTAAAAAATCATCAGCCTGATCACCATCCTGAAGTCGCTTTCACCTTGAAATATTTATCCATCAGTTATCGACGAGTAAAAATGTATGATAAAGCGGTCTTATTTGCAGAAAGAACTTACAACGCTTATCTTAAAACTTTCGGAGAAAACCATGCCATCATGGCAACCGTCGAAAACCTATTGGGTACAGTATATAAAAGCATCAATGACTACCCAAAGGCGGCATCTCATCTGGAAAAATCTTATGAGATTTTAATCAAACACCTTGGACCAGATGCCAGCAAAACAGCCATACCTCTGTTCAATTTGGCTTCTATGTATCACCTTAATTTACAACAAACACCAAAATCGCTGCCCTATTTTAAAGAGGCCGCTAGAATTGCAAAAATCAATTGGGGGGACACCCATAACAATTATCATTACATGCAGTTGGGGTATGCCAAAGCTTTGATCACTGTTGAACAATACCAATTGGCAGAAGAGAAAATCAGCAAGAGCTTAGCATTCTTCGAAAACCAAGTCAGTCATAGCAGAACAAACCTGGCCGTTGCGCGCTCTTATATGGCTCAAATACTGCTGATGAAAAATCAAAAAGATCAAGCCAAAACCCTGTTAGAGCAGGCTTTGCCAACTTTAAAAAACAAATTTCAAAAGGGTGACCCTGATTTGGAAAACGCTGAAAGAACCTATGCGCAATTGATGCTCCAACCCGAATAAAATCTCATTGGTGCCGAGTTAATATTGCAATTTTTTCAAAAAGATTTGACCATGTTTTTTCATTTATCGCGCTTACATGATTGACCTAAGACGGATCTCGTAGATTATTTAGGTTACCAATTACATTTAACACAGACGGGTTTAAAATTATGTTAAAAAAAAATACACTTTTACTGAATATATTGATGATACTATTGTTCACATCATCTTGGGCTTCTAATAACGATGACGATGATGACATTGAAGAATGCGATCTATCACATGCCAACGCAAATACCGCCAGTTATACCACATTGGGCATCAACGAATGGTTACTGTACAGAAGAGACTTAAGCAGTGACCCTTCAGGTGATCTCAATTTGAAGCCATGCGAATTCAATCTTGATATTAATACAGAAACAAACGATCCCAAACCCTTTGCTTACTACCAAGGGGAACACAGCAATATCACCACTGATTTCTACTATAACTTTTCTTTAAAGAACCTTTCATCGACATTAAACAATCTCGAGCCCAACCAATATATTAAGTTTTTATCGATTGATACCGGTATCGCTGGTTTTCGTGCTGTCGTTGAACTTTTCTCATTAGAAATCAGAGAGTATGACAGCAACACTTGGGAAGTATCGATCTTCTGGCATGGGCACAATCGATTTTCTCCGCCAACGACATTTGAGCTTTCAAAGCAGTCTGATGATGTGGTATTACAATTTAGTTGGCATAAAGCCATTGATTCAAATGTTCCAGAGATCAGCCTCGATCTTGATGGTGAAAACATTTTTCAAAAGAATATTTACATCAAACAAAAACCACATACTTCTAGAATTGGCTTGATCAATTCAAATGAGCCATTAAATATCGGCAATGCCATGTACTTTGGTCCTTTTTAATTGAACATCAATTGAAAGATGGTCATCGACAGTTTTGACTGAACAAAGCTGTCGATGAATTTAAACAAGCGTCAATCACTTATTTTAACAAATAAAATACTAACACGATGAAGTCATTTTGTTGTAGGATGAAACACACCACAAGCCTACGAAATGATACCTAGGTTTTATTTTAAAACTGGCCGTATCATATTTGACTAAAATCAATCATTATTTTATTCAATTCTGGTTATAGTTATGTCAAAAAATACATTTAAAATTTCTGCACTTTTATTCTTAACATTGGTCTTTTCTGTTTCAGCCGACACAGAATGTGACTTAAATCATTATGGTGGCGATAACAATTCGTTTGCCAAAGTCGGGGCTACTGAATGGCTGCATGTTATTAGAAAAGATCCTAATGGGTTTACATTAGGTCAGCCCTGTGAATTTAACTTCCTCAAATCCATTAACACCAACAATGATTATAATCATGCCTATTTTATTGGCCATCATATCGGTGCCAATTCAGACAACCATTTTGATTATAAATTTTCATTGAAAGAGTTAGATACCATGCTCAGTGATCTACAACCAAGGCAAGAAATTGACTTTTTTATGGTTGGCCGCTCAGTCGCCTCTGGTCCAGACAAAGTATTATTAAAAGCAAGTATTGCCGATAACAAATCTGGATTTTGGCGTATCAAATTATTCTGGAACCCGCACCCACTTAATCAAAACTTTGAAGTCATCAACATTCCAAAAAATATAAATAACGAATGTCAATGCGCTGAAGTTCGATTTGACTGGTTCAGAATGCTGCCACAAATTAACAAATATAAAGTCAGGCTCTCAATACATAACACTGTCAAAGAGAAAACCTTGTATTACACAGCCGTTCCAAACCTGACTAAATTGGGTTACATCAGTTCTAATTTCGATTTAAGCGTTGGTAACACCATGCATTTTGGCACCATAAAAAATTAAATAATCTGAGACCTCTGCATAAGTCTGGGTCTTTGGAAAAAAGAATTGAAAAGCTCAAGTTCAAGGCAGGGAACGCTAGTCCGAATATTTCATTATAGAATGGATTTTAGGGTAAAAATGGCAAAATAGATTGGAGAAAAATCGCTTCA
>CAYGTC010000025.1:0-56864 GCA_964352735.1 uncultured Alcanivoracaceae bacterium | reverse complement strand
ATAAAAACAGCAAAAACAATATGAAACAGGAGTTTCATGCATAGCCATGTAATTTAATTTCACCGCCAGAAAATTTCACCACATGTTTTGAAATTAAACTACCGAGATTAAAATGAATAATAAAAATACAATTCTATTGTTTGATGATGATGAAAAGATTTTAAATAAGAAATATGAAGCTATAGTCATTGAACTGAAAAATAATGGAATCGAAGGAAATGTTGTTAAAGTAGATAGTAATTTTTTAGAAAAAAACTTACCTAAAGCTAGTTTAGTTGATGACCCAATAAAAGACGCAATAGAGGATCGTTTTGCTAAATTTCTACATAACAACCCTAATATTAAGTTAGTAGTTCTAGACAGGGATCTTTCAAAATATGATTCCGAAATTAAGTCCGAATCAAGTATAAGCAAAGGAAGTTTGATGTCATATGTACCTGTCTGTGGTTATTCTAGACGAATGACAGATAATAAGTCACTGGCAGTACTAAAAAAATTATCAAATTTATCAAAATCTAATATTATTGATGTTGAAAATGACAAAACAATATGTGCAAAGCAAGTTGTAAGTATTTTTGATGGATTTATAAAACTTGAAAAACTTATAAATCAACAAGATACAAATTTTATTAAAAATAAAAGAAGCAAAATAATAAGTACATTATTAAAAAAGGAAAACTATTCGATTTATTTTGAAAATTATAGATTAAGCCCTATTTTAGATGATTTTACATTAATTAAAGATCCAGATAATTTTGATAATAAAAGACTTATCTGTTTATTAGGTATTTGGATGTATAAATACGTATTGTCTCAACCTGGAATTTTCCTGAATAAAATAGCTTGTGCTTCATTTTTAAATATCGATCCTAGCGATTTTGAAACATATAAAGATGAATTCAAAGATTTTAAATATTCAGGTCCATTCGGATTATTCGAAGATTATTGGTGGAGGCATGACTTAGAGTCATTTTTAATTACAAACGAATATAATGATGGCTTAGAATTTATTCATACTAAGGATAAAAAAGTAAAACCTTGCAAATGTTCAATTGATAATGAACTTGATGCTGGTTATTACTGCTTACTTAAGGAAGCGCCTATTTCTTATGAAAATTCATCTACAGGTCTATCATGGATTCAATCTGGCGCAGACTTATCTAGAATTAATAATGATGCTATGGAAGAAATAATCCCTTTTTATAACTAAATCCCACTCTAACTCAATATGGCTTTAACATTTTACAATGCAATAAAACCATTTCATAATGAATTCTGGTCAATTGTATTAAACATAACTAATAAACTTAACTATTCTATAGATTACCCTGAATGGAAACCACAAAAGGGTAGAGAAAATTCTTCTGAAATTTCATTAAAAATTTTTAAAGTGAAAGTTCCTAGTAAAAGAAAAAATAATTATATTAATATTTTTATTCATGGAGGGGTAGGTACTGATTCAAATAACAATATTACAGATTATAGAACCAGGGTTTCATTCACTAGGCATGAGATCCATGACCCAAAAAAACATTCAATAATTGAAGGAATTCATTACGATTATAGCAAAAACACACAATTAATCCATCCAATTTTTCATTTACAAAATGATATTTCTGTATTAAGTGATGAAATTATATCAGAAGGATTTTCGATAATAAGCCCTGTTAATATTGAAAGTTTCAAAGGTAAGCAAATCAAACATCAAAGAATACCTACAACTCAAATGGATTTTTACTCAGTAATAATAATGATATTAGCAGATAATTTTATTAATGATGATAACTTAGATGATTTTAAAAGACTTGTAGGATTAATGATAGAAAGCAAATCATTATCTATATCAATTAATTGTACTGATCTAGAAAACAAACTTCATAGTAATAGTTGTTTAAATAGCCTCAATTATCAAAAAGCTCCTCACGCAGCTGACTGGTGTCAAATCAAGTCTTAACATTTCTGGGTTGTTCGATTAGAAAAGTTTTTTAATTTTTGCACTAATATTTTTAGCAAGAACATCTATTTCTGGAGCACTATGTTTCATAGTCGAAACTTCATTTAAAAATTTAGGAAGTTTAGACATATTCGACCATATACCTCTGGCATGAGCGAGCCTTATCAATATTTTGTAAATAGCTTCATCACTAGGCATTAGGAAATCGCTGCGGGAAATTATTGCTCTTGAATAACTTTCTTTCGACCTGAATTTAAAATCTAAAAGGCAAAAATTTCTAGATTTATATTCAATATCAGCAATAATCACTGCTCTTCTGGATGCGGCACCAGAATCAAGATAAGACCATTGTCTGTACTTACCTGGTTTTATTAGAGGTATTACTTTAGTTTGTTCTGTCGATGGCCTTATGGAGGCTTTAAAGTCCTCATATTCATTTAATTTAGAAATAGCTTCAACAAATGTTTCAAAAGAGCTATCTAACGGAACTCTCTTACTATTTATACTTGCTTTACTTGTTTCTGATAATCCCCATGCCCCTTGTCCAGTTCCTTGCTGTTTTGTGTTGATGTCATCCAGCATCTGAGCTTTAGAGCTTTTGTATAGGCATTGGTCTTTCAACGGCTTTTCAATTGATTTATCTTCAGTGAAGCCAAAGCGGTTTTCAGGTTTATCAATGGCATTGTTTTGAGTAGCGTTAGATGGCTCTTCACTACTACTCATTGGCGAGTTGCTTGGCTTTTTATTTTTATTATTGGCTTGAAATGGTTTTTTTTCTTCCTCTGAAATATCAGTTTCTTCGTCTGCTCCAGTTGCATCCCTTATCACTTGAACTCTTTTAAATGGAAAATCTGCTGTACAATGGTATATAGAGTAAACCAGCTTTTTATATGAATCGGTGTCCTTACAAAAGATTGGCTTATAGCAGAGTGTTAAATTAGTTGGGCCTATGAAGGGAAAAACACTTTTAGGAAAGAGGTATTTGTTGCCTTTTACGTTTTGCACCATCAACGAATCATGAACAATTCTAGCTGCTTTATACCCTGCTTTGGTACAAAATGATCTTGATAATACCCAAGCATCATGATCATGCATTTTCATCCTAAGATATATTGAGAATATGCTTTTTTCTATTGAAAATGACGATTTTTCTGGTTTATAAATTTCAGTATTTGCTGAGTTGGCTATTGAACCATTATAAACAACATGAGCAAGACTGGTGCTTGTACACAGATAGAAATTAATCAAAACATGTGCTGGAATGATAAAATGGTAGGGATCATCGTTATAGTGTACATAGGCACAGTTTACAATTCTGCCTTTGTTTTCCATATTTTGCTGACTGTATGGCAATGCAGGAATTTCTGAACCATTGTATTTATATTTGTGATACCCAGGATGGTATTGAACATGTGCATCGTCAATGATTAGTTCAAATGTATCTTTTACTCCAACATTGGAGTTTACTAAACGTCCATTTTGCCAGAGAGAGCCAATATCAATCAGAGGTGACTGTCCAACACCAATCGTAACTTCTTTTGATTCAGTTTTATCAACGTCTCCGTTTTTATAAAAACATCGATCTTTTGTGTAGGCTCCTAATTTGTACTCTTGTTGAACTTCCGGCCTAAAGGGCGCAATTAGTGCAACGAATGTAGATTCAGAGGGGACAGCAAGGTTGTATTTTATATCATAAACCCACTCAACTCTCCATATGCGGCCATCATCTGGGAAATAGGAGAGTTTGAGTAGCTCTGAGCTCATCAGTACAAAATAACGTTGTGTAGTACAAAATAGCGTTGTTCAATACAATTTAGCAATGTTCAGTCTAAAATAGCTTTGGAATTTTCATCAACACCTGCTTCTTCGGCTTGTTTGTCAGCATGATACGACGAACGCACCAAGGGACCACTAGCAATGTGGGTGAAACCCAGTGTATAACCATACTCTTGTATGTCTTTGAACTCTTGTGGGGTCCAATAGGACATCACAGGATGGTGATCTTTGGTGGGTTGCAGATATTGGCCAATGGTAATCATATCAACGTCATGGGCCGCAAGATCTCTCAGGGTTTCTTGAACCTGCTCGAAGGTTTCCCCCAAACCCACCATGATGCCAGATTTGGTTAATACCTCAGGGTGGTTTTCTTTGAATCTTTGCAATAATGTTAATGACCACTGATAATCCGCACCGGGTCGAACAGTTTTATACAAAGGAAATACTGTTTCTAAATTGTGGTTAAAAACATCTGGCAGAGATTTTGCCAAGATTTCCAATGCGGTATCCATTCGGCCTTTACCACGATAATCTGGTGTCAGGATTTCTATCCGTATATCTGGACTTTTGGCTCTTACTGCACTGATACAATCCACATAGTGTTGTGCACCACCGTCTTTTAAATCATCTCTGTCTACTGAGGTAATAACGACGTATTTCAAACCCATATCAGCTATGGTGTTGGCTAAATTTTCTGGTTCTTTGGTATCAGGTGCTAAAGGTCTGCCATGTGCCACATCACAAAATGAACAACGTCGAGTACAAATCTCTCCCAATATCATGAAAGTAGCTGTGCCTTTACTGAAACATTCATGAATATTTGGACATGAAGCTTCTTCACAAACGGTTACCAAAGCATTGTCCCGAAGCTTACTTTTCAATTTACCCACAGCATTACCTACGGGTAATCGAACCCTGATCCAATCAGGTTTTCTCAGTGTCGGTACATTGGTATCAAAACCAGCACGGTTTCTTTTGGTTTTATTGCCACCTAATTGCTTTTTACCAGGTTCAATATTTAAAGGAATGGATTCTGTCATGATTATTCTACTGCTGTAAATTCTAATATTGAGCACAGTTGCTGGATCAATTGTTGTTGAACTTCGCTGAAGTCAACATTGTCGTTCAATTTGCTCAACTGTGTTACTTCTAATCCTGCATAACCACATGGGTTAATGCGCAAAAATGGTGCCAAGTCCATGCGAATATTAAAGGCCAAACCATGAAATGTACAGCCTTTACGAACTCTGAGGCCCAATGATGCTATTTTTTTACCTTCTACATATACACCAGGGGCTTTTTCCTTTCGTTCTGCTTTTACTTGATAGTGTTCTAAGGTTTGTATTAGGGCTTCTTCAATGCCATTAACCAATGCTTTAATGCCAATTTTATGCCTTTTTAAATCTATCAATGGATACATAACAATTTGGCCTGGGCCATGATAGGTGACTTGCCCACCTCTATCAACTTGTATGATAGGAATATCACCTGAATCAAGAATGTGCTCAGGTTTACCAGCTTGACCTTGGGTAAATACAGGTGGATGTTCTACCACCCAGATTTCATCAATCGTACTTTTATTCCTATCATCGGTAAACGATTGCATCGCGCGCCACACAGGTTCGTACTCACTAAAACCGAGGTGTTTAACTTTGATATGTGCCAAAGCAGGCTGTTGCTTTAAAGCATCCATTTAACGTCTTTATGTTCTCGCATTTCTTGGTATAACTCTTCAAGTTGGCTACGAGACTCAACCCGAACGACAATCGTCACTGATTGATATTTTCCAGTTTTACTTTTGTTGGTTCTAACATTGCCTTCCGTGGTATCTTCACAGTGTTTTTGCGCAATAAAAAGCATCTCTTGTAAAAATTTTTGATTATTAGCACCCATGGCTTTTACAGGGTAATCACAAGGGAAGGTCAAGCCTTGTGGAGTCTCCTGTTGTTCATTCACGATATTTGTAATATTTTTTTCAATGCCTTCTTTTCTATCAGTCATCATCATCTCCAAAGGACTTAAACCACAGCCCAACACTATCAGTTGTTCTAGTCCACCATCCACCAGAATCAACGGCTTTCAATGAGATTAAACTCTTAGTGGTCACGGCTTCCTGATTCAGGCTAATATTGAGTTTTCCTATCACTTGATCTTTAGTGATTGGTGCATTTATGTGGCTGGGAATGTCAACTTTGGCTTGCAAGTTTTTATATTGGCCTCTGGGTATTGTGATGTATAGGTCATCAGCTAGACCTAAGTCAACATCTTCATCTTGACCTTTCCATACTTCAATATTGACCCTTTTTTCGTTGGCTTTATATAACAAATTTGTTTCAAAAAATCGATAGCCATAGTTGAAAAGTTTTTGACTTTCATCTGCACGTGCTTTTTGTGACTCAGTACCCATAACCACTGTAATCAATCTCATTCCATTTCTTTTTGCGGTTGAAACCAGACAATAACCAGCTGCTTCAGTGTGTCCTGTTTTAAATCCATCAACAGAAGGATCTCGCCACAGTAAGGTATTACGATTATGCTGGGTGATTTCATTGAAGGTAAACTCTTTTTCTGAAAAAATGGTAAATTCCTCAGGAAATTTTACAATGATGGCCTTGGCCAATAATGCTGCATCATATGCCGTAATATAATGATCTTCAGCTGGCAGACCTGTTGCATTAACAAAATGAGAGTTCTGCATGCCTATTTTTTTTGCATACTGATTCATTAAATCTGCAAATGTATCTTCACTTCCAGCGATGTGTTCTGCAAGCGCTACACATGCATCATTTCCTGATTGAATGACCATGCCTTTTATCAGGTTTTGTATGGAAACTTTTTTGTTGACCTCAATAAACATTTTTGAGCCACCAGTACGCCAAGCTTTCTCGCTGACAGTAACCAAGTCGCTTTTTTGTAAATTGCCCGAACCCAACTCTGAAAAAACCACAAAGGCTGTCATCATCTTGGTGATACTGGCTGGGTCGACTTTTTTATGAATATCATATTCAGCAATTAAGGTTTCTGAATTAAAATCCATAAGTAAATAACTATTGGCAGCTATAGCAGGTGGTTTTGGTGTGGAAATGGTCTGTGCCACCAGTGTAGATGATATGATTAATAGAAACCACATCGTATAAAATTTCATGCTCATAATTGATCGTTTGTTCATGCGTTAACCGAGTATTGTCTCATGTTTAGTGCTATAGTTTGACTTAATTGCGTTTATTTAATTAAGAATTTTATTTTTCAATATAGGATCAACAGCCAAGTTATCAAGTCTATTGATGGAAAATCAATTCAGCAGTTAATCCTGTGGTGCTATTTTTTTGAATGATCACTTCCCAATTGTACAATTCACACAAACGCTTGACTATTGCAAGCCCTAAGCCAGAACCTTTTGCTGTTACAGAACTGCCTCGAAAGTGTCTATCAAATAATTTTGGCAATTCTTCTTTATTGACGCCTGCGCCTTGATCGACCACTAATACTCTATCATTTTTAAGAATAATCTGAATGGTCCCCATTGGTGTGTATTTGATTGCGTTACCTATTAAATTACTTAAGGCCACAGATATCACAGCAGAGGGAGCTCTTACTTGCAACCAGTCTTCTTCTATGACTTCAACATTCAATTTTTTGAGTTTGATTGTCGCAGAAAAGTTTTCTATAATTTCTTTAATCAGTTTACCAACTTGTGACCTTTGAATATTGACATCTGTTTTTTGCTCTTCACGTACCAATAATAGCAGTGTCTCTGTTAATTCTGCGGATTGTTTAACTGCCCTTTCAATCCGTTGAAGCCTCAATCGCGTTTTATCATCAATTTCAGGTTGGTTCTGTATCAGTTCAGTAGTACTGGATATGACTGCTAGGGGCGTTCTGAGTTCGTGGCTGACATCGGCATTGAATTCTTTGTCACGACTGACAATATTGGTTAACCGATTTGAATAATCATCCAGCGCCTGTGCCAGCTGACCGACCTCATCATCAGAAAAGTGTTTGGCCAATTGTTGTCTTTTATCACTTTGCTGATTCACCATTGATGCCAAACTTCTTAAAGGTTTTAAAATTTTTGTCGAAGCATAAATCGCTAAAAAGTAAGCAATGATTGAAAAAAGCAAGAAAACACCAGCCAACGTTGAATAAACCAAGCGGTTCTCATTTTTGGGCACTGTTAAATCAAACTGCACATAACCCCATATTTCTTGGCCATCAACTTTATGTCGTTTATTAACCGCTACTTTGTATTGTTTGCCATCCTCTTCAATGTTATAGACGCCATCTGCCAAGTCTGCATAACTGACAGGAAAGTATAAAGGCACATCTTCTGGAATAACAATCATGGCCACCACATTGGATGCCATTGGTTCTTCTCTGGCTTTAAGTGGGTCTTTGGCTACATTTTCCATGTATTGATCAAGATTCTGCTTTATTGATTCACCAATCAAGCTGGTACTTAAATGTTGACGAATGGCCAATGCCGTCACAGCAAATAAAGCGCCAAGTAAAGTACTGAGCGCTAAAAATGCTATGATTATTCTGTATTTAAGCTTACTACGAAACTTCATCCAAATCCGCTATACGATAACCAATACCATGTCTGGTATGAATCAAAGGTTTGTCAAAAGGCTTATCTATGGTTGCACGCAATCCATGAATATGCACCCGCAATGAATCGCTGTCTGGCATTTCTTCACCCCACACTTTCAATTCCAACTCTTGACGAGGTACCACCCAAGGTGACGCCTCCATAAGTCTTTGTAATAACTTTAGTCCCGTTGGGTTCATATCAATGTTTTGGCCAGCTCTTTTTACTGTTAAGGTATTTGTATCAAATTCTAAATCATCGACCACCAATACTTTTTGAACAGCGTTATTCCTACGACTGGATAAAACTTGAACACGAGCCTCTAATTCTTGTAAGGCAAAAGGCTTCACCATATAGTCATCTGCTCCAAATTCAAAGCCTTTGAGCTTTTGTTCAAGACTGTCTCTTGCTGTTAACATGAGTACTGGTGTATTTTTATCTGCTTCTTTTCTGAGTTTTTTACAAACCTCCAGTCCATCCATACCTGGCAACATTAAATCCAGAACAATCACATCAAAGTCATTAGTCACTGCAAAGTGCAAACCTGTTATTCCATCTGCTGCATAGTCAACGATATGTCCTTTGTCTTCGAAATAATCAACAATATTGGCTGCAATATCAGTATTATCTTCTATCACTAGAATTTTCATTTGTTCTCCAAGAAAATTTTGAGTTGTGTAAAAAAAAACCCAAGATGAGTTTTCACAAATCTTGGGCTAAAATAGATGCTATGAATGTTGTTCGTAATCCTGGGTTGCAAGCACCTGTATCTAACTTAACTTGGGCTCTATTCTACTAACATTTCTGTTATGGTTTCGTTAAGATAATCTAATGTTTTCATTAAATTCATTATTTTCGGCAAAATTTGTCCATTTAATGGTTTAAATCATGTAATTGTATACAATAACATGGTTTTAAATTTGGTTTCATACACTTTTGTTCGGCTTGTGAAATTATTAATATTCACACCAGAGACCAAATGTTTTTAGAAGTTTATTGTATTCACATGACATTATTATTAAATTTATGGCACGATTTTCGATTATTTTTTTAGTTATAGTTATTTCCTTATTTGCCTTAGAACTTTATGAGCCTGTCCGTCAGGCGGTGATTCTCCCTTTTACAGGGTTTCTTGCCACATTCAGTTCAGCAATTATGCAGTTATTTGATCCAGATGTTGTCTCACAAGCCGACATCATTAGAAGTCAAAGTACTGGACAAGCTGTTCAAATTGCTGCGGGTTGTAACGGAGTTGAAGCTGTGATTATTTTATTTGCAGCAATATTTGCATTCCCTTCTGGTATCAAACATAAAATTTATGGCTTTATTTTTGGTTTCTTTGCCATTCAAATTCTCAATGTTATCAGAATTATTTCACTATATTATCTCTTACAATGGGATAAAAATTGGTTTGAATGGTTTCACCTGTACTTGTGGCAGGCACTGATTATTCTGGATGCATTGATTGTCTGGTTGGTTTGGCTGCGTTATCTACCAAAGGGAAATAACAACAGGAGTAATAATGATCAACAACCTCCTGCGCCAGCTGTAGCCTAAAATCCATTTTAAAAATAAAACGCTTTATCAAAACCATAGAAACATTTACAGATAAGTTGCTTTGTTAAAATTAATTATACAAAGCAACTCAATAATATTTTAATTTAAATAAGCCAGTAAAGTGTCTATTTGACAACTTTCAAAAAGCTTTTGCTGTCATTATGTTTCTGCTTATTGCTTGTTGTTTTATCTTTCGGTGGTGGCTCAGGCGTGTCATCATCACCATTTTCTCCAAACATCATGCCTTGACCATTTTCACGGGCATAAATGGCTAGCACACTACCAATTGGGACATATAAGTTTTGACTTTTACCTGAGAAACGGGCATCAAACATAATGCCCTCATTGATGATTTCAAGGTTTTTAGTGGCTCCATAAGAAATATTGAGTACAACCTTACCATCTTCATCAATACCTGTAGGAATCTGTACATCTTTATGCTGCGAACCCACTAAAATCAATGGAGTACAATCATTATCACTGATCCACTCGTGAAGCGCACGTATAATGTATGGTTTTGATGAGTTCATGTCACTTTTTCCTAAAAATCAAAACGCATTTCTCGTTCTTGTTCAGAAACACTTTGCCTGAAAGAATCTTTTCTAAAAATCATGTGGGCATAAGTTCTTATCGGTTTCGGCAGATCTTCCCAGTCAAAGCCATAATGTTCCAAACGCCATAAAAATGGGGCCAAACATGTATCCACTAAGGTCATATCATCACTTAAGAAAAACCGCGTCATAGAAAATAACTCAACAGAACTGTTTAATTTTGCGGTTAATTCCTCTATGGCCGTGTTTTTTTCCTCAATCGTACCGTTTTCCAATGCAGGGATATAACACAACCAGTCCTTTTCAATGCGGTATGTGTATAATCGCAATTTAGCACGTGTGACAGGATCTGGTGGCATTAACGGTGGATGAGGGTACCTTTCATCAAGATACTCTGTAATGATTGTCGTACCATAAAGAGCCAAATCACGGTCAACAACTGTTGGAGTGGTATGATAAGGATTGATGTGTATTAAATCTTCTGGTGGATCCAATGGATCAACTTCGATGATATCAACACTGCTGATGTTTTTGGTTTTTAGTAAAAACCTAATTCTGTGACTCTCATATGAATCTGATACAGAATATACTGAAATTATTGAACGTCCTCTTGCAGGAATTATCACAACTGAATCTCCTTCATTCTAAATAATAAAATGCTCTAGCAAGCAAAAGGACGGGATTATAACAGTTTTACTATACTAAAAGCAAAAAAGGCGGATATACAATGACTGTAATCCGCCTTTTTTCTCAAAATAACTTATTGATTTTTAATGGATATCTTCAAAGTAATTTTTCTTTAACAAATATGCTAAGAAGGTAAAGATAACCAAAAATAACATCACCCATGGAGCATAGGCCATGCGTATCATCTGTGCAGGCTCAGCTGTGTAATCAAGAAAATTAACAATATCACGAACAGTCTCATCAAACTGTTGATCAGTCAGTTTGCCTTCTGATAATTTGCTGAAATTTTTGAATGGATACGTCACAAAACCTTTAGCATCTTTGTGTTCTTCAAAGTGTGCTTCTTGAATGCCTTGTAGTGGCCATAATACATTTGGCATTGATGCCCCCTCAAAAACAGTATTATTCCAGCCAATCGGCCTTGATGGATCTTTATAAAAACTTTTAAGATAAGTATAAACCCAATCAACGCCACGTGCTTTTGTAATCAATGTTAAATCAGGTGGTGCTTTGCCAAACCATTTCTCAGCATCCTCTTCGCTCATACTCTTTGTGATATGGTCGGTATAAGCTGCTCCAGTAAAGATGAGGTTCTCCGTCATTTCTTCTTTAGACAAACCCAAATCTTCCGCCATACGACTGTATCTTTGATACTGCAATGAATGGCATGACGAGCAATAATTCATATAAAATTTTGCACCATTTCGCAATGAATCCATAGAACGGATATTGGTGTGAGCAGATTCTAAATGTGCTCCACCACCAGCTGCCATTAACTGGGTTGATAACAATAATAGTAAAACAATCATTAATTTTTTCATCAGTGTGTCAACCTCTCTGGAAGTGGTTTATGTTTCTCATTTCTTGTGTAAGCGAATATAAATAAGAAGTATAAGAAATAGATTACGGTACATATGATTGCCATATAACCCTGAATAGTGCTACCTGATTGCATACCCAACCAACCCAAAGTAACAAATGAAATAATAAATGCTGAAAGGGCTAATTTGAAAGGCATTAAACGATATCTGACCGATCTCACTTCACTTCTATCTAACCACGGTAAGAAAAACAATAAAATAATCGCAGAAAACATCACTATCATGCCACCCAAAGGATCTGGTACAGCTTTAAGCATGGCATAAAATGGTGTGAAATACCATACTGGTTTGATGTGTTCAGGTGTTACCCCTGGATTGGCTATTTTATAGTTATCGTGTTCCAGAAACAAGCCTCCAAAATCTGGCTTGACAAAAACGATAAATAAGAAGATCAACAAGAACATACCGACGCCAAACAAATCTTTAACTGTATAGTATGGGTGAAAAGGGATACCATCTTTAGGAATACCATTTTCATCTTTATTTTTCTTGATATCTATACCATCTGGGTTATTTGAACCGACATGATGCAGTGCGAGAATATGCAACACCACTAATCCCAATAGCACTATTGGAACAGCCACAACGTGTAAGGCAAAGAAACGATTCAATGTGGCATCAGAAACCACATAATCACCCCTGATCCATTCAAGTAAAGTATCACCAATAAATGGTATCACACCAAATAATTGGGTAATTACTTTCGCACCCCAATATGACATGTTACCCCAAGGCAATACATAGCCCATAAAAGCCTCAGCCATTAAGGCCAAATAGATAAACATCCCTATGACCCACACCAACTCTCTTGGGTTTTTGAATGAACCGTACATTAAGCCACGGAACATATGCAAGTAGATCACGATAAAGAATGCTGAAGCCCCTGTGGTATGCAAATATCGAATGAGCCAGCCCCATGGAACATCTCTCATGATGTATTCAACCACACCAAAAGCTTGTGCTGCATCGGCTTTATAGTGCATGGTCAACCAAATACCAGTCAGTATTTGATTAACGAGTACTAGCATAGCTAAAGAGCCAAAGAAATACCAAAAGTTAAAATTCTTCGGTGCATAATACTCAGAAACGTGTTCTTTCCACACTTTTGTTACAGGCAATCGATCATTTAGCCACCCCATGAAACCACCTGCATTACCATTAGATGAATTTACTGCTTTACCCATTATGCCACTCCTTCAAGTGATTCCAGACCAATCACCAGATTATTATCATCAACAAATACGTATGGAGGAACAACCAAGTTACTGCCAGCAGGTGATCCACTAAAGACTCGACCTGCAATGTCAAATTTTGAATTATGACATGGACAATAGAATCCACTTTTCCATTCACTATCAAAAGCCTGTGGCAATATTTCTGGATAGAATTTTGGTGAACAACCCAAATGAGTACAGATGCCAATCATCACCAACAGTTCTTCACGCTGAGAACGGTGAATATTCTTTGCGAATTCTGGTTGGATACTGCTATCTGACTCAGGGTCTTTCAGTCTGTCATTGACAGTTGGTAGCGTTGCCAACTGTTCTTTGTTTCTTTTAATGATAAATACCGGTTGACCTCTCCACATCACTTGAAGCTTCTGGCCCATTTCCAATTTTGAAACATCAGCCTCTACTGGCCCGCCAGCTGATTTAGCTCGCTCACTGGGCAACCAAGATTTTATAAAAGGAACTGCAGCAAAAACCGCACCTACGGCACCCACAGCCGAAGTGCTTATCAGAAGGTTTCTGCGACTTTCATTGACTTTATCAGTCATTATTATTCACTCCTAACAAATTTATACGTTTAACCGTTGGATTTTACTCTAATTTAATTCTTTTTTACACATAAACCTGTCTACAATTCTGCGAAGATATGTAATCTTTCAAAATAATTCGTGATATTTAATGATAATTCATTTTTTTTGAAAAAACACGCCAATATTTAGATCATCAAGACAATTGAATTGAAACCAAACATGAGATCTCATGTCTAAGATATTCTTCATTGATAAAGAATCCTTATTTTTATCAATGTGCGTAAAATATTGCCAAGACATTTATGATTCTGTTCTGCCCAATACAGACTTTTCTACGACGATTGGCGCAATATTAATACTTTTTATCATTATTAACGAATCAATCATGGGTCTCTAGTATAATGACTGTTTTAATAACTTTGACTAATCATTGATATGGGTCAACCTTTAGCTATCATCAAATTCATTGCTCAATCTGTTATTGCTGGACTTGCTATTGGGTTTTTGATTGTTTTCTTTAAACCTGATTTACTCAAAAAGGATACAGTAGCACAAGTTTCCCCTCAGGAAACAGCTGTGGCACCAAGTAGTTATTCGAGTGCTGTGAATAAAATTGCTCCCTCTGTTGTCAGTATTTATGCGCAAACAGAAGTATTGAGAAAGCCTCGCATCAGCCCAGAGCTGCAAAGATTTATGGGGTTAAGCTCGCTGGTTCCTCAATCTGTAACACAACAATATCTGGGTTCTGGTGTGGTTATGACCAGCGATGGTTATATTGTCACCAATTACCATGTTATTAAAAATGCCACTCAAATCATTGTATCGTTATGGGATGACACTTTGTTAGAGGCAAAAATCATTGGCTCTGATAGTGTTACCGATATTGCTGTGCTTAAAATTGAAGCCTTAAATTTAAAACCCGCCACCTTTGCCGATTCAGATCAAACTCAAACAGGTGACATTGTAATGGCAATAGGCAATCCATATGGTTTGAGCCAAAGCGTCTCATTGGGTATCGTCAGTGCAAAGGGCAGAAGTGGTCTTGATGTCAGTACTATTGAAAACTTTATTCAAACAGATGCCGCTATTAATGAAGGCAATTCTGGTGGCGCTTTAATCAATGCGCATGGAAATGTGGTTGGCATCAGTACAGCCACTTTTAATCAAAATGGCGCTCAAGGTATCAATTTTGCGATCCCGTCAAATGCAACAAAACTGATCTTGGAACAAATTTTAGCCGATGGTAAAGTTTTTCGAGGGTGGTTAGGGGTTTATTTGTATACACCTCAGTTATTTTTCAGGTCACGTGTCATGCAACCGCAAAAAGGCGTGGTTGTTTATGATGTATATCCAAATTTTCCTGCTAAAGAGGCTGGCTTAAAACACAATGACATCATTACTCATGTAAATGATGTTGAAATCATTGATCAAAGACACTACCGTGAGTTGATTGCTCAATCAAGGCCTGGACAAATACTGGAGATTTCAGGTTATTCAGGAGGGCAACCATTCAGCAAGCCAGTTGAAACCGTCGAGAGACCACCGCAACTTAAATAAATTGTTTGGTTTTAGTCACAACTCAATGCCCTTTTGAGCATTGTATTTGCAATACATCGAATTATAATCATATCCAGACTTTCGATTATTAATCCAAATATTTCATCAAAACGGTAAAAAATTGATTTTATCCATGAAAAGCATGGAGTTAAACGAGTTTTGTAAAAGTACACATTGTACCTGAATGGTTTTATGAAAAAAAATGGCCGCATATCTTGAATAAAACCGATGATTCAAGTAGTCAACAATGATTCTATTTTTATAACACCCTCAGAATTCATCGGATAGTAAAAAGCTAAACCACCTTGTTCATCTGATACTTGGTAATAAAGCACACCCAATTGAGGGTGTTCATTTTTATCAATGGTCAATTTAAGTTGTTGATCAATTGGAGTGATTATTTCCTGATGAAAATCGCCTTTTAAGCGGTTTTTTTCTAAAGATGCAAAACAAATGTGTTGTTCATTAACAGGCCAATTTTCAGAAGTCGCTATAAAATGCCTGACATCTAAACCATGTTCTTTTAAAGTGGCAATATACTGCCGCTGAACTTGCGTATATTGTAAGTATGTTTCCCTTTTTTGTGGTAAATCGCTGGCCGGGCCAATCTCACACCACTGACGATAGGAAAAAAATGGACTGAAAACGATTATTTTAGATAAATAAAATTCGTTGTATTGAGGTGTGGTAACTCTTATTTCTGGTGCTTCATTGAAAAGCGCCTGTTCTAAAATTTGCCATAAAGCATCAAAACCGATCATTTGCAAATGATTGTGCATCATCGCTGCCAAATCCAAAATGGTCATGAAATTGACATGTCGAATCTTAACACCCAAGTGATTCTGTAATTGTATTAACAAATCCTTGGAGGTCATGCCTTTGTGCATCAATTGTTGTTCAAATACTGACTGAGTTTCTTCATTATCAGTGATGATAACAAAAGGCATCAATAACAAGGGAGTCATTTGTGTGCCTGTTTTTTGCTTTAAACCTTTGGGCAAATGGCCATTACTGGCACCTATGACCAATTGATTGCGCCGATTGTTTTCCCCTTTTAATGCAGCATGTGCATATTGTTTTAACTGTCCGTGAATTGGAAAGCCAGGTTGTAACAACTCACTGCTCTGGTAAACCCCTCCTACTATTGTAAACGATGACTCATCAAGATGAGGGACAATGCTTTGTAGTTCTTTACTGATTTGATGGTTCAAGACCTTCATATCATTTTGCGCAATTTGCAACTGAACCTCACTGTCGACATCAATGAACGCCTCTATGGTCAGCATTCCTTTTAAACATATGGTTGCCATCTTTTGTTTCTCTTTGTTAGGCTGAATTATTATGTTTGGGTTTCATCTTCCAATAATTGTGTCACACTGGGATCATAAAACCACGATGACAAGACTTGTGACAATTCTTCAATGCCCTCTTTTTTCAATCCTGAAAATGTTTGTATTGTTGTGGTGCGTGAAATTTCTTGTAAGGCTTTTTTTACTTCCAGCAATGCAGCCTTTTTTTTGCCAGATTTAAACTTGTCAGACTTATTCAGCAATACATGGGAATAGAGTCCTGATTGATCTGCCCAATACAAAAACTGCCTATCGAACTCCTTTAACGGATGTCGAATATCCATGACCACCACCACACCAATCAAGCTTTTTCTACTCTGTAAATAGGTGTTGATTTCTTGTTGCCAATGATCCTTGACTTTTTTGGGTACTTTGGCATATCCATAGCCCGGCAAATCGACCAGGCGTCTGTTATCTATCAAATCAAAACAATTCAATAATTGCGTTCGCCCAGGAGTTTTACTGACTTTCGCTAATTTTTTATTTCCGACTAAAGTATTTATTGTTGTTGATTTACCAGCATTAGATCTACCGGCTATAGCAACTTCCAAGCCTGTATCTTCGGGTAACTGTGATACCTTATGCGCAGAAGTTAGAAACTGGCATCGTGCAAATATATTTTTCATGGGCGCTATTTTAACCCGAACAATCGCCATAATAATAGAGGCGATTGTTAATTAATAACAGTATCTTTATGGCAATCTTGGTAGTGATTTGTTATAAACCAATCTTTTAATATTCTCATTTTCATTAAATGAACCCTATAAAACACCCAAAACAGGAACGTCAATACAAATTTTTATTGTACATTTCACACAGTTATTCTGTTCCTATTTGTTTGCCTTTACAAAATGAGATACAAAAAAGAAACCATCATGTGTTTTGGTTCAGCGATCGAGCAGAAGGAAAGAGCAAGATCACATCATTTGAGAACTCATTGAATGACATTAAGGCTGTGATTGATTACCAACCCGATATTGTTTTGGTAGCTACCAATGAGGTTCCTGATTTCATCAGCGGCTTAAAGGTGCAAATTTTTCATGGTTTTAATGCACAAAAAAGGTTTTCTAAAAAAACCCAGTTCAGCCACTTCAATATTCGTGGTTTTTTTGACTTATACTGTACTCAAGGCCCTTCAACCACCACATATTTTCAGCAACTGGCACAACAACACAAACATTTCAAGGTGGTCGAAACGGGTTGGCCTAAAATGGACACCCTATTTCCTCTAACTAAAAACACACAAAAACCCGATAAGAAAACCATACTGTTATCCTCAACATTCACCAAAAGGTTGAGTCTGGCTTATAATCCTGCAATATATGCAGAAATTTCCCGATTAATCAAAACCAATAAATACCATTTCATGATGGTTTTACATCCCAAAATACCCATTGATATCAGAACTCAATGGCAAGCGTTATCTGGAGAAAACTTTCAGTTTTTTGATACCACTGATTTAAACCCCATATTCAAAAATGCAGATATGATGTTTGCCGACACGACCTCCGCAATCCAAGAGTTTATATTACAGAACAAGCCTGTGGTGGCATTTGCCAATAACACCAGACCAGAATATTTAATCAACATTGATAAGATTGAAGAGATTGAAAAAGCTTTAGATATGAATGATGCTCAACTAGAAACCGTGCATGAAAAAATCACCAGATTTATTCAATTATTACACCCTTATGATGACGGACAATCCAGCGCGCGTGTCATTGATGCCAGCATTGAATATTTATTAGCAGACAAATCACAAGTTAAAAGCAAACCGTGGAATTTATTGAGGAAATTCAAAATCAGAAAAAGATTAAAATATTTCAGCTTTAAATCATATAATCGCCCGTATAGTTTGACTGACCTCAAACAGGAATAATTACCAAAAACTAAAAACTGATACAATCGGAACTTCTACACATTATAACCAACGAATCATTCACTTTTAAACTGATAGATACTCTCTAATTTGCTGGTACCCAAGCCTGTTTGTTTTTTGATTGGAATTTGCACAGCAATGCGCTCTTTTAATGCTTCAATGTGGCTGATGACTCCGATCATTTTACCAGCTGCATGTAAACCATCCAGTGCATCCAGCGCCATATCTAATGTCTCTTTATCTAATGTTCCAAACCCTTCATCTAAAAATAAACTCTGGATATTTATCTTGTCACTGACCATATCAGACAACGCCAAAGCCAACGCTAAACTGACCAAAAAACTTTCGCCACCTGACAATGTTTTAGTATCCCTAATCGCATCTGCTTGCCATGTGTCCATGACCTCCAGTGATAAATCATCCCCTTTTTTTCGAACAAGATGGTAACGTTTATGCAGTTGTTGCAACCGTTGATTGGCCAAATGTAACAAATAATCCAATGTTAAGCCTTGAGCGAATTTACGGAATTTATCACCCTGTGCTGAGCCGATCAACTCATTCAATGATGACCATACATGGTATGATGCTTTTTGTTTTTCTAATCGTGTGTTTAAACTTTTTTGTTGTTTTTGTATTTTTGCATCCGCATCAATTTGTTGTTGTATTTGACCTTTCTTACGATGCCAATCTGCTATTTTTGTCTGCAAGTTATGAATCTCTTGTTCAACTTTTTGTTGTGATAAGTCGGTATTTTTTCTTGCTTCAAGTTGCAATAGACTTTCTTTAGATTCTTCATACAATGCCTTAACTTCAAATTCTGCCTTTTCTAATCGTGACTTTATTTTTTGTAGCTTTTGAACCTCTAAAACAGGCAATAAAGCCTCAATAAATGCCGTTGTATCTGCAAATTGAGACTGCTGTATGGTGTGCTTCCAGGCTTGTTCTAATTCAACCATCTGCTGATTATGATTATCAGAAGTTTTTTGAATCTCAGTATGTTGACCTTTGAGCTGTTCAAGCTTCAAACAATATTTATCAATACTTTTGAATGCTTCGACTAAATTACGTATTGGATTATATGCCTGTTTTCCAGTGACATTGTTGATATCCTTTATTGAAAGCCAGTCAAGTTTGACTTGCAATTGCTGTTGATGCCCTTGTAATAAAGTTTTTTTCTGTTGTACTTCTTGGTAGTGTTGCAATTGCTCAAGCTGATGCTTAATTTTCAATGACTGGGTTACTAATTGCTCTTCAATGGTGGCATCCGTTATTTCTGATGTTGTTTTATACTTTTGCCACTGGTCTTTTAATTGTTGTTGTTCTGCCTGATTATCCTGTATTTGTTGTTCTAATTGTGAAATCAATGTTTGTGAAGCAGCAACTTTTGCTCTGGCTTGATGGCCCCGCTCTATCAACACTTCATTGTGCCTTACTGCTTTTTGATGGCTTTTTTCTGTGGCCGAAACATCAATGTTATGGTATTCATCAATGGCAGGATGATCGGTTGCGCCACACAAAGGACAAGCTTGATGAGGTTTTAATTGCTCGCGGTACACTTGTAAATGCTGAATTTCTGACTCAAGCTTAAGCTGTTTTTGTAGCTGCGCAACAATGACCTGATGATTTTTAAATATGTGACGTGAATCTGCCAAATCCTTATTTAGTATCTTCAATTGCTGCTGCTGCTGTTGGCATTCCTTATTAAGAGCATCGTATTTTTTTATCAATCTTTTGTATTGTTGAAACATGTCTTGAAGCATAACTAATTGTTGTTTTTCATCGACTAAAGTGTTTCTGTAATGTTCAACATTATCAACTTCATCCATTTCAACCAATCCAGTTGAACAGTGCTTTTCATCATTTGCTAACACTGAAAATTCACTCTGTAAGTAATGATGTATGGCTAATAAACAATTCACTATTTTTAGTTTTAAGTGATCAATCGACTCATAAATATACAATGCATCTGACTGTAATTGTTCAGTGTGTTTTTTCCCCTGCAATAATTGACTGTATTGATTGCGCATTTTCTCTGCTGGCTCTGCTTTCTTTAATGCCAACATATCTGTTTGATGTAAAATGATATCCTGCTGCACTTGATTTAACCTTTGAACAACAGATTCATGATGCTGGACTGCTTTTTGTAATTGATTAAGCCAGTCTCTTTTGCTCTGCCAACGTTCTTGTTCACACATGCTTTGCTGAATACGTTGTTGCAGCACTGTATTCTCATTATGAAGTGATGCTATCTGTTCACTATTCAATAAATCCAAGCCTTGTAATTGTGCTTCTAACAATGAAACCTCATGTTTTTCTTCGCTAAAACGTTGATAAACCCGTCGCGAAATTTCACCATAAATTTCTGTGCCTGTTAATTCTTCCAACAATCCAGCCCGCTCATTAGCACTGGCATTTAAGAAAGCCGCAAAACCGCCTTGAGCCAATAACATTGATTTTGTAAATCTGGCAAAATCTAAGCCAGTGATTTCCATTAAGTGAGTCAGCTTATCTTTGACCTTATTTGTTATGATCTTATCATCGCAAGCCAATTCGACCTGCACAGGCTGGAGTTTTCCATCTGGTTTATTTCTGGCCCTGCGCACCTCCCAAAAAGCCCGATAAACCTTTCCTTTTACTTCAAACTCAACCTCACTGAGACACTCACCTGTATGTCTTGTCATGACCATTTCTGCTGGGCTTGGGATGTTCAACCGAGGTGTTTGGTGATACAAAGCCAGACAAATGGCATCCAAAATACTTGATTTGCCAGCACCGGTCGCACCTGTAATGACAAACAAACCACTACTGATGAAGGGTTCTTGATTGAAATCAATTTTCCAATGACCGGCCAACGCATTGATGTTTTTGAATCTGACACTCAGAATTTTCATCAGCGTTCTAATCCATTGACAATATCTGCAAAGGCCAATCGCATTTTTTTTAACAAATCTTGCTGTTGTTCGCCTTGCCACTGTTCACTGGTCAATCTTTTCTCAAAGATTTCTTCAGGCGTTAACTCTTGTAATGTTTGCTGTATATCACCATCAATATTTGCCGCCTCACCTTGCTGATACCGCTGTATTTTTAATACTGTAAAAGGTTTGTCTTTGACCATTGCTTGAATCCTTTGTTGCAAATCACCCAGATAATCAGTTGTTTTTATGGTGATTTCAAGCCAAATATCACCCTCATCAGGGTGCTTTTCATGCAATTCATTAACCTGCTGCTCTAAAGCTTGAACATCTCCAGAAATCTGATAAAGCAGTTGAAAACACGGTACTTCTATTTTTTTGACATCTTTGAGCTCATTTCCTTCAAAATTTGCCATCAACACCAATTTTTGTTGACCAATTTCATCAAAGCTTAAAGCAATTGGCGAACCACAATAATAAATGGGCTTGCTCTTGGAAACCCTTTGATAACGGTGTATGTGCCCCAAAGCAATATAATCAACTGGCGGAAAATAATCTGATGAAAAAGCACTGAGTGTTCCAATATATATGTCCCTCACGGAATCAGAAAGTTTGGCGCCAATGGTTGCAAGATGTCCCGTAGCAATGATCGGCACTGCTTGCTGATATTCACTTTGTTTTTCTAATGCCAGTTGATAAATCTGTTGGTAATGATCAGCAATAACATTTTGTAATTCTTGTTGTTTATCTTTACCACTTTGTCCAGCCACACTTGACTGTATATCTCGTGGCCGTAAAAATGGGATGGCGCAGATAATTGCCAGAGGCTTTTGATCAGTTTGGTCACGAATAACGATGACTTGGTCATCTTGATTTGACATGGCACCAGGAATCACATCAGTATTTAAACAAGCCAACAAGTCCTTTGATTCTGTTAAAGTAGCTGCCGAGTCATGATTGCCTGCAACAACCACAATATGAATGCCACTGGATTGCAACTTAACAACAAATTGATAATATAATTCTCGCGCATAACTGGGTGGAGACCCAATGTCAAACACATCACCTGCCACAATAATCGCATCTACTTTATTTTTGATGGCAATCTCAATCAGCCAGTCTAAAAACTGTTGGTGCTCTACTCGTCTGGATTGCCCATAAAAATGCTGACCAAGATGCCAATCAGAAGTGTGTAATATCTTCATTATTGTGTTTTGATGATTAATAAAAATTTAAAATGATTATACGACAGTTCATCAAAGACACAAGTTTTAAATAGCGCCTTAATACTTTAGCGAAATGACAGGTATGATGAGTTTTATCTTCAGGTAACAAAGTTCTATACAAAATACAATTTGTATCTGAATGGTTTTATGAAAAAATTGGCCACATGTCTTGAATAAAATCCATCACAAGCCATGAATAACTGGTTAGCGAGTGATCTTTACTTAACATATTTTACCATTATTTAATTAAAATCCATTGTAATATGAAACATTCAAACCAGCTCCTTTAAATCAAATTTTCATTATTTTCCTACAAGAAATTAATAATAATCATTGACATATACGAAATAAATAGTAGTATTAGCTACGTATATACTAATATTTTAGTACGTATATAACTTAACACATCCATGATTTTTGAGGAATAAAAATGAAAATAAAACGTAATCCTATTGCTCGCGCAATTAAACAAGCGTTGTATTCAAGCTTAGCGGCTACTTTAGCACTTTCCGGTGCTGCAATTGCCCAAGATAATACAGATACAGAAGAACTGGACTCAATAACAGTCACAGGTTCAAACATCAGAGGGGTCGATCTTGAAGGCGCCCTTCCCGTAACAGTTATTGGCAGAGATCAATTACTGGCAACAGGTATAACCGACGTTGGTGACTTACTGCAAAGATTGCCTTCTTTCAGTGGTTCACCATTAGGCACAAGAACCAATAATGGTGGTAACGGCAGTGTACGAGTAGATTTACGTGGTATTGGAACTGGCCGTACATTGGTATTGATTGATGGACGCAGAACTGTTGATGGTGGTGACTTCCAATCCATTCCATCTGCCATGATTGAACGTGTCGAGATATTAAAAGAAGGGGCATCTGCAATTTATGGTGCAGATGCCGTGGCAGGTGTTGTGAATATCATCACTAGAAAAGACTTTACTGGTGCTGAAGTTGAATTCTCTATCAACGATTCATTTGATACCGATAACATGCAAACAAAACAAGGCAGCCTTGTATTTGGTAATGCAGGTGAAGATGGCGGTTTTGTATTTGGTCTTCAGTATGAGGATCAAGGCGGTGCATTTCAAAGAGATACACCTTATGACTTTATGCAAGACTCCTACTTTATTTTAGATCCAGATGCTTACCGTGAAGGTGGCTTCGATTTGAATGCGGCTTATTTGAATGGTTTTGGTAGTGGCACCATTCCCTGTGGTAGCTTTACTTTAGCCAGTGGGGGCCCTGCTTTAACCATTGATGGTAATGACCCAAGTTCTGGTGATTGTGGTACGCCAGGTGCATTGTTGACTCCTGATGACTTTCGCCCATTTAATGGCGGCTTCTTCGACCCAAATAATGACAGCTATAATTATGCCCCTGTCAACTATATACAAACACCATTTCAAAAAACCAATATTTTCTTCAATGGTCACAAAGAAGTAAATGGTGTCGAAATTTTTACAAACTTCAGATACAACCATAGGATATCAGAACAAGTATTGGCCCCTATTCCGTATACGTCCAATAACAACCCTGCTGCCCCTTTAGCTGGTGGCGGTAACGGTATCTCAGCAGATAATGTATTTAACCCATTTGGTGAAGACATCGTCAATTTTGCTCGTCGTATGACTGAAACTGATCGCAGATTTACACAAGATATTCAACAATATCAAGCAGTCATTGGCGCAAGAGGCAGCATTCTTGACACTGGTTGGAGCTGGGAAGCCAGCTATAACTTTGGTTTTAGAGAAAACGTCAGCAAAAATTTTGGCCAATTCATTGGATCAAGATTGGCCAATGCATTGGGCCCATCTTTCTTTAATTCAGATGGTGTTGCAACATGTGGTACCCCAGGTAATGCCATTGATGGTTGTGTACCATTGAATTTATTTGGCGGTCCAGGTACAGTAACCCCAGAAATGGTGGACTATATCAGCGCCACATTAATCAACGTAACACAACAACAATTGGATGTATTTAATGCCAATGTTTCAGGAGTCCTGTTTGATTTACCTGCTGGTCCAGTTGGGTCTGCATTTGGTGTGACTTATAGGGATCAAGGTTTAAATTTTTCACCTGATTCCTCGAGGGTTGTTGGCAATGCGACTGGTGGCCAAATTCAACCAACAAACGGTACTTATGACGTCACCAGTTTTTATTCTGAATTTAATGTACCTTTATTGGATAACGACTCTTTGGGACAAATGGAATTTAATCTTGGCGCACGTTATGATGATTACTCAACCGTTGGGGCCAATACCACCGTTCAAGGTGGTTTGGTTTATCGTCCAACTGACACTTTACTGATCAGAGCAACTTTTGCTGAAGTGTTCCGTGAACCAAGTATAGGGCTTTTATTTGCCGGACAATTCATCAACAATCCAACTGCTCAAGATTCATGTAACACTTCTAATTTTGGCGACTTACCACCAGAACAACAAGCCATTTGTATAGCGACAGGCGTTCCAAATGGCGGAGCCCCACAAATAAACACACAATTACAACAGTTACGTGGCGGCAACCCAAATCTCGGCCCAGAAGAAGGCGAAACCATTACCGTTGGCATGGCATGGTCTCCTGAGTTTTTAGACGGCTTCACTGCAACATTAGATTGGTGGCAAGTTGATTTGGATGAAGGTTTTACAGTTTTAACCATTCCGCAAACCATCAACTTATGTTTAACCAGTGGCGATGCCAATTCAGCAGCTTGTGACTTGATTAATAGGCGCCCAGATGGTTCTGTAGATACCGTAGTCGGTTCCACCATCAATGCCGCCAATGTTAAAGTTGAAGGCATTGACCTAGGTTTAACCTATGCATTCAGTAGTGATTATGGTCAATTTAATCTTGGTTTTCAAGCAACTAAGCTGTTAGAGAATTCCACACAACCTTTTGCAGGGGCCGATCGAAATTCCTTTGAAGGCAGGTATGTAGCGCAAGCATTCAACGATGTGAGGGCCAGATTTACGGCATTATGGAATTATGGTGACTGGTCTGTTAATTATGCCCTTGATCATTATAGTGCACTTGATGCCGACCTGACATTTTTTGGCCCGGCTAACTTGGTTGAAAACGGCGGTAACTTTGAGACAATTACCCAATCTGTTGGCAGTCAAACTTACAGTGATTTGACTGTTTCTTATGCTGTTCCCTGGCAGGAAAGTACCATTACTGTTGGTGTCAATAATTTGTTTGACAAAGCCCCACCTTATATCGAAAGTGCTTTTAATGCCAGTACTGAACCCGCTACGTACAGGGCATTTGGCCGCACGTGGTTTGTCAGATGGAAAACAAGATTTTAATACCATTCTAAAAATCTTGGCTGATTCAGCCATTCACAACAAAGCCTCCACTGACAATTGGAGGTTTTGTTTTATATGGATCTAGCCCGGATAATTCATCAAATCGGTAAAAAAATCGATTTTATTTATGGAAAACATAGAGTTAGACGATTTTGTTAAAAAGACACTTTGTACCTGAATGGTTTTATGGAAAAATGGCGGCATATATTGCTTAAATTCACACATGAATTTAATGATTATGTTAACCGCCTCAAAGCCATGAGGCTTTATTAACTATTAATTAGGGCTTTGAGACGATATTTCCCCAATCTATTTTGCCATTTTTCCCCTAAAATCCATTCTATGATGAAATATCTGGGCTAGAAATCCAACGAAACCGCTAAACAAAACAGTAGGTGTATAAAAAAAAGCGAACCCAGATTATCAGATACCTTTACTGTCTAATTGGCACAATGAGATTTCAGTACAACTACAGTAGCGAGTAAAAAATGATTAAACGCACCAACAACTCTTTGTGAGAGGCCTCACAATTTAAAACAACAATAATTGTTGACATCTCTGCATTTATTGGTATTATTTAAATATGTACTAAATTATTCGTACGTATTTAACATTACAAACAACGACGGAGGAATCAGATGAAAAACAATTGTAATCCCATCACCAAAGCAATCAGAATTGCTTTATATTCAAGCTTATTTTCCACTTTGATGCTCAACAATTTTGCATATGCACAAAATAATGAAGAAGAAGCCGACACAGAATCACTAGAATCAATCACAGTCATCGGTTCAAACATTAGGGGCGTTGATTTACAAGGCGCACATCCAGTTACCATCATAGAAAGAAAAGACTTAATCAAAACTGGAGTCACAGATGTCGGTGACTTACTACAACGTTTACCATCGTTCAATGGATCTCCAATTGGAACCAGGACCAACAATGGTGGCAATGGCTCAGTTCGTGTTGACCTGCGAGGCATCGGTACTGGTCGGACCTTAGTACTTGTCAATGGCAAGAGAACTGTAGATGGAGGAGATTTTCAAACCATTCCGGCTTCTATGATTGAACGTGTTGAAATACTTAAAGAAGGGGCCTCGGCTATTTATGGCGCAGATGCTGTTGCTGGTGTGGTGAATATCATTACCAGAACAGAAATCAATGGCGCTGAAGTGACATTAAGGTATTCTGACGCATTCGATACAGACAATGCCGATAATAAACAAACCAGCATTGTTTTTGGTAACAATAACGACAGAGGCTATTTTTCATTTGGGCTTGATTATGAAGAGCAAAGCGCAATATTACAGGCCGATCTTCCCTTTGAATTCACAAGAGACACTTTTGCTATTGTTGATGCAGAGGCTTATGCTCAAGGGGGCTTTGATCCCAATGCCGATTATTTGGTGAGATTCGGAAGTTCCAGAATCCCTTGTGGCCGCTTTGTTTTGGCAAGCGGCGGTCCTGCTTTAGTGATTGATGGCCCAGCGCCTGGTGCTGGTGACTGTGGGGCACCTGGCCAAACTTTAACACCGGATGACTTTAGGCCCTATGTCGGCTTTGGCCCCAACAATGACAGTTACAACTTTGCACCAATCAACTTTTTGCAAACTCCCTTTAAAAAAACCAATCTATTTTTTAATGCTTCCAGAGACATCAATGATAAAGTGACAGTCTATTCAAGCATGCGTTACAACCACAGAACCTCAAGTCAACGATTGGCTCCTTTGCCTTATGACTCACGTTTTGGCTTGGGCGCACCTGTCACAGGAGGGGTTGCTGGTATATCAGCAGATAATGTATTCAACCCATTTGGTGAAGACATTGTTGATGCCAGACGTCGTATGGTTGAAACCAATAGGATTTTTGCCCAAGATGTTCAACAATATCAGGGGCTAATTGGGGCGAAAGGTGTCATTGGAGAATCTTCTTGGAGTTGGGATGCATCTTATAACTTTGGCTTTCGTCAAGTTGTGACAAAAACCAGTGGTCAGTTTCTTGGCTCGCGACTGGCTTCAGCACTGGGGCCATCTTTCTTTAATAACCAAGGCGTTGCCACTTGCGGAACACCTGATGCACCGATTGTCGGCTGTGTGCCACTCAACCTTTTTGGTGGCCCAGGCACCGTGACACCAGAAATGCTGGCTTATCTTGAAGCCAATTTGGTAGACAGCTTTGAAGCCCAATTGGACGTATTCAATGCCAATATTTCAGGCATACTATTTGATTTGCCAGCTGGACCTGTTGGCTCTGCTTTTGGCATTGAATACAGAGATCAAGCATCCGATACTTCGCCTGATTCAAATAAAGTCATTGGCGCGGTGACTGGTAATACAGGGCCTGGAGTTGCTGGTTCATATGATGTTACCAGTCTATATGGCGAGGTCAATTTACCTGTGATGGACAGTGATTCATTGGGAAAACTAGATGCGATCTTTGGTGCAAGATATGATGATTACTCAACCATTGGCTCCAATACCACGATTCAAGGCAATCTGGTTTGGCGATTAAATGAAAGCCTATTACTGAGAGCAACCTATGCTGAAGTATTTCGCGAGCCTGGAATTAATGCTTTATTCTCAGGTCAAAATGACAACGCACCACCTGCACAAGATCCTTGTAATAATAACCCAGATTCAGGTTTTGCCACATTAACACCTGAACAACAAGCCGTTTGTATTGCACAAGGTGTACCAAATGGTGGTTATACTCAAACCGATACTCAGTTAAGATCAAGGGTTGGTGGTAATCCAAACCTTAAACCAGAACAAGGCAATACCATGACCATCGGATTGGCATGGTCCCCTACTTTTCTAGAAGGTTTTACCGCAACTGTAGATTGGTGGAGTGTGGATTTAGATGATGGCATCAACAACTTAGACATTGACACCATTATCCTCAGTTGCTTAAATTCTGGTAGCACGTCATCGAGTGAATGTAGTAATGTAGTCAGAAGAGCCAATGGTTCAATTGATTTCGTTCTTGATCTGAATAACAACGCTGCCAACGTCAAAGTAGAAGGCGTAGATGTTTCTTTGGATTATGCATTGAACACCGACTATGGACGCTTCAGCAGTAATTTACAGTGGACACATCTATTAACCCGCGAAACCACTGACTTCACTGGTGGAACACCAAATGACTTCCTTGGTAGACATGATTTGGGTAATCGGGCGAGTTATTTTGAAAATCAAGCCAAATTTGCTCTGAACTGGAATTATGGCAACTGGAGCACATCATATCTTGTTGACTACTTCAGTGGAATCACAGCAGATGTTGGTAATGGTATTGCTGGTGAACAAAAAATTGGTTCCCAAGTATACAATGATTTGGTGGTTTCATATGCACTTCCTTGGTATGAAAGTACTGTTTCAGTTGCTGTCAATAATCTATTTGATAAAGCCCCACCCTTCCTATCTGGTGGCTTCAATGCAACAACTGATCCGTCAACTTTTAGATTGTTTGGACGCTCATTTTCAGTCAGTTGGAATACAAGGTTCTGATTTCACCACATTAACCATCAAAAAGCGGTCTCTTTTGATCGCTTTTTTTATGAATTGAAAAATGTCCTGCATCAAAGTACATGAATAAAAACGCTGTATTAATTGATGATCATTGGATATAATTCTTTTTCCCTTTTTTATGATGAATCATCTTGATAAGCACACACAAACTCCTGGCAGATCTGAACGAAGCACAAACTGCCGCCGTGACCACTGATTCACAACATGCTTTGGTTTTAGCAGGTGCCGGCAGTGGCAAAACCAGAGTTTTGGTATACCGCATAGCGTGGTTATTGGCTGCCGAAGGCATTTCACCATACGCTATATTGGCCGTCACTTTTACCAACAAGGCTGCTGCAGAAATGCGCACCCGAATTGCAGAACTATTAGAGGGCCCAGCCCCAGGCATGTGGATAGGCACTTTTCACTCCATCGCATTGCGTCTATTGACCATGCATCATGAACAAGCACAACTGCCAAAAAACTTTCAAATTTTGGATTCTGAAGACCAATACCGACTGATCCGTCGAGTCATTGCAGAGCTGGAGCTCGATGAAAAGCAATGGATTCCAAGAACAGTTCAAGGCTTTATCAATGGTAAAAAAAATGAAGGCATTAGAGCCGATGAAATAGACGACTTTGGGGATGATAATTCTTCAACATTGATTCAAATATACCGACATTATGATGAACATTGTATACGAGGAGGATTGGTAGACTTTGCAGAAATGCTGTTAAGAACACACCAATTGCTGTTGAATAATCCCGCACTACTGGAGCATTATCAAGGCCGTTTTGGCGCCATTTTGGTTGATGAATTTCAAGACACCAATGACATTCAATCGGCTTTCATCCGATTATTGGCTGGCACCAAAAACAAGATCATGGTGGTAGGAGATGATGATCAGTCTATTTATGCCTGGCGTGGCGCAAAAATTGATCACATTATTGGTTTTAAAAACTTATTCCCATCAGTCACTCAATATAAGTTGGAACAGAATTATCGATCAACACAAAACATTCTTGAAGCCGCCAATGCCATTATAAAAAACAATGCAAAAAGATTGGGCAAAGAGTTGTGGTCACAACAAGGCGATGGTGAATTGATTCAATTTTATGGTGCTTACTCGGAATACGACGAGGCTGCCTTTGTCGCGGAACAGATTGATTATATTATTGATGGAGGCATAGACGCAGACAATATTGCGGTGCTGTATCGATCGAATGCCCAATCAAGACTACTCGAGGAAAACTTACTCAAGCGAAATATCGCCTATAAGGTATATGGTGGCTTGCGGTTTTTCGAGCGCATGGAAATCAAAGATGTGCTGGCTTATGTTCGACTGATTAATAATCGCCATGATGATGTCGGATTTGAACGCATCATCAATACCCCAACCAGAGGTCTAGGCGCCAAAACACTGAACCAGATTCGGAACTGCGCCCAAATCAATCAAATCAGCTTGTGGGATGCACTCAACTTAACACTGACGCAAAAGATCTTAAGCCCAAGGGCGGCTACTTCAGTGGCGACATTCATCAATATGATCGATGAACTAGATCATAACAATGATAAGGAGCAATTGAATGCCTTATTTGACGATGTCATTGAACGCACAGGTTTAAAAACTCATTATCAAAAAGAACCACCCGAGAAGGCCATCACACGTCTGGAAAACATTGATGAATTACTCAATGCTGCGGAAACCTTTGTAAAACCTCAAGAAGATGATGCCATAGGGATGACAGCATTGGCCTCTTTTTTGGCCCAGGTATCCTTGGAAGCAGGGGAACGAAGCAGCGACAAGGATCAACCCTGCGTACAACTGATGACTTTGCACAGCGCAAAAGGCTTAGAGTTTCCTTATGTTTTTCTTGTAGGTTTAGAACAAGGTTTATTCCCACATCAAAATTCAATGGATGACCCTGAAAAACTCCAGGAGGAAAGGCGTTTATGCTACGTTGGCATCACCAGAGCAGAACATAAGCTGTACATGAGCTATGCTACATCACGTCGCATAAGAGGGCGTACACAAGGTTGCGCTCCTTCAAGATTCCTTAAAGAAATTCCAAAAAAGTTGGTCAATCAAATTCAAGGTAATATTTTTGTCACGCCACGAAATACAGGATTCAGTAACCAACAAGAACCTTCTCCTTATGCCCAATTTATGCCAGGAACAATGGTTTCACACCAAATATTTGGTGAAGGTACAGTTATAGAATTATCAGGACAAGGCGATTACACACAAATTATGGTTGAATTTCAGCAACACGGTACAAAAATTTTAGCGGCAAAGTTCGCTAAATTAGAGATCATTTAAGTGAATCACTTCAGTCAGTGATCATATTTATGAAATACAAGCGCCAAGAGAAGTGAAATATTTGAGTCAGTTCATGTCTTGGCCAAAGGCTCAAGCATTTTCAATGCCCTGATATAAACGCCTTTCTTAAATTTCACTACTTTTTTCACAGGGTACCAAAAGTGGACCCATTTCCATTCTTCAAACTCGGGGGAATCGGTATGATTTAAAGACAAAGAAGAATCATCTCCTTTAAATTTTAATAAAAACCACACCTGTTTTTGTCCAATACATAACGGCTTTGAGTGTTTTCTTTGAAATTTTTTGGGCAATTTATAACGTAACCAACCAGGGGTTGATCCAAGTAAATCAACATGGTCTGGCCTTAGACCAATTTCCTCATATAATTCCCGATACATTGCTTCCTCATTGGTTTCATCTGTATTGATGCCGCCCTGAGGAAACTGCCAACCATTGTCTTGGTATCTTTTTGCAAAAAAAACTTTACCGTTATCACCGAGCAAGATGATGCCCACATTTGGACGATAGCCATCTACATCAATCATAACTTTTCAATAAAGACCCATCTAAATAACAACTTTAAATGGTCTTTTTTATATTTAAACTGACTTTATTTTTCCAAATAACTTAAATAATAGCAACACATTTAACAAAAATTTAACCTGAATATTTGATAAGGAGATAAATTTTATGGCCATGGTGATAAAATATACTGTACAAATATTTCGTAATTATCGAAACCAACGGCCTTAAATCAAGTCATTGGAATATAATCCATACCCAATACTTCTCACAAAATATTCTCTGCACACAATCAAAAATGTCTATCAATTGAAATAAACATGTGATTTTTTTGTGAGACACACACTCTATTACTTTGTTATAATAATTTTCACTTATTTAAAGGATTCACTATCATGAATATTAAACCAATTATTTCAATTACATTACTTTTGTTGATGATCACCATACCCAACCTTTCATATGCAGGCAGTGATCACCCTGTTTACAAGTCTAAACGCAATGGTGTTGCCATCAAAGGTTTCGACACAGTGGCTTATTTTACTGAAAATGCTGCAGTTAAAGGTGACAAAGCATTCACTTATAAATGGCATGATGCGAATTGGCAGTTCAGCTCAGAAAAAAATCTCGCTTTATTCAAAGAAAATCCTGAAAAATACGCACCACAATATGGTGGATGGTGTGCCTATGCCATGAGCGATGCAAGAACCGTTAAAATCGACCCCCAAGCGTTTGAAGTATACAATGATAAACTGTATTTAAATTACAGCAAAAGTGTGCAAGGCCATTGGAAAAAAGATAAAGACTTATTTATTACCGAAGCCGACGGGCATTATCCCAATGTCGTTGACTTAGCATTATTGAAAAAGTAATTCCCTATTAACGCTGACTCGATTGCCCACCATTGTGTCAGCGTTTATCAACCCCAATTGAGTCAAATAAAATGTATCAGTTGTATATCGCCAATAAAAACTATTCTTCTTGGTCACTTCGCCCATGGTTGCTGATGCAGGAACTCAACATCCCTTTTCAAGAACAAATGAATGCCTTTTGCAATGGGTCAAACAGGCAACAGTTTCGGAATTTTTCTCCTACAGGGCAAGTACCTTGCTTGCTTGACGGTGATCAAGTCATTTGGGATTCGCTGGCCATTACAGAATACCTGGCTGAGCAGTACCCAAATGTGTGGCCAGAATCCGCAGCAGCAAGAGCATGGGCACGATGTGCAGTTGCTGAAATGCATGCTGGTTTTTTCAGTTTAAGAAACCAATGTCCTATGACTTGTGGCTTACGCATTGAACGAAATGAAGTTAATGAATCGCTGTCACAAGATATTCAACGCTTTGATGAACTGTGGAATCAGGGCCTAGAAAAATTCAAAGGTCCTTTTTTGGCTGGCCAACATTTCTGCGCCGTTGACGCATTTTTTGCACCTGTTGCATTCAGAGTGCAAACTTATGGCTTAGACATAAGCAATAAAGCTCAAGATTATGTTAGGCTCTTGCTATCGCTTGATGGTATGAAAAAATGGTATGAAGAAGCCTTAATTGAACCATGGCGTGAACCCGGTCACGAACAAGAGGCCATAGATGCTGGGACGATAAGTCACGACTATAGAAAAGGTTGATCATCTGACACATGAAAGTTGAATGATTTATTCAGAGATTATCAAATCTTTATCAGACCAACAAGAGAGTCATAATATCCTGTGATACAATTAAACTCCTAACACATAATTATAAGGTATAACCCATGGCACAAATACAATTCAAAGGCAATCCCATTCAAACCAATGGAGACTTCCCTCAAGCCGGTCAAGATGCACAAGATTTCACATTAATTGGTGGAGATCTATCAGATATCAGTTTGGCTAATTTTGCTGGTAAAAAAATCATATTTAATATTTTTCCCAGTATAGATACAGCAGTTTGTGCATTACAATTAAAATCTTTCAGCCAAAAAGTTGCTCAAATGAACGACGTAGTTTTGTTGTCTGCATCATTGGACCTACCATTTGCGCTGAGCCGATTCTGTGCTGCTGAAGGGGTTGACAATGCCGTCACTACTTCAGATTTCCGCCACCATAGTTTAGAGGGTTACGGTGTAAAAATGCAAGATGGACCCTTGGCGGGTTTGTATGCACGAGCGGTGTTGGTTCTTGATGAAAACCACAAAATAATTTACAGCGAACTGGTGTCAGATGTTGTTAATGAACCAGATTATGATGCTGTTTTGTCAACATTAACATAAAACATTCATAGTAAAATCTGGTTTGACATGTGGTACCTCACCCATGAGTAAGCCAGATTTTATTGTATTTAAAAACCAATTCTGCAAGTTAAATTGCAGTAATCATTAATACAGAAAATAAATGATAAGCTTATTACTGAATGCACACATTGCTTTGATGCTGTGAAATCTCATATCAATCGTAAAAAAGCGCGTCATGATGTTTTCTTATATTACTTATTTAAGCACACCTTGTGATGAGCTATAATCTCATACCTATTCATCATCATAAATAATAATGCAGACTGCTGACCATCAATATACCGCTCGTTCCGCCACTGCCGTAATTATTGCTAACATGATAGGCGTTGGTGTTTTCTCTGCGCTGGGCTTTCAATTGTTAGAAGTACAATCTGGTTTTGGAATCCTGTTGTTGTGGGCCATAGGCGGCCTTACCGCTTTATGCGGCGCATTAAGCTATGCAGAATTAGGTGCTGCCCTTCCAAGATCAGGAGGAGAATACCACTTTTTGGGCCACATTTATCACCCCATGGTGGGTTTTGTGGCTGGGTGGGTTTCTACCACCGTTGGTTTTGCAGCTCCAGCGGCGATGGCCGCCATATTATTTGGTGGTTATATGTCATCAGTCTTTCCATTTTTCAATGAACAAGTTCTGGCCATTTTCTTAATCATCATTATCACGGCTGTTCACATTACCAATCATCGCAACAGTGGTGGTTTCCACCAATTATTCACTGCGATAAAACTATTATTGATCGTTGCCTTCAGCATTTTTGCTTATTTTTGGCTTGACCAGCCTCAAGAGGTCACATTTTTTCCACAAAAACAAGATTTTGATGTCATCTTTAGCGGCGGTTTTGCGGTTACCTTGGTTTATGTGAACTATGCCTATATGGGATGGAATTCAGCGACTTACCTTTCTAGCGAAACTGAAAACCCGCAAAAAAACTTACCTAAAATACTGCTGACTGGCACTTTAACAGTCACCATTCTTTATGTGCTTTTGAACTTCATTTTCATGTATTCTGCTCCCATTTCTGCGATGCTGGGCAAAAAAGAAATTGGTTATATAGTTGCGGACTATGTTTTTGGTCAAAGCGGTGCTGCCATCGTTGGCATCAGCTTAGCCTTGATTCTGGTTTCAACCGTTAGCGCCATGATCATGTCTGGGCCAAGGGCATTTAAGGCCATTGGTGAAGACCATCAACTTTTTAAAGGACTGGCCACTACCAATAGAAATCAAATACCCGTCAATGCCATCATTCTATTATCAGCATTAAGCATTATTTTTATCCTCACCTCATCATTTAAGTTCATCTTGGTGTTTGCAGGATTTACATTGGGCTTGAGCAATTATGCTACCGTCATCGGATTGATCGTATTACGGATTAAACAGCCTGAATTGAAAAGACCCTATAGAACATGGCTTTATCCAGTGACCCCGATTCTATACTTATTGCTGATGGGCTGGACTTTAACATACGTTACCATTCAAAAACCACAAGAAGCTTTAATGAGTCTAGCGCTGATTGTATTCGGTGTTATTGCATATTTTGTTTCTAAAAAGCTGGAAAAACATTAAAATACCATTCAACCAATAAGTGAACACAGCCATGACTAAACTCAGCGTCAACGTTAATAAAATTGCCTTGCTTCGCAACTCAAGAGGCAGAGACTTTCCCAATGTTATTAATTTTGCCCAAAAATTCATAGATTTAGGTGCACACGGCATTACCGTTCACCCACGACAAGATGAACGACACATAACAGTCAAAGACGCCTATCAACTGGCAGAGTTTTTACAAGATTATCCTGATGTTGAATATAACATTGAGGGGTACCCGTCTGAAGATTTTCTCAAAATCATTGCAGATACAAAACCCGATCAATGCACATTGGTTCCAGATGGCGTTAACCAAATTACATCGGATCATGGATGGGATATGCGCAATCATCAACAGCGCATCACTGAGTTGGCAAAAATATTGGCAGATTATGATGTTCGCAGTGCCGTTTTTCTTGATCCTGAAATTGAGCAAGTAGAATTGGTTGCGAAAACAGGTGTGGATCGCATTGAATTATATACTGAAGCCTATGCGTCTTCTTTTAACACAGATCAACAAGCCTCTGTATTATCACAATATCGTCATTCAGCTGCATTAGCGCAAAAGCTTGGATTAGGCGTCAATGCCGGTCACGATCTGGATTCAACAAATTTAGCTGACTTTCTCACCATACCTGAAATTCTTGAGGTTTCCATTGGCCATGTATTGACCATAGAATGTATTGAAAATGGCATGGGTACTGTTATGAAAAAATACTTAGATATTTGCCAAGGCTCATAAGTCATTCATATATTGAAACCGGTACTTAAAAGCATCAAGTAATCACCAGTTTTACAGAATTGATGGTTACTTGAAGGGCTCTTGCTTTTTTTAATAAGCCAGATTACTGACCATATCATCAACATTGATAACAAAAACCTGCGCATTGTGATATTCCAGCCCAGAAAAATAAATACCAACGCTACCTTCACTCTGTTGTAAAAGTCTAAACCATAAGGCTTCTTCATGCATTTACCAGACAACCTTATCATGTACTCATAATGACTATCAGCACTTTCAGTAATTTTTAATTTCAGATATAGTAATAGATAAGCTAACAAACATGAGGACAAGACTGATGGAATATATTACACGTTATTCTCATTTGGATGATTCCAGCCAATTTCGTGCTTACCTGATGGTTTTGTGTGTGATTTATGTGACATTAACTCTGTCTTTGGCTTTTTTAACTGATATACATTACTTGCAATTATTATGGTGGCTGGCAGGGTATGCTTTATTGAGTTTTGCCATGAGTTTAATGGCAATTGCTTTGCCTACCATAGCCAGAAGGATCCTTATCATCATCCCTGCTTTGCTGATTATTTTTATTTTATCCCTTATGACCAAATATAAAATCAGCCATCAAATGTATTTTTCAATAATGGCGGTCTGTTTTTCAATCATTATTGGCTTTATTGCAAAATTTACTTTGCATGATCACGTGACACAGCAAAAAAAAAAGCAATAACAAGTCAGGAGAAATCTGTCCATAAAACACTCACTTTACGCAGACGCAACATTCGCAGGGCCAATATTAAAGCACAACTCACAACTCACTTCAAAGCCCCAGGTTACAGGAGTTAAATGTTTAAAAAGAGTCCATGTCAATAATCATTTCGACTGCTTTGATGATTTATAAGTGATTGTCATCACCGCTTTTGTAACACTTTTTATAAGCATTAAAAGCGCTACAGTAAACTAACCAAAATACCTCATCAATTCTGTAGAAAAATAAATGTTATTTTTAAATAACACAAGCTGAGTGTCATTGTATGACTTATTACACTTACGCATAGCATTAAAATACGATATATTAATAAATAAGTTCACGACGAGAAAAACCATGGAAATATTTATTGCTTTATTATTGCTGATGATAAGCCTTAAGGTTTTTTTCATGTTGATGCTGGTACTCTTCACTCCTTTTGTCGTCATTTTCACTGTCATTTTATCTGTATTTGCACTGGTATTTAGCCTATTGGGGGGCATATTTTTGTTGGTGTTTAAGATATTATTGATTCCTTTCTTGATTTTGGCTTTATTATTCAACCCATTGTGCTGAATACCCAATGATTCTTTTTTCAATCCTGGAAATTTTTTCTATTATTTTTGCTTAACTATTTATTAACAAAACATGACTTTTGGTACTATACATTTTGAGTTTCAGTCAGTAGGATCATAGCCAAATAATCATTACATTGGAAAATTACCGTGAAATTAACAAAACACATCATCATGGCTCTGTTTGTTGCCTCGGCAAGTTGTTCGCTTGTACAGGCAAAAACTGTACAGTCAACAGAAAACAAAGCCTACACCAATCCTCTTTTAAAAGAATGGACAGGCCCTTATGGCGGCGTCCCTGCTTTTGATAAAATGAAACTTGATGACATCATGCCTGCCTTTGAAAAAGGCATGGCAGAAAATCTTGCAGACATTGAAAACATCGCCAACAATCCAGCACCACCAACTTTTGAAAACACCATCGTTGCATTGGAGAGGTCTGGTGAAGCATTGTCCAGGGGATTTCCTTATTTTGGCATATGGAGCAGTAATATTTCATCTTCTGAATTCAGAAAAATACAAGGGCAATTGGCGCCTAAATTTTCTGAAATGTCATCAAAAATTCAACAAAACAAAAAACTGTTCAAACGCGTTAAAGCCGTTTATGAAAATAGCTTAAAACGCCCAAAACAAGCAGACCAACAAAGGTTGATTGAATTGACCTACAACGGCTTTGCCATGAATGGCGCTGAACTGAATGATAAAGACAAAGAAAAATACGCAGCCATCAATAAAGAGTTATCAAGCATATACACAAAATTCTCTAATAACATACTACATGATGAAGAAAACTATGCGACTTTCATAGACAAAGATCAACTCGGCGGCTTATCCGAATCATACGTTAAGGCTGCGGCTGCGGCTGCTCAGTCACGAGGCAAACCAGGCATGTACGCTGTGACCAATACCCGTTCATCAATGGATCCTTTTTTAACCTATTCAGACGAACGAGAGTTGCGCAAAAAAGTTTGGACCAACTATTATTCACGTGGCGATAACAATGATGAATATGACAACAATAAACTGATCACCAAAATATTACAATTGCGTAAACAAAGAGTCAATTTATTGGGCTATGACAACTACGCACAATGGCGTTTACAAGACCGCATGGCAAAAACACCTGAAAATGCCTTGGGTTTATTACAAGCAGTATGGCCTGCTGCCATCGCTAGAGTTGAAGAAGAAGTCGCCGATATGCAAGTCATCGCTAATAAGGACAATATCACCATAAAGCCATGGGACTATCGCTATTATGCTGAAAAAGTCCGCAAGAAAAAATACGACTTGGACTCCAATGAAGTTAAACAATATCTGGAATTGGGTAATTTAACTGATGCTCTGCATTACGTGGCTGGCGAATTGTTTAATTTTAAGTTTACCGCATTACCAGTAGGCACAGTTCCTGTTTATCACCCCGATGTAAAAGTTTGGGAAGTCATCGATAAAACTACTGATGAACACATCGGATTGTGGTACCTTGATCCATTTTCAAGAAAAGGCAAACGCTCTGGTGCCTGGGCAACTTCATATCGCTCACACACCACTTATGACGGCAAAGAAACCGTTCTATCATCGAATAACTCAAACTATGTCAAACCCTCTCCAGGTGAATCTGTATTGATCTCTTGGGATGATGCAGAGACTTTCTTCCATGAGTTTGGTCATGCGCTACACGCTTTATCATCTAATGTCAGATACCCGACTCTTAATGGTGGCGTACGTGATTATACTGAATTCCAATCACAACTCTTGGAACGCTGGCTATCTACAGATAAAGTCATCAATCGCTTTTTGAAACATCACAAAACGGGCAAAGTCATTCCTAAAAAATTAATTGCCAAAATCAAAAAAGCAGCCACTTTTAACCAAGGCTTTACCACCACAGAATATATGGCCTCTGCCTTGATGGACATGGAGTATCATTTGGCTGATCCAACGAATTTAGATCCTGATGCCTTTGAGCGTAAAACCTTGAAGAAGTTGAACATGCCTGAAGAAATTGTCATGCGCCACCGTTCACCACACTTTGGCCATGTCTTCTCTGGTGAAGGGTATGCCACAGCTTACTACGGTTATATGTGGGCAGATGTGCTGACTTCTGATGCTTCAGAAGCCTTCGAAGAAGCACCTGGTGGATTCTATGATACCCAAATGGCCCAAAAATTGGTTAAACATCTTTTTGCACCACGCAATACCGTGGACCCAGCCGAGGCATTTAGGGCTTTCCGTGGTCGTGATGCTAAAATTGACGCACTGATGCGCGATAGAGGTTTTCCAATACCTAAAAAATGATCATTGATTTATACTACAGAGGCGTCAAACAGCACGCCTCTGTAATAATTTACATTACTTTGATCAACTATGTAGATGGATAGAGATCAAATATTTTTACACCCTATTATTGAGTATTTGCTTGGTTTTTTTCTCTTAAAAGTCTTATTTCTCGTTTTATTTCTCTCACTTCTATCTCAATACTGGTAAGAGACTCATTCATTTTATCTATTTTTTCAGAAAGCTTTTTTGATTCTGAACCACTAATAACCAATACGATAATGGCAATAATAAACAGTGTGCCTCCTGTTAATGTTGACTTATTTTGTTGATTCATTTGAGCCTCTTTGTAGAATATTAACCCTGCTAGATAATAGCGCAATTCTGAATAATAGGTAATATTCCATAATTTAAAAATTGATTGTTAGAATGATGCGTCGTGTATGCGGATGATCTCTGTGTTCACACAAATAAATCCCCTGCCAAGTGCCTAAAGCCAATCGGCCTTCACTGATGGGAATTGTAAGTTCACAACCGAAAAGGGAAGACTTGATATGAGCCGGCATGTCGTCAGGTCCTTCATAATTGTGCTTGTAGGGAAAGTTTCTTGGCACCAGTTTTTCTTCAAAGTTTTTAAAATCGACTCTGACTGTTGGATCTGCATTTTCATTAATGGTTAAACTGGCACTTGAATGTTGCAAAAACACATGAAGCAAACCAACATTAATATCAACAAGAATATCCTCTATGGCATTATTGATTTGATCAGTAATCAGATAGTAGCCTCTGCCTTTTGAATGAATCGTGAGTGTAAATTGTTGCATCATGTATAAGTCCAAAGTTCTCAATAAAAAAACCTATAGTAACACAAATAATATGACAATATGAATTGAGCATCATTGCTATTTTATGAGCTTATTAGCAATATGGCATAGGCTCTTTTTGCAAAGCAATACACATTTTCATTGAAATATCACCTTTAATGATACTTGCAAATTGTTTTAAAGGTTTTTGTAAAATAAAATCATTTTCATAATGATCAATGACGTAATCAAGCCTTGGTTGAAAACCAGAAAAGGGCAACCAACCATTAGCAAAACATTGCCAAGCATGATCTATGGACTTCAAATTACCCCGGATATGAGAAGTGACTATCTCTCCTGCGGGTATGACTCGTGCAAAATAAGGTTGAGGAACTTGTATGATCATCTCTTCTGGTAAAACAACCGCACACTCATAACGATAGTGCTTATCATCCATATTGTTCCAATCATCAAACCACAATCCCAAAAACTGTACTTTATGTAATTCAGACACATGCTTATTAACCCATTTCAAAATTTCTTTCCAAGGTTTATAAACCCCATAAACAGAACCATAATAACGCAAACATATGGCTGTTTTCTGTGGCCATTGTTCTAAACGAACCGTAGGTAAAGGTACATTGGGATTCTGTAATTCTTGATAAGGTCTGGATCGCAAATAACCTTTTAAAAAGGGGATTGACTGTCGAGTATTTCGGAATTGTAATGGCGAAACACCAAAAACCTGCTTAAAACCTCTGGAGAAACTTGAGGCAGAACAAAAGCCACAAACAAGACCTATATCAGTAATGACCCAAGATGAATAGATTAATAAACTTGCAGCATACTCTGCACGCAATCGTTTGATGTGCTGTATGATTGATTCACCAACAATGTCTTTAAATGCTGCATGTAAATGCGAAACTGACATGCCAACTGATTCTGCCAATTCGATGACTTTAAGATCTTCATGATAGCGCTGCTCAATGATACGCGATACTTGAAAAACTCGGCTTCTCAATCGATTTTCTGTATTTGGCCTTTTTTGCATGTGGTTATTCTAGTGAATTAATAATAAAGGGAAAATGATAAAAATCAATTTGATGTCAAATCACAAACCCCGTCTCAAAAATAATGGCTGATATTTCAGAAAAAGCAATCATTTCTGTTTTTCATAAAAATCATTGTTTTTTAAAGGTAAGATTTTTTTCTACCGATTTGATGAAATATTCAGGTTAAATATGCCATCCATGGCAATTTTTGATTTCACATAAAAATTATTGTGCGCCTGTAATGGAAACAGAAATGATTGCTTTTTCTCCAATACAGTCCTCTAGTTTTATCGCATGATCACCAACCCCATCTGTTAAAGTTATTCGACCAGATTCAGTCAATGTATTTTTGTTTTCTCGATCTTTGTATCGTATCAAGTAACGCTCTTCACCATCGGTTGGATCAACGCACGCTATAATTCTTAAACTTGAATTTGGACCATTTAATTTCTTTATTTTATACTCACTATCATCTAGATGTCTTGCTGCCAATTCAGCATTGTTGTTGTTCATAATAATCTCCTATAGATTTGTGGGTGATCCCTGAGGATCAGTTAATTAAGATAAAAAAATTTATCTCGGTATAAAACTGTAATTGTCACAGATCAAGTAGTTTAATTAATGATCCTTTGCTGATGTGTTTTTGCTCTTTACCAAAAGCCAATAATTTATTGTCTTTGATCAAATTATCCAAGTCTTGATCTTCTATGTTCAATAATCCCTTGATGTCATTTCTGGGAATCACTATTGGGATGGAATCGGCTGAAGTGAAGTCCGTTGTCAATGCTGTTTTCGGTGGATCTGTATGATAAACAGGTATTTTCTTCTCGAAATTTGAAGTGGTTGAAGGGACATTTGAAATGCCATCAATGTATACCCAATCTACATGCACTTGTGCTTTCACTTTTAAGTAGCTGACTTTGCGAGACACCTGTAAAAAAGCTGTACCATAATGTAAACCATCTTTTTTAACGTTATCAAGGGAATGCATATACCAAGAAAAACTATTGGCTCCAGTAATACTGGCCATTTGTGTTATTTGCACCGTTTTTTTAGGCTTATCATTTTTTTTCTTACCACCAAAAGCCAGTTGTAAACCTTGGGCAGCTGCAGATGCCACCATCGCAACAGCTGCGACGGGAAAAGCATGGTTGTCTTCATCATCTGATTCTAAAGCAGCAATTTCCTTTAATATCGCTGAAATATTGGGCTTGTATTGAAAAGCATTTGTCGTACTGCCACCGCCTTCACTGGTTGCTGTTGTCACCTCAGTTTCAGAAGGGTTTAAACCAAGAATACTAACATGATCGGTGCTGAGCATGTTGTCGTTTTTGTCATAAGCCTCTATGCTGATTCGATTCTGCAACTCATCAATTTGCTCTTTCAGATAATCTTGGTTCTTTTTATTATTTATGCGCGTAAGTTGCCCTGATGCTGAGAAGAGTATATTTAAAGATGGAAAAGAAAAGTATTCCAGTATTTTTGAAATACCTTTGGTTAAATTACCTGAGGCTACGCCAGTAAAACGTTCCGGCAACAATAACCCAAAAGTATCCAAATTAAAATCAGCATAAACATCCACAATGGCTTTGTTATCTCTTGCATTGTTTTTTTGAATGTTGTTCATCATATCCCCCCCCTTTTGTGAGTCATTAATTAAGGTGGGTTCATGATAAATATTATGAAGATTGATTAATTGTCAATTTCTCTGAATTTTTAAGAATGTTGAAAATATACTAACTAAAACAACACTTCGTTATCAATGATAAAACTAAGCATTGAAGAATACTTAATTAGTGGATTTACATCCCACTATTGAGCAGTTGTGGAACAATTAAGGATGCTGAATGAAATGAATCTCAGCGCAGAAAAGACATTTAGGCCATTTTTTTGATGGAGTGTTCATGACCAACCATACAATGATAGAAACTATCTTTATTGTGTGACTATCAGGTCAGCTGGTTCATTATGGTTATACAGCCATGGATTATGTGGTTGAGCGGGCGTTTACGAGGCACGTCATTTTATGGTGCTGAATTGAAGTCATAGCATAAAGTCAAACGTGAATTAAGTAAGAGAAAATGATTTAAACGTTAGGCAAGTGAGCCACAATTGTTTGTAAAATTCACTGAACTTATTATTAAAATAAATTCAGTGAAATAAGAATGTGAGCCAAGGATAGGTGAGCTGTAACTTGCATATGACAACTCAATAACAATCTCCCCACTGTTACCCATCCTGCACTCTTCTCCCCAATCTGTTTTTAATATATTGATTATGTGCAACACAACAGACAGATTGAACTTTAACCAATTTGTGAAATTTATACTTGAAAAAAACTTGAAAAATACCTTAAATTTTCATTTATAAATTCAATAGGGTATAAATTGGGTATATTAAGGTATGAAATTTTGTCACCCTTATCAAAGATACCTCAAATGTTAAAGCCATAGCACTTTAAACCACAATAAGTTTGAACAGTAGATTGCTACATGAAACTAAATAAATTATGATGAAAACTGTATATAACTAAATCAGATAGACAATTGAAATCAATGATCACATGAACAGTTATCAAATCAAGCACGTTCACCTAGACTTTAAAGAGCACAAAGTCACCTCAAAAGGCGTTGATATCAATATTGATCAAAAAGCCTTTGATGTACTCAAAATAATGATTGATCATGAAAACCAAGTCGTTACATGTGAAACATTTATGCACAATGTTTGGGGGCAGAAACCGAGTTCTCAAGAAGTCGTCCCAGCTGCCATTTCTCGACTTAGAAAATTATTCAAAACAGCAGGCATTGATGAAGAGTTAATCGTAACAGTTCATAAAGTTGGTTACAAATTTGTGCCACCTGAAAAAGTGCAAGATGATAATGATAATGATGGAGCAATAAATAAAAAGGTCAATCAATTAAAGTACATGCTAGCAGCCAGCCTTTTACTACTTGCATTCACATTGGCGTATATGTTGTTAAACACCCTACAACAAGAAAACAACAGTCAAAGCATAAACCCTTCAGAAATTCCACTTAATAGAGAATCTGAATCCAATCAAACACAAATATACATTTTGAGGCATACAGAAAAAATTGACAACAGTGAAGACCCCGGGTTGTCTATAGCTGGTGAGAAAAGAGCGGCCTACTGGCGTAAAGTGCTACAATACATCCAATTTGATCAAATCCTTGCAACCAACTATAAAAGAAACAGTGAAACCGCATCAATTATTGCACAGGGCTTTAATACAAAGATCGAATTCTATCACCCCATGTCTTTTGAAGTCCTCGAATTTATTGCTAAAGTCAAAGGACAAACGGTTTTGATCATTGGTCATAGCAATACCATACCTGACATGGCTAACCGAATTCTGGGTGAAAGCATATATGACCCTCTAAGCCACAAAGACTATAACAAATTGATACTGATTACCATTAATGAAGATGGCAGTACCAGCTCCACTACTTTACATATTGAGGTACCACAGTAAAGAAAGATTATACCAGTTTTTCTTTAAAGAATGACATCGTTCGACTCCAGGCCAAGTCTGCAGCAGCGTTATCAAAACGTGGTGTTGTATCATTATGAAAACCATGTTGTGCACCAGAATATATATAAGCTGAGTATTCTTTATTGTTGTCTTTAAGGGCTTGTTCATAATCGGGCCATCCAGCATTGACTCGCTTATCCAATTCTGCATAATGCAATTGTAATGGCGCTGAAATATTCGCGGTATCTTCAGCTGATAATTGTCCACCATAAAAAGGAACGGCTGCTTTGAGATGAGCAACTCTTGCTGCCATTTTATTCGAAATTGAACCACCAAAACAAAAACCCACAACACCAATACACCCATTACACTCAGGGTGCTGATAAAGATAATCAAAAGCAGCAATAAAATCTTCTAACATTTCATCGCGATCACGCTTTCTTTGCAATGCTCTGCCTTCATCATCATTACCAGGGTAACCACCAAAAGGTGTTAAGGCATCTGGCGCAATCGAGATAAATCCTTCCAACGCTGCGCGTCTACCAACATCCTCTATGTATGGATTCAACCCTCTGTTTTCATGAACAACAACAATACCAGGTAATTTTTTTTTCGCATCTTTGTTACGGCTCAAAAGGGCCTTTATTGTTCCTGCCCCTTTTTTGGAATCATATTCGATATAACCTGACTTAAGACGTGAATCGTTGGGTTCCACTTGATTGGCTTTGGCATAATTAGGCGCTAAAAAATCCAACATGACATTGGCCGACATACCAGCTACTGCATATTGACTGGCGCGCTTTAAAAATTGCCTTCGACTGATCTGGCTATGAACATATTGATCGAATAGTTGGTAAACTTCGGGATTTAAATTTTCTTTTTTAATGTCAGCCATGATCATCAACCTTATAAATTGAACATTAAAATAAAACAAATGGCATGTTTTTTCAAGGTATTACCCTGAATGATCAATTTTCCGTTCCCATTGGCACAATAGACCTGATATTTTACAATAAATGGAATATCTATTGATTCCATTGTTAGGTGTATAGCCTCTTAAAAACCTTAGTATTCTTAAAACACAAAAATTAATTGAATAATGCCCTCAAAATTAAATTAATGATTATTGAAAAAGTTAGCCTTGCAATATGGCATTGACTGAAACCTTCAGCTCATCAATCAAATCGCTATCCATGAATTGATACTCATCAGGAATATGAAGTACATGAATTTTTTTATGTGTCAACAAACGTGTGAAATTGGCTTTTAATCTGTTTTTATGCTTTTGCTCCATAACAAAAATATGATCAGCCCAACGAATATCCATTGAACTGACTGTTTTTTTAGCATTAGGGCTGGTTCCAGCCGAACGGGTACAATAGTCGTTATGATTTTTCCATAAATTTTCTGCTGTCGGGCTGCGCCATTGATTGCGACTACAAATAAACAGTAAATGTATTTTTTTATTCATCTGAATCATAATCCTGATAAACAACATCAATGAGCTTTCTGCGTGGATACTCGAACCCTAGCTGTTGTGCCCTCAATAGTTTATTTGAACGAAAATACATGTACTTCCATTTTTTCTCTGGCATATCAATTTTATTGGATCCATGTCCTTTGCCATTTTTGATATGATTTTTAAATCTTCTATAAGCTCTACTTCTTTCTATTTTCAAATTGATCTCTTCGATTAACCGGTTCAGCAGCCGCGATAATACGAAAAGATAGTGGCACATTGTACTAAGAAATCAGCCAACTCTGAGTTTTTAATTAAAAAAAGTTGTAAGTTTTGAGAGAGTTGGTTAATGTTATACCATAACATACTGACCAAGGCGTTATGGATATCGACCAATATCACATTTGACATCACACATGATTTCTACCTCTTGGGTCAGTTTTTTGATCACGATAACATGCAAAGATCTCAAGTAAGTTAAATGAATAAAAAAATAATATTGCCCGAATTATCTCTGGTCGCCATGGTTGGCATCTCCAGTTCAGGAAAGTCTAGCTTTGTTAAAAAGCACTTTCTACCTTATGAAAGTGTTTCATCCGACCAATGCCGTGGCATTGTATCCAACGATGAAAATAATCTAAAAGTCAGTGCAGATGCCTTTGAAATGGTAGACTATATTGTTCGTAAGAGGCTCAAAAATGGTTTGTTAACGGTGGTGGATGCCACACATGTACAACCCGATTCCAGAAAAAGCATTTTACAAGCGGCCCGAGATTACCACTGCCTGCCTGTGGCCATTGTTCTCAATCCTCCCATGTCTGTTTGTCAAGAACGCCATGAAGCCAGAGGGGATCGACATTTTTCCAAACGTGTACTTGATAATCAACATCGCCAACTCAAAAGAACCATGCGTTTTTTGAAAAAAGAAGGCTTTAGATACATCTATAAACTCAATTCCATTGAGGAAATTGAGAACATTGAAGTCATCAAACAGCCCATGTGGACCAATAAAAAATCAGAGGAAGGCCCTTTTGATATCATTGGCGATATCCACGGTTGTTTTGATGAATTGTATCAGTTATTGATTAAATTGGGTTATAGCATAACTGATGTAGAAGATCGATACACCGTTATTCCTCCTGAAAACCGAAAAGCTGTATTTGTAGGCGACTTGATTGATAGAGGACCGGAAAATGTCAAAGTACTTAAATTAGTCATGGATATGGTCAAACAAGATTGTGCCATTTGTGTGCCGGGTAACCATGAAAATAAATTTTTACGCTGGTTGCGAGGGAGAAAAGTACAACTCAGGTACGGACTTGAAGTCACGACTGAACAAGTGGAGAAAGAGTCTGATGCGTTTAAAAATGAATTAGAAAAATTTATTGACAGTTTAATCAGCCATTATGTTTTTGATCATGGAAAATTAGTTGTGGCACACGCTGGTATGAAACAGGAGTACCAAGGCAGAGGGTCTGGCAAAGTCAGGTCATTTGCACTTTATGGAGAGACCTCTGGTGAAACTGACGAATATGGCTTACCAATAAGATACAACTGGGCCAAAGATTACCGAGGAGATGCTTTGGTTGTATATGGACATACACCTGTGCCCAAAGCAGAGTTCTTCAACAATACCATATGTCTAGATACAGGCTGTGTGTTTGGTGGACAATTAACAGCATTGCAATACCCAGAAAGAACATTGGTCAGTGTAGATGCTAAAGAAGTTTATTATGAATCAATCAAACCGTTAAATGCTGATTCACCGAGCCTCAACAATCAGCACATTGATGATGAATACCTGTATCTTGAAGATGTCACAGGTAAACGATTCATTGAAACACAGTTTGGTAGAAGTATCAAAGTTTCAGCGGATCGGTCAGCCAGTGCGCTAGAGGCCATGAGTCGGTTTTGCGTTCATCCCAAGTGGATTAATTATTTACCACCCACCATGTCACCTCCTACCAGCTGTAGCTTTGACAATTTTTTAGAACATCCTCAACAAGCATTTGAGTATTATCAAAAACAGAACATCAGTAAAGTCATCTGCGAAGAAAAGCACATGGGATCAAGGGCTGTGATTCAAATTGGTAAAGATGCTACGGCCATTAAAAAGGCTTTTGGTATCACAACTGGTGAATTGGGTATGATTTATTCCCGCAGTGGCAGGCGTTTTTTCAATGAACACTCATTAGAACAAGAGTTTTTAATGCGTTTGTCTCAAGCCATTGCACAATCTGGATTATGGGATGAATTAGCAACCGACTGGCTTACGCTGGATTGTGAAATCATGCCTTGGTCGATGAAAGCTATGGATTTAATCAAACGGCAATATGCAGCGGTGGGCTGTTCAGCACTGGCATCAACCCAAGCGTTACAAACAGCTTTGCTACAAGCACAACAAAGAGGGCTTGAGGTGGGTCATTTATTGGATGAGACTGACATCAGTTTGAACAATGCCCAGCAGTTTAAAAAAACCTATCAGAACTATTGCTGGCAAGTACAATCGATAGACGATATAAAAGTCGCTCCCTTTCATATTATGGCCAGCGAAGGACAGTTGCATACTGCCCAAAATCACCAATGGCATATGGATAAGATTGAATTGATTACTCAACAAGATCCTGCTTTACTGATGAAAACTCAGTCTTTTATTGTCGATTGTGATGATCAGTCATCCATTGATCAAGCCACTCAGTGGTGGCTTGAACACACAAACAAGTTCGGCGAAGGCATGGTGGTCAAACCATTAGATTTTATTATTCATGGAGATAAAGGCCTTGCTCAACCCGCTTTAAAAGTACGAGGACAAGAATACCTGCGCATCATCTATGGTGCTGACTACACAAAAACTCACAACCTTGAGCGGTTAAGAAATCGATCATTGGGCATGAAAAGGCGGTTGGCCATTGCAGAGTTTACTTTAGGCATTGAATCTCTATCACGCTTTATTGACAATGCACCACTACGTCAAATTCACGAATGCGCTTTTGCTGTTTTGGCCATGCAAAGCGAGTCCGTTGACCCGAGACTATAAGGAAATCATTATGTTAATGTCCATCACATTAGAAAAAACAGAAAATAGAAACTACAAAGCTTCTGACTTAGGCTTTTTACTACACAAACATCCAGAAAGCGTACATGAATTTAATTTAAGTTTTGGTAAAGCGCATGTGTTTTACCCTCAAGCCTCTGATAAAGAATGTACTGCTGTTTTACATGCAGAACTGGATGGCATTGATATGGTCAAAAACTTCAGAATACCCAAAGGCAGTTCCAGACAACTCAAACAATACGTCAATGACCGTCCATACAGTGTCAATTCATTTTTTACCGTAGCACTGAGCAACATCTATCGAACGGCACTGAATGGGGCATGTAAAAAACAGCCTGAATTGGTTAAGCAAGCCTTACCTTTAACCGTCAATCTACCAGTGTTGCCATCCAAAGGTGGAGAGTCACTGATCAGGCAATTATTTGAACCCTTGGGTTATGAAATAGACTTAAATCAACATGCTTTTGACGAACAACGACCAGAATGGGGCAACAGCCCCTATTTTAATGTCACACTGAAAAACACCACCTTGCTTTCAGAAATACTGACACATTTATATGTATTGATTCCAGTACTTGATAATGACAAACACTATTGGGTTGGATTTGATGAAGTGGATAAATTGATTAAAAATGGCAAACACTGGATCCCCAAACACCCACATAAAAATATCATTGTCGCCAGATACTTAAAGAAACAAAGCAGCCTCACCAGAAAAGCCCTTGCTGAATTTGAACTCGAAGCATCAGAGTTAGATAACATGGAAGAAACAACAATTGATGAAACTCAAGAGCACTATGGACAATCTCAGGCCAGTGAGGACAAACTGGAAAAGAAAGTCCGCCTTAATGATTTACGCATACAAAAAATCATTGAGACCATTGGTGAACTAGACGTCAATAACATTACAGACTTTGGCTGTGGTGAAGGCAAATATTTAAAAGAGTACTTAAAAATTGCCAAACTTAACAAAATCACAGGGATTGAAGTCTCAACCAGTGTTTTGGATAAAGCTGAACAACGTTTAAAAATTGAACGTTTACCTGAAAAAACAAGAAACAAATTATTCTTGTTACAAGGGTCACTCACCTACAAAGACAGCAGACTTAAAAACATCGATTTAGCCACCTGCATCGAAGTCATAGAACACATAGATGAAGACCGTTTGGATGCATTCGCTGAATCCTTGTTTGGTTTCTCCAAACCGCGCTATGCAATCGTTACAACCCCAAATGTAGAGTTTAATGCCACCTTTGAGAATTTACCAGCAGGGAAATTCAGGCACAATGATCATAGGTTTGAATGGGACAGAAAAACTTTTCATAACTGGTGTCAAAACATTGGTAAAAAGTATGGTTATGCAATATGTTTTGATGAGATAGGGGCAACACACCCTAAATTTGGTGCTCCAACACAAATGGCTTTGTTTAAGATGATTTAAATCACTTAAAGCATCATCAAATTTCTCTATATCACTTGCCAAGGCTTCTGTTGTCACCAGCACATCATCTAAAGTGCCCATTTCAGCTTTTGGAATTCTTTTTTGAGCATGTTTTTTACATGAATGGTCGACTAAAAAGCGACGCATGATCGTAATGGCTATGGACATAAAATGTGAGCGATCAATCCAATTGATCCGAATCAAACTTACGAATATAAGCTTCATTCACCAATTCTGTCGCCTGAAAAGTAATGGTTTGATTTTCTTTGTTCAATATACTGCCTGCAAAACCACGCAGTTCTTTATAAAGAATTTTCATGATTTCATCCTGAGTACTTTTATCCCCTTGTTTGAGGTTTTTGAGCAATATGGTGATTTCTTGTTTGGCGGTATTTGACATTTCTCTTTTGATTATACTACCAATTTATTTTCGTGCTTATGTAAATGTTTTTTTCTTCTAAAAACTCAATAGCATTGAATCAAATTTGAGTTCTGATCACACTTTCTTTTTTTGAAAGAATATATTTTTCTCTAGGTTGGTAAGTCAATGAAACGACTTATTGCCATTTACGTTGTTTAAGTTGTTTTTTTAGCTCTATAAATGCGGGCTTTTCTTCGCCAACATTTCTGCCAAGCAACCCCAAACTGCCAATAAAAGCGAGAAAGGCTTGATCTGGCTTTAACGCTCCTAAAGTATTGACACTTTCATTTTTAATATGGGCTTGCTGAAGATCATAAAGCCAAGTGAAAGTAATCATTCTGATGCGATCGTTATATTTATCCCAGAGGTTAAAGGTATTTTCAATAAACTGGCGTTGTTTTTCTAAGCTACCGTTTATTTTTTTGCTGCTGGGGTAACCGTATTGGTAAAAATCAATTTTTTTATCAGGGTATAGTGACAAAATTTCATACAGCTGTTGCTTAATAATTGAGGGCTCTAGAACGACATTCTCTGCAAGTGGATAATAACTCACACCAATAATATCAGCGTGACGATTGAGCTTTAACATCTTATTTTTTGTTAAATCATCAGTTAGCCCTGAATATGTTGTTTCAAGTGCAAATGGTACATTTTTCCATCGATCCAGAGATTTCAAGTATTGCTTGGTTTGATTTACCATATGATCCAGCTGGGCCCAACGGTTTTTTTCTGCAACAGATGCCATGGTAACATGTAGGTCAAACTCATTACCAAATACGAGTGCTACAGCTTCTAGACCTTCTGTCTGTTGATAGACCCAGTCGATAAAATGTTTAAAACGCTCTAATGTTTTTGGATCATCATAAGACAGTGAAACCAAATCTTTTGGGATTCTACTGTTCATGGTCTCAAATGGTGCGATGGTAATGACAACAGGTAATTGTTTGCGTTTCAGTAGTTTAATCAATTGAGTCGTCATCTCATCTTGATAACTGATCTGACCAAAAATATTGCGCTGCTCTATGCGACTCCAATAAAAGGTTAACTCACCAGGTAAATCAATACCAGTTGATAGCGCCAAATCAAGTGCCTGCTCATAATTTGACCAAAAATCAGTTGGGCCACCTTGAGGCGCAGGGGTAATGGCAATAGCAGCCAGCTGTGTACCAGTTTTTAAATGATTAAACTCTGCACTGATTCCATCTTTTATGGATGATCCCATTATAAATATTATTAATAAAATGATACGCATATTATTTCCTTAAAAATATTTCTTCGTTGATCGGTACTCAGTAGCCATTTGAGTCTGCTGCATTAAGACTGCCTGTGTTTTCTTTAGGGTCTTGTGCAAAATGCAACAAAACGCCAGCAGGATCCCAAACATAAGTAATGATCAACCCCCAAGGTTGTAACTTGGGTTCAGAAACTTTTACGCCTTTAAATTTCTTAGCTAAATCTAAAGAACTCAGGTGTTGATACCACGCCTCAGCTGAGCCTACCATAAAGTGTAACATCAAACTATGCGCATAATTATTGTGGTTTTTTGGTAATAATAAAAAACGATAACCACAATTGGTATCAACTTCACAGACCTCACCAGAATCCCAATTGATATTGAAACCAATACATTGGTAAAAGGCTTTAGAAATTTCATAATCATTGGAAGGTACAAATGGCTTAAAATCTTTAATATTTCTCATGCTAAATAACCTATGGTTTCAGTGTCAAAATAGCTACAATACATCAGGCATTCAGTATTTGATATACCTTGTCTTTGAACAGACTAAAATTCTATCAGTTTAACCTATTATTTTCATCATGTTTTCTCACTTGATAAGGTGTACTGGTTTGTTTTTTGCATGATTTTCATGGCATATTGCTTTGCTTGACTAAACTGATGGTATTCAATCAGAAAGCGATAGTGAGAAGCTGAAAAAAAATTAATTACACCATATAGCTTCAAGCACATGTTTGCAAGTCCCTCAAAACGCTTTGGCTTTTGATACACGCATTTAATCATATGGATGTAGCTCACAATCTCGGGCTGCTTTTGAAATTATTGATGCACAAACAGGTGTTGCTGGAGAAGTAAAAATTAAATCTCAACACTTGAAACAATGTATTGATTCACGTTTGATTGGTAGTGCTAATACTGCACCATTAAGAGCGGGTTCTTGTTTAGATAATGATAATACTGTTTTCTCATTGGATCCAACAAGTGAAGATGGGTCAGGCCCAATAGAGCAAGGATACTACAGACTGCATCACAAAGGGTTGAATTAGATGTTTAATATTTCTAATCTTCCCATTTTGAATTTGTTAAATATATTGTTACAATAAGTAATCAACCATAGATGTTTAATGTGTTTAAGAAAATAATCAATTTGTTAAAAAGCAAACAGGATTCCGTCGTTTTCCCACCAGAAAAATTAGTGGTACCCCATGATGATTATCACTGTAAATACGTTGGGAAAATGACAAATGGGCAACAATTCTTTCTGACAACTCCATTTACCTATGCTGAGGATCTGGCAAAAGCCCAAGAATTTGTGGCATTATATTTATTTAATGCTGATGGCGATTTAATTGATCATAAAATTAATAACTTAGGAAACAGGGCTTCATTAGTTGGAGAACAAAATGCCAAAATATTGCCTGGTAATGTAATGGAGGAAACCCCAGTAGTACAAACAATGATAAATAACTTATTAAAAACCTTAGGTAAGATCTCATTTGAAAATATATTGATAAAACCATTTGTTATAGAAAAATTTGATTTGACTTTTGGAATTGTACCTGAAAATTATGACGACCATTTATACGGGGATGATGGCTTTTATGATGACATGGACGATGAAGAGATGACCATGATAGTAGAACCTGGGAATTATATGGCTTTTGTCTATCCATTTGATGGAGAATATGACACCTAAATGCTATTAAAGACATGCCCCGCTATCTTGTTTCATTAACGACTTCATGTATTAAAAGAGTTCTTTTTTCATCATACAACAGATGTTCCTATAGTTTTAACACAAAAGTCAGTTTCTGGCATTAACCCCAACAATGGCGATATTATTTGGCAAATCAACACTAACAAATTTCCTGATTTATTAAATGCCATGGTCGACAGCACTGCGCCTTATAAGAGCCTTGAGTCAACACCATTTAGCATCATTGGTCAAATATTGATTGATTCTCTAACCGGCCAAATGATTCTTAAACCAGAACTACATAGCTATACCAGAATTATAGATTATCACCTCATTACCAATAATCGTCTACTTGTTAATCTTAAAAGCACTCAGAAAAACACACAAACTCTTATATTTATTGATATCGACAATAGTCAGATATTGTGGTCTTCCTCTATAGATGCAGCTGGAAACAAACGAATAAAAAACTTAATCCATCATGATAATGGCCTATATTTCACCATTCAGAAACGTTTGGTTTTTATCAATACGGCTAATGGTGATGTCATGTTAAATGAAAAAGAAAACATAGCACGACTAACCCTCAATCATGACAACAACCTACTTCTTGCAACCGAAAAAGGCAAAAACTCTATCGTTGGCACCTTTTTTAAAACCGCATTTACTGGTGGTCTCTACCTTGGATATGCCTTATTAAGGAACATACCTTTGGGCAAAAAAATCATGGCTTATGATTTAAAAACAACTAAAAAAAGGTGGAAGAAAAATCTCAAATTAGAGGAACGTTTTTTGTGGTCGAAGTCATTGGATGAACAAGAATTTTTCGTCCGTCATGAAGAGGGAGGCAATGTCTATAGTTACCAAACTGGGAAAAAAGTCTGGAAAAAGGATTTTGAGAAAAAAATCCGTGATATTGAAAAAACCACTGAAGGTTATTTGGTATATTATGGATCTAAAAAAATGTTATTAAATGAGCGCGGTAAGAAACAATGGAAAAAAGCCAAAAAACACCGCACGAACATTGCCTTTAAGATTGATGAAGAAGAAGATTTTTCAGAGCTCCAATACAATGATGGCACCATCGTTATTCGTCCTCATAGAATTGATTATTATCAACACAATAATAAAAAGTCTGTTTGGAAAATTTCATTAAATGACAAAACAAGAATGGCATATGATCAAATCAACGATACTGTCGTCATACTTAAGGGCGAATCATTGTATATCATTAACCCAGACAAAGGTTTTACTCTCAATCAAAGACAACAACTCAATTTAAAAAAACCAAAAGACTTCAGCATACTTGAAGTCAGAGACAATGGCTATTTTATCTCCAGCCCTTGGGAATACGTTATCACCGACTTTTCTGGAAAGGTCATCAAACAGCAATATTTTAAACAGCCAGGGGAAAATTTAAGAATTATGGGTAATATTGCCAGTGATATAATACTTAATTATGCTGCTGTAGAAGGGTTGACGGGCTCAGTGGAAGCTATTCATAACGCCTCTCTTGGAAGCAGTTCATTGATGGTTGAAGGCTCTGACGCTGCTGCTGGCTACTTTAAAAAAGCAAAGAAAACCTTAAAAAGCACCGACAAAAAAGTTGGTACCGCCATAGAATTAAGTAGTCGACCCTGATAAACTCCTAACCTCTTGATAGCCAACGATATAATCTATACA
>CAYGTC010000024.1:0-58983 GCA_964352735.1 uncultured Alcanivoracaceae bacterium | reverse complement strand
TGCCAATGAGTAACTTATTTTTTTAACTATTCACTAAATGCACCACGGGTATGATCATTGATCTTGTACAGGATTGATAGTATAAATTATGAATGACAAAAAAATACATTTCACTGTTGACTCAATTATTTAAACCAAGACAATCAATCACACAGCAACCATTTAAGACGGTCAATAAAGCAGTAGAACATATTCAGTCGATCACACAAGAGTCTGCTGAATTCAAGCTGCTTATCTCCGATGAGTTGAATGATGCAATGGGTGCGAACATGGCCATTATATTAGACGTTATATTGGACAAAGGTTTTGAGCCATTTGGTTTTGAACAAAAAGAGGGTTACATGGTGTATGTTTACCAATCCTTACAGTGTAAAGAAAAGGCTGCATTGTCAGAATATTGGGGCATTACTGCTAACATTAAGCCTGAATTGCCATATGGTGAAGGAGGGCAAGAAGTCAGAATCGGGACCAAACAATTTCGAGGTGGTGCAAAAGTGTATATAGTTGGCTGCTATCCTGGTATGTGTGAGAGCCTTGTTGTCATCGGACAAAATAGACATTCAAATCGGTTCATAAGAAGCGTTGTTCGAGTGAATGTTGTAGAAAATATGAGAATTAAAATGATTTATGGAAAATCAGCAATTGCCCTGTGTCAAAAACCAGCACCTATTGGGGCTAGAATGTTGAAAAATAAAGAAGATGCAGAAAAATTACTTAGCTTGATACCTCAATGGTGTAATGGTGTGTAATATCTATCCATTGTGAGCTTCTATAAGATGAAATCCATCACTTTGATTTACCAAAATAAATCAACTGAATGTGATCATATTTTTTAATCAAACAGGGGTAATATAATGTCATTAAATATACAAAAGGGTCAAACCCTCAAAGCAAGCTAAGGCAAAATAACCATTGAATTCCCTAAAAGTTTTTCTGAAATTCCAGTGGTTGTCATATCACTATATTGGTCAGATTCTGGGCAAGGGGTGGGTTATGTGGATACCATTACAAGTGTGTCAACATCTAGTTTTGACATGGTCAGTGGTAATGCAGCAACAAACTATTATATCAGCTGGGTTGCAGTGGAAGTTGCAGTATAAAAGAGTTCATAACACTTTATCTCTGGTCACATATCGACTTTCATGATTTGAGTACAGCATTGACATAATGGTGATACTCAGATCATGCTTGGCTCATCACCAAAATCATTGAATAAAATAAATCTGCAATCAAATGATACCAAGACCTGTCACTTCTAGCATAATAAGTAAAAAAATAAATGCCTTGAGAGAAAAATATGCCATTGATTCATGATAAATGTGTGCCGCATAATACAATCGAAATTATTAAATTTTACTCTACTGGACCCTTCCTAAGCGGTCATTCAGCAGCGTTGACAAGTGTGACAGATTCGCATGAAAAATGACAAATGACCTTAAGTACCCGACTATAACAGCCACCATTTCAATTTTAGAAAAAATAGGAGTGAATCCTTCGACTCGATTTGATGAATATGATCAGGATTATGAATACACATCGTGTCGGCTTGAAGAACTTGAGGAATATTTAGTGCTATATGAAAAAAAAGATACTTCAGACCAAGAAAAAAGAGTACTTGGCTGTTTTTTGCTTGAATGTAATAATGAGTATATCTGGTTAAATAATTCAACACACTTTACCTTTGATAAAGTCATGAATTTGTTACACAATGATATAAATATCCATGAAAATGAGCTCGCTTATTGGAGTAATACTGAAGATTCTAACGAAGAAAACTGGTGGGGAATTGCTCGCTTTATATTGGACTGGAGAATCAGGTATAAACAATCAACATCTAGCAAGTAAATAACTTTATAATGAAATGCAAAAGTTAGAATGACCATTTATGAAGGCATCACAAACAATGTTTTATGACCAAAGCTTATTGATTATTGTATTAGAAAGCACAGTAAAAAATATGACATCACTATCATGATTACTAATTTATGAAGGCATTTGGAATAATTGAGATTTTTATCGGTATATTTTTACTGACATGTTCATCTTGGCTTATGTTGCGTTCTGTGATTTGGCCAGAGTCTGATCCGCATGGATATATGCTAATGGTATTAATATTTGGTGCCAGTATTGGCTGTTTATTATCATTTTCTGGTGCTTTTTTACTCAGCAATTATCCATATAAATTTTTGGCGCATATTCCGTTGGTTGATTATTCGGGTGTTGCGTATTTTACTTGGGTTAACGTATATGCATAGTTCAAGCCTATACTTATTCATTGAAAAATTTTGCAAAAAATAAAAATTATAGTCATGGGCAATAACACCAATACAAAATATTTCGTTAATCATCCAAGATATGGTGATCAGCCGACCCCATCAATCTATAAGTTCTCCAAAGAAGAAATAGAAAAGGCACATTGGCGATATATGACGGTGAAGTATTTTGAAGAAACGGCTATTCCTGCTGATGTGAATAAGCAAGAGTTTGCTATTTATCCAAGATCTATTTATGTTGATATCGAAGAACATTGCGTAGCCTGTAAAAGAGCATTTATCTTTTTTGCTCAAGAACAAAAATATTGGTTTGAAGAATTGGGTTTTTGGGTAGATGCTCATTGTATTCGTTGTACATATTGCAGAAAAAAAGATCGAGAAATAAAAAATATGCAAGTGACTTATCAAAAACTAGTAACAAAAAAAGATCGAACAAAAAAACAAACAAATGAGTTGAAAAATATTGCTTTAGAACTGTTTCAGTTGGGCTTTATCAAAGATCGAGATAAAATTAATAGAATCAGTTGAGTGTGAATCATAAATGTGCCTGTTTGTTGGTGTTTTTGATCAAATTATTGATTGTGCGGAGTAAAGGTGGTTTTTAAAATCCTCATAACCTTCGCTGATTTGTACTATGCTGAGGTCTCATCATATGAAAACCAGCAGAGAGTTGATTTGAATAATCATAAAGAAGGGTGAGAAAAACACACAAAACCAGGCAACTATTGACTGGTTTTGTTGTTCTAAACCATGAAGCTTATAAACACTGCTGGAGTTTCCCTATGCAAAATAGATGTAATGACCACTTCAGATTATTGACCAAAGACTAAAGGAGCCATAATATGCCATTATTCGTATTAATTTTTCTGTTGATATTTCCCTATGTTTCTGATGCCACAACTTGGGTGAAAACTGAGGTGAATGATCCAATTATAGAAGGAGAAACATGCTCGGTTTATCAGCCGGCGAGTTATGGTGGATATATTTATCACTGGTCATCTAAATATGATCAGGTTTTTTGGCCTCATATCACCAAAAACGGTATTTGGTCTTGCCAAAAATCTGGTTTTACCGCTTTAATTGGAGATTTTAAGGGAATGAGCTCATCTGAGGTTCAGCAAATAAAAGCCTATCTGCGTGATAATCCTCCTAAAGATGACAGTATTCAAAGTAAACTGGTACTCTTGGAAGATATTTATAAAATGAGAAATATGGATGACTCATTTAATAACAAGTTGTTGAGGATTCTGGCACGATGGTATCAAAGCCTTGAAGAGTTAGATAAAGCAAATAAATACCGTCAACGGGCACTTGATGGCATTATTTTGGCATTGAAAAAGAATTTGAGTGAAACTCAAAAAATAGAATACCTTTATTTGGCCGCAAACTATACCAGGCAGTTTGGGATGAATGAAGTCAGTGATACTTATCTTACACAACTGGATTCAGTAATTGAAGATTTTGAAAATAATGATGAAGCTGGTTATGCTGAATACATTAAAAAGCTATCTCTTGATACTGAATACATAAAAAATGGTGGTGTTATTGATCCTGAAGTGCCAGAGTGAATTTATCGAGAATTTAGGATGGTATTCATATTAATTAGCGTACAAAAGTCTGATATGTCGGTTTTTGAAAATAATGAATAAATTATGTAGTGTTTTATTGGTAACCACCAGTTTTCAGGTCTATGCTTGTAGTATTCCACATCATGGGAAGGAGTACAACTCACTGATTAATATTGAAAAAACACATGAAAAAAACAGATATAAATTCACGGTCCCAAGAAAAGTTGGTCATTTAAAAAATGGAGTGGATATTACGCTTGTATATTATAAAATAAATTCAAACCCTAAAATACCAAAGTTTCCAGGTTTTAGGGCGCCTCTTGATTTTGAATTCAATGAAATGAATTACTACGGAGATTTTAAAATAGCAGAGAAAAAGGGTTACAATGTTTATATTAACGTGTTTTGGCACCCAAAAGGATCAGGTCTTTGTGGTGCAACTGGTATTTCAAAAGCCATCAAATTTAATGATAAGTAGCATACTTAACCCATTAACTCTCTAGTTGTATTATAAATAATATTGATAAATTAGATGACGCAAAATAAAATTTCCAAGATTTGTCCCGAGTGTAAAAAGACTCATTTAGTGAGTAAGCTTATTGTTGTTGACCAGTCTTTTTTATTGACAGCAGGTAGAGACCCAAGAGAAAAATATTTTTCTGATTTAAGAGTGTCGGATATTCATCTCAGGTATTTAAAGGAATCACCGTTGGAACAATTTATTGAAGGATTGTTTTGTAATGATTGTCAAAAAGCCTTTGTTTCAAATGAAATGTTGTGTAAACCTGAATTGGTTCATCGACTTTATGGTAAAAAGAAAATTGATATTTAATAATTATTAAAGCCATGTATAAAAAATTCGTAATGTTATTAATTTTCATCTGCCCTTGCTGTATTGCTGACAGTGTAGATCATGTTTTTCTTGCAAAAATCAAAAAGCAAGTATCAACAGGTCAACCACAACATTGTGATGGTGAAACAATGATTTGTTTAAATGCTTATTTTACTGTTGACTTTAAAGTGATTAAAACATTGAGAGGGCCTTCAGTCAAAAAAGTAAGTTACTTAGACAGTGATCATTATGGTTATCCATTTGATAAGAAATTATCGTCTCGCTATTTGGTGTTTGTTGGAAAGAACCATGATGTGGATATGGTGCTTAAAGACATCGCGGTTTTTAAAACAACGGATAAAAAACTGGCGATTACAGGCATGTCAGCAATCAACAAATTGGATGAACAAACATGTCACAAATTACTCAAAGATATGTATTTCAAAGGCATGTCAATTGCAGATTCCCTCAAAGTGGACCAGTGGCCTGAAGAGGATTTGCAAAGATACAACAAAGTTATTGAAGTTATCGACAATCATGTGGTTCAGAATAAAGGCGTGTACATAAAGGATTTAAGTCAGAAAATTGACTACGATAATGCGTTCACTGAAGGCCACCTGATTCGATGTATCAGTCAATAATGGAGCACAGCTTTCCTGAAACGAAAAGGAAAAGATCATCAATAATTGAAGGTCAAATTTGACAGGGTAGCCGTATGTTAAATTTAAATCGATGTATATTAAACTTTGGATAAAATATACGGCAAATAAATCTGTAATCAAAATCAACCAACTCCTGTCATTTCCAGTATAATTAGTTAATAAAGAGTAAAGGTACAATAGTCTGGTGTGTATACAATGAACACGCTGACTTTGTTTTTTTGCAATAAAAAAATAAAAACCCTGGGAGAACAGCATGCCATTGGTGCCTCGTAAATGTGTGACGTATAAAAATAACCGTATTGAATCATTACGATTTGATCTTTCATTATTTTCTTTTTTGATGTTTGTGCTTTTTGTCAGTGGATCAGTGGTCCATGCCAAATCATCTCAAACATCATTTATGGATGATGAAAAAATCGAAAACGTCAAGTTTCGTTCCATTGGGCCATTTCGTGGAGGGCGTTCCTCAGCGGTGACGGGTGTGGTGGATGCGCCCAATACCTTTTATTTTGGTTCAGCTGGCGGTGGTGTGTGGCGTACTGAGGACAATGGTGGCAATTGGAAGAATATTTCCGATGGATTTTTTGGCGGTTCTATTGGTGCTGTGGCGGTGAGTGAATGGGATAATAATGTCATTTATGTTGGTGGTGGTGAAAAAACCGTACGTGGTAATGTCTCTCATGGTTATGGCATGTGGAAGTCACTGGACAAAGGCAAAACCTGGAAGTCCATTGGTTTAAAAGACAGTCATCGCATCCCGCGCATACGCATTCATCCTAAAAATCATGAATTGGTTTATGCTGCATCTATGGGGCATTTGTCAGGCCCAAATAAGCAACGTGGTATTTTTCGCTCAAAAGATGGTGGCGAAAATTGGGAAAAGGTACTTTATGTCAATGATGAAGTTGGTTTTGTAGATTTGACAATGGATCCAAACAACCCACGCATTTTGTATGCCAGTTCATGGCGTGTGATTCGTACACCCTATAGCTTGGAGAGCGGTGGTGAAGGATCAGCACTGTGGAAAAGTACCGACGGTGGTGATACGTGGGAAAATATTATGGAGAATAAAGGGTTGCCAAAAGGGCCGATAGGCATCATTGGTATCACTGTTTCACCCGCTAATAGCGATCGTTTGTGGGCCATGATAGAAGCAAAAAAAGGTGGCTTATTCCGTTCCGATGATGCGGGCAAAACCTGGGTGAAAATCAATGAAGAAAGAAAATTGCGCCAACGCGCTTGGTATTACACCCGATTGTATGCGCACCCAACTGAGGTGGATTCTGTTTTTGTGTTGAATGTACAATTCTGGAAATCAAAAGATGGCGGAAAGAGTTTTAAAAACATCCAAACCCCACATGGAGATCACCATGATTTGTGGATCAATCCGGAAAATCCACAAATCATGATTGTTGGAGACGATGGGGGTGGACAAGTGACAGTCGATGGTGGTGCTTCTTTCTCAACCTATTTGAATCAGCCAACGGCTCAATTTTACCGTGTGACCACCGATAACCATTTTCCCTATCGAATTTATGGGGCTCAACAAGACAATTCTGCGATCAGAATTTCACACCGTTCTTTTGGTTCGCGCATTACAGAATCAGATTGGGAGCGCACTGCTGGCGGTGAAAGTGGTCACTTAGCGCCCAATCCAGATAATCCGGATATTGTTTATGGTGGTTCATATGATGGCTTCTTAACGCGCGTTGATCACAGCATTAATACAGTACGTAATATCGATGTGTGGCCTGATAACCCCATGGGTAAAGGTGCGGATTCATTGAAATACCGTTTTCAATGGAATTTTCCAATATTTTTCAGTCCTCATGATTCACAAGTTTTGTATACAGCAGCCAATCATTTATTTAAAACCGAGAACGAAGGCCAGAGTTGGCAACAGATCAGTCCTGATCTGACCCGTAATGACAAATCCAAACAAGGTTCTTCGGGTGGTCCAATTACCCAAGACAATACCTCGGTAGAATATTACTCGACCATTTTTGCTGCTGCAGAATCCCATCACGAAAAAGGTGTGCTGTGGACGGGCAGCGATGATGGTTTGATTCACTTGTCCAAAGATGGTGGCACAACGTGGAGTGATGTGACACCAAAAGGGCTGCCAGAATGGACACAGATTAACAGCATTGAAATAGACCCATTCAATAAGGGCGGTTTGTATGTGGCAGGTACCCGCTATAAATCTGATGATTTTAAACCCTACCTTTACAAAACGGAAAACTACGGTAAAAGCTGGAAGAAAATTGTTAATGGCATAGATACCAAACATTTCACCCGTGTCATTCGGGCAGATGACAAACGTCCAGGCTTATTGTGGGCGGGTACTGAATCTGGTTTGTATTTATCGATGAATGATGGTAAAAATTGGCAAGCTTTCCAACAAAATTTACCCATTGTACCGATTACCGATATCGCGCTGAAAGACGATGATGTGATCATAGCCACACAAGGCCGTGCTTTTTGGGTATTGGATGATGTCAGTTGGTTACATCAATTCAATGACCATGATCATGAGCAATCGATGCACGTTTATACACCTGGTACAACTTATCGATTGAATGGCAATGTCAATAAGAAACCTGGTAATGCTGGGACCAATGCGCCTAACGGTGTAATTTTTGATTTCTTTTTGAAAGAAAAACCATTGATTGCAGAAAAAAAATCTTCTGATGATAAGCAAGCCAAAGATGAAAAAGCACAACATGAAAAGGGTGAAGAAAACAGTAAAGCACTGCCGTTAAGTTTAACCATCTATGATGATCAAGGTAATAAAATCAATGCTTACTCCTCTGATAGTGATAAAAAAGGTGAAAAACTAGAAGCCAATAAAGGGCATAATCGATTTGTTTGGAACCTTCGATATGAGTCGGCCAAAGACTTTAAGGGCATGATCATTTGGGCAGGCAATGTATCTGGTGCCAAAGCCATACCAGGTAATTACACCGCTGAATTTAAATTGGGTGAGCAGACACAAAAAGTGGCCTTTAACATTAAAAAAGATCCACGTACTTCAACGGCGCAAACAGACTTTATCGCACAACGTGATTTTATTGTTAGCGTCACAGCTAAAACCACAGAAATTACACAAAATATTAAGGAAATTCGTGACTATTATCAGCAAATTAAACAAGTGACTGAAGCACTGGACAGTAATGTTGCAAGCGAGAATAAAGTGATTGAAGCTGGAAAATCCTTGAAGAAGAATTTACAACAAGTTGAGGAAGCTTTGTATCAGACCAAAAATCAAAGTCGACAAGACCCTCTTAATTTTCCTGGCAGGTTACTGAATTCTTTGATGGGATTGAAATCACAAGTTGCAGTTGGTGACTATCCTCCTACTGATCAAGTGATAGCGCTCAAGAAAGAACTGTATATCAAAATAGATACACAATTAGAAAAACTCGATAAAATAAGGAAGACTGAAGTCAGCGATTTTAATACAATGGTTGCTCAGAGCCAGTTGCCTGCATTAAAAATTAAATCGACAATAGAATAATATTACAGTTTAATGAACGAGCATCATCAAAAACAGCACATGCCCATATTATTTGCGTATCTTCGTCAAAACCCAGGTTTGGCTTTATCCGTTTCTTACGCGTTATTAACCTTATGTGGCATTCTGTACAGTGCCAGTTTTTATCATGAATTCAATATTTCCATTCTCAAGTTAGCCAATATATCTGATTTGTTGATTTTCGGCTTTAGTGAACCAGCTGCATTATTGATGTTTGCTGTTGGTCTATTGGTCGCGTGGAGTGCTGATAAAATGTCGGCATATGCGCTCACAGCCCGAGATAAATGGCGACAAAAAAGCAAGAGCCTGAAACGCAGCTTAATGATGGCAATTTTATATTCACCTAAAAAAATTGAATATATTTTTTTAATGATCATCATCATATTCATTATGTATGCTTATTTATTTGTGTCAGCTTTCGCCAAATGGCACAGCAAACGCATCAAAGCAGGCCATGGGGAACAAGTCTTGGTAAACAGCCAAGCCGCGGGTAAACAAGCTTCGCCAATGATGCTGTTGGGTTCGACAAATGGGTTTTTGTTTGTTTATGATCAATTGAACAAACAGTCGGTGATGATTCCGATTGAGAATATTGATAAAATACAGATACCAGTTGAAGAAACGAAAAAATAAATGGAGAATTGGCGCTATCAATTGCGCCATTTGATATGAGGAAAACTGAATGAAATATATGGTTAAAACGGTGGTTATGGTTTGTTTGCTTTGGGCAGTCATGCCAAATGCAGAGGGTAAGGACTTGGTTGAAGCGAATTTGATAGAAAAAATCAAGTTTAGGATGATAGGCCCCTACCGTGGTGGCCGTGTCAGTACAGTGACTGGCGTACCTGGTGACACCTTAACCTATTACATGGGTTCTGCTGGAGGCGGCGTGTGGAAAACCACAAATGCCGGTGCCAGTTGGAACAATATCTCAGATAAATATTTTAATGCTGGTTCTATCGGCGCGGTAGCGGTTGCATCTTCCAATGTCAATGTGCTCTATGCAGGAACAGGTGAAGCGCCAATACGTGGTGTGACCACCAGTCACGGCGATGGTGTGTATAAATCTACCGATGCAGGTAAGACCTGGAAACATGTGGGACTGAAAAAAGCAGGACAAATTTCACGCATCAAAGTGGCTCATCAAGACCCTGATACTGCCTTTGTTGCGGTTCAAGGGCAAATATGGGGAGAAAATGTTGAAAGAGGTGTATATCGCACCAAAGATGGTGGTCAATCCTGGCAACAAGTATTAAAAGTGAATGCCTCTACCGGGGCAGCTGATTTGACCATGCATCCCACCAACAGTTTGATTTTGTATGCGGCAATGTGGGACCATGGGCGTCAACCGTGGTATATCAAATCCGGCAGTGATCAGGGAGGTATTTGGAAAACCACTGATGGTGGAGATACTTGGGAAAAACTCACTGGAGGCTTGCCTAAGGTTGTGGGTAAAATTGGTATAGACATATCAGCCAGTAATCCTGAGAGGTTGTATGCCATTTTAGAAGCCGAACCGGAAAAAGGCGGTTTATATCGCAGTGATAATGCCGGTGAAAGTTGGACGCTGTTGAATGGTAGCCGATTATTACACACACGTGCTTGGTACTATAATCACATCACCGCAGATCCGGTTGATGAAGACACAATCTACGTTTTGAATGCTCCTTTTTTAAAATCCATTGATGGAGGCAAAAACTTCAGCATCATGAAAACGCCCCATGGTGATCATCATGATCACTGGATCAATCCGCTCAATAACAAAAACATGATCAATGGCAATGATGGCGGCGCAACCATCACCTTTGATGGCGGTAAAAGCTGGTCAAGTATCATGAATCAACCAACCGCACAATTTTACCGCGTGACAACAGATAATCAATTTCCATTTCGAATCTATGGTGGACAACAAGACAATACAGCGATCGCTATACTCAGTGAAACCCACGATAAAGGCATCGGTGTTGCCGATTATTTTGATGCAGGTGGTGGTGAAAGTGCACACATTGCCTTTGATGAAAACAACCCGAGACTGATTTATGCCACCACGATTAACGGTACATTGACCGAATTGGATACCCAAACCAATCGATTACGTCCAATCAAACCTTACCCTGAATACGTGTTTGGGCAAATGCCAAAAAAACTCAAATACCGCACCAACTGGAATGCTCCAGTGCTGACCTCACCACATGATCCAAGCATCATTTATTATGGAACAGATAAGTTATTGATGAGCAAAGATCGCGGTGTCAGTTGGTCCGAGATCAGTGGTGATTTAACACGCAATGATAAATCTAAACAAGGTGAAAATGGTGGGCCTTTGACCAATGAGCAAGTGGGGGCTGAGTTTTATGGTAATATTTTTTATATCGTCGAATCTCGAAAAGAAGCAGGATTTATTTGGACAGGCAGTGACGACGGCTTGGTATACCTGACTAAAGACCACGGCAAAACATGGAACAATGTGACACCAAAAGGTTTACCAGAAACACAAATCAATGCCCTAGAACTGAGTCCTCATGATAAAGCAACGGCTTATATTGCAGCAACAAGTTATAAGTTGAATGTCTTTAAACCGATGATTTACAAAACCACCAATTACGGTAAAAGTTGGAAACGTATCGACAAAGGCTTGCCACTGGACACCTTTGTGCGAGTGGTCCGTGAGGATAGCCATCGGGCAGGTTTGTTGTATGCTGGGACTGAGTCAGGCTTGTTTGTTTCTTATAACAATGGTGAGGACTGGCAATCACTGCGGGCCAATATGCCGCCGGTGCCGATTACAGATTTGACCATGCGGCATGGTAAGCTGGTGGTAGCAACTCAAGGGCGTGGTTTTTATATGCTCGATGATGTAGCCACTCTTCGACAGTTGGATGGCAATTATTCTGATTCACAATTGACACTTTTTAAGCCAGCAACTGTCAAAATGACGGCCAAGCCCTGGAGTTGGAGCAGTGATGTGCAAGAAGGCAGTAATCCGAAACATGGTGTGAGTATTGCCTATCGATTGGGTAAAGACATCAAAGATCCTTTAAAAATTGATATTCTGGATGCTGAAGGACAACTGATCAGACAATACAGCAGTGAAGCCACGGCTTTTGATCGCTGTGTTAAAAACAACATGGTGCCCAGATTGGCTTATAAACAAGAGTTCCCAACGGTCAATGCTGGGCTGAATTATTGGATTTGGGACATGCGCCGTGGTGGTATGACCTGTATTGATGATGTTAAAATTTTCAGCGGTTTTTCAGGTGCTACGGTAATGCCTGGAAAATATCAGGTTCGAATCAGTGTTGCAGATCAAACAGAAGTTGTAGACATTACTCTGGAACCAGATCCCTATAGCACAGCAACTGCTCAAGACTATGTTGACTTAAAACAAAAACTTGAGGTATCAGCAACACTGGTCAATGATGCACTGAAAAGTTTACAAGCGATGCGCAAAGCGCAATCACAGATTAAAGCTTTGATGAAAGATTACTCAGACAACAGCAAATTAATGGAGGCAGGTCAAAAGGCCTTAAAAAATATGGATGCCTGGTCTGCTAAAGTTACACAACGTCACATTGAAGTCTACGAGGATGAAGACCATTGGCCCAGCATGTTTGATGTACAAGCCAGACATTTGTTTGACGTGATCAACGCTGCTGGTGCGCCGATAGCAAAAGGAGCACTTGATAGATTGGCTGATTTAAGGACTTTGTGGGTTGAACTTAGGAATGAGAGAGATGGCATCATGAATAAAGACATTAAATACATTAATCAATTGGCTAAAGAGGCCAGTATTAATCATATTTCAGTTATAGAGTAGTTAAATTATAAGAGATTAAAACACTCGTACCTGTGCTGTCAGTTATGAATGTTTTTTTATGAGAATCAGTATTTAAAGGATGGGAAAGGCAGATGACATAAGGTTGTCGTAATGGTGTCGTTTACTTTTTGCCGTGTTGATATATTATTGAATTTACATTTATTCAGGAATAATAATGAAAGAAAATATTGATAGAGTTATTTTGCTAAACAAAAGGCAATCCAAAGCATGGACCCAAAATCATTTGGCCGAAATTTCTGGTTTAAGTTTGAGAACCATACAAAGAATCGAAAAAACTGGTAAAGCATCCTATGAATCTATCAAATCATTGGCCAGTGTATACAACATTGAGGCACAAGATTTGATGCTGACTGATGATCCTATTGGCACTGCAATCAACAGTTCCCAAAGTATTAAAGGTAAGAGTCTTGCTAAAATTGGTCTATTATTTTCTTATGTTGTTGTTATTGCTTTATTTTATGCGTTAATAAAATTAATTTTCCTATACATTGAAGTCTCATCAGGTCAAGCTGGCCCTAAGACGATGTCAGGTGGTATTTCTCAAGCATTAGTGGTTCCTTTGGTAAGTATGATGATATCATATGTTGGTTATATTATTTTTGTTTTGCCAACATTTCTATATGATTACAACAATCGTTACTACAATAAATTAATGATCATTCCGGTCGTCACATTATTAATTCTTTCTCCTTTAATGACATCTTTGGTTGTGATTGCTTTTTTATTGTTAAAAAAAACGAAATCAAAAAAATTTAGACTCGATGTGATCAACACCGCTGTGCATCAATAACGAAGGGCAAACATGATAGATTGACTGATTTAAGTGCTTTGTGGGTTGGTTGAACTTAAAACTGAGAGTGACATCATCATGAATCATTACACTGTGTGGTCACTCAAAAAATACAACCCTGAACAGCAGCGTATCATGAAAGAAAGTTGCCGTATTAGATAGGGTACAAATTGAAGTCATAAAACAGTGGCTGATACCACAGAGATATCAGTCACATAAATTTGAAGAAGTTTAAAGGGCCTTTGGCATTATTTAAAATGAAAGAGCGCACAATAAACTTATTTTTTTATTTTTTTAGTTATCTTCAGTATGTGTAAACAAGACACCACAGTTAGCAAAACTGCAGGTGCTTTGTTGGAAAATAGTATCGATGCTGTTTGAGTGGATGATATTGAGATAATAGACTTGACCAGGGATCAATAGACAATCAGTTAAAGGGTTGCCTGCCACAGTATCTAATGCCCATCGAAGAGAAGGGGACCCACCACCAACTCTTTGACATGTGCTTTGGTTCAGATGCGTACTGAAATCACCTCTGCATTCACTGATTGCGATGGTTGTACCTGCGGAACTTTGGCCTTGACCATTACTGGGAGGGAGCAAGTTGAGACGACCTCTATTATTGCCAGATTGTTGTTCTGGTGCAATAAAAAATAAACTGGCATATTGATTTTGTTTAATCGCAAATCCTGAAAAATTTAAGGCTTCACCAAAAGTTTGACCGCTTTGAACAAAATAATTGCTGGGTTGTGTTTGTTGCTCTAAATTAACCAAGGTATTTTGACAATCAGTGATGTTGGTTTCGAAGTCATTTTTGAAATACACATCAGCATGACATGAAATTGACACCATTAATGTGCTCATCAGTGCTATTATTTGGGTTGTGTTTTTTTTGTTCGGCATAGTTTTATAATCCTTAATAGTTATTAAAATACGATCAAATAAAATAATTCATCGCCAATCGATTATAAATTTTACCTCGCACTAGAAGAGATTTTTTAATGGTAAAAATTGGGTAAAAATGGGCTAAAATTTTGCTTTTTAAGCATTTTTTAACGATTTAATAACGCTTTTAACATAAAAATAACACCGTTAATATTCAATATAATTGGGTTGTAAGAACAACAGGAGCGTGTAAATGACTTGATTTTTGATGGTGAGTGATTTAGTGTGGGTAATTAAAAATAATAATGTTTGGCTTTTCATCTCAGGAGACATCAGTTGATCAATATCAGTTGCCATTGTGGAAATGTACAATTAACATTTGAACGCTTACCTAAAGTAGTGCGGGATTGTGATTGTCCGATGTGTAATCGTTTGGGGGCCTTATGGGGCGACTATTCATGCAAAGATGTTACGATTGAAACCCAAATTGCCACCGCTACTTATTGTTGGGGTGATGGAACCTACGAGATGCATCACTGTACACAATGTGGTTGTTCAACCCACTATACAGAATCAGGACAAGATTCAAACCAAGAAATAGGTATTAACTTTCGTTTACTTGATCGAAAAGAATTGGAAAAAATACCCATAAGCAGATGAGATTAAAAGATCATATACAAGATTGTTATGACAGTGCTCCAAATAAAGTCAGTGATGTTGTTTGCTTGCTGATTTTTCTAAACTCTTTACTTTTTATGATAATTCAATGCTTACAAGAGGAGTTTTGTCAGCAGTTTTTCTTGTTGCTGATAACGTAAAGGGAATTATGGTCAACATATGTGTTAATATAAATAAATATGTGATCAAACCATTGACAAAAAACCTATGGATTTAAATCAACTGGCACAAAAAAATGGTTTCCGTTTGCGAGGAACCAATATCACTAGATTGGAGACATTCACCGACGCAGCTTTCGCATTTGCTGTGACCATGTTGGTGATTGCAGGAGATTCAGTTCCATCAAATTATGATGCCCTGATGAATTCCCTCAAGGATATTCCTGCTTTTGCTGCTGGTATTGCGATGATATTGAATATTTGGTCTGGTCATTTGCAATGGAGTCGAAGGTATGGCTTGGAAGATGGTATATCGATAATGCTCAGTGGCATGTTAATATTGTCTATTCTTATTTTTGTTTATCCGTTAAAACTGGTTTTCGCAGGTATGTTTGCATATTACACTGGAGGAGCTTTGATGTCTGAATTTGTTATTACCAACGGCGAAGATTTCACTGGTTTATTCATTTTTTATGGCTTGGGCTTTGCTATAACTTGCTTAATAGTGGCTGGATTATTCTTTTACGCTTTAACACAAAAAAACGCATTAAGACTCAATCACAAAGAAACTTTTGAAACAAAAGTCAGTATGCAGTTGTGGTTTATGGTGGCTTTGCCTCCTTTTGTTTCTGCAATATTAGCTTGGTTGTTGTCGCCACATTTGGGAATATGGAGTGGATTTGTGTATTGGTCGTATTTGATTATCATGCCTGTATTTATGATATTAGTGCAGAAAAAACGTGACACGCTAAATGAAAAGTTGTAATTTGATTTGTATAATGAGACCTCTGCATAAGTCGTGAATCATGTAAAAAAGTTTGAAAAGCTCAATTTCTGCGTTAGAAAACTCATCAATAGCCAGCTATTCATAGCGTTTCCTGCCTTGAACTTGAACTTTTCAATTCTTTTTTCCAAAGACCCAGAATTATGCAGAGGTCTCATAATATAAGACACATAACGCTCTATTTCTTTAATTTAGTTTAATTTATCGTTGTTAATTGTTGATATTTAAATGGTTTTAATGATTTTTATGAGGCGTTTACATTACAATACCCACAAAGCCATTGGAGAGATGAAATGAAAAAAAATCAAAAGAAACATCAATTAAGTAAAGCCGCTTTGCCGTTTGTAGCGCTGTTTGGTGGCAATGCCTGTGCATCCACTCGCAATCCTTTGTCTTTACAAAGCTCACTAAAAAAATCAGGCAAATCTGTGGTTTATCTGCAAGACAGTCATAAACCTGAATTGCCAGCATTGATTTCATCACAAAAAAACCGTGATCATTTGTCTCCTTTTTCTGCCTTTACCAAAAAACAAGTGGCTTCTCATGCACCCATTGATCGCAGTTCCCGTAATGCCATGTCTTTTTTGAAAGAGCAAGGGCTGTTGGACAGTCAGAATGTGACACAATCATCGGTTTCAGGTAATACAATCAGTAGAAAAAACTTCAGTGATGACTGGATTGCAAGTTTACGTTTGTCAACTCCTTCAGCGAATGTAAATTCTGCTTGTGTTGCTGGCGCAACTTATGCCGGTCAAAGTTTGGATAGTTTCTTTGCAACCAGAAGAGGGCCTTTTACCATTGGTTGTTCGCTTTATGGCAATGGCTCTTCTACAATCACAAGTGCTTCTGTATCTATGTCCATGTCAAATCAAGGTGGAAGGTGCCGTGATTTTCATATGGCCTGTGATCAACAGCCTTTGCCTGTGGAATTGATGAAATTTGAAGTTGAATAATTCTTTATAAGGATGGTGAATGGTGTTCACCATCCTTGTTTGATTTGAACCTTTTTACATATGATCAAACAGCTCCCATAGTTCTCTTGCCGGTTGGTTGTAAGCTTCTTTAAAAAAGTAGGCCACCATTATCATGAACAAAATATAAGCCAAAATAATTAATATTTGTGTTTTACTGATCTTTTGAATGGCTTGTCTAGTGGATGATTCGCACACCTCACCAGGACAATACTGCACTGTGCCTTTGTTAATCAAAGCATAAATTTTACAACCAATACAAATACCGAAAGCTGACTCAAAAAATAAAAAGATCAAACATGCCAGACAGGACAGGCCTGAAATTATGCTGAATGCATTGAGAACAACAATGTGAACAAACATGGCCGTTGCCAATACCAATCCAATCCACCAAGCAAACTTTTTTTGTGGTGCGCCCACATATTCCGGATTTTGTCTGCCAACTATCATTCTGGCCAATATCAATGATGGAGAATAACGTGGGTTGATGAAAATCCTCAGAATAAAGTCCACCAAGAAAAAAGTAATGACATATTTCACCATGGTCAAGGATTGCTCAAACAACGCCATCATCAATGAGATAAACAACAATAAGAAATAAATCCCAGCAGCAGCTCTGAGTTCTCTTTCATTAAGCACGGGGATATCATAGCCTTGGACATTTTCACCAAATTGTATGTGTTTATTATTCATGGATAATACCTTATTTTGTGTGTGATACAGACATTGGGTTTTCATCATTGGCTGCCCATTCTTGTAATGATCCTATATAAACAGCGACATCTTTGTACCCTAATCTGTGTAAGGAAAAAGCTGTGGATGAGGCAGCTATACCTCCACCGCAATAGGTAATGATCCGATTTTTAGGTTGTGAACTGAACAGTGACTTAAGCTCATCATTGGTTTTGTAGTGTCCTGTTTCTGTGACTAAGCTTTGGGTTGGTATATTGATGGCCGATGTAATATGCCCGGGGCGCTTATAGGTTGAGGTCTGGCCATTGTAATTATTGGCAGGCAAAACATCGATGATGGTGGTGTCTTTATCATCAATGGCTTTAAAAACCTCATCTCGATCAGCTATGACATGGTCTCTTATATTGAGTTTATAGTTTGACTTAATACGTTTGATTGTTTTGTTTGATACTGGTAAGCCAGCTTGTTGCCAGGCGCTAAAACCCCCATCAAGCACAGCAATATTATCATGACCTGCCCAATACAACATCCACCACAGTCTTTGTGGCCAACCTTGCGATGAAGTTTTGCTATAGATGACGACCTGTGAATCATTGCTTATTCCTAAATCATTGATGGCGTTTCTAAACTGGGCAGGTGAGGGCATAACAAAATGCCTATTGTTGTCTTTTGCCGATAAATCACCCATTAAATCAGCAAAAATGGCATGTGGAATGTGGCCCTCTTGATACTGCTCTTTGCCACTGATCATGTTAAATTGCCCAGCCTCATCAAAAGAAACAACCACTGATGCATCAATGACAATCACTTGTGGATTATCTAAGTTTTCATTTAACCAGTGAATGTCGACCAGAGCATCTAACGTCGGTTTAGAATCATGAGCGATGACAGCGGAGATATTGAATATTAAGAATAATAAATAAGGTAATTTAAAGAGATATATCATGATCAATGGTTGTTATGGATTATCATCATTGCAACAAATTTACACATCATATGCAATGGATTGATCTATTATTCTGCCAAACCCATTGTTAAGCAGATGAAATCATAATATTTTTCGATGAAAATTAAGATAAAGAGGCCTCTGCATAAGTCATTAATCATGTAAATAAGTCTCAGACCAATGCATTGGCCTCAAAAAATAACTAATTTCATCAAATACCTCATAACAAATTCATGATCGCGCTTTATTTTTTAAGCTGTTTTTTTAGGCTATTACTCATAATAATAAATATAACTTTAAACTGTGCATCATTGTGTTTATTATAGTTGAGTACTTAATTACCTAAACCATTTATGTTGATTCGATACTTATCAGGCCTTATTTATTTTCTGGTCTTTGTTGTTCATGGTAGTTGTTTGGCTACTGAAAAGTTAACCCCCATCACGGCCATTCAAGGGGCAAAGGATGTCAGTCCTCTTTTGGATAAAACGGTTACCATTGAAGGGATCGTCACTGCCGATTTTCAAGATGAAAAGAGCTTTGCAGGTTTTTTTGTGCAGGGTCATACTGACCCTAAAAGTAAAGATAAGTCTCATGGCCTCTATGTCTACGAAAGCAGAAAACAAGTGAGTGTAGGGGACTTAATTAGACTCACGGGAAAAGTTTCAGAACACAATGGCCTGACTCAATTGGTCAATGTTAAAGCTTTGAATATCATAAAAACTCAACAAAAATTACCCAAGCCTTTAACTGTATCACTTCCACTTAATGGACAGAATCTTGAGTCTTTAGAAGGCATGCACGTTACACTCGATAAAGCCGCTACCATCACAGATCATTATAATTATATTAAGTATGGGGAACTCACCGTCTCCTCTAAAGTATTGATGAATCCAACAAATATCGTTGCTCCGGGGCCCAAGGTTAAACTGGTACAACAACGCAATGCTGCAGATCGATTATTGATTGATGACGGTAATTTTAATCAATATGCACATTATCATAAAATTAATCACAATTCTCCGGTTCATATTGGTGCGAAAGTTCAAGTGACTGGCATTATGCATTATGCTTTTGACCAATACAGAATACAAATAACCGAACCGATAAAATTTTTAGACTCTTCTGTGGCTAAAAAATCACTGCCCGAAAATATTGCAGGAAATGTGAGAATTGCCAGTTTTAATGTCAGAAACTATTTCACCACAATCGATAATGGCGAAGTCATTTGTGGGCCACTGCAAAACTTTAATTGTCGTGGTGCAGACTCTGATGAAGAGTTTATAAGACAACAAGCCAAATTAGTGAATGCCATCACAACGGCCAATGCTGATGTCTATGCCATAGAAGAATTAGAAAACAATAAAAACGCATTAAAAACTTTGGTTGCGGCACTCAATAAGCAAGCAAAAAATGACAAGTGGCATTATATAAGAACCGGGACGCTGGGAGAAGATGTGATTCGTGTTGGTTTGATCTATCAAAAACATAAAATCACCCCAGTTGGACAATATCAGGTTTTGGACCCTAAAGTGATGCCTGAATTTGAAGCAGATAAAAATAGAGATGTGTTATTGCAAACATTCAAAGACAGCGATGATAATTTATTTAATATGGCTGTCTTACATTTAAAATCAAAGCGTTGCACCGATGCCATTGGTGCGGATAAAGACCAAAAAGATGGACAAGGTTGTTACAATGCCAGTAGAGCCAAGGTGGCACAACAAATCAGTGATTGGTTAAAACAAGATCCGACAGGTCAGCGGGCACAATCTACCATCATACTTGGTGACTTTAATGCCTATTTAAAAGAAGACCCAATTGTTATATTTGAAAACAATGGCTACAAAAATTTAACCAATGAATTGTTGGTTGCCGAAAATTGGACCAGTATTTTCAGAGGTCAAGTGGGTTCTATTGACCATATTTTGGTCAATGAAAACGCAAAAAAAGCCGCAAAAGGCATGACACAATGGCACATCAATTCCATTTCATTGGGGCAACTTGATTTCAACCTTGAACCCTTGACCGATACTAAAGAAAAACCTGAAGATTATTTTGAGGTCAGTCCATTTGCTTCATCTGACCATGATATGGTGATTGCTGGGTTTACATTTTCGGATAAGGATTAAGCAAAATATCTACATATAATTAGCAATAAAATTTGTCATTCTCAAAATTTGAGAATGCTTGCTCCTAAAATTAAAAACATCCATTAACCCGGATATTTCATTCAGGTACAATGTGTCTTTTTAATAAAATCGTCTAACTCAATGTTTTTCATAGATAAAATCGATTTTTTTACCGATTTGATGAAATATCCGGGTTAAGGCAGTTTATTAATTATTAACACAGGAGCACAAAATGAGTTCAGATATAAATTTCATTCCAAACCAGCATAATGACGCTAAGCATGATAGGGGCATTGAGCCTAATTTTGCGTTGTATACTTCCATTCATGAGGGTGTTTTTGATGACATTCCTGTTCGATACCAAACGTGTCAATACCAAAGCAGTTGTTATGACCGTTTGGTTTTTCTTGATAAAGACCTAAAAAATAGCAAAGGCATTGATTTGCTTAATAAAGTCAAGGCATCGCAATTGGTTCGAGCCAATAGCCCAATTACTTTTAAACGCAGTAAAGGCGGCTGTTTATTTATTGATTTTAATTTTTCAGAGAGTCAAGCAATACAATCAAGAGGCGAATAAAACAATCAAAATAGTGGCACAGACAATGATGGATGCCTTCTTCCTCAGTTGCCAAAACCAACCTGGAATGAGTTGATTTTTAAACGCCATACCATCAGTGAATAACGCCAATACGTATCCTGCTAATAATATGGCCAAGGCAATTTTATTGGCGAATATGATGAGGCTAAACCATGCGGTGAGTGCAATGACATTACTGATCAATAAAAATGGCGTTGGTTTTTGTCCATTCAGACATACACCCCATTGGATACCTGCCAGAAATGCCAGTATTACAACAGCATAACTGTGCATCAAGGCTCGCGCTTTATAGCCGGGAAATGATATTTCCATGGATTCTGGCAAATTCAAGTAAGGGCTCAGGCTGATAAAAGTAGCGCATAAAAAGGGAATAACTCCCATGTAGGTTAAGATGTTGGCCAGTGGTATTGATTGATGTTTTGATGTCATGTCTTATTATGTAAATGATTTGTCGACAAAGCATAATTAAATGTGTGTGTAAATTTTGTGCAAACCTTCAGGATATTTGTTGTGCTAAAAGTTTTAATTGTTTATGTCATCGAAACCATTAAATACAATTGTTTTTATAGGCAAAATAGCTGACGTTTATGATGGTCAGAATAAATCCAGCGAAAAGGAGGGTGGCTATTGTTGCCCCCAATTTATGATGAATTTTAAAAACAGTGGTGTTTCTGTCAAAATGTATTTTGGCCAAATGATGGTCTAAAATATTGTGTATTAACATGATTAAACCAAGTATCAGCATACCCCAAATAAAGGCAGTGACTTGATAAGAGACCACTGAAAAACTGTGGTCTTTACTGTTATAATAAATGGTGATCTTATCACCAACTTTATTTTTACAGACCGCCTTTGATTTGTCTTGGTTCGCCAAAGTATAGCGATGTGAAGAATAGCTTTTATCACCAACTTGATAACTGTATTCAAAGTGATACTGATAACTCCCAGCCTTTTCATTGTGACTTTTTATCAGTTCTTTTCTGGACTCTTTTACTTGGCCTTCAGTGATGGCCCAGTCGATTTTATAGGATTGATAGATGATGTAACTGCTGTAAACAATCAGGGCCAGTGCCAATACATGTTTAAAAAAATTGATCTTTAAGTGTGTTGGAATCATGTTAAATATGCATTTCTCATCACAGCATTATAGCTTAAAAAGCCAAATATATTAAAATAACAAGGTGTAGGCTCAGGCGTGAGTTAGCAATTTCATGACGTAAGCTGGAAGTATCAATCAATAATTATGCAATAAAAAGCAAAAGTACTGGATTTTAATTTATAGGAGTCAAAGTTTAAACATGGGACATCATATTCAAGCAATCATAACAAAGCATACAATTGATAAGGCTATTTTAGAAAAATTTGATTTGCCATGTTTCATTCATCTGGGTTTCTCAATCGTGGGCCTTGATTCTAACCCGAATATTTCATCAAAACGGTAAAAAAGTTGATTATATCTATGAAAAACATGGAGTTAAATGATATTTATAAAAGTACACTTTGTACCTGAATGGTTTTATGAAAAAAATGGCTGCATATCTTGAATAAAATCACTTCAAAGCCATGAATAACTGGCATTGAAGCGATGTTTATCCAATCTATTTTGCCATTTTTACTCTAAAATCCATTCTATGATGAAATATTCGGGCTAACCATTCAGATTATTGGTCAGAAAAACTTGATTACCCATATGGCTATGGAAAAAACATTATTCTGGACTGTCCAGTCACACATTATTTTGCCAAAGCCTTGGGTTTGAGAACATATGCTTTGATTTTTACGGAGTACTTTGGGGGTTGGGGCGAACAATACGCTACGGTGTATTCTGATGGTTCTAAAATTATGCAGGAAAAAAAAGATGGAATCAACTTGGCTTTAAGAACGATTGGTGTCAATAAAGCAAAAAATAAGGATGAATTTGATACCATTGGCCTGGCCCAATACAGGTCATTTGAGGACTATTTCAAAAAATACTATTGATTCTTCTCAACAATGACGGTGGTTTCTGCTTTTTTCAAACGGCCAGATTGATACAGGGCATCACGGATAATAAATTCTAATTGTGCATTAACGCTGCGCAAATCATCAGCAGCCCATTGTTGGACTGCTGACATGATGTCTTCATTCATTCTTAATGGAAATGATTTCTTTTTAGCCATGGTTCAATATAAACTTCCGGAATTGATGATGGGTTGAGCATTTTCCTCACCGCATAATACAACCAATAAATTGCTTACCATTGCTGCTTTGCGCTCATCATCCAATTCAATGACTTGTCTTTCGCTTAATTCTGCCAGGGCAATTTCAACCATGCCCACAGCACCTTCTACAATTTGTGTTCTGGCCGCGACTATGGCTTGTGCCTGTTGCCTTTTTAGCATGGAGGCAGCAATTTCCTGTGCATAAGCCAAATGACTGATGCGTGCTTCAATGACTTCTACACCTGCTTTGTTCAAGCGGTCTTGTACTTCTTTTTGTAACAATTCGGCAATTTCTTGCGGACTCGATCGTAATGTGGTTTTTTCACCCTTATGTGATTCATAAGGATAGGCCGATGTCAAGTTGCGTAAAGCGGCCTCAGTTTGTATTTGTACGAATGATTCATAGTCATCGACTTCAAATATGGCCTCAGCTGTGTCTACCACTTTCCATACCACGACGGTTGCGATTTCAATGGGGTTACCTGCACTGTCATTGACTTTTAACTTGCCGCTTTCAAAATTACGCACTTTTACTGAGACCGCTTTTTTTGAATAAAATGGATTGGCCCAACGCAAACCTGTTTCATTGACAGTGCCCACATATTTACCAAATAATTGTAATACTTTGGACTGATTGGGGTGGACCATAAACAGTCCAGCAAACATAAACAATATAATGGGTAAGGCAATAACGCACAGTATGACCAGTGGAACCATACGGGATTTACCTGCAACAATTAACATAACTATATCTACTACCAACAGTGCCAGTAAGATGAACAATAAATTTAAACCAGATTTGGCATCTATTTTATTCTCTGTAATCATAATTTTCCTCCTGTAATTAAACAATTTGATAATCACAATGCTATTAAAGTGATATCAATATGTTGTCATTATGTATTTTATTTTTGTAATTGAATAGTGCCAAAAGTCATTGTGTATTGCAGAAGTTAAATAAACACATCCATGTATTTCACTATTTTGTCGCTGACTGGTGTCATTGTAATTTGGGCCAGGTTGATGCTTTATATTCATTACTCATTGAAAATAAAACTCAGACATACTGATGAGTGAGTTGCCTATTGCTGACACAACATTGCTTAGGTTACTCAAGCGTGTATCTGGATAATCTGTGCTACAAGATTGGATATTTCATAAGTTATAGAGTATTTTCAGATATTTTCATCATGATCCTGTTTCATCCATGAGGTATGGTCATAATGGCTGATCGGTCGTAACCTTCAGCAACAGCAATGTCTATTAATTTTTGTAATTGCTCGGGAAAAATGGTGGGGTTTCTTGCCATGATCCAAAGGTAATCTCTTTTCTTGCGACCAATAATCGTGTACTGATAATCGGGGTCTACATAGACAATGATGTATTCTGATTTAAATGGCCACAAGAATTGCATTTTCCATTCGGCATTAGAGGGATCATCAGTGACAAAGCCTGTGGGATTGTATTGTTTTTTTTCACCTGTAAAGCTGCCTTTATTAAAGCTGAATGTGGTGTCAATTACGTTTTCAGATGTGCGCACATAACTTTCCACCGCATTGTATGCACCTTTTTCAATAAAAGTTGGTATGTTGGCAACAACGTACCAATCACCCATAAATAAATCCAGTTCCACTTTGTTTGCTGTCCTGATCGAGGGGTACTGACGGCAGGATTGAAAAATGATCAAAGACATGATGACTATAATAAATAAACCAAATATTTTTTTCATGGTTTTAGCAGCTAAAAACTCTATTATAGATGTCATTTGTGAAAATAATGTCAATCACAATTATTGAAATGTAAAGGTCGATTATATATTGTTTTTTATGGCCTCGTATAACTGTTGGTCTTCAGCTGACCAGTTATCACCTGATTTTTGTTGAGCTTCAACAATAAATTTGTAAGCTTCTTGAAAATTCTTTTTAATGAATTCAAGTTCAGATTTTGCTATCAGGTAAATATAATTTTGTTGGTAATTATCAGGGACCAATTGTAAATGATATTCGGCTTTATCAACATCAAGGGACTTATACAAAGAAAAGTATTCGAGATGAATGCCCTTTTTAATGTCATCGTTGTTTAATGTGTTGGCAATTGTTAATGCCTCGGCTAACTGGTTTTCACTCTTGTATTGCTGTTTGATTTTTCGGAATAATTCTCCCAAATACAATCTGGCAACTGACTTAAATAATGTGTACTCAGCTTTATCGGCAGTTTCTTTGCATAACAATAAGGATTCTTGTGCTTGTTTAAATAATTCGCCATCAATGGCAACCTTACCCATATTACATAACATGGTGACTTCACGACGAATCAGTCCTAATTCTCTTGAGAACTTTAAAGCTCGGCTGTAATGATCCAGTGCCAATTGTGTGTTATTTTTTGCGTTTGAAATTTCACCCATGATCAGGCTTGCCATCATCTGGGCTCTGGGTTCTTGTTCTTTGGCAGCAATTTCCCACATTGTATTGGCATGAAATGAGGCTTTATCCAGACTACCAATTTGTAACAATAAATAGGCCAGTTGTAGATGAGAACCCGCTATTTCGATTGGGTCTCCCAACCTTTCTACAAGTACTTGACGGCGTTCAGCATAGGCCAACGATGTGCTTAAATCTCCTTTAGCCTGAAACACAGAACCAATTTGACTCAGTACTGACACAATACCTGAGACTTCATTGGTGTCTTCATATAAATTCAATGCTTGAATCAAAAATTTTTCAGCTTCATCTAAATTGCCTTGCGCATTTTTAATTGAACCGAGTATTTTATAGGACCTTGCCAACAAACGAGGCAGGTTGGCTTTCTTAAGAATCATATTGCCTTTGCTGGCAAGATTGAATGCCTGATCCAGGTTGGATCTTTCCTGACTTATTTGTGCAGATTCAATCAGTGCATATGCCTTTAAACTGCTTTCATCGGAATGTTTATTGATGACTTTGGTAAAGGCTTTTTCCGATTGATCATATTCAGACAGTCTGAAATAATTTTTCCCCAATAATATGAGGGCTTGACTGATTAATCTTTTGTTGTCGGTGGTGGTAACAAGCGTCTGTAATTGGGCAATGGATTTTTGGTATTGTGACAAAGCAAAATAGCTCTGAGCAATGGCAAATCGTGCCAGTCTGAAGCTGCTGTCTTCTTGAAGGCAAATGTTGAAATAGTTGATTGCTTTGTCATAATCATTGGTATTGTACAAATGAATGCCTCTTAAATAGTTTTCTAATAGAAAACTATTTTGTGTGGTTAATTCATTCAATGTTTTCTGACAATCAGAGGTGTTATTAAAAACCTGATCGCACAGCCACACATTAATAACACTGACTGTTTCAGGTATGTTATCAAAAGGCAATTGTATTTGTTGTTGAGTTGCATGAAATGACAATGACAGGTTGTTGTTGCCATATTTTGCCGTGATTTTATCTGAGTCTTTTATTTGTAGTGTGCGGTTTTTATCAGTGATGTTATTCATCAGTAACAACAACTCTGAGTTGCTGTTTTCTGAATATGCCATCAGTTGATTTAAATAAACCGTTGTGCTTTGAAATAACCAATCATCGAGATTTGCTTCATCAGAATTGGCAATAAACCCTATCGATCTTGATTGATAATTATCACTGAGGTTTTTTATAACGACGTTATTGGGCCGATTTAATTTGTCATTCGGTGTTGAAAATTTGATCATTGTTATGCCAACCACTATGAGCAAGACCAGAGTTATTGCATAGATTAAATGGTGCTTTCGTCGGCTTTGTTCAGGTAAATGGTGGCTTGTTTTTGTTGTGTTTTGCGGTGATGCTTGTTGATTAAGTTCTGCAATAAATTGAAATCCAAAACCTCTAGCTGTTCTGATGATGTCTTCTTTGCCTTTATTGTCCCTTAAAGAAGCTCGAAGTTTAAAAATAGCATGAGAAAGCGTACTGTCTGTGACTATGCTGCCATTCCACACCTTATTGATCAGTTCATCTTTTGCTACGGCTCTGTCTCTGTGTTCAATTAAATAAAGCAATAACTCATAGGGCTTTTTTTGAATACTGACTTGTTTATTGTGTTTGTAAATTTTACGTGTAGATTTATCAATCTTGAAGTCTTTAAATTCAATTATATTATCCATTCATAACTCAGTAATTTCATTCGATATGTGTTATTGATCATTAAAACCATTATACCCAGATCATTACTTATATATCAATTAATCAAACGGTTTTTATTAATCCTTAGATTGTCCGTTGGTTTTTCTTTAGCTGACAAAAATCACAAAATATAAATATCGTAAGTTATTTATTTTAAACACTAATATAGCAAATGAAAAAACAATAATAAAGTAACGCATTGCTCATGTAAGGCGAAGGTTTTATAAATAAGCTAGATAACATGAAGGACAGCTATTGTTCATGACTTTTATGAGAAAACGAAGTAAAGACTGAACAATAATTATATAGACAGTAACAAGGCGAGGGTTTAATCAACAATGGGGTTTACTATGAAAAAATACACATGTACAGGGTATCAACAGAACTGTTTTTACCACTGTTATCACACAAAGCTATGCGAACAATTGTTCAGTCATCGGCTACAAATAAGTGAGTCAAATCTTATCAAGGGTGATCGAATATGAAGCACATGAAACTGTATTTTTTATTCTGTGTATTGATTTGTGTGTTTTCACAACAACTATTTGCAAAGCGCTCTTATGGTGTTCAAACAAACTTTAAAGAGAAAAATATTGGCTTTTCTGATTTAACAACGGTTAATGCATCAAGCTATAAAGATAAAACATCACAGCAAAAGCAAAACATTGTCGTCAGTACCCGTTGGTTACAGGCTAAAAGAGAAGGTAAGACGCATGAAATAGCGAGAAAATATGTGGATTTATCTCCTTATGTGAATCAAAGAGTGGGCGCAAATGTCATTACCATTGGCCCTGAGCCTGAATGTGATGCGACATATCAGGCTTTACCAGCAATTATCAGTGAAGCAAACTTTGGCGATGAGTTGCATCTTGCTGCTGGAACTTTTTCCAGCGATTTGGCGCATTTTGATATTGTGGATAAATCTTTAATGATTATCGGGGGATATAGTCAAGACTGTCAAACATTGACTCCCAATACAAAAACCACATTGGAACTATCGAATGCCAATGATGAAGTATTTGATATCAACCCAGTCAATCAGCCCATAGAAATAAACTTAGTGAATTTGATTATAAAAGGCGGTGGAGGTGGGGTAAGTTCTGCAGGTGGTATCCGATTGCATGCACCAAGCTCCAATGGTTCTGCAACACTGAATTTAGTCAATAGTTTAGTGAGAGACAGTCATGGATTATTTGCAGGTGGCATACGTGTGATTGATGGCACTGTGAACATTACTGGAGATTCAGTAGTACTCGATAATCAATCCAAGAGTTTTGGTGGAGGGATCTCTTGTATAAATGGAACAATAAACATCGAGAACGGGTTGATACATCAGAATCATGCAAGCACGCATGGAGCCGGCTTATATATGGATAACTGTAATTTGGTCATGCATGGTTATCCAGAAAATTTTGCAGCAGTGACCTTTAATAAAGCCCCTAACGGCTGTCATTGGTGGCATTTATGCCACCAATGACAGCCATATTGAAATTGAAGGACAAAATGCAACAGTATCGTTTAACGAAGCCAGTACAGATCCTTTTGAGATCAGCAATGGGGGTGGTATTTATGCCCTTAATGGCAGTAGTATTGAATTGTATTCGGCAGAAATTTTTCAGAATAAAGCTTTTGCTGGTGCGGGTTTGTATATTGGTTCAAATTCAACATTAACGATGGGCAGAAGTAGCACTGATCAATGCAATATTGCCCAATGCTCTCGCATCATTAATAACAAGGCCATCAGTAGCCGTACAAATATTGAATCATTTGCAGGAGGCTTATATTCGGAGACCTCAGCGGTTTCTCATGTATCACAAACATGGGTTTCGAGAAACTCAGCAGATTACATCGGTGCTTTGAGTATAGGTCAAGGTTCGGTAAAGCATACAATGATCACCAATAATCAAAGCCTCTCAACAGATGGGGATTCATTTGTAAAATCTATTGTATCTATCAATGGGCCGGTTCTAGATTTTACTTTTAATACCTTAGCAAAAAACAGTTTTTCAACCGACAATGTTGCTGTGCTATCGGTGCTTTCTGAATCAACAGATATCAACCTTGCTGGCAATATTATTCAGGAAAATGTATTTGTCAATGATCCAGAGTCGGTCTATGTGAACAATATAAATGCCTTAGTCAATTGTTCTGATAACCTGCTTGAGGCGGCAACAGCTACTTCGTTTTGTCTGGGTTCAAATAACTTGGATATGGGTGATGAGGCCATGTTTGTTGACGCTGAAAATAACGATTTTCACATCACCCCACAATCATTGGCTGTCAACCATGCTGCATCTGTACCCATTGGTGTCGATGAGAAGGACATTGATAATGATGTTATTCTCATCGCTGATGCTGGTGCAGATGAAACTTTAGAACCACGAATCGGTTTGAATGGTGGTGCTTGTCAATTTGTCACCATTACTGAGGCATTAAATGCAGCATCTATTGGTGATGTGCTATTTCTCAGCCCTGGTATCTACAATGAAAGTATCCTTATTGGTCAAAGAATCACGGTACAAGGGGCATCAGCTGATTGCACAAGCGCCATTACTGATGGCACTTCAGATGCGGTTTTTATTGATGGAACTGGTGTGACTGACAACAATGCGTTACTTGTTATTCAAGGTAATCATGAAGTGAATTTGGCCAATTTAACACTACACAAATCGTCGCGTGGTGGCATTTCAAAATTCAGCGCATCACCTGAGGACAGCGCAGCGATACGATTATCCGATGTTACTGTTGTATCAAATGCCAGTCCTTTTGATGGGGCCGGTATTTTTGTCTCTGCCAATGCTTTATTGGAGCTTCGTGGGAACACCACGGTATCCAATAATTTCAGTTTATCAGTGGGTGCTAAAGGCGGTGGTATTTATATTGGGGCTGGCGGTCAGCTTAAAATGTATGACAATGCATCGGTGGGTGTAATCAATCAACCCAATATTGCAGACAACGGTGGAGGAATTTATATCGATAGTGCTACTTTAGATATGTTTGATAATACATCAATCAATGCAAATTTAGCAGACAGTGGAGGGGGCATTTATGTGAATGGTATTGATGGGTTGATTAATATAAGAGATTGCACATTAGAACTGAACCATGCAGATCGTTATGGCGGGGCTGTGTATTTAAAAGATGGAGGGATTTTAATGGGTGGTTGTCAATTGATGAGCAATAGTGCAGACCTAGATGGAGGCGCTCTGTATATTGATAAAGATGCAGACAGTGTTTTTGATCTTTTGAACAGTGATTTTGAAGCCAATAGTTCTGGAGACAAGGGGGGCGCGTTATTTATCAAAGACGCTACACAAATGCAAAGTCCTATTGTTCTTGATTCAATCAGCTTCTTAAATAATACCACTGTGAATCAAGGGGGAGCCATATTTTTGGGCTCGATGCAATCCTTGATTTTCATCAACAGTTTTATGTCCAATTGTTTAACACATATAGGCATAGGTTATGATTACTGCAGTCAATTCATCGGCAATACGACATCTGCCATTGAAGGTGTTGGAGGGGCAATCTATAGCCAAGGAGACATCAATATTAACCAGACCAGTTTTAAACACAATAATGCCAGTTTGGGCTCCGCAATATATTCGATCACAAATGGAGCTGGAATAAGAGCACGATATGTGTTATTCGCCGATCACTTGGGTGAATCAGCATTACACATTGATGAAGGTTCAGGTGCGACTATTCTTTCATCGACTCTGGTCAATAATCGCCGCTCAATATTTGTGTCAGAAAATGATACTGGTTTCAGTATGAACAGAAGTATCCTATGGGGTGATCAGTTCAGTAGTCTTTTAGCTGTACCAAACCAAGGTACTTGTAATATAGATGGATTTGGTGAAATCAGCGACAATACTCAGGATCCCTTATTTGAAACAGGCCCAAATGGTATTGCCTATCAATTATCGGTTAATTCTCCTGCAATAGATCAATGCTTTGGAACACAAAGTAATTCATCCCCCAGAGACCTCATTGGCAACATCAGTTCGGCAGATGGTAATTTTCATCTTTCTCCTGAAGAAGACGATATGGGTGCATTTGAATACTTGCCAGAGGGCAGTCAATCATTAACTGTTAATAAAATTGGAACAGGGACAGGCACAGTCATCAGCGAATTCGGTGACATCAACTGTGGTGATACTTGCAGTGACCAATACCCAACTGGTCTGATGGTCACTTTACAAGCTACCCCTGATGATAACATGCTGTTCAGCGGATGGTCTGGTGGCTCTTGTTTTGGTACTGCTGAGTGTGTGGTGACGCTGAGTCAAAGCCTTAGTATTACCGCTCAGTTTGAGAATGACGAAGACTTGATTTTCAAGCATGATTTTGAATAAACAACAAATGTGGATGGGTAAGAAGATGAGAACTTATTTGATAGTAATATTATTAATGGTCACAATCAATACCATTGCCAAAGATACCGCAGTATTTGATTTGACAACACTAGATGGAACCAATGGGTTTGTTTCATACGGCATTGAGGCAACAACTTTTTCAGGTACACAAGTCAGCACTGCTGGAGACATTAATGGAGATGGTCTTGATGACTTTTTAGTCAGTGCTATTGGCTTGAATAATTTTGCAGGGGCTGTATATATTGTCTTTGGCAACGATACTGGCTACAACGGCACATTGCAGTTGGCAGATATTGATGGCACCAATGGATTTGTTGTTGAAGGTTTGATGCAACAGAATGTGTTGGGCAGTGCCGTGGCTGGTTTTGGTGACATCAATAATGATGGCGTTGATGACATCGCCATTGGTGCAAGGGGCGCCAATAATAACTCTGGGGCAGTTTATTTTATCTTTGGATCAAATAATGGCTTTGATGCTTCTTTTAGCTTGAGTACTTTGGATGGTTCAAATGGTTTTGTGGTCAATGCCATACCACAAACTGGTAGCAATTTAGGCAATGCCATTGCTGGAGTTGGAGACTTTAACAATGATGGTATTGATGACGTGATGATGGCTGCCAATAGAGATAGAGTAGATAACTCCAGCCCCCAGACAGGTGCGGTTTATGTGCTTTTTGGTCAACAGTCATTTAACGCCAGTGTATCGACAACAGAACTTAATGCCAATAAAGGGCGAGTGATTTATGGAATATTAGAAAACGGACAATTTGGTGATTCAGTGACTCAAGCTGGAGACGTTAATGGCGATGGGTTGCCTGATTTGGTCATTGGAGAATTCTCGAGTAATGGTGTTGATGAATATGTTTATGTCATATTTGCTGATTTAGTTGTGTTTCCTGAGGATTTTGATTTGGCAAATTTGGATGGCAGTAATGGTTTTGCTATCAAAGGAGAGTCACAAGATCATTTTTTTGGCAGTGCCATCAGTTCAGACCTCGATATCAACAACGACGGTTTTGATGATATTGTCATTGGCGCATCAAAATGGGTCGATGATAACAGTCCTCAAACTGGTCGAGTTTATGTCATTTATGGGCAAGTAGATTCATTTGGTGGTTTGTTTGATATTACGGCATTAAATGGCGACAATGGTTTTATCGTTAATGGAGACATAGAAGGTTTCAATGATGACATTAATCTTGGTATGTCTGTCAGTTCTATTGGGGATTTTAATCATGATTCTATTGATGATTTGATCATTTCAACCCGTGGTGCTGGCAATTTTTTCAATGGTTCTTGTCATGTGATCTATGGAAATAATAATGGTTTTGGAGCGTCATTTGATGTCAACGATCTTGATGGGGCCAATGGCTTTTCGATTACTGGTATTAACTCAGGTGACACCATTGGGGAATCATTATCAAGAGCGGGTGATGTCAATGGTGATGGTGCTGAAGATTTTTTAATTGGGACGCCGAGTGAATCAACTAACGCAAGTTCGTCAGGTGCGGTTTATACCATATTTGGCAAAGTTCCAGAAATAGTTGAATTTGAATTAACCGTCACAAAAATTGGCAATGGGCAGGGGCTGGTATCAGCTGATAATGGTGCAATACATTGCGGTGATGTTTGTACTGATCAATATCAAGAAAATTCAATGGTAACCCTCATTGCTCAACCAGAAGCAACCATGGTATTCGGTGGTTGGAGCGGGGCGTGTGAGGGAATGGGTGAATGTCAAATTGTTATGGATCAGGCCTATGAAGTGATTGCTGAATTCATCAACCCAGATATTTTGCTTGCCTCCAGTTTTGAGTAACAAATAAAGCAGTAAGTGTGCTGGTTGGCTCACAGCGCTGACCAGCATTGTAGAGGCTCTTTAATAAAACTGACAAAAATTAATGTGGTCTGTGTGGTCTCTAATGGGTTAATATAGAACCACCCTATTTGACATTAATCATCTGTGACAGTAAAAAAAATATCTCCGCAACAAGCCAGAAAACTCATCGTTTTGAGCAATGATTTTCATCATGGTCGAAAATTAAAATCAATTCAGGCCACATTAACCAGCATTGAACATTTGGGTTATGTGCAAATTGACACGATTTCAGTGGTTAATCGAGCCCATTTACATGTTTTGTGGTCGCGCAATCATCATTTTAAGCCAGAACATCTGGATCAGTTATTTGCCCAAAAAACCATGTTTGAATATTGGGCCCATGCAGCGGCCTTTTTGCCAACAAAAGATTATCATTACTCACTGGTTCGAAAACAACAAATCGCTGCTGGTGAAAAGCATTGGCGAACCCGTGAGCCTAAAATGATGCGAGAAATTAAGGCCATTATCAATGCTGAGGGACCCAAAAAGTCATCAGACTTCAAACATAAAAGAACATCAAAGAGCCAGTGGTGGGATTGGAAACCTGCTAAGATTGCACTGGAACAATTGTTTATGGAAGGTGAGTTGATGGTTGTTAAACGACAAGGTTTTCAAAAGGTTTATGACTTGACCGAGCGAGTTTTGCCAGCCTCTGTTACACAAGTGGCACCAAGTCAAAAGCACTTGTGTCGCCATTTGATTCATTCCTATTTGAATGTTCAGGGCATAGGTAACGTGGAAAATTTCGTATACCTAAGAAAAGGGTTGAAATCATTGATGAATCAATGTGTTAATGAGATGTTTGAAAACAATGAATTGTGTCAAATATCAGTAAATGATAAGCTCTATTATGCTTTACCAGATCGTTTGTCGCTGATGAATAAACGATTGAATCGTCAGGTGCATATTCTTTCTCCTTTTGATAATTTGGTGATTCAGCGCAAAAGACTTGTGGATTTATTTGACTACAATTATCAAATCGAATGTTATGTACCAGAGGCAAAGCGAAAGTACGGTTATTTTTGTTTGCCAATTCTCTATGGGGATCAATTGGTTGGACGCATGGATTGTAAGGTGCACAGAAAACAAGGGGTATTTGAAGTAAAAAGCCTGTTTCAAGAAAAGCCAATCAAAGATACCCAACGATACCATAAGCTATTGAATCAAGCGATTAATGAATTTGCTGCATTTAACCAGTGTAAAGAAATTATTTTAAATGCAGCACTGTAGGCATGTGAGATGCATTATGAATCAACCCTTGAGTTTTTTCATCAAATAATCACTGGTCAGATGTTTGCTGATGTCAAATGGTTCACAATTGGTTTTACCCGTTTCAACAGGGATGGCTCCGATTTTATTAGCCAGTTTTACTGCGGCTTGATTTAGTTTCAGGCTTCGTTTACCAATGCCCATGATGGCAGCAGCCATGGACATGTGTACTGACTTATCCAATTGTGAATAATGTTCATCAATGTAGTTGATGTAATCGAGGAAGTATTGCTCATCTGGTGCGCTTTTTTTCTTTGACTTTGAGGTTTCATACAAAAAACCATAGCCGCAACGTTTTCTGACGTTGTCTTTGTGCCTGATCCATTCATCGGTGACTTCGACGATGAATGGCGTTTTTGCAACGGGGGCACCACAGGCCGAAAACACATGAACCATCATGCCAAAGTTTACATCTTCTACTTGTGATTCCATTTGTTCTCGAGTGATCTTTTTTGGATCATCGATCAATACCGAAATCACTTTCATGTCATAATTTTTACTGTCCCACAATTCAAGTGCTAAATCATGATTTTTACCAACTTTTTTGGCCAGTTTGCGTAAAACTGTTAAGCCAATGCCATAGCTCTCATATTGGCATTTGTCATATTCCATCTCTTGCCAATTTTTGATGCCTCTGTCGTTTTTGTTTTCTTCTAACAATGCTATGACTTCAGTTTTGTTCATGATTTTCTCCTAAAAGCAATATACATGCTTATATTATACCTTGGAATCAACAACGAAGTGCAATGATATTTTCATGAATAAAATCAGAAATACATCACAATATGATAAAGCTTTAATTCATAGATTGAAAAATTGTTTTTGAGATCTTTATAAAAAAACGGCATTGCTGTTTAAAACCTTGGCTGCGACAATGATAGAATAGCCTTTTATATTGAATGAGTATGATTCTATTATGACGTCAGATCTATCAAAATTGCGCATTGGCGGAGTACCTGAACATTTTAATTTACCTTGGAAATTGTGCATTGAATCAGGCGCTTTAGCAGAGTTTGGTCTTGATGCAACATGGACCGATTTTTACAGTGGCACTGGCGCTATGGTACAAGCTTTGAATGATGGCAATATAGATGTGGCTACATTGTTGACTGAGGGAGCCATAGCAGCACTGGCTAAAGATGATTCTCAATTTGAACTGTTCTCCTTTTATACCAAAACCCCTTTGATCTGGGGAGTGCATGTGCCTGCCAGTTCCGATATTCAATCACTGGATCGAATAAAAGATTGTACTTTTGCCATCAGCCGATATGGCTCGGGCTCCCATTTGATGGCTTATCTATTGGCTGAATCATTGGGTTGTGAATTGGATCAGTTGAATTTTGAAATCATTGATAATCTGGATGGTGCGCGCGATTTATTCAAATCGGGCGGCAATCATGTGTTTTTGTGGGAAAAGTTCATGACCAAACCTTATGTAGACAATGGCGAAATGCGGCGCTTGTCTGATTTTCCAACACCGTGGTCATGTTTTGTTACTTGTGTGCGAAAATCACTGGTGAAAACACATAAAAATGAACTCAATTTGTTGATGAATCGTGTGTTAAAAACAGCTTACCAATTGAAGCATTCTTGTCTGGCAGAAAAATTGATCGCCAGGGAGTATCATCTGGACATCATTGATGTCAGAGATTGGTTGGCAACCATTGAGTGGCAATCGTCAATTAATCTGGATCAACAGTTGATTGGAGAAGTCAAACAAAAGCTGGCACAACTGTCCTTAATTTAGGAGTTGATTGTTTTACTTACTGCCGATCAAACACATATGCACCTTTTTCAGCACCCCATACGTGTTGGTTGCCTTTATCAAAGCCTCGGTCCCAACTGGTGATTGTATCTTGGCTGATGGAAACAGTAGATGTTGCATATTGAGCACCACGGAGACTGCTCAGGCATTTGTTGGTATCAGTGCTACCAGAGTATGTATTGACAGTAATTTTATTCAGAAAAACAGTACACCCTTGGCGAGCGGTTAAATCATCTGGTTTAAGTGATGCAAAACGTCCCGTGTCTTTGTATGCCCCAATATAATCTTGAGGTTGTGGTAATTCATAAACGGCACTGGCGAATTGGCCATTTGCTAAGGCTGTGACATGATAAACCCTTTGTCTGTAAGGCTTTTCCAAGCTCGTTGAGACCGCTTGTTCAACATAAAGCCATCGACCATCATTATTGTCTTGCCAAATCGGGGCCATATTTAGATGAATATCGTAGTATGATTGGTCTTGTTGAGATTGCTTATTTGAACTGAACGAACCTGTCATTAAATTGACCAACTGATTCAGGTCATTGTCCTTGTTGTGGTGAGTGTTTTGATGACATGAAGCCAACAACAATACAAATACACAAATGATGATTTTCATGGCTAAATTATGTTTTTTGTCTGAAGAGTGAAATATTTTAGCAGTAAATCGAATCTTATGCTTAACTAATCCTTTTATTAACTGACTTTGCTTGATTATTTGGCTTTAATTCAGCTTAAATATTAAAACATTCGATGGTCAATAAACGTGGTGTGATTCAGAATATTTTGATGATGCCATCACATACTTATAATGAAAACGAAGAGCCTTATGAAAAACTTAATCTTACTTATTTTATTCAGCATCAGCTTTTATGGTCATGCCACAATATCTAACACACTCGAGCCACTTGATGTATTTAATCTGGAATATGTCTCAGACCCTCAAATTTCGCCGAATGGCCAAAGTATAGTATATGTTAGGAACTACAAGGATGTGATGACAGATAAAAATTTATCAAACTTATGGGTTATTAATTTTGATGGCACACGCAATCGTCCGCTGACAACAGGGCCTCATAATGACAGTAGTCCCCGTTGGTCACATGATGGAAAAAAGTTGCTGTTTAAATCGAATAAAGATGGTAAAACACGCATTTATATACGTTGGATGGATACTGGCGATGTCGCCATGCTGACAAATACCCCTCAAAGTCCAGGAAGTTTAACGTGGTCTCATGATGATAAGTACTTGGCATTCACCATGTTTGTGCCCACAAAAAAGCCGGCTTTTATCCAAATGCCTGCAAAGCCTGAAGGAGCGAAATGGAATGATGCACCGATTTACATAGACACATTAAAGTACAGAGCAGATGGTCAAGGTTACAGCAAAAGTGGCTTTAGGCAGATTTTTACACTGCCAATTTCTGGAGGAACACCACGTCAGATTACCGATGCAGCCAATCACCATGGTACACCCATCTGGTCTTACGATAATCAATCGTTGATTTTTTCGGCCAATTTACATGAAAATGGAGAATATGATCCACGAAATACTGAACTTTACAGTGTGTCCTTAAATGATGGTTCTGTTGAGGCGTTGACAGATAGGCAGGGGCCCGATCATTCACCACAGTTGTCACCAGATGGGCAAAAAATCGCTTATTTGGGCTTTGATGATCAATATTTGGGCTATCAACAAAATGCTTTATACGTGATGACGCTCAAAGACAAGCGCATTCAAAAAATTTCACAAAACCTTGATAGAGACATCAATAACATTAACTGGGACAACAAAGGCAAAGGTTTGTATTTTCAGTATGATGAAAAAGGAAAAACCGTGCTTGCCTATATTTCAACAGCAGGGACAGTCTCAACCCTGTCCAATCAATTGGGTGGTTTATCATTAGGGCGACCTTACAATGCTGCTGATTACAGCGTTTCAAACAATGGCCGTTATGCTTACACGTTTGGAGCAGATAACAACCCTGCTGACTTAAGCGCAGGGAAAAATGGTAAAGAACAGCGTTTAACCGCGTTGAACCAGGATATATTTTCACACAAACAATTGGGTAAAGTTGAACAGCTGTGGTATCAATCCAGTCATGATCAAAGAGATGTGCAAGGTTGGATTGTAAAGCCGCCAGGTTTTGATCCCAATAAAAAATACCCTTTGATTTTAGAAATACATGGCGGCCCATTTGCCAGTTATGGCTCGGTTTTCTCTGTAGAAGCACAACTGTATGCTGCTGCTGGATACGTGGTTTTATACACAAACCCTCGAGGCAGTACAGGTTATGGAATGGAGTTTGCCAATTTGATTCACCACAATTATCCGAGTCAAGATTATGATGATTTGATCTCAGGTGTTGATGCTGTGATTGCCAAAGGGTATGTTGATGAGCACCAATTATATGTAACTGGTGGCAGTGGTGGTGGCGTATTGAGTGCCTGGATTGTTGGCAAGACAGATCGATTTAAGGCGGCAGTGGTGGCTAAACCAGTGATCAATTGGAGCAGTTTTGTTCTACATGCCGACTCGCCCGCTGTTTTTGCCAAGTACTGGTTTGCCAAACTGCCTTGGGAAGATCCCATGAGTTACCACAAGCGTTCTCCATTATCTTTGGTGGGTAATGTCAAAACACCAACCATGTTACTGACAGGTGAGCAGGATTTTAGAACACCCATATCTGAATCCGAACAATACTACACCGCATTAAAGTTGCAAAAGGTTGAGAGTGCCATGGTCAGAATACCAGGAGCCTCACATGGTATTGCAGCCAGACCCAGTAATTTGATCGCAAAAGTTACTGCAATATTGGCCTGGTTTGAGAAGTATTCAATTAAAAAATAACTTATTTTGAGCGAATTGATAAAATATTCGGGCTAGTCAATATTGATTGAAGTCAGTGCAATAAATACCATTGCCCTCAATTATTCATATCGATAGCCTTCACCATGGACTGTCTGAATGATTTGAGGGTTTTGTGGGTCTATTTCAATGCGTTTTCTCAATTGAAAAATGTGTTGGTCAATGGCTCTTGAATTAAATAAGTAATCATGTCCCCATGCGTAATCAGATATCATATCGCGAGTGATGATTTTGCCGATGTTTTTTTGGAAGAGCTTTAAGATTTTAATATCCCTTGAGGATAATTCAATAACTTTTTCACCTCTATAAGCCCGATTGGCATTCGGTACAATGGTCAGATCCAATAATGTGAATTCAATATCTTGATCAACTATGGGGCCTTTTCTGCGCATGATTGCATGAATTCGGGCAATCACTTCTCGGACTCCAAATGGTTTTGATATGAAATCATCTGCTCCTAGCTCCAAGCCAACCACTTTATCTATTTCATCACTTTTTGCACTGAGAAAAATAATTGGAATGTTGTGATCAATTTTACGTATGGCTTTGCATAATCCATACCCATCTAAAACAGGCATCATGATATCAATAATAAGCAAATCAAATTTTTCTTCGGTATAGGCATCAAACCCCTTTTGGCCATTATTCACCGCTCTGGCTTGATAACCTTCTAAATGCATTAATTGAACCAATCCACTGGCGATATTGACATCATCTTCAACTATTAAGATATTATACATTGTCACGTTCCTTCAATGTGAGTTTAAAACAGGTTCCAAATTGACATTTAACCAACACCAGATCACCTCCATGTAATCTTGCTAATTCTCTTGAGAGTCCTAAACCCAATCCTGAACCAGCAGCATCAGTTAAATGGTTGTGTATGCGATAAAATGGTGTGAAAACTTTTAAAAATTGCCCTTCTGGAATGCCTTCGCCTTCATCTTGAATGACAACAGAGAGATAATGTGATTTTATGCTGGATTGGATAATTACGCGCTCACTTTGCGATGCATATTTTTCTATATTTGAAAGTAAGTTGCCAATGATTTGTTTAAACACATCATTATCTACAATAACGCTTTGATCTATCGTGTTTTCAATCTTGATTTCTATATTTGACTTGTGAAAACTGGGTTGAAAAGGCAATAGTGCTTGATTCAATAATTCATGAAATTCGATTCGACTTGGAACTAACTGCAGTTTTTTTTTCTCGATAGAGTTGAAATTAAGCACATTGTTAATAAGCCGGGACAGGCGCTCGCTTTCTTGATGAATGATGGACAACGATTGTGCTGAATGGTCGTTGATGGCTTTGTTACTCAAGGTTCTTTCCAGTAACTCTCCATGTAAGCGAATGTTTGTTAAGGGTGTTTTGAGCTCATGTGTCACTTGATTGATAAAACTTAATCGTTGTTGTGCTTCATCGTGCTCCCTACGTTTGAGTAAAAATAAAAAGTAAACGATAATCGATATTAATAAAAGCATGCCAATGATCACTGTTTGAAACAAGTATTTTGACCATTTTGATAGTGACTGTATATTCGAATAGTACCTCAAACTCCAACCATTTAAGGGGGTGGTCAATGTTTTTTGTAGATTAAAATCAGATTGTTCTTTCAATTCATCCTTGCCCCAATGATAAAATGTCCTACCAATATTATCCACTAACTGCAGATATGATTGTTGTGCAATATTGGGTTGTTTAGATAAATAATGGATAAAGTTAGCCATAAACATGGCATTATTTATTTCAATAAACATGAGGCCTTTATCACTTTTTATCCAAAATATGTACCTCTCTATCTGTTGTTCATACCAGGTAAACCATCCTGAATTAAGGTTTTGAATTTCATTATTTTCGATTATATTTGTGACAGAATTCAGCCATTGATAAGCTGATTGCTGTTCATCTGTTGAAACAATTATGGGGAATACCATCACTTCATTATTATCAAATTGAATGATGTTATTGATAAATGGGTCCCGTTTCAACTGAGCTTTCAAATCGTTATGTGTATATGTTAATAATTGAACGAACTGTTGATCATGCGATTTGACATAAGCATTAATATTATTCTGCATTAGGATGATGGCTTGTTCCGAACGGCTGACTTGACTCATTTTAATTTGGTGGTCTTGTCGGTTGGTTAACTGATAACCCAACCAGCCAACAAGAGCCACCGTTAAGGTGAATAGAATCAATAATAATAAGTTGCTTTTATTGTGCATAAAGAATTAAATTAATTGCCGCCTTTCTTTTTTTGTTGAGTGTCTATGTTGTGTTGTTTTTGGCGCACTTGTTTTCTGGCTTTGTTCCAGTTCTTGTCATTTAAACTTTCCAATAACTCTTCTTCTTGTTTCAGTTGAGATTTTAAGTCATCAGAGAATTGTGAATTTGAAATTTGCTGAGACAGATTTGAGATATTTAAACTTTGCAATTGCATGGCCCCTTCTAGATCTCCTTTATCTCTCAAATCAACCACTTTTTTAGATATTTCATTGGCTTTATAAGAAGTGACATTGTTGTAGATTAATGGGTTTTTATCTTTTTCAACAATCTCTTGATTGTCTGTAAAAGTCACAGCAACCCTATTATTCTGTGAAAATTGTTTTTGCTTTGATGCATCATTATAATCAATATTAACATCTGCAACAGACATTTTTTCGCCACTGTGTCCCGCAGGAAGTAACAGTTCTATCGTTATGTGCCTTTGCTGATTACCATATATCTGATTGAAACTTGTATTTATGTTTTGACCTTTAACACTTTCATCACGACCTAAAATTCTCATCGGTTTTACGCCACCTTTACAAATGATATTTATGTTAATGTCTTGAGCAACGACGGAGAAAATATCGCCTAATTCAGAGTCAAATACATTGGCTAATTTATCTGCATTTTCAACGAAATAATGGCTGCCATCACTGTGACCTGCCAATTGTGCCATTAAATCTTCATTGTATCCCAATCCCAAACCTATGGTTGATACACTGATGCCTTGTTTACTGAGTGCACGCCCCAGCTCTGCTAATTCATGCGGTTTACTGGGACCAATGTTGGCCATGCCATCGGATATCAAAACAACCCGATTCACTTTGTTGTCATCTAAGAATTTTTTGATTTCATAACTGCCTTGTGTCACTCCAGCAAATAATGCGGTAGAACCATTGGCGCCAATTGATTTTATTGTATTCAGTAGTTGGGTTGAATTTTGCATGGTTGCTGCAGGAAAAATGACTGTTGCTTCATCGTCATATACTATCAAGGAGGCCACATCGTTTTTATTGAGGCGAGAGACTGCCATTTCTATCGCTTGTTTGGCCTGTTGCATTTTAAGACCAGACATTGAACCAGATTTATCCAAAACAAAGGCTATGTTAGTTTGTGGGCGTTTGGTACTGCTGCCTGAAGGTTGTCCTGTGATACTTATATTCAAATAGGCTTTCTGCTGTGAGCCAGCCAAAACACTGACATCAGATAACGCCACATCAAATGCTAAAGCCTGTGGTTGAGGGTTGTATTTTTTTTCATTATTGGCTTGAGTATTTATAAAAAACACTAACGCCATGAGCACTATGAGTATTTGTGTGAATTTAGTCATTGATGTCACCATATTATCTATAAAGAAATGGCATGATAATATTTTCTTAAATGAGTTGAGTTAGTTGACTGCCATTGTTTTGTTAGAATTTTGTTAGTGAAAAACAATATTAACATAAATGAACTTATTATATGAGGCCTCAGCTTAACTATATGGTAAAAGAAATGATAGAGAAAGCTTTTCAGGTTGAGATTGTAAGTTAAACGTTGTTGAAAAACACAAGTTAATCCGAATATTTCATCATTGAATGGATTTTATTCAAGATATACGGTCATTTTTTTCATATAAGCATTCAGTTACAGAGCGTACTCTTACAAAAAACCGTTTAACTCCATGTCTTTCATAGATAAAATTATTTTTACCGTTTTGATGAAATATTCGGGTCAATGGTATATCATCACTGATAATTGGTATGTTGCCAATATAACGCATGTTGAGGGACGCTGCAGCGGTATCATATCGCCACGCTCAACTATGTAGTAATTTTATTAATAAGGGCGTCTCAATACTTGTTGAGGCACAATTATGAAACCTGAATCACCGTCCACATTAGTTGGTAACATCGTAAAAATATACCGATACCCTGTTAAATCAATGGCAGCTGAAACGCTAAAAAACACTGATGTTTCTTGGCATGGAGTGGCAGGAGATCGACGCTGGGCATTTGTGAGGGATGAAGCGGTTAAAAGCGACTTTCCTTGGCTGACCATTAGAGAAAGAAATGATATGCATCATTATCATCCGTACTTCATTGATAACAACAATGTCGATAAATCAAAAACATTAGTTAAGACACCGTCTGGTAAAGAGTGTGATATCATCGATCCTGAGTTGGCAAAAGAATTATACCCACAAGGTGCAAGATTAATTAAACAAGCCAGAGGTGTTTTTGATTCATTTCCATTGTCTCTTATCACAACTCAAACAGTAAAAGCGCTGAGCCAATCTGTTAACGCTGAATTGATTCCAGAACGTTTTCGCCCTAATTTTTTATTCAATGCCATTGGTGATGAGCCTTATTCTGAAGATCAATGGCTGGGTAAAACACTGCGTATAGGCACTATGCGAATGCGTATTGATAAACGTGATGGTAGATGTGTGGTGATCACGATAGATCCTTTGACATTGAAAAAAACACCAGAAATATTAAAATATGTTTATAAGAATAGAGAAGGGTGTCTTGGGGTTTAGTTTATGCCAGTACGGTAACACCGGGAATGGTTTCAATTAATGATCATGTGTATTTGGAAGGATAAATACTTGACTTGCGAGGAAATTTATTCAACATATTTTGTCATTATTCCTTAAACTCCACACCATGATGAAATATTCTGGTTGGTTTCAAGTGATGAGTGTAACTCAGTTGTTAGAGACATTTGAACTGGGATAATTGTTCAATTGGATTGTCAATCTCTGTAAATTCAAATAAAGTGAAATTTTTTCAATAGCATCTTGTAATATTGACCATCAACAACATATATTAAACTTACGTCATAACATTGCAATTTGATGTCATCAGATGGGTAAAATCAGGTCTTATGTCATCTGAGATAACCGTTATGACAATACTTTTGAAAAATCTATAGGAACCAATGTGAATTCAATTAAAACGCTTTTTGATACAGTCAGAGACTTACTGACAAAAATTCCAAGCAGTTGGGTGGAATTAACCACACACCGTTTGGATATATACAATGAGCCTCAAGCAAAATCTGAGTTTCTCTCAGAATTAAAAAATATGCTGGAAAATGGCAAATATTCCACGCAAGATTTGGATCAATTGCCCACCGCCTATGATTATATTCGTTTGGGGCATCAATTATCGAGCGTATTGGAATGGGTATTGGCAGAAGTCAACGATGTTAACGAAGACCAAGTCATCACTTTTGCATCACAAACCATGCCAATTTTGTCCATTCTCAGAAAAAACTTGATGCTTAATCAAATGACTCATATCTACTACGATGCTGATGAATCACCATTGATTGATGAGTCAAGGTTAAAAAGGGTTTATGGTTATCAATATCAATTGCATCGCGTTCAAACTGCACTTGAAATTGCCCCTCATGAAGATGGTTCGGTGGTGTTCATCACACAAAAGCCACTGAGTGAACCACTTGAGGTTACCCCAAATATTGATATCAGTATCAATGCTCATGCTCGATATGGTTGCGCTATGGTAATTCACAATGCAGATATTGACAGTATTATTGGTGATGTGCAACATGTCAGAAGACGTGAAACCATTGCCATGACTCCAAGTCATTGTTTATCGGCCTTGCGAGAAATGGTTAATGATAAAGGGCATAATGAGCGAGTAGTGAACAGTTGTATTCAAGCAAACACCGGCAGCTCATTGGCACCATTAATTGCTTCAAGTGGTTTATCTATTCAATACGCCATATTAATGGGCTTGGTTGAGAACGCCTTAACTGAACACCCAGAAAAAGACATCAAAATCATATTGCCTCCAAATTGTTATGGTGGTACCAATGATCAATCCAGGCGCATTGCAGATATGATGCCGAAGGTTGGTATTGTCGACTTATTGGTAGACGGTGGAGAAGACTTGGTCAATAGTCTTGATGATGCTTTGTCAACAGTAGCAGCATGCGATGCTGTGCCCATTGTTTTGGCAGAAATTCCTACCAATCCCAGAGTAGAAGTGCCTGATATGGATATGTTGGCTGAAGTGTTAAGTGTGCAAAGAAAAAATAACAAGAAAGAACTGGCTGTTGCCCCTGTCTTTATGGTGGATCAAACTTTTTGCCCCAATGTAAAACTGTTGCACGATGAAAGCGAATTGAATGCCGTTAAAGTCATTTCTTTTTCAAGTGGTTCCAAGTTTCCAAGCGGAGGCCGCTGTGTGGCCGGTTACTGTGCAGCCAATGTCGCAGCCAAAGACTTGATGCCGTTAATTTCAAGCCACTTACAACTGTCAGATAATTTTGCCAATGCTGATCAACTGCAAATTTTAGCAGAGAGCATGCCGTCTATGCCAGATAGAATTGTTGAGGCTTATCAAAAGACCCGTGAGTTTGTGAATAATATTCAAACATTATTACCGCAATCAAAAATATTTTATGTCTCAGACGATATAGCAAAACAAGGTTTTATGCCATCGGTTTTTTCACTGGATTTACCCACGCAGGGCGAAAGTGAACAACAACGCATTGAGTTTCAAAAACAGTTGAATAAAAAGCTGATTAAATACATGATTGAAACACATCCTGATGATTGTAAAAATTGTGTGAGTTATGGTCAACTTAAAGGCAGTTATTGGACCATACCTGCCACATCTACACAAGGTACAACCAAAGAAGCAGACAAAGACTATGTGGTCAGGGCCTCAGTTTCTCCTACAACAGATGTAGAGCAATTGAGTCAATCATTTAAACAATTTTGCTTGAACGAAGGCTTAATCGATTGAAATCTAATGGGTTTGCTCATTAAAAATGCGCAAGTGCTTTTAATTGTTGTGGTTGGATAACCGTTATTACTTTATAGCCTCTGTTGATCCAATTTTTATGTTCCCATGATTTCAATATCTTATTGGTGCTTTGACGGGAAACTCCGATCAAAGCACCCATTTCTTTTTGGCTGATATTAACTGGCTTGTAATAGTCAAATCTGGTCAATAGCATTTTTGCCATGCGTTGTTCAGGTGTAAATAACAAAAAGTCATCAATGGCTTTAAATGCTTGACGACAATGTTGGCACAATAACCCCACCAATGCAGAATGTAATTCTGGGAAATGATCACTCAAAAACAGTATGTCTTTTTTCGGAATCATGGCTAACTCAGAGCTTGTTGTTGTGTAACCGTCATGTGTTTTAACACCGCCATCAAGCAACGAAATTTCCCCAAACCATTGCCCTTTTGTGATGCGAGTAAACACAATTTCTTCTCCTGTTAATGTAGTCGCACTGATCCTTACTTCTCCAGAAATGACCCCATAAAGCCCATCTGCTGGGCTGTGCTTTCTTTGCACCATTTGATGTGCTGTATATGTCTTTTTTTTAATGACTTTAACCAGTTCATCTCGTATATGTAGTGGAAGATTTTGTAGCCATGGTTCATTTAATAAAGCATTCATTGATGTTAAATTCGAGCAAAATAATAGTTCAGGATAGCATTAATTTCATTGAAATGTAAACTAGTTGACATTTCAATGAAAAAACTCATGCGACAATATTGGCTTAATTATTAAATAAGTTGGAGATTACCCATGGGAATAAGCGTAAGTGAGCAGTCAGTTAATGCTTCAGTCCAATCACAGGTCAGCGCTGAGGAATGGCAATTAAGAGTCGATTTGGCAGCGGCCTACCGCCTGGTTGCGCATTATGGTTGGGATGATTTGGTTTTTACCCATTTATCAGCACGCGTACCTGACACTGATGGGCATTTTTTGATCAATCCTTATGGTTTTTTGTTTGAAGAAATAACAGCCAGTAGTTTAGTCAAAGTTGATATTAATGGCAAAAAAGTTATGGATTCTCCCTACGAAATTAATCCGGCGGGATTCACCATTCACAGTGCTATCCATGAAGCCAGAGATGATGCCCATTGTGTTATGCATACCCATACCATAAATGGGGTGGCGATTTCTGCCCAACAAGATGGGTTATTGCCATTGTCACAGCAATCGCTTTTTGTTTTATCAGGATTGGGCTATCATGAATATGAAGGTGTGGCATTACGTGAAGACGAAAAAGCCCGTTTGGTGAAAGACTTGGGAGAGAACAATTTTATGATACTGCGCAATCATGGCCTGTTGACATGCGCAGATAATATTGCCGATGCATTCTTGGCAATGTATGTGATGGAGGCCTCATGCGCCATTCAATTAAAAGCTCAAAGTGCTCAAAAGCTCACACAAGTTCCGAATGAAATTTTGGCCACCATGCGTGAACAGGCCTCGGCTGTTACCAAAGGATTAGGCGGGGCATTGGCTTGGCCAGGTTTATTGAGAAAATTAGATCGCATGGATCCATCTTTTAGGGATTGATTTGGCAAATTGCGAGAAATATCAAATGATTTCATTCACTAATGAATTATGGTAAAATTTTAATTGGAGGTTTTCGATGAAACAATTTAATACATTTGCTGAGTTCTACCCTTATTATTTGTCAGAACACCAAAATACGGTGTGTAGAAGGTTACATTTTTTTGCCTCTATTTGGGCCCTTTTCATTGTTGTATTGACAATTAACACGGCCAATGCTTGGTGGCTTTTATTAGCGCCCATTGGCAGTTATGGGATGGCTTGGATAGGGCACTTTTTCTTTGAACACAATAAACCCGCCACATTTAAACATCCGCTTTATAGTTTTATGGCCGATTGGGTTATGTTTTATCATATTTTGATAGGCAAGATTAAGTTTTAAGTTGATGACTGGGTCAATTAATGACCCATGATCTTGTTCTATTGCTACAATAAAGGTGGTTATTAACCTTGCTAGATAATAGCATTGAAAAAAATAATGACTCTTAAATTTATTTGTGTGCTTTATTTATACTGATGCTGGGTTAATGAAAGCCCTGCCAGTATATGTGCCAACTCACTGAATCGTATGGTTGAGGCCTCGCAAAAAGGAAATGATCAATGAAAAAAAGTAAAATAATCACTGTCATGTTGCTTATTGTTTTAATGGCTTTAACTTCGCCTGTCATAGCAGGTAATGTAAAAAAACAGATCAAAACCATGAATAAAGCCTTTAAAGAACATACTTTTACTGCGCTTAATCGTTTGGTCTCTAAATCAAAATACCATATTTCAGCCAATGGTGATACATGGAACGAATGGAGCGCTGAAAAAGGGCAGGATAAAATACCGTTTTTAACGGTTAATGAATCCGTCGCTTTTAATGAAGGTGATACTGCAAATCAAGTGTGGATAACACAAAAATCAAGCAAGATCATCATGGTCAGGATGTTTTGTTGTGGTAATAGAAAAAGATCAATAAGGACCACAGCTCATGTGGATTTATTCATACATTCGGATACGGAATTTGTTGCAGATCAAGCAACGCAACATATGATTGTGACTGCAATTTCTGGCTTTTTTAATGTTGAAGGATTTAATGATAACGCAGCAATGGTCGTTCTCAACAATCCAAATGACGATTTGAAGGGTGTTGATGATTCAAACAGTGATCAACAAAGTGGGGGCAAAGATACCGTTAATACCTTGAAAGTTAGCGCGATGCCACAAACTGTAACTCATGGTGAAAGCAGTCTACTATCAATGACATTCAACATCGGCACACAAAATGAAACAGCAGTGACAGTAGCAGAATCGAGAACACTCAGTTATCAAGGAAAAGTTTTGCCGGGTTATCCTGTTATTAAATTGAATCAAAGACATGCTGGGGAATACAGTACGCAATTATCACAGAAAATTTTAAAAAAAGCGGCAAAGGGCACATACAAATATAAAGGCGAAGTTTGTGTAATTGAGGATTGTATAAGTAAACAAATAGACTTGATCGTTGAGTAAGTGATTTCTGCTATTACAAAGATACAGAATATCGGTTTGATGTGATTTAACTTTAAGTGTTGTTATGCTTTTTAGCACATCAGTTAAAAATGAGTTTGATAATTAGCTTTTGAACAATTTATTAATTGTTGAAAAGCATCAGTTCATAGACATGTAATGATTTATAATAAGTATTACCATTAAAATTGAGAGATATAAAAAGGTTTGTACACTTCATTGTATTAACCGAAAATATTTTGCAGGAGTATGCTTATGTCAAGATGTCTTGTTTTTTTACCAGGAATAATGGGTTCTGAACTTGTTGATGTTAATAATAAACAAATATGGCCACCTAGTGGATTAGATTTAGTCACGGGATACAGCCATGTTCAAGATTTATTAAACCCTCACCTCAAAGCCACTAAAGCCATCAGAAGTATACTTTTTGTGCATGGTGTATATAAACCATTGATAGAAGATTTTAATGAATGTGGGTATTTTCATAATTACCCGACTAGAGAACTCATTGAATTTGCTTATGATTGGCGTTTATCAAATACTGTAACGGCAGCAAAATTGGCGGACAGACTAGATGAAATTGTAGATCAAACTGAGATCATTTTAATTGGGCATTCTATGGGAGGTTTGGTCTTGCGTTATTTGCTCGAAAGTGGTGAGTTTAATGAGCGGCATTGGTTTGGTTGGATTAAACAGCTGATTACTTTAGGGACACCACATAAAGGTGCACCAGAAGCCTTGCGACAAGTTTTAGGTCTAGAGGAGAAAGCCAAATTAAGCCGAAAAGACATTAAAAAATTAACTTCAGACAGCAGGTATACGTCTGCTTTTCAATTGACACCAGATCCACAATCTGCTTTAACCTTAATTCGCAATGAAAGAGGACAATTGCCGAGCGCTATTGAAACTTTTGCTGCAGAGGTTTTAAACTTACCTAATGCAGAGCTTAATAATGAAAATATTAAATCGGCAAAACATTTCTGGAATACAATTAACATCAATAACAAACCAGAAAAAATCAGCTATTTCTTTTTTGGAGGCGCCGCTCATAAAACTTTTGTCAGAAATGAAATTAGTGGTAATGAACTAACGAGCCCAGAGAGGAAAAACAGTGGTGATGGAACTGTACCAATAACCAGTGCCATATTTTCAGATATACCTCATGGGTATTCAATGAAGAACCATGGGAGTATTTTTACAGATAGGAACCTAAGAACTAAACTATATCATATGCTCGAAGCACCAAGAGGTACAGTACCTTTTTCTGCAAAGAGAGAAGCTGTTGGTAAACCTAACAGGATTGGTATCAGCCTAAACAAGGACAATTATGCATTAGATGAATTGATTGAACTGGTTATTTCCTATACTGAGGCGAAAACTGATCCGATTGAATCATTTTCGATTGCAAAGATAGATGTGGCTAATAGTGAGAGTGACAATATTGTCTATGAAAACAGGGATTATAAGTCTTTCACGATTCTGTTCAATGGCGTCGGATTACTTGATGCAAACTATCAATTAGACTTGGGGCTGGGTGTTGGTTATTATGAATTAATTGCCAACAGTAAAAATGATGATCCTTTACCCACTTTTTTTACCGTAATGGAGTGAGATTTTGATGAGTATGATTAAAAATATCAGAGACGCGCTGATAGATTGGGCATATCAGAATGGTGTACTACAAGGTGCAATTCAACCCTTAAATGTTGATAAAAGTTTAGTGCCATTTCCTGATGATTTCATCGAATTTTTTCGAACAAGAAAAATCATACGCATCAGCATAGATGAAAAAAGTCAGACCATCACGATTTTTTCTCGCTTGGTTGTAGCTAAAACCAAAGTGAAAAAACTAGTTGACGAGTTTGATCATAAATACTCAGATGATAATATTCGGTTGAAAGTGGATGTTTCTAAGCCATTCAAGGTGGATCAAAAACTGGAAAGTTATGGTAAATTTGACCCAATTCATCAAGTGAATGGCAAATATGCTTGTGGTTCATCGATAGGCATTGGCAATCAAAGAAATGCTGGTACACTCACCGCACTTGGTTTATGTGAAGGTGATTTAATAGGAATTTCTTGTAATCACGTGATTGGTGGTTGTAGTACCTCAAGGCCAGGGACACCAATTGTGGTGCCTGGTATTCAAGATGTCAGTCCAGAATTTAATGAAATGTCAGTCATTGGCTACCATAATACTACAGCTCCAATGAGTCAGGGGTTGCCATCAATGATAGATTATAAAAAGAATTGTGACTTAGCCATATTCACCATTAAACAGCCTGAATTAATGACTTCATATCAAGGCAAAGGCGATTTAAAATACGATACACCAACCCAATTTGCAAAGATAAAGCCAAGAATGTTTGTAAAAAAATGGGGCCGATCGACAGGTCTGACGAAAGGTTATATTTCAAATGTGATCAGAGATGGGGATGAATCAGTTGACTATAATGTTATAAGCTATTTCGGACCAATGAACTCCCAAGTATTTAAAGGAACCATTTATTACGACACCATTTATGAAGTGACCTCGGCAAGTGGTTCTCCATTTTCTTTAGGGGGAGATTCTGGAGCGCTTGTCGTTTCTAATGAGGTGGGTAAGCAGGAAAAAATCATTGGTATTATAATTGGTGGAAGCAAGGAAAAAACCATCGTGTTACCAATAGTACAGGCATTAGAAGTGTTGAAGGTTAAATTGGTAAATAAGCACAATGTTTAACCATTCATACTCATAATTGTTAATGGTTACCGTGATTCATAATAGACGGCGATAATTAACAATATGATTAAATACATCATTGCACTGTTATACTATTTGTTGGTTCTATATAACTACTTTGATCCAATAAATCGCCTTAATGATGTGTTTAACCCGGATATTTCATCAAATCGGTAAAAAAATCGATTTTATCTATGAAAAACATTGAGTTAGACGACTTTGTTAAAAAGACACTTTGTACCTGAATGGTTTTATGAAAAAAATAGCTACATATATTGGACAAAATCGCCTCAAAGCCATGAATAACTGGCTTTGAGGCGATATTTCCCCAATCTATTTTGCCATTGTTCCCCTAAATTCCATTCTATGATGAAATATCCGGGTTAACCCTATGATATATCATGCTGCTATTGGCTATTATTGGGTTCTTGAAGTTATATATGTTGGTTATAGTATCATTACGTTTTTGTTAGTAACATCAATGGTGTTATTACTTTTTCGACACCGAGAATATAGAAAAATCGGTTTGTTTTCTATAACCTCAATCCCCATATTCTATGCGATATCAGTATTGTTAATCATGTTTTATTTTGATATTTCGTTAAGTAAAGTATTTGCCATTTACTGTGGTGATGAACGGTTTTTGATGAGCATGTACTTTAATATAAATGCCTCTGATTTCTTGCATATAGGGTTGATAATGCTCGGACTGCCTGTTATTCATTCATCTTCGCTTTATAGCTGGGTCCTGAACAATAGAGCCTCTTATGCCTGATAGCTAATTGATTTGACTGTGGTTAATTAAATCAATGTTTAATAATGTTACCAAGCGATTGGAAATCAGCACTGCCAGGAGATTGTTGTATTCGCAGATCAAATGCATCAATAATGGCGTAAATATGATCGAATATATCGCCTTGTATGTTTTCATAATCTGCCCAAACGGTTGTATTAGTGAACGCATAAATTTCTATGGGTATTCCTTTATTTTCTGCTGCCAATTGGCGGACAATTAAGGTCATTTCTTGGTGAATGTTTGGATGTTTTTCTAAGTAATTGGCTAAATAGGCGCGCAATGTACCTAAGTTGGTCAAACGCCGGCCATTCACTTTCATGTCCATATTGGCTTGAATGGTTTGATTCACTGTCTCGATTTCTGCTTGCTTCTCAGTTAAATAAGGCGCTAATAGTTGCGCGCCTTTTAAATGGTCAAAGAGTTTTTGATCCATAAATTTGACGCTGTTGGCATCTATGTATATTGAGCGTTTGATGCGACGACCGCCCGCATCTGTCATGCCTTGCCAGTTTTTAAATGAATCGGCTATCAACGCATAAGTAGGAATGGTGGTGATGGTTTTATCCCAATTTTGTACTTTAACCGTGGTAAGACCGATTTCAATGACATCTCCATCTGCTTTATAACTCGGCATTTCTAACCAATCACCCAGTCTTAATAAATTGTTTGCAGAGAGTTGTATCCCGGCAACCAAACCCATAATTGGGTCTTTAAACACCAACAGTAAAACCGCGGTCATTGCCCCTAGACCACTGATGATTAATAAAGGTGATCGATTAATCAATACTGAAATCACGATAATGACCGCTAAAATGGTAATAAATAACTTAATCGCCTGCAGTAAACCTTGAATTGGCAGATTGCTGGTGCGTTTGTTTTTACGGGTTAAGTAAGCAAAAACATCGACCAGTGAAAATAGACTCAGTGCCATAAATAACGTGATCCAAATTAAGGATGAGGTTTGTACTATGGTGTGGAGTAAAGATTGTGGATCCAGCCATAAGGCCGTCTGCATGAATAATATGATGCCTTGCACAGTAAATGCCAAGCGACTGAATAGCTTTTCTTCAAACAACATTTTTCGCCATGTATGGCGAGTCTTTCGTGTCATTTTTTCAACAAGTTTAATCACAACTTGATGAAAGACCCAGTGAATAATCGCTGAAATAATAATGATAACCGCTAATACGGCGACATTTAATTGTAAGGGTGTTAATTGCAAACCCGTAGCAGACAACCAGCTGATCAGATATTCTTTCATTAATAGGAAAAATTTAGGAAGGCCTTATTATGGGGGTGAATGCATTTATTTAAAGTGGTTAACATTAAAGAGTTATTGATGATTGAATCTCATTTAATTGTTTAGTAGTATGTCAAATGACCAAATTACATTCGTGATTATACTCCAATAAAAAAATGACGAGAATCAATATGCACAGAATAAATTCAAATATAATAAGCCTTTTGCCAATTTTATTAGAGGAACTGTCATGAAAAAAATGATGGTATTTTTATTGTTAATTTGTATAGAAGTGTCTTTTGCTGGTGATACACAACCAGAATATATCGTTTCACCTAATGTGCCACTTTTTGTGCTTAATAACTTTAGTCCGATTGTAGAAAACCAACAGTTCCATCTTTGGGATTATATTCCTGTTGGGTGTTGGGAAACATTTTCAGATTCATATGTTGAGTATCAAGATAATGAGGTTAATGTGTTTAATCATGAATCAGGTCTCCTGTGTGCGAGTCCACAGCCGCCTCCACATTATTCTAGTATTGCAGAAATAGATGGATTAAGTGCAGGAGCATACCAATTGAATTTTTATAAAGTGCCACGTTTGGATGCATTTCCTCCTAATGCCAGCGATTACCCCAATTATTTAGCAGAAAGCTTTTCCTTTCGAGTTTTGGGCGCTGTTACTATCGACTCATCTTCTCCATATAGTCTAACTATTTTGGTGTTGTTTCTATTGCTCATCAGTAGGAAAAAATACGCTCAGTTTATGAAATGATGCATAGAAATAAGAAATAATGCTGTTTATTAGCTCGAATGTTTCATCAAAATGGTAAAAAAGTTAATTGTACCTATGAAATATTCGATTTAGGTTTTATGTCATACATAATTCATTCAATTTTTTTAAGGCATCAACGATATTGTCGTGCCACTTAATGCCATAACTCAGGCGTATGAATGTATTGTATCGATTGCTGGGAGAGAAGACATCACCAGGAACAATGCTGATGTTTTCTTCAATGGCTTGGTAAAACAGTTCTTTGGCATCTTTTTTGTTGGGGAGTTTGATCCACAATACTGTACCTCCTTTGGGGTTGGTGACTTGTGTATCAGAAGGAAAAATGGTTTGAACATGTGACAGCATCCTGTCTTTATTGCACATAAGAATGGATCGCAGTCTGTTCAGGTATCTGTCGTATTCATTGCCTGTGATGTATTCTGCCAATGTCCATTGATTGAGCAATGAGGAGGAGCACGACAGCGCTCTTTTGATGATTTTGGCTTGCTTTTCAAATTGTCCTGCTATCAACCAGCCAATACGATAACCCGGCGCTGCAGTTTTTGAAAAGGAACTACAGGTTAAAACCAATCCTTTTTTTGCGTATTTTTGCATGGGTGTTCCGCGCTTTTTTGCAAAGTACAGATCTCCATAAACATCATCTTCTATCAATGGTATATTGTGTGATTCGAGTAACTCCACAATCTTTTGTTTATTGGTTTCATCCATGTGTGTACCAAGTGGATTGCTGATGGTTGAAGAAAAAACACAGGCTTTAATAGGATGGTTTTTGATGCTTTTGGATAAGTCTTCAATCCAAACGCCTTGTTCGGCACACATGGGGATTTCAAGCGCCATCATGTCTAATGATTCAATTAATTCAATGATGCCAAAATAACATGGGGATTCAATGGCAATCACATCTCCTGGTTTAGCAACACATTTGAGCGCAATGGCAATCGCTTCTTGTGCCCCATTGGTGATGATCAGTTCATGTGGATCCAGCTGAATACCATGGTCGAAGTAACGAATAGCCAGTTGCCTTTTAAGTGGTATATAACCATCCATAGGGGCATAAGATACCGCCTTTGCTCCTGCTTTTGATAAGACTTGTCTCATCAGTCTAGCCAAAGCTTTTTCTGCTGAGTAAGCGGCTGTTGGATTCGCCACACCCAAAGGAATATTTGAGCTGTCATCGATGGCATTGAATATGTGTTCAATGTAGTTTTGTCGATCGATCTTTATCGGTTTTTGGGTTAAACGGCATTTTTTTGGTGGCAGCAACTGTATGGGCTGGCTTTTCATGTAATAACCTGATTTCGGACGAGCTTCAATTAAATTTTGTCGCTCCAATTCCAGATACGCCAGTTTTACCGTTGGTATACTGATGGCCAGTTGTTGACTCATTTTCCTCAGAGAGGGTAACTTTTCTCCCACCCTTAAGGTGTTTGACTCTCTCATTTTATTGATCATATCGATCACTTGTTGATAGAGGTATTTTTCGCTGTGTCTATTTAATACTTGTGACATTGTTCAACCAAAGAAGATTTTTTGTATTGTATCATAAAACTGTATATGTTGTATTTTAATAAAAGTGTATCTGTTATATGTACAGATAATTCATACAATAGCATTTAATCATAACAATTTGAGATGCAAGATGAAAAACATAATTTTATACATCACTACGGTTTTTATTTGGGGCTCAACATGGTTTGCCATAGAGTTTCAGTTGGGTATCGTGCCAGTTGAGGTATCAATATTCTATCGCTTTGGCTTGGCTGCGATCATTATGTGGACTTATTGTTTGTGGAAATCGATACCGCTCAAATTATCGATGAAAGATCACGGTTTTATGCTCTTATTGGCTCTGGGTAATTTCAGTACCAATTATGCCATCTTGTATTATGCACAAAATTATTTAAATTCAGCGATGACTTCAATTGCTTTCTCGACTTTATTATTGATGAATATTGTTAATACAAGAGTGTTCTTTGGCAAACCCATTGCTGCTAGAGTTTATGCTGGTGCCATATTTGGTTTGTTGGGCATCATTGCACTGTTTTGGAATGATATCACTGCGATTGATGCAACTGACAAAACCATCTATGGTTTACTTTTAGTATTGATAGGGGCATTGGTGGCCTCTTTAGGTAACATGGTCAGTTTCAGGAATTCACAATCTCAGATCAATGTACTGGTAGCTAATGCCTGGGGCATGTTATACGGGACATTAATTTTAGGAATGTGGGTTGTCATGAATGGACAGGCTTTTCAATTTTCTTTCGAAAGCAGTTATATATTATCGCTTTTGTATTTGGCAATATTTGGTTCTGTGATTGCTTTTGCAACCTATTTTCATTTACTTAAAAACATGGGGCCAGAGAAAGCGAGTTATTTGATTGTTTTATTCCCGGTGGTTGCGGTGATTTTGAGTAGTTTATTTGAAGGGTTTGTTTTTAAGACGCATATGATTTTGGGTTTTTTGTTGGTCATTATGGGTAATGTGACAGTGTTGACATCGAAAGAGTCCTTTGAAAAACTGATCAGAAGATTCCGGTAATATACATTTAATTAGTATGCCAGTTTTCTGTCATTGAGTGTCTATGGCAGACAGGAATGAATGATTCTATTGGCACGAAATTATAGGGTCAAGAAATTGAGCTTGGCAGAGAAAAGAGATTCTTTTAAGTCAATTAAAATAGATAAGCCACTGTTAAGGCAGTGGCTTATAAAATATTACTCATTGCTTGAAATCAATCAGTGTGAATGGTTGTGACCTGAATGACCATCTTTCTTTTTGCCTTTTCGCGCGTTTCTTTTGCCTTCGGTTTTTCCAATTCTGAATGCAGCAGGATTTGCTGAACGTATCCATAACCGTGACATAAGAGCTGGATACTCTTGCGCAATGGCGGCTTTTTGCTCAACAGTCAGAACGCTCACGACATCAAACATCATGTCAATTTGACGTTTAACCGAATCAGAAGTCGTTTTGATGACTTTATTGCGTTGTACTTTGGTTTTCTCACGACCCTCATTGGTCAATGCTTTGGCAAGATCTTTGAAAGCCTTTTTCTCGGCAGCAACATCTTTGGGCTGATCTTGTAGGTAATTTATCAAAATTTTGTCCATTTTTTTTCTTTGATTTTCTGTGATTTTAATCTTTTCTATTTTACGTTTCTGATTCCACCAAATTTTTGAAGCCAGTGCTTTGTTTCTTATTTCGGGGTCTTTTGAATCTGTTGCATGTTTGTGCTCTTTAATAGCAATGGCGGAAGAACTGGCCATAAACAATATAAAGATGGCTAACAAAAGTTTATAAGACTTCATTGGTTTTGCTCCTTGACTGAAAGTAGATGTGATTCATTGTAATGTTAATAGGGTTGCATTATGATATCAATATTTATATACAATGACAGCGATGAAAAATGGCAAAAAGCGCTAAACGTAACATCTATAACCCGTGGTGCATTTAGGCAATATTAACTTTTAAATTGTTGATATTGCGGTTTT
>CAYGTC010000023.1:0-59134 GCA_964352735.1 uncultured Alcanivoracaceae bacterium | reverse complement strand
ACAGTTTCTATTATTTTGATTTATTTGTATAGTGTGTACTTCCGTTGGCCTTTACCAACAAGGAATAAATAATCCATGGGACATAAGTATGGAAACGATTGCAGAAAGAAAGTTTGTAATTCAAGCTTTAAATCAAGCATCATCAAATTTGAAATCAATTTCTTCAATTCCGTTAAAACAGGCGATTAGAGCTAATAAAGCAATGATTGTTATTGAAAGTGAAGAGAATAATATGAGTTTGAGGAAATAATAATGATTTTTAGATTTGTGATTGGCTGTATAATTCTGTTAAATATATCTTTTAATGCACAAGCATCTGGAGTATCGGCTGGAGAGTTTTCACAGTTTATGTTTGTATTTTTCTCTATCGCAGCATTTATAGTATCTCGTATCGCAAATCATTATATAAAAAAAATGAAAAGTGAGATTTATGCCAGGATTATAAGAGTATTATCTATAAGTCTATTTATTAGCCCTGTTTTTTATGTTGAGCATGAAGCTGGAGTTTTATTACCATCAGCAGTAGCACTTCAAATCAGCGGTGGCAGATTAAATGCCTTTATTTCAATTTTGGTTACATCTTTATTTATGTATTTTTATATGAGTAATAATGACAAAATTAAAAAAGAAAAACAGTCTAATGAATTATGAATAATAAATTTAGAATAAATACGACAAAATTGTACACGGATATACCAACTTTTTGGCTTGTTTAAGATTGTATTTCCTACCAATACTAGTTATCATTTCTTACTATAAATAAAATCAAAAGGGTCAGATTCGTTGATCATATTTTTTTCATAATATTTTTATATAAACATCAGATTTTTACGCGTAATAAATTAATCGTTGTAAATAAAGAGCTGAAAAATGACAGTGGTTTTCTTGGTTAAATCGTCAAGGGGTATTGCAGTATGTCGTTCTTGCTCTTTTTCTTCGAGAAGAATCGAGTATTATTTTTATTTTAAGATTAAATATAATTCAAACTTAATATTAAATTATGCTGTCAAATTAAATCTAATTAAAAGGAAAATGCTAATGAAAAAAGCTATTATTATCTGTGTAGTATTATTCGCTATGGCTGATGTCAATGCCCAATTATCAAACCAACAACATGAAAAACTACAGTTAAGTACTGATCAACAAGAGCAATTCAATCTGTATGTAGATGAATTAATTCTAAGAGCTGAAAATGATGATGCCCACGCTCAATATTCTTTGGCAGAACTCTATCTCCATCAAGATAATCCAGATAGGGATTTATATAAAGCAGTCTATTGGTTTGAAAAGTCAGCAGAAAACGGCAATTCAGATGCTGCTCTAGAATTGGGCCAGTTTTATAGTGCAGGCAGCGCTGGATTAGAAAAAAATTGTGAATTATCCGTTTATTGGTCAACAAAAGCCACTAAATCTTATAATAGTTCTGTTGCATGGAATAATATTGCTTGGGTATTAGCAACATGCCCTGATGATTCATTTATTGATGCAAAAAGAGCTTTGAAAATCATGCAAGATCATGGCAATGAATCCAACCAACTATCAGGAGTTATGGATACTCTAGCAGCAGTATATGCACAACTAGGAGATTTTACAAAAGCGGTTTCTTTGCAAGAAACAGCAATATTATTAATTAAGAATGAAAATAATATTCAAAGAATAAATAGTATGAAATCTAGATTGGAAAAATACAAAAATAAAGAAGCATGGACAGGGTTTGCACATTCTAACCCGGATAAATTTATTGAATAAGGTGTTTTATGAACAAGGATGTTCTTCAAATAACCAATAAAAAAGAGCCATTCTAAGCCTGAGAAATTTTGTAGCTTATTTAGTATATTACAACAAAATGATCTTTGTTCTAACGACATTACTACCGCTTAGGGCGCAATTGCGGTCTGAAAATTGTTGTTTTTCATCAAAATTTTCCATAAACAACAGACTTTTTACGCGTAATAAAATAACCGTTATAAATACTGGGCATCACTCATGAAAATCAATCATTTAGTACAAGACTGTGCATACCTGTATTTGGATATTTATGAAGATGACTTGCAGCATTAATTTGTGCTAGTTATTATATTTTTTGCTAACTCTATAGAATTTAAAGGATTAAATATGAACAATCTCACCGAGGTTTTTTATGAAAATTGTTTGGAAAAGATTAGGGTGGTTAGTTCCTGTTATAGGGTTCTAGGTCTGGGCTGTTTTCTGTTGGCCGCAGATACCATGTTTGGAGCGGGTACTGATATTGGAAGTGATTTCTGTAAAGATTGTGCGGTGATTTTTGTAGGCGTACTTATTTGTATTGTTGGTTTTGAATTTAATCATTAATTAGTGGATGGCATGTGGATTTTAATATTTATTTGATTTTAGCAAGTATACCGTATCTTACTTTTACGGCTTATGACATGTTGATGCATAAACATGATAGGCAAGTGCCACGCGTCGAACAGATATTTCATGCGATTATATTACCATGTGTTGTGGTGTTTTTGCTGTCTGCAATAACTGGTTATACAATGATTGCTGTGTTGGCTTTAATTTTGGCTTTACCTTGTATGGCTATTGATGAGTTAAAGTATCATCAGCGTTTGCATGTTAAAGAACGGCGGATTCATCATTTGGCCGGAGTCTCATTTTTTATTTTTGTGGGTTGTTGGATATGGATGATTTAATTGTTGGTTCGCAGGGTATTGCGATCAGCCCCATTTATTTTATTTCAGTTGCGACAGCATTTTGTTTGGTTTTTATTTTTCCTTTGACTAAAGATTTTGGTTCTCAACATGAAAAAAATCAGTATTTTTATCTGCAAGGCATTACATTATTGGGAGCAATTTTTGGGGCCAAACTTGCTGTTTTAATGGGCGATGCGATTTGGCCGCTTCGACCATTTAATGAGTGGGGCGCTTTGATTTTTTCAGGCAGATCAATTGTTGGTGCTTTGCTATTTGGTTTTATTTTTGTAGAAATTGCTAAACCTCTGATGAACTATCAAAGGTTACCGAATGACCGCTTTGCCATTGTTTTGCCTTTTTCAATTGCGATTGGACGCATTGGATGTTGGTTTACTGGTTGTTGTTTGGGTGTTGAGACGGATTCTTCCTTAGGTATTAAACATTTAGATGATATCAATCGTTACCCAATTGCCATGATTGAACTGTTTTTTCATCTGTCTGTTGGCTTGATACTGATTCATTTTTTCAGGCGTCAACAGTTTCAAGGGCAAATTTTTGCCTTGTTCATGATATTTTATGGCAGCTTTCGATTTTTAACAGAATTTATCAGAGACACAGAAAAAGCTTTTTATGGGCTATCTGCTTATCAATATTTTGCAATGATGCTAGTAATAGCAGGCATGATTTCATTTTTATTAAGAAATAAACAATCAATACAAGGACTTCACTATGGAAACAGATGACAAAAATCACCAAGATAATCCTATTTCTGATGACCAATCAAATGGTCAGTCTGATGGCCATCAGGATGATCACAATTACAGAGAATATCAACAATCCTATGAACAGAGGAAAGATTACGGTAATGAAGGAGGGTGTATGAGAGCACTATTTACTGGTTTTGGTATTTTTGCAATAGTGGTGTTTTTTCTTTTTGGGGCCTGTTTTATGGCATGGAGGTAAATGATGATTACCTTCATTAAGCACAATTTGCATAAAGATATCTGTAGAAATCCAGAAGTACATGCATTCGTATTGAATTTATACCTCAATGGTGAAGAATATCCTCATAAAGTGAATGATTATTTTCCTACCGATTATGTAGAAAATGTAGAGCTTTTATCTGCAATGCAGAGTCATATGAAAGATGAGGACAAGCATGTGTTATTGTATAGAAAAGCGATCAAGAAACTGAATCAACCCATTATTGAACAGCCAATGGATGACATCTATAATCATGTGATTAAAAAACACACCCCTCATGATTTTCATATATTAGTAACTGATGATACTGATCAGAAAGTGGATAAATTAGCCAATTTTATGGCACATCTGTACTTTTTAGAAAAACGCATTGCAACTTCTTTGAAGTTTCACAGCGAGGCTTGCCATTTTTCACCAAGTGATTATTCGGAAAAAGCGGTTTCAATTGTTCTTTCGGATGAAAAGCACCATGTTCAATACACCAAACAAGCTGTGTTTGAGCTTTTACCAAGGCAAAAAGCCTTAAGGGTATTGGCAATTCATGAGCAGGCAGAAAAGAAAGCCAATTATGAATTTTCGTCATTTCAACTCAAACGCATCATGAATGTGTATGCGCATTGTTTTCCTGGCTCTCGTCGGTGGTTATATAAAGTGTCTAGCCAATTATTGGAGTGGAGTTTGAAGTATGCATAATTTACAAAGTCCTTCAGATCAATCTGTTAAGGATCAGCTTGAAACAATGAGTGCTGAGTTACATGAATACTCATTACAACAAGTCATCGATAAATTTGAGTTACTTGAGCAGTACCATGTTTATAAAACCACAATTAGTGTCTGTGAACATTGTTTGGCACACAGCCAAGCGGTGATTTATGAGGATAATAGTAAAGTATGGATTAAGAGTATTTGTAATGATCATGGCAGTTCAATTAATCTGATTGAGAATGATGCCAACTTTTATCATTTATCAAATAAAGATGCTTGGGGAAAGAAGTACAATAAGGATAATGAGTTTTATATTCCTGAATATTCTTCTTGTTGTGGGCCCTCGAAAAAATCATGTAGCACTAAGCCTGATAACTATGCTTCTCAATTATTAAATAAGTCTTGTACGGTATTGGTGGAAGTGACTAATGCGTGTAATCTGGCTTGTAGAGTCTGTTATGCGGATGCATCTGGCGATAGAATCTTACCCATTGATCAATTTAAAAACCATATTATGCAATTGATTGAGGACAAATCCTTTATTGATTCTATTCAAGTCACAGGAGGGGAAGCCACAATACACCCGCAATTTTGGGATATGGTCAAGTGGCTATATGATCAAAATGGCATCGGTAAAATTTATTTGCCAACCAATGGACTTGAAATTTCAAAAAAACAGGTTGCTCAATCATTGAAATCCATGAGAGACAAATTGTTAGTATTACTTCAATTTGACGGAGGTGAAAAGGTAACCAATTCGGCATTAAGAAGAGCCAATACCCTTAAAGTGCGCGAAAAAGCGATCAAAACATTGGCAAAATATAAGATTTGTATGCAATTGACCATGACAGTGGCTCAGGACTTAAGCGAAGATGAAATCAGTTGGGTAATGAAACAGGGATTAAAATACAAGCATATTCGACTGATTGGTTTTTTACCGACTTTTTATACAGGCAGGTATCAGTTACCCAATAATGGCAAGAAAAGGCCAACATTATCTACTGTAGTCCATGCTTTAGCTGATGCAATGCCTGAAAAACTTAAGCTTAAGGACTTTACACCCATTCCATGCTCCCACCCCAATTGTGGCTGGACGACATTGTTTGCCAGGCGCTTTGGTTTGTTGTTTAACATCACACAAAAGATTGACTTGAATGCAGTAATGAATGAAGTGGCTTACAAAACCATTTTGGATAAAAAGGAAATTCACTCGGTCATTGGCAGTGGTAAGAAAAAGTGGTTCAGCAAAATGGTTACTGCCATTGGCAAAAAGATGATCAGGCCATGTGATGTTTTTGGTGTAGCAATTAAACCATTTATGGATCAATATAATTATGACTTGGATCGAGTTTCTCATTGTTGTCATCACATTATGACCACAGATGGTAAACTACTGTCTTTTTGTGAGTATAACACCAGATTACGAATGAATGATTCTTGGCAAGACAAACCTAAAATTTATGGTGACCATGAAAAAACTGCTTTAGCTATCAAACAAAAATTGCACTTGAAAAGTATTGGCTGATTTAACTGATACATATTTACTGTCATTGGTTTTTAGCCTGTTGATTGGTATGTTTATCACCTTTGCTATTGTATTGGGCATCAAAGAATGGCAGCTAGAAGCGCTTGATTGTAATCTCAAGCGACAAAAAATGATTTCCTTGAGCACAATAGTGCCAAATTTTTTGATGTACATGATCACCGCCCCTTATTGGCATGTGATTTATCAAAGTGTTGGTCAGTATGCTATTTTCGACATCGATGGGGTTTTGTTTGCTATGCCACTGGCACTGATTGCTTGCGACTTGAGTTATTATTGGGAGCATCGAATCGCACATAAATTGCCATTACTCTGGAAACTCTACCATGGTACGCATCACACTGCTATCAGTTACAATATTCCATTGGCATATCGTGTGAATGCATTGAATATGTTAATTGCACCTTGGTTTTATATGCCATGGATTTTATTGGGATTAGAACCGCTTATGGTATTGGGGTTTCAGCTGTTTGTATTTCATTACCAAGGGTGGATACATACGAATTTAATTGGTGAAATAAAAGGCTTTGACAAATGGTTTAATTCACCAGCTAACCATCGCATGCACCACAGTCGAGATGATCGGCACCAAAATGTGAATTTTTCTGCTGTTTTTATGGTTTGGGATCGTATTTTTGGGACTTATATGTCACCTGAGTCAAATGTAAAATATGGCTTAAGCGGAAGAGATGCAGACGATGATTATCAGGGTATTTATAAGGGTTTTTAATAATGATTTTAGTAGAGAGACTGGCATGAAAAAATCAATTTAATAAGTGTTTTATTGTTTCTTTCTGTACTTGTTTTTTTGTTATATCATCAATTGGTTTTTTATATTCAATAGTTAGCTCAATTAAATTATTGAACATTAAAATCTATAAATAATACAAGAAATTTTTAATTAAAAGTCATGAATAAATCACATCAAAAAATTACAGTTTTGAGAAGAGATCCTATAGGGATGAAGTGGAAAGTTCAAAATGGCAAGTACGAATATACTGCTGAAATAAAGCCAACAAGGGGCGTTGTTCTTGAAATGACAGTTTTTGCTGGTACACGTGCATCATTTGGTGGTCTGGTATTAATGGCAAGGCATGTCATTGGCAAAGAGAAAAGACGTCAGCAAATCCGTCGAGAATTTGGGGAAGAGATCGCAGAGGAAATATTTGAATTGGTAGAGCAAAAATATGGCATTTATTTATCTCAAAGAAAACTCAGATTACAAAATAAACCCATGAACAGCATTGGTGGATATATTATAAAACTGAAATCTGAAGCTAACTCTGAGTTTTTTTATGATTTTATACATTCAGATTTAGGTCTTGAAATCAAAATAATATGTTTATTTGATATAAAGAATCCTCAACAGTTATATTTGATTGAGTTAAATAAATATGAGAAGCGAATTGAAAATGTAGAAGCTTTGCAATCCATTGTAATGAATAGAGTAAACAAAGAAACTGGTGAAAAAAATTTAGTAGTGCCAAAGTTTTTAAGGATTGATGACAAAAATGACAAGTTTGCCTTGAGGTATTTTCGTAAAAAAAAGTATCAACCTTCAGGAAAAGTTTATCAATGTGTCAATGATAATAACAATGAAGCCATATGCATCAATAAGTATTCTATTCAAGATTTTATTGCATTGGGTGGGCAAATTGTATGCATAGGAAATATACAAATAAAATAAGATATGGAGTTAAACAATATGAAAATGTACATTTTAATTAAAGATTCAGTACCTGAAGGATATGCAATTTTAGCTGCATCTCATGCATCGCTGGCTGCTTATTTGAAATTTCAGGATTTTTCAGAAATAAAGCAATGGGTTTCTGGCCCATTTTATAAAGTCATCTGTAAAGTCAACGATAAAGAGTTTGCTAGTGCCAAAACATTTGATGATTGTGTGGTTTTGACAGAATCTGCTTTGGATAATCAAGAAGTGGCCATTGCATTCAAACCACGTGAAGATTGGCCAAAGCCTTTCAAATTCTATAAATTGTATAAGTGATTTTTAGTTCAACGCAATGGTTATATTAGGCAATTAAAATGACTGAAAAATCAAGAAAGCTCGCGCATAAAGCCATTATTGCTCAAGAGAAGAAAAGACTTGATGATCTTTATAGTCAACCATTAAAGCTTGTGCACGATTATTCATTTACTGATCAAGAACTGGATAGATTAGATTTTTTGTGCTTTTATGATGATTTAAAGACATTTTCTATATCAACAACAGATCTCATCGAATATGGCTTGAGTGGAATGACATCAGGGATGGTGGCGGTAGGACTTTATATTTCAAGATTGAAAATACAGGTACAATGAGAATGTATATTGATGATCATTTCAATAGCATGAAATGTTCAGGTATCTCTTTTTTTGACGTCAATTATAAGTTTATTGATCCAGCTGCAAACGATATATTAAAACTGGTTTTGTCTTTTTTATACAAATATCACTTGGGGAAGCTGTCTTACTCCAAAGAAATGAAGAAAAAACTGATGCAATGCACATTGGTGAATGATTATGGTATCAATACTGGCTGTATTAACCAAGGAGAAATTAAGTCTCGATTTAGCAAAAACAGTAACTGTTTTATCAATGAAAATCATCATTATGAAATCCATTATTTTGGTATCGATGATCATGAAAGAGGATACCAAGCTCAGATTATTTTTAAAAAACAACCGTTATTGAAAATAAAATATACCTTTAATCATCGTAAAAGAGTGTTGAACTTTAAAAGGCGAAAGGCTTATCTTGATACAGCTGTATTTCAAAAACAGGAACTCGATTTAGATCAACTGTTGAAAATGCTTTTTGATCAACTCAATGAAATTTACTCGAGTACAATGGATATTGACTGTTTAACAAAACCGATTGTTTGATAAAAATATAGATAAAATAGAGCGAAAACCCCAGAAGTAAAATAAAATTACAAGCAGGAGAACATAAAATGGAAACGATTAATAGATCACAACTGATATTGAGGCAAAAGATTTTCTTAAAAAAATTATTAGCCTATGGTGATGAATATGACTGGATTCAAGACAACTATGTAGTGTTGGTTCCTGATTTACAAGATAAAAGTCAATGCATAGCATATTTAAAGGCGAATAAACGATATAAAAAAGTTTTTGATCAGTTTCTAAGCTTGCAATTTTATGGAAAAGATATGCCAGATATTGATACATCATGTTTTGAAACTTTTTTGAAATGGTTTGATTTTGAGTATCATGGAATGATTTTTGATGTTTCTGATGATTATCTCAGTATTGGTGATGCTAAATTCGATTTATATTTCAGTGATGCCAAGCCAAATTGGTTTATTGGATCATGTGGCATGTTGAATGAAGATGAGTGGAACGAGTTGGTTTCTAAGCCCATGTTTTGTGAATTTGATGCAGGTTTCAGTAACCAGTGGGATATTGAAAAGAAGTTAGGGATCAAGCATCCAGAATAAATGGAGGGGCAATACGTGACAGAACAAAAAATAAATTGTGATTTTTTCAGGGTCGGTTATGCTAAGTGAATTTGACAGGGTGTTTTTAAATTTACCGAATGATATTAGGTGTCATGAACAAGGTATTAATGATAACACAGGAAAGGAATATAACTTTTGTGTATTTGGAGTGCCTTCAAAGCCGTGGGCAGGTAGAAAAAGGATATTAAAAATTCCAGATGAGGTCAACGAATTCCATTTTTTAATGGGGCAAGGTGGTTATGATTTAATCTTTGAATTTGCTCATTCTAATTATGTGAATAAAGTAGAGGTTTTATGTATTGGTGATTCATGCTACACAAATAATTCAGGTGTGGATTATCGAGATATTACTGGGGCTATTGAAAAAGTTACGTTTCCAAAATTAAAATCTTTATCATTGGGGATTTGGGAGCTTTATAGTAACTCACATTGTATGTATGGAAAAATTGGAAATGTCACTAGATTATTGCAAAATAACCACATGATAATTGAACTTGATCTTGGAGGTCATTTTGAACTTGATGATAATATTAATTTAGATAAGTTAACAAATTTATCAGTACAGTTAGATGATCAAGTTACTGGCATAAATGGAGGATTGATTAGTCAAAACACATTAAATCATTTATTGGGATCCTTCTATCCAGCTTTGGAGTGTTTATATTTGGATTTGCGTTGTGATGATGAAAATAATAAAAATGAATCGGGTTATATCTGTCCTGATGATTTTTTGTCTGGTAAAAATTTCCCTTCATTAAAAGCATGTTATATTGGAGGCGGTTTTGCAAAAGGGCAAAAATATTTGTTGCTTAATAGTGTATTGACATCCAAGGTTGAACGTTTTTCATCGGATATTATAGAGTTATGATGTTAGCAATTGATGTACATTATTCAGATAACAATGCTTATATTGCTGGTGTTTTGTTCAATGATTGGGCTGATGACAAAGAAGTAGCTGTTTATAAAACGCATTTGGGAGGTATTCAAGATTATCAATCCGGTGCGTTTTATAAACGAGAATTACCTTGTATTTTGAAATTGCTGGATGAACACAATTTATCCCCTGATACCATTGTGATTGACGGTTATGTTTATTTAGATGGTGTTAAAGAACCCGGTTTAGGCAAACATTTGTTTGATGCATTGAATGGAGAAGTGAATGTTATTGGTGTTGCTAAAAATCCTTTTCGTGCCATCACAGCAAAACATGAAATAGTCAGAGGAAAGAGTAAAAAGCCATTGTATATCACCAGCATCGGCATGGAGCTGGATAAAGCTCAATTTTGTATCTTGGCAATGCATGGGAATTTTAGAATTCCTAAGTTAATTAAAAAAGCCGATACAGAGTGTAGGGCATTAGCAGAAATGACAAACCTTTAAATTACTAAAAGCAAATCTTTTATTCAAAACCCGACTTAAAAATGATGTCTGGACCGGCAACCTCATAGGCACCGATATCAGAACCCATATAGCGACTGACTCCTCGCTGATCAGAGGCTGTTGTGTTATCATTATTTGCCACATCAATTGCAGGACTGTTGGCATTCAGAGCCATTGTTGGGGTATATGACCCATTATCAGTTGGATCACTTAATAAGGGATCAGCCCAAATCACAGACGCAGTGGCTGGCGGTTCAGCTTGACCATTTGGGCGAAGCTCGGGAAATTGTATATTACCCCCTCCGTCAGACACAGAAAAACGTATATTCCAAGGATTGAATTCATTACCACCAACATTATTGGCCAATATGGTATTACTCATGGTAACAGAGTTGTTTTGACTCAAAGAAATACCAGCAGCAAAACACACAGGGCATAGCGCTTCATTGCCAACAATCGTCAGATGATTCATATCAAGTATTGCACTGCTGTCAATGGCCATACCACCCGCCAGACTTTGGGTAGCAATGTTCCCATAAATGGTACTGTTAATAAAAGTACCATTGGCATTTGGCCCAAAAAATAATCCACCAGCTCCGGGTGCTTGATTTGCAATAAAAGAACTGCGCTGAATGATGAATGGCCCACCTTGTAAATAAGCACCGCCGCCCAAACCTAAATCTCCAGCATTGATGTTATTTTCAAACGTAGTATCAACAAATGCACTCAGGCTATCTTGATCATACATGACTGAAAAAAAGCCAGTACCAAAAGCATTGGCGGTGTTATTAATGATTTGACTGCGACAAATGCTGATACTTCGCTCTGCGCCATCTACACCAATTGCACCGGCATTACCACCATTGCCTGGATTGCCATTGTTGCCAGTGGCATGATTATTATCAAACTGCGAATCGGTAATTTTAATATTTTTACTGCCCAGAGAATAAAATGCACCGCCATTACTGCCTGAGTTTTGAAAAAAATGCGAACCACTGATAAAAACATCATTCATACCAACAACATAGATCGCTCCCCCTCCACCATCTTGATGAACCTGCACAGCGTGATTATTATCAAACGTGACATTAACTACTTGTAAATTGACCGCTTGCCATGGGCCTCCTGAAGGTTTAAATATGGCACCACCGCTGTTTGAAAGGTCTCCTGATGCACCACTGTTACCATTGATCAACTGTATATTTTGCAGGGTAAATGTATAGTCATTATTATTGGGGTTTTCTATTTGAAAAATTCGATGCTGATTCATGCCATTAAGGGTCACCAAATCTCCTCCGTCAATCACGACATCACGTGTCACAAACAATGTTGTAGTTAAGTCAATCACAGATGGGTTAGGGCCAAGGTCAAATGTGATCGCACCACCTGAATCTAATGCTGATTGAATATCCGCAGCATTTACAGAATTGGCCGTTCCATTACCCAAGACAATAGAACCACTGGTGTTGACAGGATTCAGTACATCACACTCTTGCCCATAAATAGTCGACGTGATTAATAGTAATAATAAAGTAAGATTCCTCATTCGATAGATTATATAGATCACGGGCTTAAAAATATGTGTTCTGTTATACAAAAGAAATGATTTTCTTCTCAATAGATCAATAAAAAGTGAAATGCTGTGTTTTCAGGTTAATTTAAAACACCCTTTGGCATCAAAAAAGCCTGGCCTAATAAAGGTTCAAAAGGCTTTTATTGAAACGCAATCAATACGACTATACAATTGAATATTAAAACCATGTTTTTTAGAAAATCTGATGATAGAATTAAAAAATAACCAGCATTATTTCGATGTTTCTTTTGCAAAGCTATCTTTACCAGATATGCATTACAGTACCATTGAATTTGAAGAGTGCCAATTCTTCGATTGTGATTTCTCAGCGTCTAAATTTCAACATTGTAAATTCACAAACTGTACATTTGAGCGTTGTAATTTAAGTGCGGGTACAGTGTCAGATAAAGTCTGAACTTCTACACCTTAAGTTTTAAGATCTGTTTTATTTTTATGTCCATACTCGCTTTCTTTGTTATCACTTTGATCGGTATTATGATGTTTAATCATTAATCATATAAACCAGAAGAAAGTACATTCAATTTATGAATAAATCACATCAAAAAATTACAGTTTTTAGAAGATATCCCATTGATTTCAAACATTTTATCATCTTAACTTCTACATGTTACACCCGCGTCATCCCCGACCACGATCGGGGATCTTTTTAAATAAATGCCTTTGATCCAACCGATATGCTTTTGATTGTTAAACAATTGACTTGACCTCTTTAATTTATATTTTCTGTAGGGTGGGTTTTACCCACCACATACCTTTAACAAATCATTATTTTTTTAAAAAAATAACAGCTCGCATTAGAATTTATATTAATATACCCAACAATCAAAGGTGGGTAGGTAATCCTCCCTACTACTAAATATTTGTAAGAAAAAAGCAATTACAACAAATCAATTTAATCTGACCCTATTGATTGGATTTCCTACAAAGGCCTGCCCCTTTTGGTCCTTCCTTTTGGTTCTTTTTCTGGTATAATCCCGCTCAGAGGGGTTTCTTAATAAATATATCCAAAAACATAACTATCTGGGGAGATTTTATATGCGAATATACCAAAAATTTATTTTTATCTTTTTTATATTATTTAGTGTAACAGTTTTTAGTGCTACTGAACCACTTACAAAAGATTTTCTTAACAAAGCTCACTCATCATTTAATGAGATCGCGAGTATGAGCTCTTCAACTGATGAAGATTGTAGATGCGAAGGTAAGTTAACAAAATTGACTTTACGTTACAATGGTGATAACGCTAGTGAAATAACAGTGGTACAAAAAAACAATCAAACCATTTTTCAAGAAATGGTGTCGCCTGGTCAAGATTTTGATTTAATTGGTACCCTTAGACAAGGAAGGCATACTACATTAGGTCCTTGGATTAATGTTTATATCGGTGAAGGTGGTCACTTAAGACTTCATACCAGTTGCTCCATTGAAATTAATATTGGAGATATCATAGGAGACTTTTTAGTCGTTTCTGGCGAAAGTCGAAACAATGGATTGATATGTGGTGAATTGCCGCCGAGCAATGACTTTGATTTGGGCGATGCACCATTAAGTTATGGAGAAGCATCACATGTGGTTATGCTTGGTGGACCTTTTTTAGGAACAACACCGCCAGATACTGATGAGAGCCCTCAGTTCAGCGATGATGCGTTAGCTGATGATAGCACTGTAGATGGCATTGATGATGAAGGTGGCACAATATTTATCCAAGCACGAGAAGTTGTTGAATTATGCAACAATGACACTGCATTTCTACAAAGAAGAGATTCTCCATCATTTGAAATAGTAACCAATGGTGAAGGTTATCTCAATGGGTGGATTGATTGGAATGCAGATGGTGTTTTTTCCATTGATGAGCAATTCGTTTCTGAATTAGAAACATTTGGAGAAATTGCAGAAGTAACAGTGGTTGTTCCTAGGAAAGCAGTGGTGGGGATCACCTTTTTAAGGTTAAGATTTAGTTCAGATCCGATGGCATTACCAACTGGCGAATCTTCAGATGGTGAAGTAGAGGATTGTGCCATACGTATAATTTAAGCTTGATAAAGAAGCACAATTGATAAACTTTTTTAGTTCAAACAATTGTGCTTCTTTCATTCAGGTTATTGAATATATCTTACATTAATTCTCAATCAATCAAAGGGAGCAGAGTCTTTGAAACAGTATTTAGCATGTGAAAAATAAGATCAATTAACTCCGATTTGATGAACGCCCCTGAATAGATATTTTAATTACCTCGGTATCTAAGTCACGACTTGTTAAGATAAACGAAATCTATCTCATGAAACGTCCATCATAAAGTATTGTAACAATCAAAAGTATCAGATTCGTTGATTTTAAATTGTTCATTGTATTTTCATTTAAACAACTGATTTTTTACGCGTAAAAAAATAGCTGCTATAAATACTTGGTATTACTTGGTACGGCCTGAAAACAGTAGACACTTTTTATTGTTAAAATGTTAACATAATTATAAGAGGTAAAATATTATGGGTAGTGGTATCCGTTATACAGAAGAATTCAGGCCAGAATCTAAAACAAAGACACTTCATTACTTGGCTTTAGCGAACATGAAATACCTTATTATTTAACAGATTACATTGCCTTAGTTGATTATACTGGGCGTGTACAATTAGAAATTAAACGTGGATCAATACCCAATGATATTCCTGATGTTTTCTCTCGTCTAAACATCAATACTGACAGCTGGTTAGATGAACTCAAACATTTTCGATCTAAAGGCAGAACCGCTGTTGGCACTATAGCTCAACTTAAAACATTTTGTCAGCGTGTAAAATCTCAATGGATGGTAGCTAATACATTAAAAACGATTTTAGAATAACCAATTCTCACCATCTTCATTCCTCAGTAATCACTCTGATGCTTATCTTTATCAAAAATATTACTCATTGGCATTTTTCACTAACAATAGCACTTTTTATTATCCTTAAGCCTCATTAAATTCAAGTGTGTCATGGTTTCCACAACAAAAATAAAAATTTAATACTTTTTTTGATTTAATAAAAGTGTGTGTCTATGTTTTCTTCATTCGATAGATTATATATATCACGGACTTAAAAATATGTGTTCTGTTATACAAAAGAAATGATTTTCTTCTCAATAGATCAATAAAAAGTGAAATGCTGTGTTTTCAGGTTAATTTAAAACACCCTTTGGCATCAAAAAAGCCTGGCCTAATAAAGGTTCAAAAGGCTTTTATTGAAACGCAATCAATACGACTATACAATTGAATATTAAAACCATGTTTTTTAGAAAATCTGATGATAGAATTAAAAAATAACCAGCATTATTTCGATGTTTCTTTTGCAAAGCTATCTTTACCAGATATGCATTACAGTACCATTGAATTTGAAGAGTGCCAATTCTTCGATTGTGATTTCTCAGCGTCTAAATTTCAACATTGTAAATTCACAAACTGTACATTTGAACGTTGTAATTTAAGTATGGTTGATTTTTCAAACTCAATGTTATTTGAAGTTAAATTTGTAGACAGTAAGCTGACTGGTATTGATTGGACCAAAGCATCTTGGCCAGTTTATCATGTAGATTTTGAGTTAAGCTTTAGAGGTTGTGTTTTAAATGATTGTTGTTTCTTTGGTCTCATCTTAAATGAACTGGTTTTTGATGAGTGTAATTTGCATGATGTTGACTTTCGAGAAGGTAATTTCATTAATTCTTCAATGACACATTGTGACTTCAGTGGTAGCCTTTTTATGAGAACCAATTTACAAGAGGTTGATTTTAGCGATTCAACAGCTTATGTAATCGACGTATTAGAAAATAATATAAAAAAAGCCAAGTTTTCACGATATGAAGCGTTGGGTTTGTTGGAAAGCTTAGGTATTGAGTTGGTTGATTAAAAGGGCAGGCGTGTCAGATAAAGTTTGAACTTCTACATTTTATCTAAGACAGGGTCTGTTGGTTATATTAACACAATCCGTTTTCTGATGGTGTATTGTGAAAACGTAGAATATATCTTTTTCTACTCTCTAAGAGTTATTGTCATTTCAGCTTTTAAGGTCTTGCTGAATTGTTGTATAACTGAATAAGATATGTTTGATTGGTTCCTAAATAATTACCTGTACAGATGATTTATTCAATTAATATCTGGTGCCAAAAACTGTATAGTCTATTTTGATATTGTCATTGACACCTGGGACATTGTCTTTTTTTCTTTCTCCATTAACATAATGTTGAAATCTATTTAAACTGGTATAAAACAAGCCTACTTGATCATCTTTATTATTTGCCATCAAGGATAACCCAACTTTAGCAATATAGTTGGTAATATTTGCTGCAAGTTTAAGTTGAGGGGATATCTCTCCAGCCACAGATGTTATGATATTGTTAGAAAAGCCTTCAAACTCCTCTGATTCAACGACTTTTTTTAACTGTGAGGTGAGTGTTCTTAGTTTTTTATCACTTTCAATCACAACCAATGACCAGTTGAAATCTCGAGGAATTTCATCACTTGTATGAACAGAAATACCCGCATCTCCAAATGTTAAAATGCTATCATCTCTTACATGATGTACTTCAATTAACTCTCTTTGACTAACAGCTTGAAGGGTTGCTTTTTTGATTATTTCTTTTTTCTCAGCATCATCATTGGTATTAATGTAGCCATTTAAAGCCGGTAAACTTTTGTTACCAATGGTAATAAAACTTAATATCTTAATCTCAGCCTTTCCAAATTCTCTATTATTTTTTATTAAAATCCTATTCAATCTAACTGTAAAAAATTCTTTAGTTGCCATGATATTTACTCCGAGTAATGTTGATTATACTAATGGCAGGATATATTGCCTTCATCATATTCTTGCCTGTAAAATTCTAATTCTGTCTTAGCATTTAGGAACATACTCATGATATGATTTAATCGATCAATCTTTGTTTTATCATTTTTTCCTTTGATCTCAAGATAAATTAAATCTTCAATATAACGATCGATCGAAGTTTTCGGCAAACACTCACCAGACATTACTGTGGTATCTACCAGAAATGGTTTTTTGTTTTTATGACAACTTGTGAGAAGTGAAATTAAACAGATTAGAGCTACTTTAATCATAACTGTGTGATCAGTGAGTATGTGAGAAACACGAATATTATACAATAATTGCTGTTCATTTTCAATATTAGCACGCTAAGACAATATTCAACTGAATAGTTGGCTGATGTTTTCATGGGTTTGAGTCTTTTGATGATGTGCTTTGAACTGATAGTGAAATAACCTCATGATATATAGTAATTACTGCCATAATGATGAAGAAAAATTATACAGCCACTTTTTAATAAATATAGGGAATAACTATGGTGACAGGCGTTTTCTGAAAGTTAAAAGGCGACTGAGGTCTTTGTACAAAGAAAGGCTCTGAGAACACAGCGTGAGATGAGATGATAGTAAGGTGTATCATCAACTGATATTGGATGTTTTCGAGCTTTGATCATTGTTATTTCGATTGATCAGACTTATTTAAAAAAACATATGGGCCTCCTGTATGGATGGTAGTCATAAAAGTGACCTATGACACTGATGTGTAGACACCAAATGATGCATAAAGCATCGATTGGCAGAAACCTTAACAACGTGAACAGACATTATTGAGCTGTACAGTTCATATTTATTTCACAAGATTTTTGAGTTTATCACAATAGAAAATTATTTCGAATTTAAATACAGACGCCTCCAATACTGTCTGTTTTGCTAGAAGAAAATTTAACAAATATCAAGATCGAGAACCAGTAGAAATCACAATACTTATGGATAAGTCATAATGTATACTATAGGGTAAAGCCATATTTTATTTACACACGGGGTACCCACATGAATAACATCATCAGCGATAATCCAAAAAATTCAACCATAAAAAAAACAAAATACTCAACCAATAAGTGTGGCCTAGTAATACTGTTTATATTAGGAATTATCAACCTTTTAGCAAGTACATCGAGTGCCAATGATTTTGCTGTTGACTCAAATGATTTTGTTTTAAAGAACCGTGATATAGTCATTAAGGACGATAATAACAAAGTACGTGTGAGAATTGATTCTGAAACTGGCGATATCAGGGTTTATAATAAAAAAGGAAAGGTCAGTACATTCATTCAAACAAATGGAAGCAATATATCGGTAGGCAGCAAAGAGCGTGCTGGTGATTTATTGTTACTGCCGAGAAATGCGGGTGGAAGGCAATCAACTGATGCAAGCGTTCACATAGATGGCAGTAATGCCAGACAACGATTGGGAGGCTCAGGCACGAATGGGGAACTTGCCTTAGTCAATGACAAAAATAAACCACGTATACACCTATCTGGTAAAACAGGCAAACTCAGTTTAAGCAGCAACAATCCCATCATATCACTACATGACATCTCAGGTGGCAACACAGATGGTTGGGAGATCCAGGCAACACAAGCTGGTAAATTAAAATTTAATGCTGGAAATGACAATGAATCACTTTTACTCAGCCCAAACGGCAAAGCGTGTTTTGGTTTGTGTAAGAAAGGTAGCAGTGCCGGCCAAAAGGGTCAATCTTTGTGGCTGCAAAGCGATGGGTTAAATGCCACCAATTGGATCAATGGTACATCGGATATAGCTGCGCATGAAAAAAATAGCGCTTTGTACCTCAACCGTAAAGGCGGTGCTGTTGTGATGTATAAAAATAAACCAGAGAATGAACAGATAAAATTTACACCAGGCCGTTTATCCATCGGTGCATCCACTGGCCAAATGAGTAAGGCCAGTTTAGTCGTTAACGGTAATATAGTTGCTAAGGAAATTGTTGTCAGACCAGATGGCTGGGCTGATGATGTGTTTGACTCAAATTATGACATGTTATCACTGAAAAAATTGTCACAGTTTATTGAAATTAACAAACACCTTCCTGGCATCCCTTCCGAGGAATCTGTTACCAATAATGGCTTATCTTTAGCCCGTTTCAATGCTCAACTTTTGAGAAACGTGGAAGAACTCACACTAAGATTTATTCAGCAAGCTGATGAACTAAAAAACCTCAAAGCTTCGCATAAACATAATATCTCCGAGATACAAACTGAACATAATCATAGGATATCTAAACTTGAGTTAATGCTGGCCTCACTATTATCTGAAGGCCAACAGTGATGAAAATATACATTGATAAAGCTTTGGTAATATTATTGATCATTATAACCATCAGCAAGCCTGGTTTTATTAGTGCAGGGGAGTCGGCTAAACTTTCTGGTGTGCTTGCTGCCGTTGTGTGCGCCAATAATGGAGATTTAGTCATAAATAATGCTCAAATTAATCCAGGACAAACGGTTAATTGTATGGCTTCATCAGGAGAGATCCGAATGACTAATGTGACCATCAATGAAGGGGCTACTTTTTCAGCGAAAGCACGATCTTCTTCAGTAGCCAACCCCTCTTTTCCTCAATGGGCCGATACCAGTTGTGTCAACGATGGAATTATAGGGTCAAATGACTGTAATACTTGTGCCAATAATGTTAGAAAACAATTCAATGATTTGTTTTCAGATAAAGCTGTGGTTTCAAATGGTTTCTGGAAATTATATCAAGACAGAAAATACCCCCCTTCAAACAGTACGCCAAAAGATGAGTTCAGTCCAGAAATCATTCGTGGATTATCGAAACATATCCAAGGCTTTACAAAAATCGGATCAACATCATATGCCGGTACATACAGTGATAATGGCAAAGGTTCTATTTTTTTCATTGATTATGATGTGGTCAACAAACGCTTGCAATTAGAAACCTTGCATCATGCTTGGGATGATCACCCTTCTGGCATGTCATTACTGGGAAAGTATGTTATTTTTGCTGACCCCAAAGACAATGATTTTGATCATAAAGATCTTCGTGTCATAAACGCTTTTGCCTCCAGAGTTACAAGTAAGACCAGTTTACTGATTAACAATTGGCAAATTGGCAACAAAACACATTCTTTTAGTGCTGGTGGCGGATTGGGGATGGTCAAGCTCGCCAGCGGTGGTTATTTATTAATAGCCACTCATCCAGGTGGGCCAACAATTGATACCGATATAGATTTTGAATTTGACACTTTTAGTCCAGAGAACCCAGCTAAAAAAACTGATTTCTTTTATGTTGAAGGAAAACTTAATGCTGATAATACACTAAAAGAATTTGGCCAAGACATTAACAATAACAATAATCTTGACATGACTGTTCAACACCTTGGCCGTTGGACGCAAGACAGCTTTGGCGACAATGCAAAACAGGCCAAATATCAATATTCAGAAAATTTATCTGTCGTTGCTGAATGTGGCAGCGGTGACATTTATGTCATTCATACTTCGAACACAAAACCATGGGCCATTAGACAAGAAAAACATGCGGGATTTTGGCGTTTATCTCAAGTGGTTTGGAATAGTAATACAGGCCCAGAATTAGACATATTGGCTGTTTTCGAAGAAAAGCAAGATTGGAAAAGGTGTTTTCATCGGGCTGCAGCAACCGCTTGGGTCAATACTGATCACAACATAGAACTTTCATGTTCTGAATACAGATTAAGCAATAAAACAGAGGATGATATGCATTTCAGTACTCGCACTGTAAATTAGCTATTAAATTACTGCCTAAAAAATTGTCATTAATCATCGAAGATGCCTCCAATAAAACAGGTTTTCTATTGGGTGAAGCTCTCAATGAATTGCTTGAAGAATGCATTTTTATAAGTGAAAAATAAAAAAACAGAAGTCCAAATTGAACAACTGTCTTATTGTTATCCCCAATACCAAAGACTTTTGGAAATTTGTAACAATAAATAAGAACCACTAAAAATATTTACAAATAAATTGAGCAATAAACATGGCATACATAAAGCCACTGTTGTTATGGCTTACAAAATGGCAAGAATTGTCTGGGTGGATTTGGCAAAAGATCAATCATATAATCCATCAGCTATTAAATAAACCCAACAATGAAGTACGATGAGATGATGAAGAAAAAGTAAGTCGAACTGGGTTTGAACTGGGTTTGAACTGGTAAGGGGGGCGACCATAAAAGGCCATTACTCAAGTTTCAACTATCACTTTAAGCTCGAATAATTCAGTGGCTTATCTAATTTTTAATCTTAGCGAACACCTTCATCAATCGAAAGCTCTAATAGAATTTTTCAACTAGTGAAGGCGCTGATTACTGATTTATGCTCTTATACTCTTCTTTCGGTTATTTCTAAACACTATAAATATTAAGGATACCATCAAAGTCAGTAATCCCCAGCGTCCCAAGGATGGTATGAGTTCTACGATATTCAATACAACACTGTCTGTGTTGTCTGACAAATTGGCATCTGGCTCTAATGATGAGGCCGTTGCGGTGTTGATGATTTGGCCATTGTTTTGCCTGGTCACCCTCACTTCAATGGCTAAATTGGATTCGGCTAAGACAGTTAAGTCTCCAACTGACCAAATACCGGTGACGGGATCGTAATTGCCCACATCAGCTGAAGAACTCAAGTAAAGCATATCTTCAGTCAGTACATCATTGACTCGGACTTGAGTCGCCGTATTGGGTCCCAGATTAGTCACGTTTAGGCGATAAATCACGGTGTCATTGTTGAAGACATTGACTTCATTGACCGTTTTATTCAGCACCAAATCCACCAAGGTATCAACGATTTGTGTGAGGTTTGGATTTTGACCATCGTTGTCATCGCCATTATCATCACTGATCTCGTTGTTGAAATTATCACCACTGGCTACGGCTTGATTCATGATGATGTCACCATTGGATGCATTGACATCTATAATCACAGAGAATGTAACTGTGGCTATATCTCCTGGATCCATATCCGAAATATTCACAGAAACAGGGGCTTCGCTGATGACAATGCCTTGTGACGTAAGCACACTTTCTGCCACAATCGTCGTCAGATTTGGCACCGCATCATTAAGCATCACGTTATTGGCAAAAGCAGAACCGGTATTTCTTAAAATGATGGTATAGGTTAATTGATCACCAGGATCTACAAAGGTATCACCATCCATATCACCAGAAAGAGCCCAACATTTTTCTACATCCAATCGCGGTGATCCAGCTATGCCTGCAACTGCCATAAAACTGGTTGGTTGATTGCCATCGGCCTGATAACCATTACCGTCACTGGCCACCGGTTCAGTTTGATCGCTGTCAGCCATGGCTTGGTTATTGAAAGTTTCACTGCTTGCTATGCCATCGCTATCGAACAATGGGTCATCAATGGTGAATTGGAAGCTTGCGGTCTCTGTGCCTGCTGCATTGATAGTTGGTATGGACACCGATACATTGGTCCCATCCACCTCTATTATTGCTCCTGGTCCTGAAACCGATTCCGAACCAACAACTGCGGTTAAACCGGAGGGAATAGTGTCAGTCAGTGTGACACCGCTTAAGTCAGAGCCACCCAAGTTTTGAATGACAAAAGTATAGGCCAAAATATCTCCAGAGGTGATATCGCTGCTGACATCCTCATCGCTAATTATACTCACCAATTTTTCTACATATAATTGACTCATCATGTTGGCTTGTCCTCCAACTGTAATTTCAGTAGGCTGATCGCCATTGCCATTAAAACCATCACTATCGGTAGGTTCAGGTAGTGTTTGATCAGAGTCGACAGTACCTTGGTTGCTAATAACGGTTCCATCAATTGTGCCTTTATTGACTGTAACGCTAAAACTAATGGTCACGATGATATCTGAAGTCAAATCGTCTATGGCCACCTGCAAATCAGGAGCGCCACTGTCATCAATGTTGCCCAAACTGGTGTTGAGGCTGTTGGGCACATAGGTGGTCTCGGGTGGTAAGGTATCGCTGAAAATTACATTCTGTGCATCGCTGCCTAAATTTTCCAGAGTGATGGTGTAGGTCAGCACATCACCCGGATCAATGACGCCTGGATTGCCCTCATCGTTACTCAGCAGTACAGATTTCGTCGCTCCGATACGGGTTTGTTCTCCGGGAATAACTGTTTCGGAATCGTTGCCATTGTAGGTTCTTTCATCCACATTCATGCCAGGTTGGCTGCTATAAGTCAATACTGCATTATTTATGAGTCCTTCTCCAATAGCTACATCAGGGTCAACCATCGCTGTATAAGTGATGTTGATTTGATCATCTAAGAGGGTCAGCGTTGATAAGTTAAATGTTAGAACTTGGCCATCAACTACTGGTGTTGGAGATCCAACGGCATTAACAAAGGTTAATCCTGGAGGCAAGGTATCCACAATTTCCAGATCAAAGGCATCGGTACTGCTGCTGACCTCGTGATCAAGAAGGATGGTAAAAGTCACTACATCACCTGGAGGCAGTTCAGTACGATCAGCACTTTTTGTAATGGACACAACCGGTTCAACAATGGTGAGATTCAAGGGTTGAATGCCTGGCGTACTGTTATCCGCATCAAAATCGATCAATATACTGCCACCCCCAAAAGGTGTGAAAGTTAATGCAGCATTGTTACCCAACATTTGACCAGCAACATTGGCTGGACTCACATCTTCAATAATGGCGAAAATATCTATGGTTAGGAAATCGTTTGAGGGGTTGCCATCAGCGGGGTTAATCACTGTTCCAAAATCAAAACTGAGGGTCTGGCCTATTTGGGTAGGGTCCGTAAAATCATGGCTGATGCCTAGGTTTCCACTGCCAACAAAGGATGATAAGAATCGGACATTATCGGGCAAATCATCGATCACTAAAAGATCATCCAGAGTGCCTTCCAATAAGTCTATGGTTAATCGCCAATTCACCGTTTCCCCAATGGTGTAGGTGCTATTAGCAGGATCACTGTGAAAGGTTTTGTCCAATTGCACAGGGTTATCTACGGTGATGGTGGGCGAATTGGCAATTAAGGCGTAATCATTGAGTACACCACCAGCGCCATCTGAACCATCTCTTTCATTGCTGTCGATTCCATCAAGACTAGAGAATACCGCATTGACCGAATTCTGAATGGTCAAACCAGGAACCACTTGATCGGTGAGTTCTGTCATAAATGTAATGGTGACCAATGCACCAACTGGCACATCAAAGGGGTTAGATGTCCAATCGCTGTTATTGTTAGTGAAGGATGGTATTTCGGCGCCACCAGTAGTTGCGCTTACGGTTATTGCCGTTACATTTTCCAGCCCAGTGGGCAAAACGTTGCTCAACATCACATCATAAGCGGTCAACATCCCGGTATTTCCAATGGTTAATTCATAAACAATGGCATCGCCAGCATCCAGACCAGTACTCGGGCTGATGATAGATTGAGTTAAAGTCAATACGGGTTCGCCGACAGTCATGACTGAGTTGTCACTGAGCGTTACCGTTGCACCACCACCTGGATCGTCAAACTCGAGTGAGGCTTGATTGGTGTGACTCTGGTTTTCTTGGTTAATGATGAGGTTATCAACCAAGGCATTGTATGTCATTGTTAATGTTTGTGAAACTGGATTGTTATTGGTCAGTGAGTCCAGATTGAGAGCAAGGGTTTCTTGTCCGATTCCAGGTGAATTGTCCATGCGATCAAAATCTATAGGAATGGCCCCTGCGATAACACCTACAGGCAAATCAATGTTGAGGGTTCCTTCCACTAAAGTTAAACCTTCTGGCAGGATATCCTCCAGCCTAACCGATGTCACAGCTAGTGTTGAAGGCAGTCCAATTTGCAATTGGTATTCTACTTGATCACCAATGGCGTAACGGGTCTGAGCATTGAGTAGGGTTTTGTTGAAGTTCAGTGAGTCGACAATAACACTGGCTGAGTCGCTATCACTATAATCGTTGTTATTGTTGCTAGCGCTGCCGCTGTTGCGCTCACCATTGATATCTCCTGAATTTCCAGGTGTTAATCCTCCAGTGCCTTGGGGCCCTGGTAAACTGGTCCAAGTGGCTGTCGCTGTATTGGTGATGACCGTGGCCGGCGTTAAAGGCCCTGGTGCACTGGCTGTAATGACAATAATCAATTGACCATCGACAGGGAAACTTGCCACATTGATATCAACAATCGTTCCTGCACTGTTATCGGTAATGCCTGAAACACCACCACTTGGTGTGATACTATCGACCACAAAACTTGTCCACTCTGATGGCAGGTCATCGGTAATTTGGACGTCGAAAGCATCGCTCGTATTGCCATTTGATGTGTTGGTGACTGTGAAGGTGAAAGAGACATCTCCACCAACGGGAAGGAAGGCTGTAGGTTGGGCAGATTTAGTGATCAGCAAATTGGGTTCAACCAGATTAACTGTTGTCGTCACTGGCGTAAGACTGCGGCGCTGTGAAAGGGCATCTAGATAACTCACCGTGGCCGAATTACTCAATGTGGTTCCAGCATTGTTGCCAGCACTGTTCTCAACAATGGCTTGATAACGCAAACGATAGAGTTCAGTGGAGTTATCATTGTCGGAGTTGATCACATCACCCAAAAAGAGATCAATATCTTGGCCTGTAATGACGATGCTACTGCCATCAACCAAGTTGACTGGGGAACCGCTGGGCACAGCATTAATGCCTGATGGATCTGATGATGCCACCAGACCCGTATCAAAAACACGTGCCAATGTTGCTGAGCCAGCCAGGTAGCTCAGCCCAGTAGGTAGAACATCGATCATTTCCATCTGTTGCACCGTGCCAACTGGCAAAGCAATTTCTACCTGAAAAGTGACCAATTCGCCAATGGTGAGATTTGAGAAAGAGGTGTGTGCTTCGCTACTTCCGATGATGGTTTTGGTTAAGCTTGTTGGTGATCCTGTGCCACTGCCTTTATCCACTGGCGTTAAGCTTGGGTTGAGTCCATCGCTGTCGTTACCGTTATCATCTGAAAAAGCATCGGAGAAATTGCCTCCACTGATCATGGCCTGATTGGCAATGATGGTGCCATCCGCTGTTCCTGCATCGATACTGACAAGGAAGCTGATGATCACTACGCTTCCCGGCTCAATATCAAACAGGTTTACGCTAACAGGGTCCTGTGAAACCACAATGCCTTGAGATGCTGTTACAGAACCAGGAACTAAGCTGGTATTGGCTGGAATACTGTCGTTTAAAAGAACATTTTCAGCAACAGCAGAGCCTGAATTTATGACAGTCATGCGATATTCAATGGCGTCGTTTGGGTCAACCAAACCATCGCCATCAAGATCAGAACTCAAGGACCAACGTTTTTCCAGATCTAAATTGGGCGCTCCTGCAATACCATCAACGGCAGTGAAACGGGTGGCTTGGTTACCATCAGTTCTATCACCATTGCCATCGCTGAGCACTGGGTCGGTTTCATCAGAATTCGCTTGTGCCTGATTGGTGAAGACCTCAATCACCGGAGAGGCGTCACTGTCAAACAAGGGTGGGCCATCAATGGTGATATCAATACTGGCAATAACCACAGAACCCGGCGCAATATTAGAAATATCTACGGATACATTGGCACCAATCACGGCAATATTGAAGCCACCAGTGATGGTTTCGGAACCATTAATAAAGCTTAATCCAGAGTGTATCGTATCAGTTAACGTGACATTATTGAGGGTGGTTGCTCCGGTGTTTCTGAAAATCAAGGTGTATCGCATACTGTCACCAGGCGTAATATCCAGACTGGCATCTAAATCATTAAGCCATGACACGGTTTTTTCGACGTAGAGCGGATTGGCAAGAGAAGGCAATCCTCCTATTATTATGTCGGTGGGCTGATCGCCATTGCTATCGACACCATCGCTATCGGTGGGTTCTGCTACGGTTTCATTGGAATCAACTACTCCCTGATTAGTGATCACGGTTCCTGGTGCCGTTCCAGCATCGACGGTTATCCTACAGCTGATATTGGCTGTGGCTGCGCCGATCAGGGCTGCAATATTGACGATCAAAGGGTCTCCAGAGTCGTCTATGGTGCCCAAATCTGTCGTTAAAGAGCCAGAAACATAGGTCGTATTCGCGGGAATAAAATCGCTGAAAATTACATCAGTGGCATCGTTGCCCAAATTCTCAAGGGTGATGTTATAAAGCAAGGTATCACCTGCATCCACCTGATCTGAGGTGCCACCATCGATGAAGATACTGACTGTTTTATTTGCCTCGATAAAGGTTGATGTGCCTGGTGTGATGGTTTCAGTATCACTGTCATTATAAGAACGTTCGTCTGCATTTATCCCAGGTTGAGAGCTGTAGCTGAAGTTTGCCGAGTTGGTGAGCGGATCACCCAAGGCCACATCAGCATCAACTTGGACCCCATATGAGATGGTTGTTTGATCATTGGCCAAGGTCAGAGCAGAGATATTAAATGTAAGCTGCTGACCATTAATGACTGGAGTTACTGAAGCAGAACCCGGCACATAACTCAGCCCGATCGGCAAGGTATCAACCACAACCAATTCATAGGCGTCACTACTTGAATTGACTGTGTGATCCAACAGCAGACTAAAAGTGGCTCTGTCTCCAGGTGGCAAACTTGTAACATCTGCGCTCTTGGTGATGGTCAAATCTGGTTCAACCACCGTGAGATTAAGGGGTTGTATGCCAGGTGTTACGTTATCAAAATCATAATCAATGGTCGTACTGCCACTGGGGCCTGTAAAAGTGACATTAGCATTGTTGCCCAATAGGGTACCATCAATGTTGCCAACTTCATTCTCAACAATGGCCGAGATATCAATGGTGATAAAGTCATCACTATCCACGCCATTGCCAGGATTGAAAATGTCACCGAAATCAAAGGTCAGCATTTGTCCTATTTGCGTTTCAGCCATAAATCCATGGGTGATATTCATATTGCCCACACCCACAGTGGCAGTGGTGAAACGGACACCAGTTGGTAATGTATCGGTCACCACCACATCATCGATCGAGCCTTCTATAAAACTGAGGGTTAAGCGCCATGTCACGGTTTCGCCCAGTGTATAGGTGGTATCTGCAGCATCGCTGTAGAACACTTTATCAAGTTGGACCGCATCACTGACTGTGAAGGTTGGTGAGTTGGCAGTTGCAGTGTAATCATTGATGCCACCGCTGCCATCTCTTTGATTCGCATCTAAACCATCACGAGAGTCATAGCTCAGCGATGCGGTATTTTGTATGGCTTGACTGGGAATGACGGTATTGGATAATTGTGCGGTGAACTCGATAAGAACCGTTGCGCCTACTGGCACATCAAAACCACTGCTGGTCCAATCCGATCCATTATTGATGAAGGTGGGGGCCTGAGCGCCTCCATTGGTTGAGATGACGGTCAATCCAGTAATATTTTCAAGACCGCTGGGTAAAAAATCTGAGATGATGGTTTCATAAGCAGTGGTGGTGCCTGTGTTGGCGACTTAGAGGCGATAGGTCACCATACTTCCAGCAGCCAGATTGGCAGTAGAGCTGGTGATGGTTTTAACCAGGGACAGAACAGGTTCTCCCAAGATAACCGAGGTGTTGTCGGTGAACTGTTCAACGCCTCCTCCTGCCGGATTGTCTACATCCAGACTGACATTATTGACCAGCATAGCTCCATCCTGATTCTCAAAGATGTTATCGACCAAGGCATTGTAAGTAAATCTAACCATTGCTGTTGTGCCATTGGTATTGGTCAGGGTACCCAAATTGAGGGTGAGGGTTTCATTGCCTGCACTTGGCGCATTATCACTGCGAACAAACTCGGTTGGATTGAGGCTGGAACTTAAGCCTGCATCATAGACACGATTGAGGCTGCCTGTCTGATAGGTCAGACCTTGATCCAAAATATCAGCAAGCACAGTGTTGCTGGTCACCAATGAGGCGGGAATAGAAATTTCAAGTTGATAATTGACCACATCACCAATGGCATAGCGGGTCTGAGGGTTCAGTATACTTTTGGTTAGGTTCAATGACCCAACAGTGACATCAACAGTGTCGTTGGCGGTCAAATCGTTGGTACCACTGCTGCTATTGCGTTCGCCATCGATGTCACCAGAATTTCCTGGTGTTGCACTGCCTGTTCCCTGAGTGCCTGGTAAACTGGTCCAAATCGCACTGACTGTATTGGTAATGACGCCATCAGCAATTGGCCCTGCAGCACTGGCTGAATAGACTACAGTTAGGCTACCACCTGCAGGGAAGCTTGCCACATCTATGTCAACAACAGTACCTGCAGAATTATCCGTAACTCCACTCACACCCCCAGTTGGCGTAATGCTATCAATGGTCAGCCCTGTCCATGTTGCTGGCAGCGCATCAGAGATATTGACATCATAGGCATTGGCATTAAATCCGCCACTGGGATTGCTGAGTGAGACAGTGTAAACCACGGTTCCACCCACACCCAAAATTGAAGCTGGGGCTGCCGAAATAGCAATGCTTAAGGCCGGTTAGATCACAGTGGCAGAGGTTGTGATGGGCGTGAGGTTTTGAGTCTGCCCCAAACTATTTTGATAGGCTAAGGTACCTTCATTGACAAGATTAACTCCGGCGTTATTACCGGCAGCGTTATCGACAACCGCTTGAATTTCTAGCACAAAAGTTTCATTACTAAAGTCGTTATCAGAGTTGATCAAATTACCCAAGAACAAACTGACCGCTTGTCCATTAACGACCAACTCAGTGCCATCGGTAAGATCAACAAAGGTACCTGAGGCGGTTGAATTGACGGAACCAGGATTCTCTGAACTGGTGAGGCCAGTATCAAAGTTACGCGCCAAACGGCCCGTTCCAGGGATATAACTCAAACCTGAGGGTAATGTATCACCCAGTATGACTTCAGAAAGCAAACCTGCAGGTGTAGCAAAAGTGATTCTGAAAGTGAGCACTTCACCAATAAAGACATTATTGCCTGGACTGTCTGCTTCAGAACTGGCGTGCAACAATTTTGAGAGGCCCGTAGGACTGCCGCTACCACCTCCTGTATCAATGGTTGTTAACGTTGGGTTTTTGCCATCGCTGTCGTCGCCATTGTCATCACTGGGTTCATTGATGCCACCATTGCCAACTACCGTGGCTTGGTTAGGGACAATCGACCCATCGGGGGTTCCGCCATCAATGGTGACGGAGAATTGAATGGTGACAAGGCCTCCGGGATTGAGGTTGCCAACATTAATATTTACGGGGTCTTCGGTGACCACCACTCCAGCTGAGGTACTCACAGAACCATTGACCAAGGTAGTATTGGCTGGAATAGTGTCACTTAAACGAACATCTGTTGCCATGGCAGAGCCAGTATTGAGAACAGTAATTGTATATGCGATGGTTTCACCGGGATCTACCAGACCATCACCATCCAAATCAAGTGCATGCGACCACCGTTTTTCCACATCAATATCAGCAGCTCCTGCCATGCCATTGACGGCCACAAAACGGGTGGGTTGATTGCCATCGCTGGCATCACCATTATTATCAGATGTACTTGGGTTTGTCTGATCTGAGTCGATAACGGCTTGATTCACATAAATATTACTCATGGGTGCAAATGCGTCAACAGTGACCTCAAAGCTTGCACTTTGAGAGTTACCAATGTTCAGCATTGGAATGTTGATGCTCAGGGCATCACCAATCACGGTGATATTATTGCCAGCACCTGTTATTACTTCAGAAGCCCCTACAAAAGTAAGCCCTGCTGGTAATGTGTCGGTTATGTTGACACCGGTCAGTGCCTCGTTGCCTTGATTCTCAATGATCAGTGTATAGTGCACGGTGTCGCCTGCGGTGATATCATCAGAGGCATCGGTATCGCTGATCCAATCAACGAGTTTCTGTACGTAAAGACCATTGTTGATTGAGCTGGGGCCACCCACGGTAATATCTGTGGATTGATCGCCATTGCTGTCAATGCCATCATCATCACTGGGCTCAGGAACCGATTCATTAGAATCTACAAATGCTTGATTAGAAATGACTGCGCCAAATGGCGTCCCCCCATTGATGGTCACACGAAATGTGATGGTTTCCACGGCGAATGGGCTCATGTTTGCGAGTGTGACTTGTAAATTGGGGGCGCTTGCATCAATGACCGTTCCATTGGGCGCAGTAGCAAGAGATGATGCAACATAGGTGGTATTGTTTGGAATAAGGTCGTCAAAAACGACATTGGTGACCGCTGTGGGACCATTGGTTAATACAATGGTATATTCCAAAGTATCACCAGTATAGGCAATACCAATATTGCCGCCATCGACGACGATGTCAACGGTTTTGACCACATCAATTTCTGCAGAGGTTACTGGTGTAACATCTTCAGAGCCTGAAGCCGTATATTCCCGCTCTAGACTGGGTGTTCCAGATTGATTGTCATAAACTGCATTGATGGTATTGGTAATCGCTGTGCCAACAGTGGCATCGAGATCGACCTGGCAACGGAAGGTGAAGGATTTGCTTCCATCAACTTGAGTAATCGTACCCAAATTAAATACAGGGATATTTGGATCAATCTCACTGACGCTTCCATCACCAGTATGAGAACCCAGCACATAGGTTAAACCGTTGGGTATCATATCTGTAAGCACAACATCATAGGCATCAGAGCTACTTGAAGAGTGACTGACAGTAATCGTAAATGTGACGAAATCACCCAAGGAGGGTGAGGCTGTATTCACTGTTTTATTGATCATTAAATTAGGCTCAACAATGTCAATAATTTGTGTATCGGGGCCAGCTGGTCCGACATTGGTGGTTAAGCTGGCAGAATTGGTCCACATAGCTCCACTGATATTGCCGCTAATATTTACGACTCTGGCATCGATCTCAACAATGAAGAAATCATTGTTTGTATTGCCATCTGGACTATTGGTGACATTGCCCATATCAATGGTCAGCGTTCCACTGGGTGCTTCAACCACCACACCGCTGCCGGCATAACTGATATGACCACCAGCAACAATACGAGCCGGCCCTTCGAAATCCAAGCCGCTTGGTAAGGCATCGGTGATGATGACATTCCTGGTGGTGCCTTCAATTATATCGATACGTAAATCAAAGGTGATCAGATCACCAATAGTAAAATCATTATTGACATGAGATGCATTGAGGGATTTTTGAATGGCAATGCTGGAATCAATGGTTAGAGGAGCTGAATCACTTTCACCGTAGTTATCTAAGTTACCGTCATCGTCATCATTACTGCCAGCATTGTTTCGTCCACCACCAGCGATTAATGAATCATAATTGGCGGTAACATTATTGTTGTGTATACTGCCTGCCACAACATCGTTGGCAAGGACAGCATTATAGACAACGGTTAAGGTAGCACCTGGTGGAATATCCAGTAATGGAAAGCCCAGCGTATCGTCAGTATTGCTGGTGATTGACAAAATCGCATCACCAGCAACGACAGCACCGCCGCCATTTTAAATAACCTGTCCGCCATCGTTATCTAAACTCGTTATATTAAAAGTAGGTGTACCACCCAAGAGAGCAGTGGGGAGTCTATCTTTTAGGTCTACACGGAATGCACTGGCTGCACTTGCCGTGTTGGTTACTGTCAATGTATATTCAATTGTATCGCCGGCATCACTGTCAGCAGCGCCATCTGTGATGCTTGAGGTGACCTCGAGATTGGGTTCAATCACCGTAATGGTCGCGATATCACTGGGCAACGGCAGAGTCACGCCTTGATAACTTAAGGCGGCAGTATTGATTAAGGGTGTTGTGTTCTGGTTACCCAGAATATTGGTGGGTTGTACTTCATAAGTGATGCTAATAGTCTGGGGGACAGTCGCCGAATTGATGATGGTACCAAAATTAAAAAATAAGGGATCGTTATCGGCAGCTGGTGCCGTAGGTGGTACCTACAGCAATATCAACGGAAAGCGTCATGGTTGTGGTTTCTAGGATTTGCAGATTGGCATCACCGGTTTTACTAATGGTAGGTTTACCTGCACCAGTAACCTTAACTGAATCACTGGCATTGAGATCATTTTCACCCACACCTGTGCCAGTAAGCTCACCATTATTAACTTCAGGTATACCAGGGGTTGTATCGCCTGTTCCATTGGTTTCAGGTAAATTGCTCAAAACTACTGGAGTTTGGGCTTGAATATGAGTATTTGACAGTATTAAAATAACAAAACTCAATAGGTATAGATGAATATTAAAGATTCTAATTTGTGTGTTTTGTTTAAATAATTGATTCACCTTATTTTTCATAGCTTCTTTTCTTGATTGATTGGAATGAATATTGTTTAAAATACATATAAAACAATAAGCTCATAATAGGGGACCTTTGCATGATTCTGGGTCATTGATAATAAGCATTTAAACTACCACAAATTCAACAAAATCAAGTAATAACTATATCACAGTTTATTAGAAAAATAGAAGTAAGAAATTTGATTTATCATTGCTAAAGTTTAATGATAAAGCGGTTAAAAGCCCCGTATATAATACAGGTTCTAATAAAAATTTAACCAGATATACAGACTTGTTGCTTAAAAAAAAGCGGATGAAAGAGCTCTGAAATCAGTCTGATTAGAGATTGATGGCTCTACGGGTTTTACCATTAGGAAGTGGCTTGCAGAAGTTTTATCACTTTAATCGCCACCTCAACTACCAAAACATATCATCACCTATGTGATCATTTAAAAAGCAGAGTGAGAAGGATCGACACAGCCACCTACACGACATCAATCACAAGCAATATGATTGGCTAGATTAAAGAGGTGACTTGGCTTTGTAATTTAATGAATGGCTCAAATCATCCTTAATTTTTAATTGGCGATCAATAAAAAAGAGTAAAGACAACCTTTGGGGTTTTGAAGGTCACAGATGATTTAGAGAAAATAGAGCTTAAACTCATCACAAAATCATTCAGTAATAAGGCAAAAGATTTAGTCAATGAAATACTCTGTTCTTAAATGTTCATTAATATTCATTCAGCACATATGTGGAAGTTTAAATCGAAATCTGTCAGATGACATCTAAATCTCTACAAATTAATCTATAAAATTTTGATTTTTTTGGATAACATTGATTTTTTTCAAGTGCCAGTTTTTCAAAATCTGGGCCCTGTAAATAATTCTGTATAACCATTGATTTTAGAAGTTTTTGGTCCATGAACTGTGGATTTTTTAATATAATTTCATCCCATTTTGATAGCCCATTAGTGACATTAGGTTATCGGTAATTATTTTAAGGGCGTGTATAGATTTTTTTAATTTGATAAATTTGGCAGAGGCTTAAGCCTTTTTAATGATTATGTATTGGCTGGAGCAGCATGGGACTATGATCATGGTTTAAACTCAGGTGCTGCCTATGTATTTAACTTAAATGGATCAGAAATTATTTTTGTCAGTGGGTTTGAGCAATGAGTTAGTCATATATAGTTTTTGCTAATCAATACAAAGGTTTTAGGTGTGTTTTTAGTTTAAATGTACATTGCTCAGTTTTTCTTTAATTTGCTGTTCATTATTATGTGATTTATGAAATAAAACAAACCTGGTTTAAAAGGATAAACCAGGCTTATATATAGATGGTGTTTTTTTACTCTACAACGACAGTAGCTTTTATGATTTTGAGTTCTTTGGTTGGTCTACCAGATCCAGAACCAAAAGTTTCAATTTTTTTCAGAACATCCATACCTTCGGTAATGTAACCAAAAACGGTATGCCTGCCATTTAAATGAGGGGTAGCCCTAAAAGTAAGGAAAAATTGGCTGCCATCAGTGCCTGGGCCTGCATTTGCCATGCTCAACGTTCCTGCTTTGTCATGTTTAGATTCACCAGAATATTCACCGTCGTATTTATAACCAGGATTGCCCGATCCAACACCCAATGGATCACCTCCTTGAGCCATAAAGCCATTGATCACACGGTGAAATTTAATGTCGTCATAAAAGCCTAATAAAGTCAGGTATACAGTACTTGAAACATGCATAGGTGCTTCTTTCGGTAAAAACTCAACCACCATCTTACCTTCGGTGGTGACTAAGTGCCAACTGTATTTTTTGTTTGCATTGAACTTAACTTGAGGTGGTTTTTTTAAAGTTGTTTTCCATTTGCCATCAGTTTTATCAACTTTTTGTTGTGTAATAAATTCATTTAATTCTGTAATTGCAGAATCAGCTTTGACCTCACAGCCTGAGAGCATTAATAAGCTTAATGTCAGTATGACAAACATTAAGTAAGAGTGGTATTGAGTTGTTTTTCGTATCATGTTTTTTGCTTTTAGTTAACGATTAAAAGCCGATATTATAAGTATAAAAATGGTTAAACTGAGTAGATCTGGGTCGATTTATGAAAAAAACACGGTTTTTGGTTATATATAAAATAAGTTGTCTAATGCAAATATCCTAGAAATTATGATAATAACAGCCCATTACCGCAAAATTTTTTTGAATATAGCAGAGTTGTTTTCATGTGAGTCGCACATTTATGCTTATGATGCAAGGGCAATGGTATTGCTGAATGTTCAGAAGGATAAAGCGGTAGTACAATATGAGGTGGTAATAAGTTGCATCATCAATGGTGTTTTAAGAGGATTTAGTAAAAATATTCATCCAAAAGCTGTCAAAATTACTGATCCATATTGCTCAATATTTGGCTTTTTCCAAAAATAAATATCAATATTATTAAAGTTTTCTTGTGTAAACCTCATTTATACAATATATTGTACAATATATTGTATAAATGAGGTTTACCTATGAATAACAAACTATTGATCCATTTGATGGTGTTTTTTTTGGCTTTGTTTTTGGCATCTGTTGCTGTTAGTGATGAAATGAAAGGTTCTTTACCAACAAAAGAAAAAATAAGGATTATTGATCGATTGATTAAAACACTTAAGAACAACTATGTTTTTCCTAACATGAGTGAGTCTATTGCAAAATTTTTACAAGATAAAGTCAAAAAAGGAGGATATCGTGCTATTGATAATGTATCAGAATTTGCTAGTCAACTGACTATTGATATACAAGATGTTAGTAATGACTTGCATTTTTTTGTGGGTGTAGATTCCAATTGGGTTGCTGATCAGAGGAAGGCTCAACAATCAAGTAGCGATAAAATGTTAATCGAACAAGAATTGAAAGAAGACCAAAAGAAAAATTTCGGCTTAAAAGATTTAAGTATTTTACAAGGCAATATCGGTTATCTGAGTTTTAATTATTTTGCTAATCCTGAAAATGGTTACCATGCCATGTCTTTAGCGATGAATTTTTTAGAGCGTACAGATGCTATCATTATTGATTTGCGTTCAAATAACGGTGGCCATATGGAAATGGTGCAACTTTTGTTAAGTTATTTCTTCTCAACAGAAAATACACAAAAACTTTACAGCTATTATATTATTGAGGATGGCAAACGCATTGAAAAAGAAGATTGGGTCTTGCCATTTGTTCTTGGCAATCGTACCCCAGAAAAGCCGATTTTTGTTTTGACCAGCACAACCACTTTCTCAGCGGCAGAATGGATGGCCTTTATTTTAAAAGATTTGAATCGTGCCACAATTATTGGACAACAGACTGCTGGTGGAGCACATCCTGTGGATCGCAAAATTATAGATGATCAATTTTTTCTGCAAGTGCCCATTGGTGAGCTTAAAGGTCCCGTATCAGAAAAAGATTTTGAAGGCATTGGGGTAGAGCCTGATATAGTCGTTAGCTCTTATAATGCAAAAGACATTGCTCATAAAAAAGCCATTGAGCTGCTGATGACACATGCAGAGGATAAATCACTTTATTCTTGGACTATGAAACACATAGATGCACAGATATCTCCGGTGACTTTGACTGAAGATACAATCAAAAAGATTATTGGTGTTTATGAAGGTCGTAAAATTGTTTATGAAGATAAGGCAATGTATTATTATTGGGGCGAACGTGGAAAGCTTCGTTTAATTCCTTTATCACAAACACAATTTGGACTTGAAGGAACAGATGATTTTCGTTTTGAAGTGGTCTTTGAAAATGATAGGGTTAAAGGTTTGAAGCGCACCATTTATAATGGAGGCAGCAAATTTTATAAACGAATTAATGATTAACATATGAGCAATGGTATTATGAAGTATAACATTCAAATGGATTCTGATAATGCATCCTTTTTGGGTAAACGTGTTGATAAATTGAGCGCACTTATTGAACAACAGGTGGCGGAAGTATTTCAGGAACTGGGAATTATTGTCCCAGTTCGTTCTTGCTCTTTAATGGTGGCTTTGGTTAATCTTGGTTCGGCTTCTATTGCTGATATTGCAAAGTACTTGCAGCAATCACATCAACTGGTTTCACAGAAAACCCCTGTATTGACTCGATTGGATTTATTGAGCAGTGGTCCTGATCCTCATGACAGTCGCCGAAAGGTTTTTCGATTAACAGAAGTTGGTTTAAAGCAGTGTGAATTGTTAAATCAACACACTGATATCATCATAAAGGCTTATGCAAACTTGAATGCTGAAATTGGGGTCAATATTTATGAATTATTGGGGCAAACAATTGTGGCACTCGAGAAAAACAGCCTTTATAACCGAGTTGAGATAAAGTCGGAGCACAACAATAAATGAGGCATGTATTTTTTAGAAAATAAAATTGAAATTTATACTTTTGCAAAAGGCATATGCTTATGTACTTGTGCTCTTATGTTAGCACAAGTACAGATGTTGATTCATCTTAAGGAAAATCTGGTTTATTTGGCGACACTCATTAACAAACTTTTTTTAAATATGTGCTCCTCTTCATTATATATCCATTCGTGTGCAGGTTTGTATAGGGCCTCAAAACTATGATCGGGATAGTAAACAACAGCGCCGCCAAAGGGAATTCCTAAACCTCGTGGCCATGTGTTTTGATGGGAAATTAACGCTTTTAAATTTGCCCATTCAGTTGCCTCTTCATGCGCGCCGATACACAGCGGGATGATTTGAAAAGTATTGAATGCCTCTTCGTTTTGCGGTGGGCTTTTAAAAGAAAGCATACCGAGTTGCACGGCACCTGCTGAGACACCAATAAGCGTGGCGCCAGCTTGATAGCGTTCACGAATAGCATCTTCCAAGCCCACGGCTTGAAATGTCTTCCAGCCTCGGTCGACATCGCCACCTGCCAGCAATATGATATCGGCATCCGCAAAGAAGGCCTTATCCTCTGGTTCAAAAAATGCTGATATCATTCGCGTGTCATCGATACCAGCAGCATTCATGGCCACGGTGAAAATTTCATAAAAGGCTGGTTCATTACCATTGGACGCACCAACATAAGCGGCTTTGATTGAGCTTTTATTAATATCAGCTTTGATACGGTTAAGTAGCGATTTACCGTCTTCTTTTAAAAATAGCGGTTGACTATCGGCAAGTAAATAAATTGGAGCATGTTCTGTCATAAATTGTCCTAATGGAATATTGGTGTTTTTATCATGTAATACAGTCGAAAGGCGATTTTGATAATTCTAGATATTAATTCATGTATTCTTTATATTGTGCGCATTTAATCGATATTGAGAATAGGGTGGCTCGCCACAAGTATCCAAGCTGTGTCTAGTTACTTTTTTACAGACTGAGTTCATACACATACTAACTCAGTAACGCTTTAAGGGCCGCTCCCTGCTTAGAAAGTTTATTTTTAAGTTGTTCCCAACGGTCGAAATTATCTGTCACTACTGCATCAGTAAAAATGGTAACATCATAATTTCTGTCCAGTCCGTGAAAAGCGGTTGCTTGAACACAATAGGCGGCATCAAGCCCGAGGAGCTCAACTTTTTTTATTTTATTTTCTTTTAACAAAGTGTCCAGTTCTGGGTTTGAAAATGCACTTTGTCGACTTTTAGGTATTATGTGTGAAGATACCCGCTTAATTCTGGAGTCAATTTTCAATCCAGGTGATTCTTTTATAGTGGTCCAGAAAAAGACCTTAGAAATGAGCATTTTCAATAAACGATAATCCACGTGTTTAACATAAACAACGAGATCGCCCCGATTGTACGCACGCTCTATGTAAGCGTTGGTATTTGCTATAAATTGATCAACACCTGAATATGAATACTCGGGCTTTGCCTCAGGTCCTGTGCATTCTTCTTGAATATCAATAACCAAAAGGGCAGCATTGTCATCATTATTAGATTTAATCATATTTTACCTTAGCTCGATGATGAACTTCATTTGTTCTGTTACTGCGTTATTGATGCAGTTTCAGCATCTTTTAATTGCTGTGTGGGTCATAAAACAGCAAGCACTACCAATCAAGCGAAACATTAGATCACAAATGGATAATAAATTCAATTTTTCATCAAGGGTATAGCACATGTACTTTTCCGTCTTTTTATAAACACAAAAAATAACCCGTGTGTTAATAAAATAAAAATACCTTTCATCAATGCTGATGCCGAGTCAATATTTGGCATTTAGCAGCGTTATTTTTTACCCTATATATAATTGTAAGGCAGTGAGAAAAAACGTTTTCATCACTGCCTACAACGGTTTTATCGAAGAGACCTTACACTCAATTACTCAGAATCAAGCACAGGTCACCTTTAGTTTTTTTTGGTTAAGACATTACCGGTAACATGTGGGAATTCAACCATTTGACCATTAATTGGTATCTTCATTACAATGGTTTGCGAATAAGCTAACTGGGTAAAATCTTCTGCACCCCCAAATGATTCAAGCCAATAAGTGGCGTTATAATCCACCACATTGGCTTTTTGTACTTCAAAAGGAATATTCGTTACTGAACCACCATTGGTCGGATCAGTACTGACATTGAGTTTGATATGGTTATTGCATGGGGTTTGTGTACCATTGATCAGAGGCTTGTTGGGGTTTTTGTTTAACTCAGGATAGGGGTTGCCACCGGCCACATCAGTTAGCTTATCATATTGACTGATGTCTACTTTACCATTTGGTAAAGCACCATTGGGATAGGTGCCATCCCCATAATCGGGTATGTTCAGTGCTCCATTGATACTGTCAACGGTACCCAAGGCTAGAATTGAGTTGCCATGTGGCACTGAAATTTGTTTGGCAATCTGCATATTGGCTGGTTGAGCTGGAATTTCACCTGAACCAGTATAGGGAACATCGGGGCCTTGATTATAGGCGCCTTCTGGTTGTGGGCCCGTATCGAGATAAAGCCATGATCCATTTTCTGCATGAACCAATTGGTCTTTATCAGGCCCTTCCGCAAAATAGACCCTTTGTTCATAGAATATGACATTGGCGGTTTGGGTATAATCTCCACCTCTGTTAGGTGCAGCACCTGAAATGGCAGAAAAGGTGATTTCTTCATAATACTTGAAATTTTTAAGTATGTAACCAGCTGGTCTGGTGCCACTGGGGTCTCCTCCAGTATTGACTGCTTGGGGTAATGGCATCAAATTATAGGAATAGGGTGCGCCAGTATCTTGATTATATTCTTTGTTGGTCCATGTGCCGAGCAGATATTGAAGTGGCCCAAGTTGTTTAATGTGTTTACCTGGATTGGCAACCTGAGTGGGTTCATTGATCAGTTGATCAGGGAACGATGCAGGTGTTGTGTGAGTAATGTTGGTGTTTTTAGTAGCCATAGTTATATTCTCTTTTTGTTTGATTTGATTAACTGTTTTCAACCTGTGACACACAAGGGTCATGCATGGCTTTGATCTTTCCTTTGGAAATTTGACTTAACGCCAGATTTGAGGATCTAAGAGAACCATTTACCCAGCCTTGCATGTCTGATATGGCTTCATTACACATGTAAAAACCAGGCAGTGGGTTTGACAAATATTCAATGGTCTTTTTATCATTCACATTGAGCTGCCACTGGTGATAGGCGTATTCAAAATCGTCTTCTCCATTCCATAAACGGTAGCTTGTAAATACCGGTTTTGGTACGTTGGTGACACCAAATAAAAGCCCCATTTGTTCACGCGCTTCTTTAACCACCAGCTCTGATGCAGGAAAAATGGTTTGTTTTTTCTTATTGTTATATTTTTCCTGTAGTGGTGATGAGAACTTGGGCCCGACATTTTGTAGACCTTTCCAGAAATTCGTGTTGTTGAAATCGCAATATAATGTCAATGCAGCAGGTTTTTTGCCTGAGATAATGTCGACGGTACCTTTTTTATGATTGACATCCAAATCATCAGGTGAGTAAAACGGATAAATTGAATTAATCGGTAAATCTGTGAAGTTAGGGCCAAATTCAATGTTTGGGCGGCCTGTTGAACCATTATACCACCAAGCTTCTCTGAAATAAAAATTGATTTTCATCAGTTTCATGCCCAGAACCCCATTGATGTTTTCCCATAATCGCATGGCATTGTTATGTTTACTGTCTCGATGTAACGCAGGTGATTTTACATACAGAGATTTAAATCCATGTGAAGCTATTGCACAAATGATTTGTTTGGCTTTAACTTTTTTATGTTTTTCGCACAATACATCAGGCATGGCGCTCATGCCATCTTTCGCTTCAGCCAAATGTAATGTGAAATCGTCTTCTTTGCCTTCTATTTTATCAACATTGGTACTCAAATAAATTTCGACATCGTGTTTTTTTAATTCTTCGACTATAGCATTTGGCAGGGTGCTGAAACCTTCAGCAAAGGTATAATATGTAGGATCTTTAGGAAAATCTGCCAGTATTTGCCAGGCATCTCCGGCATTGGGAAGGGATTTAAAAGGCCCAGCAAAACCAATGGTATTAGAAAGCATTTCAACACACTCCTCAGAATACCCCATGTCCAGTAATAATCCCCATAACTGCCATTGGTTCAGTGGAATGTTTTTCCATGTTAATTTCAGTCTGAATGTTTGCCAAAATTCTGGTGTTTGATCTTCTTCAAGTAATACATTATTGGCTTCCAGAATTCTGTTATAGGCATTGGTTACAATCTGCACAGGGCTTAATCCTACCTCTTGTGGATATAAATTATACAGCTCGCTCCAAATCATGTTGTTACTGTCGTTGGCATCTTGAAGAGAGAAACTTTTTCCCCGAATACAGAACCTGTTGGTATCATCTGTGCTGGACATGGGGAAAGGAACGATGTCGTCACATAGGCCCAAGTCTTTGTTCAAACACATCAGTTCTTCCATGTTATAGTTAAAGCGCATACCGCCTTGCTCTTCTTTTACTTCATCAAATTCGACATTTTCAAAAAAACCTTTAATGCCATCCTGATTGGGTATTTTATGGTCTTCCATTATGGGAATTAAATCGGATTGTAAACGACCACCTGTTCGGTTTAATCGTTCATAGATGACAATTTTGCTTTTACAAAATTGCTTGCTCTTGATTAACCGGTAAGCACAATATAAGCCTGAAATTCCTGCACCAATGATAGCGATGTCTACATTACTGTTATCATTGATGTCTTGACATTTGAGTTGAGTCATTATTTTTCCTCTGTTATTTATTATTTGGATGTTGTGTTTGTTGATTGTTAATGTCTCATGATGCAGTAATATTTACCTTACTTAATCCTTTTGTTTTCTTACCATTTCCTTACCAAAGCTATAACTGAATTTCAAACTATGTATTATTGTGAAAGTTGTAATGAAGATATATCAATGATTCTGGGTAATAGACCAAGTGTTATGTATGAGTGAGAGAGATCTTGGGAATATATTCTGCCCAATAACGAAATCTACTTATGAGTTACTGTGACTGTTTTATGATTTAAAACTTTTAGAATTAGAAAGACTTGACCTATTTAGGCCGATATATTCGGACAAGATCCCCGCAGCTTAAGCCACGGGGATTGATATTTTTAGGATTATTCAGGAAATGCAGCTGTATCACCATTGCCACAATAATCACCAAGTGCGTTGTTATAATTAACCTCTTGACCAGTTACGGTGTCAACCACACGAACTGTGAAATCTCGGTCAGAGAGGGAGCCGTAGAATACCCAGAAGTGCCCGTTGGCATTTCTTCCATCAAGAACCTTGACAAAAACCTCCGCATTATCAGGATTGAAGAACCATGATGTACCAGAATCTGTTGTCAATTCAACAGTGGGTTGCTTGACGCTACTTCTAAGGACTTCGACACGGAATCGGTCGCCTTGCAGACACATACTGGTGGAAGTAGGTGTACAAGAACCGCCATTCATGACCTCATCTGCAGAGTTGTTGTCCCAGATGCCTAAGGAATTGTCAAAAATGGAGCCCGAATCCAGTTCAGTAAGGTTCGATGTTGCAGGGAACGCCTGTGTGTCAGCGTCTCCACAGAATGAACCGCCTGGTTTAACATAGGATCTGATCTCACCAGTTTGTGTGTCAGTAACCGCAATTGTGTATTCACGATCGGTACCAGCACCATGGAAAACCCACCATTGACCATTGGCAGGGCCCAGAACTTTGACGCCAACTTCAAGGTTTGCTGAACCGAAGAACCAGAAGAATCCACTCTCATCAGAGTAAGTTCTTGTGCGCGCTTGTTGGCCAACACCTCCGCTCACATAAAAGGCTTGAACCTTGAAACGGTTATTCTGGAGACACAATGTATGTGGCCCGGGAGTACAGCTAACTACAGGGGGGTTGTCGATGGTAAAGTTTATGTTTTGAGTGGTTTTCTTACCTTGAGCATCTGTTGCGACGACCTGGATTGAATGTGGACCGTTTTCATAGAGTTTTGAATTAAACGTTGCTTCAAACCCTATATTTGGACAATTCGGATCGCTGACTGGGACTGCCTGACAAACATCGGAGCGTTGTGTACCATAGGTTACTGGTATTGTTACGGCACCATCAAGTTTTATGGTCAATGATGTTACTCTATTGGGATCTGTTGCCCAGCCAGATATTTGTACAGCTTCACCAGACACAGCTGAATTAACTGCTGGGAGATCTATTGCCATTTCAGGGTTACTGACAATGCGTACTGATCTACTGTTTGATACTTTGAAATTACCGCATTCGTCAAAGGCTACAGCTTTAATGGTATAGTCACCAGTGGCATAGCCATTAACATTGACTGGGCAACTCCATGTCGGTGGATTATTATCTGTACATACAACTTGATTGTTTATTCTAAATTGCACTTTATCAACACCCAGATTATCCGATGCATTTGCTGAAAAAGTTCTCGACCCCCATAGGGTTGCACCGTTAGCTGGAGCGGTCAGCGATACATTCGGCCTGACATTATCTCCGCAACTTACCGTAACCTGTTGGGTGGTTGAATCCGTCTGATTAATCGTGTCTGTAACTGTTAATCTCACATTATAAGTATCGCTGCTTGCAAAACTATGATTGACATTGGCACCTGATGTTGTATTGCCATCACCAAAGTTCCAGGCATAATTGACAATGCCACCTTCGCCGGTAGAGCAGGAGGCATTAAAAGAACAAGAGAAACCATTACAACTTTTTGTAAAACAGGCGTTTGCATCCGGAGTTGGAGGAGCGCCATTCATATAAATGGGTGATGAAACCGCTTCATCGCCATCGGATTGACGGACGACCACATAGTAATGGTTATTACCTGAAACACCAGGATCTGTGAAAGTTTCGGCAATACTGTTACCTGAAACCAATCGGGTATCAATAAGATAGCCATCTCGGTAAAAGCGTACTTCAGAAAATGTGTCCCCAGCACTGTCACTGGCTTCCATACGGAACTCTCGGTGCCAACCTGAGAGCCTAGAGCCCATAGGGTTTCCTCCAACTCTTATGTCAAGCAACATATTCTTGTCTTCAGTTGCATAGAAACGGCGATCAAAATAAGCATTGACGATGGCGTTGCGGTTTAATTGTGTTGAAAGTACTGCCACTCGAAAATCTGTATTTGTGCCCCATTCGCGATGATGATTGTCACCGCCGCCCAAAGGTCCGAGTCTCCAACCCTTGCGGATGCCTTCGCTCATGAATGTTGGGGCTTGACAAGAACCCCAGGTGCAAAGATAAAATTGTTCATCGAAGTCATGGCCTTTGTTCCACACCTCTAGCCCCACCATGTTATTAGCGACATAGGACTCGTATCTGAAATGTTTGAACTCATCGTTGGTACTGTCTTGTCTACCGGGGTGATTATACCGAGCGATGGAATATACTCGATCTCCGATCCAGCGATATATGGAATTCAATGTTAATCGTCTAAGTACATGCGTGAATGAACGAACATTCATAACATTAATATGACCAAGTATGGGATGACTCCACTCAAAACCGTATAAAGCAGCATAACTGCCTGGTGCATCGTACTGATCGGCAGCGCGAAGCAAACGATCGTATTTATTACTTTCCCATGGCCAAAAGAGCATATTAACACCATGGTCGGTCAACGCAAAAAAATCCAAACCAGCAGCATCACGCGCATGACGATAAGCTTCCTCAGGGCCACCTGAACCATCTGAAAGATTACTATGTGCATGAAGGAATCCAAAATAGGTGTTGTAGGATGTGCCAGGAAGGGCTTTTTGTTGTGGATCATATTTCTTAGTTGGAAATTGTTCATCAGTTTTAGTTGGAAACTCTCCATTTTTAGACAGTTCTTTTCTCTCTTCAAACTCTAGAGCTTTTCTAATTTTATCCATCGATGTGGAAGCGAGCTCTTGGGCTTTGTCTAAAGTTCTTGGAGTGCTATGGAAATCGAAGGCCGAATGACTGCTTTGGAATTTACGAACTTGATCCCAAGACGGCACTTCATTCTTGCCGGCAAGAACCATGGCAAGCACTGTGTGTCGGTTCATTTCTAACTGTGTACGATTGTGATTGATGATTGTAAACTCAGCTAATGTTGGATCTTTTCCCCTGACCAGTTGATAACACAGAACAATATGTTCAGGCCAAGATACTTCAGCTGCATATTCAGGGGAATCTATGTAGTCGATGATTTCGCTCATTTGCTTGATCAGGTACCTAAAGTCTGGTGGGGAATGGCTTATCGTTTTAGTGGGTGGCACTGCAGAATTTTGAGCAGGCTCAGCATGACTGGCAATAAAGGTAATTATGGTTATGAAAACCAATAAACTTTTAAATTTCATTGTTATAGCTCCTATTTATAGATAATGATATCAATTGCATATAAGAAACTTTTTCACATGATTCATGATTTATCCAGAGGTCTCTCGATATCATGGTTATGTAAATATCTCTTAAATCATTAATGCGCTATTTTTTGATTATTATGGTCATTTAGTTATACTGAAGCCTCTATTAATGACATGAAATAAAACATTGTAGCGGTGTAATGAAATTTTTATGTAGCTATCCATCAGTGTGAATGCCGATTGAAGTACTCCAGAAAAACAGATTGTTAAAGTAAACCGTATTCTTTTTTATGGTAAACTTGAAATGTATATTTGCATGCCTTTTGATGTGTTGAGTGAGCGTGAATTTCTGGAGATAGAGTAATGAATGATGAACAAGAGATAAGAGCATTGTTTGATAATTGGATCAAGTCGACCATTGAAGGAGATTTGGAATTGGCCCGTCAATGCATAGCAGATGGCGCTGTATTTTTAGTTCCTGGTGTTGGTGAAATGGACAAGGAAACTTTTGCTCAAGGTGCAGCTGGTGGTTCACCTGAAGAATCACCGATAGATTTTGATCTGGACAGTAAAATACGTGAACTTAAGGTGTTTGGTGACCATGCCTATTTATGGATTGAATCGATCTTGATATGCTCTCCAAAAAATGGAGATCCCTCGACAAAAATGGCTGGGCATTCCCTTTCGGTTTTAGAAAAGCGTGATGGTTTTTGGCAAATAATTCGAGACGCAAATACGATGACTTAGGCTGTGGACTAAATGTTTTTCTGGACAGCATTGCGATCAAGTTGAATCCTCAAGCTTAAAATGATGAGATACTATCATTATCAATCAGTCAATAATCCCAACTACAATGTCAGTGCAGAGCTCAGTGATTTCTGATTTGAAAAATTTGAGTCTTGCTGTGCTATTGTCATTGATTGAGTTGAAGATTTTATAACAAAGGCATCATTTATTGTTATCAGGTGTTCTTTTGATTAATACGAACAAATAATTAAGCAATTAGAATAGCGTGATGACAAAAATCAGCAATTTATATGAACTTTTTTTTACAAAAAAGCATCGCGCTTTCTGTTAGTGAATTCTTTATCATGGTGGTTTTTAAATTTATGAATATGTCTTACGGTTTTGGATTATGATAGTATTGAAAGATCAATAAAAGGTTGTTCAATTATGTTAGTTCGAATGCGGTGGTTTTTTTGTGACTGAATTGTGATCTAAACGTGATAAAAATATGATGTATTTCAATGGATTATTTGCTAGAAAAAATTTAAAAACATGAGTGGTAAATGTTGATGCCATATAAAGTGATCTGAAACTCAGTTTAATGGTGCTTTTTAATATTAATTTTAATTTTTGCCTTTGCATTTATTGAGCTTAACTATATACTCTGCATATTTTTTTAAGGATGCTAAAAAGATCTCATGTCACAATTCAAAACACTCAATATACTTTTATGTACTTTCATTATAACACACATCAATATTGTGTGTGCAAATTTAATGGTTAATCCTTCGTTGCAGAACAATGCAGCCACAGTGCAAAGAAATATCACACATAATATCACAACTGAAAATACACCAAATACAGTTTCACAATCTGAATGGCAAAATATTCAAGCACAAATAAGATCAAATGAATACAAGGCCTATAGAACTGAATCATCGGGTTTTAAGTCAGCTAATCCAGCTCAAGGATGGCAAATCGATTATCAGCTTGACGGGACCACAACTTTAAGTCCTTATAGCACAAAGGGTGAATATGATTATCATATTTCTTTGCGTTTAAATTCAGTTGCCTATCAAAGCACTAACAATGATTCTGAATATGTTGAAAATGGTTTTGTTTTTGATCAGCCTATAGCGTTGAGTTTTGAAAACAATCGCTTGAATTATCAATGGGACGATAATATTACAGAATATTGGATTAATTCAGAACAGAAATTAGAACAATGGTTTGAGATAAAAAGACCTCCACATTCTGATAAAAGAGCAACGCAACGAGGGCCATTAGAAATACGCATGGCCTTGGATACTGATCTTAATGTCAGTTTGAACAACAATCGTTTGTTACTTGGCCAAATCACATACGATAAACTTAAAGTGTGGGACGTTAATGGACAGATTATCCCAGCCGAGTTGGCATTAAAGAATGATCATTTATCAATTCTGTTGGACGACAATAATGCCACTTATCCTTTGACTGTAGACCCAAGTTTTATACAAGAAGCTTATGTAAAATCATTTAATACCGATATAGATGATCAATTCGGTCGATCTGTATCGATATCGGGTAATACAATGGTAATTGGTGCACCCAGTGAGGACAGCAGTACCACTGGAATAAATGGCGATGGAACCAGTAATGTGACCTCTAATTCTGGGGCGGCTTATGTATTTGTGAGAACGGGCTCAACATGGTCACAACAGGCTTATCTTAAGGCTTCTAATGCTCAAGCTGATGATAATTTTGGACAATCAGTATCCATATCTGCTGATACCATTGTGATAGGCGCGACAGGAGAGGACAGCAATGCTGTCGGGGTAAATAACAATCAATTAAACAATTCTGCTTCTACTTCAGGAGCCGCTTATGTTTTTGTACGCACCGGTTCAACATGGTCACAACAAGCCTATCTTAAAGCCTCCAATACAGAAAGCAATGATGAATTCGGTACTGCAGTATCAATATCAGGAGACACTGTGGTGGTTGGTGCAATTAATGAAAGGAGCAGTTCTACCGGAGTTAATGGCATTGAAGCCAATAATACAGCTTTGTCTGCAGGAGCGGCTTATGTATTTGTTCGTTCAGGCACAAACTGGACTCAAGAAGCCTATCTCAAAGCATCCAACACTGAAACTAATGACCAATTTGGACGAGCAGTAGCGGTAACAAACGATACCATCATCGTGAGTGCAACTGGTGAAGACAGTAATGCTGTCGGCATCAATGGTGATCAAGCCAATAATTCACGATCTGATTCAGGAGCGGCTTACGTATTTGTTCGCGCCACTGGGATGTGGTCTCAACAAGCCTACCTTAAAGCTTCAAATACTGATGCCAATGATGTATTCGGTTCCTCTGTATCGATATCAGGAGATACTGTGGTAGTAAGTGCTGTCAGTGAGGACAGTGATGCTACAGGAGTCAATGGCGATGAGAACAATAATTTGCGTTCTGGCTCAGGAGCCGCTTATGCATTTGTTCGTAGTGGAACAGATTGGGCTCAGCAAGCTTACCTGAAGGCATCCAATGGCACCAGCCGGTTTGGAGAGTCATCATCCATATCAAATAATACCGTCGTCATTGGAGCAAGTGGCAACTTAGGTGGAGGTTATGTTTTTGTTCGATCTGGGTCAACATGGACTCAACAGTCACGTGTTTTGGCATCCAATACAGAAAATAATGATTTGTTTGGTGGGGCAGTATCGATATCTGGTGATACTGTTGTGGTTGGAGCAATTGGTGAGGACAGCAACGCCACAGGAGTCAATGGCAATCAAGCTGATAATTCAGCAAGTAACTCTGGAGCCGCTTATGTTTATGAAGTGGCTTATTTCATCGGCGGTTCAGTTTCTGGATTGGCAGCAGGTAACTCAGTCACTTTACAAAACAATGCTGGCGATGACTTAATAGTCTCAGATAATGGTGCTTTTGCTTTTGCATCAACACTATTTGATGGCTCTGATTATGAGGTGACGGTTTTAAGCAATCCAACAGGGCCCAACCAATCTTGTTCAATAACTAATGGCAGTGGCACGATAGCCGGGGTGGATATAACAAATGTTATGATGAATTGTGTGACAAATACCCATACTGTTGGCGGCACTATTTCAGGACTGGCATCCGGCAACACTGTGACTTTGCAAAATAATAATGGTGATGATTTGGTGAGCTTAAGTAATGGTCCATTCACCTTTTCAGCACAAGATGATGGTTCAAATTATGAAGTAAGTGTTTTAAGCCAACCGACCACACCTAACCAAATTTGTACGGTCTCATCAGGGGTCAATACGCTAGCCGGTGCTGATGTCACTGATGTATCTGTCACTTGTGTGATACAACAGTATTCTATTGGTGGTTTTGTTACTGGGCTGGCACCAGATAATACTCTAACTTTACAGAATAATGGCGGTGATAATGCATTGATATCAAGCAATGGCATATTTACCTTCAACAATCCTTTAAATGATGAATCAACCTATTCAGTCACTGTTTTATCCGATCCAACAACACCCAATCAAGTCTGTTCCATCACCAATGGCAATGGTACATTGGCGGGCACCAACATAATGAATGTGGCTGTCAGTTGCGTTACGGATACACATACTGTTGGAGGTTCAATATCTGGATTGGCAGCAGGTAATACCATTACCTTGCAAAACAATGGTGGCGATGATCAAATAAATTTAAGCAATGGCACGTTTGTTTTTTCTGCCCAAGATGATGGTTCGAGTTATTCGGTGACAGTATTAAATCAACCGACCACACCCAGTCAAACATGTACAGTAGCATCTGGAAGTGGTAACTTAACTGGTGCTGATGTTACAGATGTATCTGTCACTTGTGTTAACGATACATTTAGCATTGGTGGTTCGGTTTCAGGATTGGCAGCAGGCAACAGCCTCACCTTACAAAATAATGGTGCAGATAGTGCCATAGTTTCAAGCAATGGCGCATTTGTTTTCGCAACTGCCTTGGCAGACGAGTCGACTTATTCTGTTACTGTTTTATCTAATCCAACCACACCCAATCAAATTTGTTCAATTACCAATGGCAATGGCACTTTGGCTGGTCAAAATATAATGGATATCATCGTCACCTGTGTGACAAATACACATACTGTTGGAGGCTCAATATCTGGATTGGCAACAGGCAATACCATAACTTTACAGAATAATGGTGGTGATGACCAAATCAATCTTGGTAATGGGCCATTTGTTTTTTCTGCTCAAGATGATGGTTCGACATATGCCGTGACTGTTTTAAATCAACCAACTGCTCCTAATCAGACTTGTACTGTTTCATCAGGCAGTGGTGTTTTAATTGGCAATAATGTCACAAATGTATCTGTTACTTGTGTCACTGATACTTTTAGCATCAGCGGTTCAGTCGCTGGATTGACATCTGGCAACAGTGTTATTTTGCAGAATAATGCTGGTGATGATATCACTGTTTCAAATAATGGTGGATTTACTTTCACCACAGCTTTAGATGATGAGTCGAGCTATGATGTGACAATTTTGTCTAGCCCAACAACACCCAATCAGACATGTTCAGTCACCAATGGTAATGGAACGCTTGCGGGAACTAATGTGACAAATGTGGTGATAGATTGTGTTACTGATACACATACAGTTTCTGGTTCTGTTTCCGGGTTGGCAGATGGCAATAATGTCATTCTTCAAAATAACGGAGGTGATAGCCAAATAGTTTCTGTCAATGGCCCATTCATGTTTTCGGCTCAAGACGATGGTACAAATTATGCTGTTACTGTTCTGATTAACCCTGTAACACCCAATCAACAGTGTTCAGTTACAAATGGTTCAGGTACATTGGCTGGTACCAATGTAACCACTGTTTCGGTGACTTGTGTGACAGAAACCTATACTGTGGCTGGTTTGGTCTCTGGATTGGCAGCAGGCAACAGCGTCACAGTACAAAATAATGGTGGCGATGATCAAGTGGTTTCAGCCAATGGCGCTTTTACTTTTTCTGCTCAAAATGATGGTTCAAATTATTCAGTAACAGTTTTAAATCAACCCAGTACACCAAATCAAAATTGTGTTGTCACATCAGGAAGTGGTGCGTTAGCAGGTGCAGATGTGGACAATGTTGTCATTGATTGTGTGACCGATACCCATACTGTAATTGGTTCAGTTACAGGTTTGGCGCAAGCAAGCAGTGTGACTTTACAAAATAATGGCGCTGATGATCTAGTGGTTTCAGCCAATGGTGTTTTTATATTTTCAGCACAAGATGATGGTTCTGAATATGCCATTACTGTTTCAAGTCAACCTTTCAATCAACTGTGTACAGTATCCAATGGTACAGGAACAATTGCTGGTACCAACGTAACAAATGTAACGGTCAACTGTATCAATGAAACGCTTACCATAGGTGGTTCAGTCTCTGGTTTGGAACAAGGAAATGAAGTGATATTGCAGAATAATGGCACTGATGATTTAACCGTTTCAAGCAACTCTGCTTTTGTCTTTTCTACGGCCTTACTTGATGGTGAGTCTTATGATGTGACCGTATTGACACAACCAGATACACCCAATCAGGTTTGTATTATCAGTAATAGCAGTGGCACATTGTCAGGTGATAATGTCACAGATGTGTTGGTTACTTGTCAAACTGAACCGACTGTGATTGCAGATGCCTATGAAGTCAATGAAGATACCTTATTAAGTGCCACAGATGTCGATGGTACAACCACAGTTGATACAAATGACAACAGTGTTCTGGTCAATGATGCAGAGGGTTTGTTTGTTGTGACACCAGGTACTTTTACTGCCAATGGCATTGGTGGCTCGATCACCATCAATGCCGATGGAACATTCAATTATATGCCACCAAATGATCTATTTGGGGAAGCAACTTTTAATTATGAAGTCAGTGATGGCATATTGGCGGTAGATGCACAACTCAGCATAAATGTATTGCCTGTGAATGATGCACCAAGCTTTACAATATCTGGAGATGTTGAATTTGACATATTTAATTTCACCACCAATCCCGTTGATTTTAATGATTTTATCGTTGATTTTGATTTAGGTCCTGATAATGAATCTGATCAGCAAATCAATCAATATGATGTTGTTATTCGTTCAGATTCGAATGCCATTCTCAATACAATTTCAATGAGTAATGCGGGTGTGTTGAGCTTGGATTTTAGCACTAATATCGGTGTGGCTTTGATTGATATCACCTTGCAAGATGATGCTGGCATCGCACTTGGTGGCAATGACACATCTGTAACGCAATCATTCTTTATTGCCTTTACCAATGATATCATTTTTATGAATGGTTTTGAGTCGGTAGATGAGCTGTTGATTTTGTCACATCTGAATCAATTGCAGGCGATTACAACAGAGTTTAATTATCCAATTTATGATGAGAATTCAGACCTGATAGAGTTTTATGGAGCATTATTTTATTTAGGTGGAGCTTATGATAGTCAGTCAAAATTAGAAACATTGAACTACTGGTTAAGAGAGGTCTTAATGCATAATGCACCATTTGCTGATTATGATGGCGATGGTATCGAAAATTATATAGATAAACAACCTTTTAAAGAATAGCACTTAACCACAAATAAATTAAAAGCCTGACTCACTGTGAGTCAGGCTTTTTTTATGGCCATGATAAAAAACTAAATGAGACACCATGCGTTATATATTAATCCAGAAGAGTTGATATGATTCAGCTGTGAATTTATTGATGCCGATTTATTTAGTTAGTTTTAATGAGTTTAATGTCTTTATTGGGAATTTTTTGAATATTTGTGATGTAATCGAAATTATATTGTACATATTTGTTATATAATCGAATTGATGTTTTGTATTGAGGGAAAGAGGGGCTTTTCGTATGTATGACATCAAATAATAAATATTAGAGACATTCGCTCGATTGGTGAATGAAGGTAAAAAGTTTAAAAAATCGTTCTGGCTCGAATATTCAATCAAATATTCGAGCTGGTTACAAAACTTGCTAATAACTCGGTTATTAGACTGTTTTTTGCGTCTTGATTGACTCATTTTTAATTCTTTTTCTCAATCACCCAGAATCAAGCAAAAATCTCTATTAAACTGGTTAAAAAAACCAGCAATTCATTAAAAAAAAGAGGGTTATATGCAATTCAAATTATTAAGAATATTATTCTTATCGTTACTTTTTTCTTGCCACACGCTTCATGCTCAATCTGATGAAGTATTAGAGCGGGGCATCAACACTTTAGATTATTTTGCCAAAGCTTATAAAAGTTATCCAGATATCCCACCAGGATATCTCGAGTCATTGGCTTTCGTTAATACCCGTTGGTTACACATCAATGATGCAGAGCAAAAAAATGAAAATGGCACATTGGACGGGCATGCAGAGCGTCCAAGTATTGTTGGTATCATGGGCCTGCACACTGGTGATCATGGTTATAAAAATTTAGTTTTAGAAGCTGCCAAGGCTCTATCTGTTAAACCTGACAGTGTGGCAGACTCTGAAGAAATTAATATTCTGGCAACTGCTGCATTGGTTTCTGAGTTAATGAAAGAATTTAATTTGATTAAACCAAAAATCGAACAAATGGCTAAAGTGAGTACCTATATGTTGGCTACTCCTGATTCCGCGGAAAAAAGTCAAATCAGTCAGTTTATTGAAGACAGTTATTTTTATGATCAAATGCTCACACTAGATCGTGGATTTGATGATGGACATATTTTTATTATTGATCAAGAGATTCAATGGAATAAAGCTTTTGATACCCAAACTCTGGGGAAATTACAAGCACCAGCCATTAGGCTAAACCCAGAAACTGACGGTATTGAAGCAAAGGGGATAACTGTAGATGCACAATCAGAATCATATAAACTTCAAAATAAGGGTGATGAAAATAAAGCAGCTTCACCAGATTACCCATCAGCTAATTGGATTGCTTCGCCTTATTTTGGTAACCGGTCTCGTTCGATCAATGCAGTTACTATACACACAACTCAAGGGTCATATGCAGGCACGCTGAATTGGTTTAAGAACAACCCTTATAGTGTCAGTGCACATTATGTTATCAGGAGTTCTGATGGGCAAGTCACTCAAATGGTCAGAGAAAGTAAACGTGCCCATCACGTTGGGGTTCATAACAGCAGAACGCTTGGCATTGAACATGAAGGATTTGTCAATAACCCTGCATGGTACACCACAGCGATGTATAATGCATCTGCAAATTTAACCAAACATTTTTGCCAAAAACACAATTTAAATTGTAATTCAGCGTACAAAGGTACTGCCCATAGTGGTGTGGTTGTGTTATCTGATAGTTTTCAAGTTAAGGGACATCAGCACTTTAGCAGTCAAAATCATACTGATCCAGGTATACATTGGAACTGGTCCCGCTATCACAGTTTGATCAATGGAAGCAATGGTGGCGGTAATAACTCCAGTAATATTTCTCTTGATAATTTTGAGAGCAGTGAAGGGAGATTTAATACCAGTCCTACATATTCTGGCAGCACGAGAGGCATTTCTTCAACGTCATTTGCTCAAAGAACAAGTAGCATCAGTCGCAGAGGTAATTATTCGGAGCACATCCAGTTAAAAGATAACAGAAATACCAATGCCAGTTGGGCTGTACGCTTATTGTCAGCATCAGGACGTCCCAGTGGTAATCCAAAATTAAATAAAGCAGGTGGTCGAATTGGTTTCTGGGTTTTAGCAGCTGCTTCAGGTGTTAGAGTAGGGGTGAGTGTCGATGATAATGATGGAACAGAACGATCTACCACTATATTATTAACACCCAATGTGTGGACATATGTTGAATGGAGATTAGATAATTCATCACAATGGAACCCCTGGGTTGGCGGCAATGGTGTGCTAAGCAGTCAGGTCAGTTTAGATGCCATTTGGTTTTATCGTAATCAAACCAGTTATACGGTGAATATATACATCGATGACGTGCAATATAGATATGAAGGTTAATTAAAATCTGAGTATTAATAATGGTCATAAGGGCAGTGAGGTAGATACAGTCCTTATGACCAGTAAATAGAAAAATGATGATAACAACCCATCATTGAAATAAATACTGTAATAATCAATAACAGAGACTTTTTTGTATTCGCGAATGAGGATAAAAAGTTTAAAAAAGCGTCCTTCTGCGTTAAAAAACTTGCTAGTTATTAAAATGTGTTTTGCGTCTTGATTGACACATTTTTAATGCTTTTTCTCAATCACCCAGAATCAAAAAAAGGCCTCTAACAATTTTAACTAATTTATTCTCATAAATTTTGAAAATATTCTAAAAAATCTGGTCAAAATATTTTACCTAATCGGTAGAAAAATAAATTTAATCTCTAAATAACAAAGGTTTATATCAAAGTACAAGTAAATACTATTTGTACCTGAAATCCATTCTATAGTCAAATAATCGAGCTAGACATGCTATTTTAACACCCAAAAAAAAGAGCCTGTTAATAGTACTGTTGACAGGCTCTTGAATTTGAAGTTTTCTTCAAAACATTAAAAGTTTGATTGGGCCCAATCGGCAACTTTTTCGAAATAAAAACTTTGGTTGCTGCCTGTATGGCATCGATATAGTTGTAACTGTTTGCCCACTGACGTTGATCTTCCAGGTACATCCATACAATATTGATAGTTTTTATCTCGATTGCTGAATCTTCCCCCGCGATTTATGGCCCATTTTTCGGAGTTACCACCATCACAATCCCACAGGTGGAGTTTTTTCTTATTGCCAGCATTTCCGGATTCGAAATCAATGCAGTACTTATTATTGCCTTTGGGCCTTAATTGGCCTTCAGCAGTATAAACAAATTTTTGATTATTTCCTGAGTCACAATAAGCCAATACAACATCAGATCCATTTTTATAGTGATTGTTTTCGACTTCAAGGCAAAGATAACTGGCATAGCTTGGCTTGATTTTCATGTAGCCAGGTACGCCTCTGCGCTGAGCAACTGTTGGAAATGTCGCATCAAATGCCGTTGACCAATATGGCAAGGAAGCAACGCTAGGAATATCCCAACCCAAAGTTGATACGCCATGTGCGATAGCTATCCAGCTTGCTTCGAAGCTGGTATTGGTAAAATCTCCAGCATTGCCCCATAAATGCATGAGTTGACGATACTGGTTTGAGCGGTTAGCAACAATTTGATAATGGTCTCCTGCCTTTACATTAGAGCAGAAAAAATTCCTTGAATTACTGACACTGATCGAATCAATTTTACCAGAAATTTCATGTGGATCATCACCGTCAACATCTGGACATAAAAATGCTGATTGGTTATGAATACCTTCTGCTACTAAGGCCGACTCCATTCTACCATTGACATTGCCAAAGCTGCCTCCAGTGAGTAAAACGACAATTTTACCTCGCATCTCGGCGATGGTTGGCCATCCCGTTACTCTCAAGGTATTTCTATAGTCAGATGATGAACCCAAGTGATTAAGTAAGTCAGAATAACGAAACAATCGAGTGCCTAAATTGTCTTCTATAATTTGATCTAATAGTTGAATTTCATGAGTTTTCCATGATGCAGTAAAATTGATAGTAGACTTCATATCCAACAAAACTTGAATAGGGAAATGATTAGGATTGTCATCGCTCCAATTGGTAACAGCCGCCAGACATTCTGTCAAACGGGCTGTTCTCCAACCATCACAATTAACCGATGAAATTGACGAGCTATGACTGACCCAAGGTCCTCTTGGGTTGTCCTGCCAATCTCGATAGTCTACAACATCAATTTCTAGAGATCTAAATCCCGAGTTTAACCAGTCTGTTATAGATGACGTTTGATCATAACTGTTGTGTGGTTGTAAATGATAAATTTCATCATATCGATCAGTTTCATCATAGTGCTCTGATGGAAAAGGGGGGGTATAAATTTGTGCATCAACTTGAACACAACACAACAAAAAAACAATAGAAAGAGAAGTAATTCTTATTTTAAACATATTATAAACCTCATCTTGATGGTTAGTGAGAAAATCTTAAAACGTCAAATCCTATAAGTAATCCATGCATTAAACAAGAAAAATCAGTTTTTATTCTTCAAATATAAAACCAGTGTTAGCCATTGAGATCAACAGTACGCTATGCCGTGTATGTGATGAAGGGGCCTTTGACACAGTGAATAATAAAATGTTAAAACTTATATCATTATTCACTGATAGATCAAAGGCCTCCTTTTATCTATCAGTTGAATGTTGGAAATAAATATTTTTTTTGCAAGAAACCTTCTGCATAATTGCAGTGATCTCTACAAAATATAACACACACCTCAATCAATGCTTATTCAAAACTATTTGCGAAAATCAAATCATCTTCAAATATATATACAGCACCAGTATTGTTGCCGCTTCCTAATTTAATTGTGTAGTCACCAACAAAAATAAATGGTCCCGATACATCTCCTCTGACACTGTAGTTATTTGTTAATTCATCTTGAGGCGTAGGCATTATCTCTCTAACCCAATTGTTATCCTGATAGCGAAATAAAAATGCTTCACCCGAAATATTAAAATTGTTGTTATTAGCTATTGAACCTATCAATATGCGGTTCCCATCAATGGCCAGTGATCTTGAAAAAAAATGCTGTCGCATGGGATCGTTATCAACAAATTTTTGTTGAAAAGACCAATCATCCATACCCTGTTCAAATAAATATGCAGCACCTTTTAAACTGTTTTTAAACGGAGCGCCAATGATGATTCTATCATCGTCTAAATCAAATATTGAGCCAAAATAGTCACCCGGCTCTCCATCATCTGCTGTAAATTTATGTTTTTCAAACCATAAATTGGTATCAGCATTTTTCTCATATTCGTAGACGGCTCCATAATTATTTAAATTGGGTATGCCATCATTAGGGGCCCCAATAAAGGCGTGATTGTTATGCAATTTGGTACTGAAGCCAAATACAGAGTTCGGATCATGTTCAGCTACGATATCAAAATCAGATGTTTGGGAGCGAAAATCTTCAAGATAATAGGCTCTGGCAGGAACATTATTATCGTCATTGCCAATAGCACCAATCAGTAAACTGTTATTGTCAATACTAACAGAATGGCCAAATCTTTCGTTTGCAGCAGCCATTGAAGAGGTGAGTTTATATTGGATGAAACTTGGAACAGTCGTCGTTAAATCTAGCTGACCCGTGGTGCATTTAGGCAATATTAACTTTTAAATTGTTGATATTGCGGTTTTT